>NZ_JADWDC010000028.1:0-48685 GCF_020640915.1 Waterburya agarophytonicola KI4 | reverse complement strand
GGTTCGGGTGCTGGTTTAGGTTCGGGTACTGGTTTAGGTTCGGGTACTGGTTTAGTTTCGGGCTTGGGCTGAAGTACTGGTTGGGGTTTTTCGGTAGGTTCGGTTTTTTCTTTCGCTTTTTCTGCTTCCTCTTGTCTGCGAATTGAAGGGAGAGTTATAGAAGGACAAATTTCTGCATCATACTCATAATTAACAGTCACTTGATAAGGCTTTGGTTGTTCCGTATCGTTATCCAGAACGCTTTTAATAATTTCTTCTCCTGCTGCTTCGTCGAAAACAGGATATTTTGCTCCCTTAATCAAATCTAAAGCAACTACGTTACCTTCCCTATCTACTACTACACCATAAACGCTGGTGCCTTTGAGCCTTCTAATACAAGCATCTCTAGGATAAGTACCTTTTACTTCTATACTTTCTGGTTTTACGTCTTCGACTTTGGTCAACCAAGCAATATAATTTTTTCTAGCTTCTTCATCACTCGTACCGTCTTGATTCTTTTTGAGGCTTTGACTGAGTTTGCGAATGCGTTGCTGACTTTGAATAACTTTTTGAGCAGCAATTTGTTCTGGAGTAAGTTTCGGAGGCTGGTTTGCTTGAGGTTTATCTGTTGGTTTGACCTCAGGCTTGGTAGCTGTTTGATTGGGGGTTGTTGGTTGTTTTGGCTGTTGGGTTGGAGAATTGGTTGGTCGATCTGGTTTGTTCGTGTTGGATGGAGGTAATTTAGCAGGATCTATTTGAAAATCTTCAGGTCTAATTTCTGGAGGTAAGGGAAGATCAGATAGATCCCCCAAAGGAGGTAGGGTGATATCTGTTATGGGTGGAAAATTATCAAAATTAGGGGGAGGAGGAATGAGTAAAGGACTTAGATCCGAGGGATTTCCAATACCAGGAATTAAATCCCGAGGTATGGCAAAAGGTGCTGCGGGTTGACTATTATCCACAGAAGGCAGATTGCCAATATTTGGTACTGGTAGATCGTTACTATTTAGTTGCGGATACAAATCAGGTAGACGAGCCTGTTGTTCTGGATTGAGTTCAATGACAGAAACTTCTCTTTCGCCAGAATTATTATTAAATTCTATTGTTGGTAAGCCAAATTTGAGAACCAATAAATGTAAAGCAATAGAAAGCAATAGACATAACTGTGCTGGGTTGATTAATTTGCCAGATTTATGATCTAATTTCGATTCGTAAGACATAACCCGCAACAATAAAAATAAAATCTAGTCTTCTAGTTTACAGAAAAAAACAAAAAAATAAGATGATTACAGAATCAGATTATGCCCTATTAGCAAAGATGGCAATCTTTTTTAGTAAAAGCTCGATCAAAAGCGATCGCTATGTTCGCTAACAGACAGACAGACTAAAAAATGCAATGTCCCCAGGCAACCGTATATACCCAGGGACAGGTTTGTTTCTAAGATTTACTCTTGGGAACAAACCCAATAATTTTAAGCTAATTAAGGCGATCTTGTAAAATATTTTAACTTTTAAGAACTGGGGGAATCCAGCAGTCGAGATAAGAAATGTATTAATAACGCCAATTTTGATGTTGAAATAAATACCGCGATTAATTACAAGGGTTCAAATAGCGATCGCATACCCTAATAACTCGATCTGCTAGGATTTTCATTTCAAAAGGCTTGCTAATAATTTCTACATCTCATTGATGGTAACTCTCTTTAGGACCACAACTACTAGATTGAATCCAGCGATGGGTAGACAAGGGAGTCAAGGCAACCAACTCTAATTCTCCCCCAGCATCGATGATAGTTGCTGTTGCTTCTTTCAAAGGCGTAGGTAAAGAAGCAACTTCGGCTTTCTCCTGTTTAACTGGTCTTAAATCATACCAAGTTGCGCTCAAAGACTGAGTTTGATATGGACTACTAGGAATTCCGCCATTACCCGTCACCGCAAAGGTATTTTCATCACTTATAGGACAAGAAGCGCTAATCAATCCTGTAGGGTCTTCAATATTTTCTGGGAGGATAGCAGTATTGAGTTCTTTATCTGATTCAGGACTGCTAATTTCTACGACTCCATCAAGTCCAAATTGGGATGAAGCGTCAATATCGCTAGTTAAATCAGTAAAAATTAATTCCGTAGAAATATCAATATTACCTCCAGGACCAAATACAGCATTGGCTCTAATATCGCTATTATTTCTCGCCAAAATCAGATTCGAGTTATCAATAGTAATATTTCCACCACCACCATTACTATCTAACACGCTAGTACTGATTAAACTATTGTTTCGGAGACGGATAGATTTACTAATAACATTAATATCTCCACCACCAGTTTGTTCTGAGGTAGCAGTAATAAATCCTTGATTAGCTTGAATTTGATTGCTATCTAAATTAATATTTCCTGCCTGTCCTTCTCCAATACTGCTAGTAGTAATTTCACCTTGAGAAGCAAGTTGTAATAAATTACTAGTTAAAGCGATAGTTCCTCCATTCCCCGAACCAGCGGTACTAGTATTAACCGTAGCTTGCTTACTGAGTTGAATGCGATCGGCATCGAGAGTAATTAATCCGCCTTGTCCAGAAGAATCAGCCGTAGCTTGGCTAAATATACCTGTATTTTCATCTGTTAAATCAATTTTGTCAGCAGAAACCTGAATTGTACCTGCATCCCCAATATCACTGGTACTAGTACTAAAAAAAGCACCGTTTTCTAAATCAAAATTTTTCGCTAAAACTTGAATTGACCCTGCTGTACCTTCTCCTTGAGTTTCCGCAGTAACTCGACTATTATTTAATGCCGTAATTGAATCAGTATCAAGAATTATATTGCCACCACCTGCATTGAAAGTGGAAGCAGTAATGGAAGATTGTTCGTCCGCTAACGTACTGTCTAACAAAATAGATTTAGCTTGAATTTCAATATCGCCAGCTTTTCCTTCTCCTGGAGGAAAATCAGGGTTACGAGTTGAGAAGTTGCTAGCTGAAATAGTTGCACCTTCTTCAATTACTAAATTATCACTAATAATTTGAATATCACCACCATCTCCTGTTCTCTCAATAGCAGAGGCTAGTATGGCACTTTTAGCTTCTGCATTAAATCCTTGTAAACTTAGATTTTGAACATTAATATTAATTGAACCACCGTTACCAAAACCAGAAGTAGAACTTTGAATTTGCGCCCCATTGCTAATACTCAATTCATTTGCCGTAATATCGATAGCTCCCGCATTACCTAAAGTATCCAGGTCAGAAGTACTAAAAATACCTGTAATAAAATCTTGAGTAGGGTCTGTCGAACCAACTAATTCAATAGTATCGGCATCTAGACTAACGATTCCTGCATTTCCATCACCAAAAGTCGTGGCAGAAATTTGTCCGCCATCAACTAAAGATAAATCATTTACTTGAATATTGACGTTTCCGGCATTCCCAAACGAAAATGCTTCCGCATTACCCAAAATCCTCGCAAATTCGGTAGCGGAAATTTCTTGTGCGTTAATATTAATATCACCAGCATTCCCCTCACCCCAAGTTAAAGCTCCTATTTGAGCCTCGTTAGTCATGTTGAGGGTTTGAGCATCGATATTGATATCGCCTCCCCTACCAAAAGCGGTAAACTCTGCTGTGGTATAGATTCCGCTACTACCGAGTATCCCCAATTCATCCTCATTAAAGCCACTAAGATTAATATTTTCTGCAGTGACATCAATATTTCCCCCATCACCTTCACCATAGATAACGCTGGTAATTTGCCCTCCATCAATTAAGTTCAGGTTGCTGCTATTAATTACTATCTCTCCACTCTTACCAGTGCTACCTTCCACACTATCAGCCAGAAAGCTCGTCCAAAAACCTGTATCGGGATTATCTCGCAGTAACTCTAGATTATTAGTAGCTCGTACATCTAATAAACCACCATCACCATCACCCAGAGTTTCTACAGCAACTAGCGAACCATCAGCCAGACTAATATTGTTGCCTCTGAGTTGAACTGTTCCCCCTCCATCACCACTGACATCAACAGAAGCAGCCTCCGTAAAGTTTATATCTGCAAAGTTTTCGATATTTTCATAGTTAAAGGCAATGCCCGTGTCAGTTTCAGCGATGGTTACTACTCCAGCTTGATTGACGCTGCCCAAATCAACTCGACCCTGTTCGGCAGTAAGATTCCCTCCTGCTAATGAAATACCATTACCCACTAAACCCAGAGTTTGCCCCGAACTGACTTCTACCCCCGTCGGACGTTCGATGACTGGAACAAAAAAATCAAAATCAAAAAAACTACTATTCCCAGTTCCTTCCACTACTATTTCTCCTGCATTCCCACCCATATTCAAACCAGCAGGAGCATTAATAGTTAATAGTGGAGGAGTATTGGGATTAACTGCGCTAAATTCACTGCCATCTTGGAAAACAATACTATTAGCGGTACTTCCTATAAATGAACCGCCGATATTTAAAGCTGCATTTTCACCTAAAACAATACCGTTGGGATTAATAAAAAATAGGTTGGCCGAACCATTAGCATTGATTAAGCCATCAATAGTAGAAATATTATTCCCTGTAACGCGAGTCAGTATATTTTGGATATTTGCCAAATTATTGAAACTGGCAATATTGCTTTGAGGCAAGGAAAATTCTTGAAAAGAATGAAATAAGTTATTGCCAACAGTAGTTCCCCCTGTGATTTGCACGTCAATACCAGAACCTGTTGTTAAATTATCTGCATTGGGAGTAACTACAGAATTATTCGGTAATGTATTGTCAGGAATAATTTGGGCTGTGGCAGAAGAACCTATTAAAGGCAGGGACAAGCATACTAAGTAAGCTAATACAGATCTGCTGTTAACTTTGAGGCAAAACATTTCTAAAAATTGTGGCAGCATTATCATTTCTGGAAATAATTGCAGTGCGTAGAATCACTATGTTTTATAGAATGCCCAAAACCAGCTAATAAATTACTATGGAAACTCAAATCAAGCCTATTTTACTTACAATAATTTTAATTTAGCTTTATCAACAGCCTAGATTGTTTATCAAATATTTATTAAGTTTACTTCCAATAAATCCGTGTATTTTAAGTATCAAAAGCCACAAAAAAACATTGTACCTTTACCTAATAACTTGACTTGTAACACACAATAGTTGGTAATCAAGAAGTTTTTAAAATACACATTGTTTTAAATTATGGTTTCTCTAGCTAGCAACGAAGTAAATTGGCAAGCAGATCAAGATATTTCTGCCACTAGTCTTATTTTTATTGATACTAATTTAAGTAATTATCAATCGCTGATTCCCGATGGTAATGAAAATCAGGTCATTCTAATAGACTCTCAGCAAAACGGCATCGAACAAATCACTAATGTTCTAGAACAATACAGTAATTTAGCAAGTATTTCTATTTTTTCTCATGGTGACGAGGCAACAATTCAATTAGGTGATGCTTATTTATCTACTGCTAATTTAGATAGCTATCAAACTGATTTAGCAGCTTGGGGAGATGCTTTATCTCCAGAAGGAGATTTATTGCTTTATGGCTGTAATGTAGGAGCAAATAATGCAGGATTTGATTTTATTAATCAAGTTTCTAGTTTAACTGGTGCAGATGTAGCAGCTAGTGATGATTTAACTGGTAATTTCGATTTAGGTGGTGACTGGACTTTAGAAGTAGTTACGGGAAATATTGAAACGCCAACTTTCATTGTAACTGAATATGGTAGCTTATTAGACCTAAAATTCAACTTCACCTACGATACCAATGTCACTACGGCTCAAAAAACCGCTTTTGAATATGCAGGTAAGGCTTGGTCTAATGTTTTAAGTGATAATGTAACAGTTAATCTCCATGTCAGCATGGTTAACAACAGCGATTTACCCAGCAATACTCTTGGTGGTGCTGTTCCCTTTTTCCATCAGGGTACAAGTTATACAAACTTCCGAAATAAATTGCAAAGTGACATCAAGTCTAGTGATGATACAACGGCGGTCAATAATTTAGAAAATGCCTCTCAATATCCAGTAAGAATGTTAACTGAAGCTCCAGATAGCATTACTTCTAACACAGGAACTCTAGTCGGCATGACAAGCTATAACTTGAACCAAGTGGCTATGACTAGGGCTAATGCAAAATCATTGGGGTTGATTAATGCTAATGACAGCACTTTAGACGGTATTATTGTCATGAACAACTTAGTAGGCACTAATGTTGGTTGGCAATACAATTACTTCAATAGCCTTGGTTCTAATCAAATTGACTTCACCACTGTAGCGATTCATGAAATTGGTCATACTCTCGGCTTTGTTTCCTTAGTTGATGGTATAACCAATGAAAACTATCAAAATAGAGAAATGCTTAATAGCAGTGCTACCAGTTTAGACCTCTATCGTATTCAGAATCGAGATTATAGTCATCTTTCTCCTTCATTCCGAACCAGAATGGAAAGTCGTCCTCATAGATTTATTGGAACACTCGACAGTAATTTTTCCCTCGATAATAATAAAACCTCAATTGCCAAATTCTCCATAGGTTCTGAAGATATTGGAATCAAAACATTTGGTGGTACATATGATCCTAATTACTATAGTGATAGTTATCAAGGTAGTCATTGGCGCAACCAAGACAACGCAGGAATTATGGATCCTCTTCTAGAATTGGGTGTGAGACGAGGAATTGCTGAAGTTGATTTGCGTGCTTTAGATGTTATTGGTTGGGATCGTAAATCAGCATCTAGTTCTTCATCAAATTTGTGGTCACAAGCTCAAACGGAAGCTAATGCCACAGGCAATATCAATCGCAACGTAGAAGTAGGTCAAATGCTGAAAGATTGGCGCTGGGCGCGTCGGGGAAGCAGCAATAGATTACGCCAAGAAGGTAATATCGCTCAACTCCTGGCACAAGAAGGTTTCTTCAGCGTCGGTGCCTTCCGTGAAAGTTTTGACTTTAGTACTGTTAATTCCCCAACGGAATCAAATTACCGCACAATTGTCGATAATTCATCCCATGTTCCAGTCTGGGAATTTAACTATGACTCTAATGTAGAAGATTCTGAGCCAAATTCTTCATCAATTGAAATTCAGAATATCGCAACAGAAAATGAAGGTTTAGATTATGAACAAATGCTTGCCATAATAACTGAAGAGTTATCGGAAGATGAATTAAGCCAATTAAGTTTAGAAGATTTGAGTAAACTGATTGAACAACAATTAGCAGGTTCGCTGGTTTAAATTAAGGTTTAATTAAGCAAAATATTTGACCAACTTGATTTTCTCAATTAATTAAAACTTAGAAAATTATAATCTATCTCTCATAATTAAAGAGGAGTTTTAACAATAAAGCTTCTCTTTTACTGTTGAAAATATTTTAGATTAGGAAGTATAAATATGACTTAATAAAAATACTTAGGTAATTAACTAATTCTTTATGAAATATCAAATTACAAATACGTTTATTTTAAGTATCAAAAGTCACAAAAAAATATAATAGCTTTACCTGATAAGTCGTTAACCAATACATAATAGTTAGCAATAAAGAAGTTTTTAAAATACACATTGTTTTAAATTATGGTTTCTCTAGCAGACAAGGAAGAAACTTGGCAATCGAGCAGAGACGATTCTGCCAATAGTCTCATTTTTATTGATACTAATTTAACTAACTATCAATCTCTGATTCCCGATGCTAATAAGAATCAGGTAGTTCTCATTGATTCCCAAGAAAATGGCATTGAACAAATTACTAATGTCCTGGAACAATACAGTAATTTAGCCAGTATTTCTATTTTTTCCCATGGTGATGAGGGAACAATTCAATTAGGAGATACTTATTTATCTGATGCTAATTTAGATGCTTATCAAAGTGATTTAGCAGCCTGGGGAAATGCTTTATCTCCAGAAGGAGATTTATTGCTTTATGGCTGTAATGTCGGGGCAAATAATGCAGGATTAGATTTTATTGAAAGAGTTGCCAGTTTTACTAGTGCAGATGTAGCAGCATCTAATGATTTGACTGGTAACTTTAATTTGGGTGGTGACTGGACTTTAGAAGTTGTTACGGGAAATGTTGAGACTCAGACTTTTGTTTTGACTGAATATGGTAGTTTACTCGCTATTAGTCGTTCTGATAGATTAACAGGAATCACTGCCGACTTTAATGGGGATGGTAAAGCAGACTTGTTGCGTCAAGAAAAAGGAGATTGGGATGATGATGATTCTGAAACAGCACAGCTTTTAATTTCTACTGGAAATAACTTCACTCCTATCAATTTGCCAGAAAGTTTGATGCTTAAAGGGGACTATACCAATCTCTATGTGGGAGATTTTAATGGCGATGGTAAAAGCGATATCTTGCGTCAAGAAAAAAGTGTTTGGGATAATGATAATTCTTGGACTGCTAGTTTATTGATCTCCAATGGTACTAGCTTCAGTAATATACATCTTTCTGAAGATTTATATCTCCACGGCGATTACAACAACATCTATGTAGGAGATTTTAATGGCGACGGTAAAAGCGATCTTGTCGCTCAAAAGAAAGGTAGCTGGGATAACAATCATAATGATAGTTGGAATGCTAAGTTGTTAATTTCTAATGGTACTGGTTTTACTCAGTATGCAATAGATCCAGGGGGAAGTCACTCTTTAAGAGGAGATGACACTAATCTATATGTGGGGGATTTTAACGGCGATGGCAAGAGCGATTTGCTTCGCCAAGAAAAAGGCGGTTTTGACGACGATGATTCTAATACTGCCCAACTTTTAATCTCAACAGGGACTGGTTTTAATATAGTTGCTGTTTCTGAAAGCTTTGGTTTGAAAGGAGATTATACCAATCTCTATACAGGGGATTTTAATGGTGATGGTAAAACTGATGTCTTGCGTCAAGAAAAGAGTACTTGGGACAATGATTCTAACAGCACCGCCCATATTTTACTCTCTAATGGCAGTGGCTTTAATGCCTATGGACTGTCAGAAAGTTTAGACCTTAAAGGAGACTTAACCAATCTTTATGTAGGAGACTACAACGGCGACGGTAAAGATGATGTTCTGCGTCAAGAAAAAGGAGATCGGGATAATGACCGTTACAATACTGCCAATTTATTAATATCTACAGGGACAAATTTTAATAAGATAGTTCTTTCAGAAAACCTTAATATTGGCGGAGACTATACTAACCTCTATGCAGGAGACTTTACTGGTGATGGCAGAACAGATTTAGTTCGCCAAGAAAAAGGATGGTTCAATTACGATGACAATATAACTGCCCAACTTCTAGTTTCTACAGAAAGTAATTTTAATATAACCTCTATTACTCCTAGTTCTGTACTTAATGGTAACTACACTAATCTGATTACCAATAATGCTATCACCAGATATTTAAACTATAAAGACGATGGCTTGAAATTTAATTTCACCTACGATAACAATGTTTATTGGGAACAGAAAAAGGCTTTTGAATTTGCAGGTGAAATGTGGTCAGAAATGATTACAGACAATGTGACGGTTAATATTCATGTCAGCATGGTCAACAATAGCGATTTACCTGACAATACTTTAGGTGGCGCAATTCCTTTCTTCCATCAAGGTACTAGCTATACAGAGTTTAAAAATAAACTAAGTCAAGACGTTGATTCCAATCAGTCTAGTGCTAGCGGGAATAACGACGACCAAATAGCAGTGAATAATTTAGATGCTGGTTCTACTTTTAGGGTTGCCTCTCCCAATGATACAAACTCTGGAACTTGGCGAGATTTTGATAAGGTAGCAATGACTAGAGCTAACGCTAAAGCTGTGGGGGTTTTGGATAGTGATAATCCTATGTTAGATGGCACAATTGTGATGAATAATCTAGTTGGTACTCCTGTTAGTTGGCAGTACGATTATTTCAGCAACAGTGTGGGTAGTTCTAAAATTGATTTCACTACCGTTGCTATGCACGAAATCGGTCATACCCTCGGTTTTGTTTCTGTAGTGGATGGCTTAAATACTAGTAATTATAAAGATCAGGCAATACTGAATGATAGTGTCACTGCTTTGGATTTATTCCGTTTTCTCCAAGGTTCTCAAGGAGTAAGAAGTATTCGTACAGGTTATAATTTCCTTTCTCTTGATGGTGGTACAAATAATTTAACTAGAACTTCCAACGGTGTTAATAATATTGGTGGTGACTACTATGCGGATGGTTATCAAGCTAGTCACTGGAAAAACGAAGATAACGCAGGAATTATGGATCCCGTATTGGAAACTAATGTTAGAAGACAAATTGGCGAACTAGATCTTCGTGCTTTAGATGTAATTGGTTGGGATCGTAAGTTTGCCGCCAATTCCTTGGATACTTTTGCTTCAGAAGCTTGGAATAAAGCTGATGATACAGGTAATGTCAATCGCAATGTGGAAGTCGCTGGGATGCTTTCAGATTGGCGTTGGGCGCGTCGGGGTAGTGCGAGTACATTGCGTCAAGATGGTAATATAGCTAACTTCTTAGCACAAGAAGGTTTCTTTAGTATTGGTTCTTTCCGCGAAAGTTTTGATTTTAGTTCGGTAAATGCTGTTATTAAAAATGATTTTATAATTGTTGTTGATAATCACTCTTTACCTCAAGGATTTGAAACTAATAACGACTTGGATCTAGAAAATGACTCAGGGGTTATTTTAGACATCAATCTTGAAGATGTTGTGACCGAAAATTCAGGCATTAATTACGAGGAGATGCTCGCTTTAGTTACGGTCGGATTATCTGATGATGAGTTGGGTCAATTGAGCCTTGATGATTTAGCTAAATTAATCGAACAACAATTAGCAGAGCCTGTAATTTAGTCTTTTAGCTCAAAGACTTTTATTGTTCTTGCCACAAGACAGCGCGATCGCGTCCTTGTTCTTTGGCTTGATATAAAGCGCGATCGGCACATTCAATCAGTTCTTCGGGAGAATGAACTACACTAACAGTGGTGCAGGTAACACCGCAACTAATACTGACATATTCGCTGGCTTGAGAACTGACATGGGGCATTTGTAATGACTTAAGGCGATCGCAAATTCGTTGGGCGATCGCTATTGCCGCATCTGGAGGGGTATCGGGCAAGACAGCGACAAATTCTTCTCCACCATAACGAGCAGCCAGATCGCTATCTCGTACTGATTGGGCTAAAACTTTTGCTACCTCTTTAAGACATAAATCTCCTGCTTGATGACCATAGGTATCGTTGTATTTTTTGAAAAAATCTACGTCGCAAAGGATAATTGATAAACTTCTTTCTTTTTGTCGGTTCTTTTGCCACTGTTCTTTGAGAAATTCATCAAAGAAACGACGATTAGGTATTTCAGTTAAACCGTCGGTGAAAGCCAGCTTTTTTTGCTGTTCTTCTTGATTTGTTTTGCAATACCAACTAATTAAGATTCCTGAGACTGCTACAGAAAATACAGGAGTAATTATAGGCAGCCACAAACCACCTAAGAACAAAAGATAACCACTACCAACAATAGCAAAACAGGTCATGAAAGTAGCGAAGGGAGCAGAGGTAAAAATATTTTTTTGACCATCGGATTGACGATCAAGCAAAACTATATTCAGCATTGATACACTATAAGTCCAAGCAAAAATCCAGATCCATTCCAAAGGTTCATTAACAGTTTTAATTGAATTTCTGCCATCTAATGCACTGCTAATAATTTGACTAGCAATATTAGCGTGAATCAGGACTCCAGGTAAATCTTTAACTAGGCTCTCCCTAGAATCACTATAAGGAGTCGGAAAAAAATCGTTTAAGCTAGGAGCAATAGATCCGATTAAAACTAGGCGATCGCTAAATAGATTATCGGGAATTCGATCGTTTAGCACATCGTTAATACAAATGCGATCGAAACTAGTTTCTGTGCCACGATAATTAATTAAAATCTGGAAGCCTCCAGCATCAGCGCGAACGTATCCACCGTCATTACTGTTAAAAGGTATTATCCTTCCTTTTCCCAAAGCTAATGTTCCCGTTTCACCAATAGGTTCGGGTGCAATTCCTGCTGGTGCTAAATACATTAAAGCTAACCGAGTACCCAAACCAAGTTTAATTTGACCGCTATCTAATTCAACGGAAAGTAAACCCCGTCTAATTGTGCCATCTCCGTCTCTAACTAAATCTGATAGAGCAGTTTGATTTTTTTCTTGGAGAATTGGTGATGGTTGAATTTTTTCGCCAATAATTTTTTCGACCCCAACTAAATTAGGGGTAGACCGTAAAACCGTTTCTAATTCTTTAGTTCCAGGGGCAACAGGCAAATCGCGATAGATATCTAAACCTATAGCTCTGGGCTGCTGTTGGTGGATTTTGTCGATTAATTGACTCAGAGCAATATCAGACATTGGCCATTGTCCGAGTTTGCCAATATCTGATTCGTTAATAGTCACGACAACAATGCGCTTTTCTTTGGCTTCAGTCGAACGCAGCCGAAACCAAGTATCGTAAGCTGACCATTCTAGGGACTGAAATATTTTTAGATAGTTTAAGGCGATCGCTAATCCTGATATACCAAATGTTAGAAATAACACAAAGATGAATAGCTTAGTCTTATTGAATTTTTTGAATTTCATGCTTATTTTTCATAGATTATCTATTCAATTGAATGAAAAATTTAATTGTTATTCAATATGACTATCTTGCCTATTTTTTAAGGGCGCATTTATTTAATAATATTGGTAATTTTGCATATTGTCAGGCACAAATTAGATTGAATTACGATAATTACAGAGAGATTATCCTGACTCGAATTATCTGTATGTTTCTGAAAGGGATGTCGCTAACATCTTCACAAGTTCCTCAAATTATTAATTTACAAAGTAACTATCAACTTCAACGGATCACCGAATCTGTGCAATGAGGCAAATAGTTAGGAGGAACTAGAACTTATGGTCGTAACCGCAGATCTCAATCTCCACTTAGAGGTACTCACCATGATAAACAAAATCCTAATCGCCGTAGACCGAACTCAAAACAACAAATTTGTCTTTGATACTGCCGTATCTTTGGCTCAAACCACAGGAGCGGACTTAATGTTGCTGCATATTCTCTCTAAAAAAGAACCAGAACACCCCATAGCACCAACTTATACCTACTATCCCATAGTAGAAGAAATGAACTACGAAACCTATCAACAAGAATATGCCAAGTACGAACAACACGGCATTGAATTTCTCAAAAATCTTACCGAAGAAGCTACCGCAGCAGGAGTTTCAACAGAGTTTAGCCAATTGGTTGGCAATCGGGGGCGTATGATTTGCGAACTAGCAAACAACTGGTCGGCAGATTTGGTCTTAGTTGGTAGCCGTGGACTCAAAGGACTAAAAGAAATGTTTTTAGGTAGCGTCAGCAACTATGTTACCCATCATGCACCCTGTTCGGTTCTAATCGTTCGCCAGCCAGTCGATTCTCAAACAGATAGAGCATCTCCTGACGAAACAGTAAATGACCAGCAACTATCTCACTATTAACTTCTCCAAAAGGTATTCATTATGATTAACAAAATTTTGGTAGCTGTAGACCGCTTGGAAAACAATCAATCTATTTTTAATACTGCTGTATCTTTAGCTCAAACTAACAATGCAAAATTGATGCTGCTTCATGGCCTGTCCCAGACGGAAGCGAACTATCCAGCATTACTCACATATACTTATTATCCAATGATGGACGATCGCGAACACAAGACATATCAAAAACAGCTAGAGAAATATAGACAATGGGAACTTGATTTTCTTCAAGACCTAACTGAAAAAGCGATCGCAGCGGGTATAGACGCAGAATATACACAATTAACTGGAAATCCAGGACATACTATCTGCGAGTTAGCAGAAACTTGGTCGGCAGATTTGATCTTAGTGGGCAGTCGCGGACTCAAAGGTTTAAAAGAAATGTTTCTTGGCAGCGTTAGCAATTATGTAACCCATCATGCACCCTGTTCGGTATTAATTGTTCGTCAGTCAATAAATAATGAGTCAGAGCAAACATCTTCAAAATCAGCAAAAGCAGATGGCGAACTCCTGACTCCTGACTTGACCCGCAACTAACCTTACTCCTTAGGGCTAACTTCGCAAAGAGGTATTTATCATGTTAAACAAAATTTTAGTAGCACTAGACTATTCCGAAACCAGTCAGACTGTCTTTAATTCAGCATTGTCTTTAGCTAAAACCACAGGTGCAGAATTAATGATCATGCACATTTTGGGTGAAGACGAACCTAATTATCCCGTAATCCCTAGCTATACTTACTATCCAGTGTTGGACGATTACGATTACAACCTATATCAGAAGAGATATCAGGATTACAAACAAGAAGGAATCAAATTTTTACAGCAGAAAAATAAAGAAGCCCAAGCAGCTAGTATCAAAAGCGAATTTGTTCAATTAACTGGCAATCCTGGAAGAGAAATATGCAAGTTAGCAAACACTTGGTCAGCCGACATTATTTTAGTTGGTAGTAGAGGATTGAAAGGCTTGAAAGAAATGTTCCTCGGTAGCGTCAGTAACTATGTAACTCATCATGCTCCTTGCTCGGTTTTAATTATTCGCACCTCTATCGAAAACGAATCCGAGCCTACATCTTCTGAAGAAGCAGAGACAGATCGGCAATCAATACCCACTAACTAACCAACGATAACTATTAAAGACCAACCCCGTAAAGAGGTTTTATAAATGATTAATAGAATACTGGCAACAATAGACAATTCCCTGAGAAGCCAATCGGTTTTTGATACATCAGTATCTCTAGCTCAGGCTACGGGAGCAAAATTAATGCTGTTACACATTCTTTCAGACGAAGATATTGACTACCCAATACTACCAACTTATGCCTATTACGCTGTTTTAAAAGGGAAGGATGACAGTGTATTTCATAAGGCATTTGATGAATACGAACGAGGGGAAGAAGAATTGTTACGCAATTTGGCGCAGAAAGCGATCGCTTTGGGAATAGACACTGAATACGCTCAGTTAAGCGGTATTCCTGGATGGACAATTTGTGAAATAGCAAGTGAATGGTCCGCAGATTTAATTCTGGTAGGCAGTCGCGGACTCAAAGGTCTGAAAGAGATGTTTCTCGGTAGCGTGAGCAACTATGTAACTCATCATGCCCCCTGTTCGGTATTAATCGTTCGCACTGATACAGATTTAGTTTCTTATGGTGTCGACTTCCCTTATGAGGAAGCAGAAGAGGCAGAAAGCACACAAGAAGTCTTGAAGCAAAATTAATGGGTAAATAATGATGTTGATATTTAGTTTGCTCCTTGATTAACAAGTAGTAGAGGTTATGTAAAATGTTTCAAAAAATTTTAGTGGCAGTTGACCACGAACCAGGCAGCAAACAAGTATTTAACCAAGCTTTATCACTAGCTAAAGCTGACGGGGGAAACCTAATTTTATTGCACGTTGTATCGGTTGAAGAAGAAAATAGCCCGTTTATGTCTCCGTACCTGGTGTACCACAAAAATCGTTGCATTCATGTCGATCCTCGAATAATGCGTCAGGCAAACGAAGAATTTGATCGCGAGTGGGCAAATTTTAAACAACAGGGTATGGAGTTGCTACGTACTTTTACCAAAAAGGCGATCGCAGCGGGGGTTTCAACCGAATTTACTCAGATTACGGGGCAACCCAGTTCGACCATCTGTGAATTCGCTCAATCCTGTCATGCTGATGTCATTACTATCGGCAGGCGAGGACGTTCGGGTTTCCAAGAAATGTTGTTGGGCAGCGTCAGTAACTATGTGGTTCATCATGCCCCCTGCTCGGTATTGTTAGTTCAAACTCCAATTTTAGAAGAATCGACTTTACCCAATAGTGCTGAAACTACTATTTATGCCTGACCTAAGCTCAATCTAGTTAATACAGGAGAAGAATCATGACTGTTAAACTTATAACTCACAAACCAGACCATATAATCGCCTTAGAAATCGATGGCTGGATTGATGCTGAAGACATTGATCGCATCACCAAACTAATTGAACCAAGGATCGATGCTGGCGAGAAACTGAGAATTTATGCAGAGGTGAGCAGTTGGTCTGGAATGTCTTTAGGAGCATTTATCAAAGACCTCAAATTTAGCTTACAACACCTCAATAATTTTGAAAAAGAAGCAATTGTTAGCGATCGCAAATGGCTTGAAGCTCTGGCAGCATTGAGCAACACCTTGTTTTCGAGTATTGAGGTTAAGCACTTTACTCCAGATGAAAAGGATAAAGCATTGGAATGGGTTATGAGTTAGGACAAAGGCGCACAGTTCGCCACATGCAGTCAGAATTAAATGTTTAGTAGCTTGATATTGGTTTTCTGGCAATAGTTTGCGGGGTAATGATTGACAATGTGTGTTTGGGTTTACCACGAGTAGTTAGCGATCAAAGTATACTAAAAACCGTTAATTTAGATCTAAGTCACAGAGAAGGAAAACAGCTTCGCCATTCGGCTCAAGTTCTCCCAGAAGTGTTTAATAATTTGAATTTGTAAACTTTTCATAGATTTAGTAAACAACATTAGTTTTATTCAATCAACACAATTATGGTATCTACTTCCTCTTCTCAAGATTCAGTAGCAACAAAGACTTTAACGGCAGAAGAACTAACAAAGATAGACGCATATTGGCGTGCCTGTAACTATCTGGCAGTAGGCATGATTTATCTGCGGGACAACCCTCTGCTCAAAGAGACCTTACAAAAAGAACACATCAAACAAAGACTATTAGGTCATTGGGGATCTTCACCAGCCCTTAGTTTTACCTATATCCACCTCAATCGCCTCATCAAAAAGTACGACCTCAACTCCATTTTTCTCGCAGGACCAGGACACGGCGCACCAGGAGTATTAGGACCCGTATATCTTGAAGGGACGTATTCCGAAGTCTATCCCGATAAGGGTGAAGACGAATCAGGAATGCAGAAGTTCTTCAAGCAATTCTCTTTCCCTGGCTACATCGGCAGTCATTGCACTCCTGAAACCCCTGGTTCAATTCATGAAGGAGGAGAACTAGGCTACAGTATTTCCCATGCTTTTGGTGCAGTCTATGATAACCCCAGTTTAATTGCCGCCTGTGTTGTGGGCGATGGAGAAGCAGAAACAGGTCCATTAGCAACCGCCTGGCATTCTAATAAATTTCTTAATCCCATCCGTGATGGTGCTGTATTGCCCATACTCAACCTCAACGGATACAAAATTGCCAATCCGACGATTCTTGCTCGCATCAGCCCTGAAGAACTAGAGAACTTATTTAAAGGGTATGGCTATACTCCTTATGTAGTAGAAGGTTCAGACCCCGAAACTATGCACCAAAAAATGGCAGAAGTCATGGAAGAGTGCATACTTAAAATACGGGAATACCAACAGGAAGCACGGACTAAAAATAAAGCCTTTCGCCCTCGTTGGCCGATGATTATTCTCCGCACTCCCAAAGGTTGGACTGGTCCTCAAGAAGTAGATGGACACAAGGTTGAGGGATTTTGGCGATCGCATCAAGTACCCATGGGAGGAATGCACTCTAATCCCGAACACGTAAAGCTGCTGGAACAGTGGATGAAGGGTTACAAGCCAGAAGAATTGTTTGATGATAATGGTGCTTTGATTCCCGAATTGAAAGAACTCGCTCCTGTAGGAATTAAGCGCATGAGTGCCAATCCTATAGCGAATGGCGGTTTACTACGCAAAGATCTCAAGCTGCCTGACTTTACTGAATATGCGGTGGCAATGGATAAACCAGGCACAGTAGAAGTTGAAAATACTAGAGTTTTGGGTAAATTTCTGCGAGATGTGATGAGAAATAACATGACCAACTTCCGTGTCTTTGGTCCTGATGAAACCGCTTCCAATCGCTTGCAGGATATCTACGAAGTTACCAAGAAAACTTGGATGGCGGATTATCTCCCCGAAGACGAAGACGGCGGACAGCTTTCTCCTGACGGTAGAGTGATGGAAATGTTGAGCGAACATACTCTAGAAGGTTGGTTGGAGACTTATTTATTGACAGGCAGACATGGTTTTATTCATAGCTATGAGGCTTTTGTTCACGTTATCGACTCCATGTTTAACCAACACGCTAAATGGTTGGATATCTGCAAGAAGCACGTTCCCTGGCGCGCGCCTGTTTCTTCTCTCAACCTGATGCTTTCTTCTCTGGTATGGCGACAGGATCATAATGGCTTTTCCCACCAAGATCCAGGCTTTGTCGATTTGGTGACAAACAAAAGTGCCGACGTGACGCGTATCTATTTCCCCCCCGATGCTAACTGTCTGTTGTCTGTTGCCGATCACTGTTTGCGGAGTAAAGACTATATCAATGTTATAGTCTCCGACAAACAAAATCACCTGCAATACTTGACGATGGACGAGGCAATTAAGCACTGTACCAAAGGTATTGGCATCTGGGAGTGGGCGAGTAATGACGACTGCGGCAAGGCAGCAGATGAACCTGATGTAATTATGGCTTGCTGTGGCGATATTCCCACAATGGAATCTTTAGCTGCTACTGCTATATTGCGCGAAGAATTCCCCGAACTCAAAGTTAGGTTTATTAACGTCGTCGATCTCTATCGCTTGCAGTCAGAGAAAGAACATCCCCACGGTTTATCTAATAAAGAGTTTGATATTCTGTTTACTCCCGACAAGCCAGTAATCTTTAACTTCCACGGCTATCCCTGGTTGATTCATAAACTAGCCTATCGTCGTACCAAGCAAGAACGGATTCACGTTCGAGGCTATAAAGAACAGGGCAATATTAATACACCTTTGGAATTAGCAATTCTCAATCAAATAGATCGCTTTAACCTAGTCATTGATGTCATAGATCGGGTAGAAAAACTCGGTTCTAGAGCAGTGTATGTTAGAGAACGGATGAGAAACGAGATTATTGATAATCTCAACTATGCTCACGAACAGGGAATGGATAAGCCTGAAGTTGTTAATTGGAAGTGGCAGTTTAGTTAGTCCCTAAAGGGATAAGCTTCGCAAATAGTTAGTGATTATTAGTAAGGTGGGCAATCTAGTTTTAATGCCCACCTCAAAACCATAGATAATAAATGAGCAAAGCACTAGAACATATCGCAAAAGTTGAAGTTAAGACACGCAGCGATCTTAGAGAATGGTTAGAAAATAATCATCTACAGAAAACAGGTATTTGGTTGGTTACTTATAAAAAGGTTCATAAATGCTATCTTCCTTATCAAGATATAGTTCAAGAATGTCTATGTTTTGGTTGGATTGATAGCTTGCCTAAAAAACTAGACGAGACTCGAACAATGTTATATATTTCTCCCCGTAAAAAGGGCAGTAATTGGTCTGGAGTTAATAAAACCCATATAGAAAAGCTACAAAATCTAGGTTTAATTCAGCCAGCGGGATTAAAGAAAATAGAACAGGCAAAAAAGGATGGTTCGTGGACTTTTTTAGATGATGTCGAAGCATTAATAGTTCCAGAAGATTTACAGCTAGCCTTGGCACAGAACAAAACAGCTTTGAAAAACTGGAATGCTTTTCCTCCATCTGTCAAACGGGGCATTTTAGAGTGGATTAAAAATGCTAAACGATCTGAAACTAGAATCAAGCGTATTCACAATACTGTTGATAAAGCAGTGCAAAACGTTAGGGCTAATTATTAAAAATTTTGAGCAATTATGTTTGTTTTGGTTCTTAACGCTGGCTCTAGCAGCCAAAAAAGCTGTCTCTATAGTTTGGAGGAGTCTATTCCAGACACTCCTCCAAAACCCTTGTGGGAAGCTCATCTTGATTGGACTGTAGCTCAATCTGGCGGTGTTTTGACAGTTAAAAGTAACGATATTAGACAGAGGATTGAGGTTGAGAAGAAAGAGAGTGCGCTACAAATTCTTCTAGATACTTTAACAACTGGAAAAACCAAAGTATTAGAAAGCTTTAATGATATCAATGCAGTGGGTCATCGGGTGGTACATGGTGGCGCAAAATATAGTCAGGCGACTGTAATTGATGATGAGGTTAAAAAAGCGATCGCATCATTAATTCCCCTCGCACCCAGTCACAACCCAGCGAACTTAGAAGGGATTGAGACTATCGAAAAATTGTTACCAGAAGTTCCTCAAGTAGCGGTATTTGATACGGCTTTTCATACGACAATTCCTCAAGCTGCCAAAGTTTATCCCTTACCTTACGAATATTATCAAAAAGGAATACAGCGATATGGCTTTCACGGTATTTCCCACCAATACTGTAGTCAGCGTACCGCACAAATTTTACAACAGCCTCTTGAGTCTTTAAAAATAGTTACTTGTCATTTAGGAAATGGTTGCTCTTTAGCTGCGATCGATAAAGGCATTTGCATCGATACTACAATGGGTTTTTCTCCCCTAGAAGGATTGATGATGGGTACTCGCTGCGGTTCAATCGATCCCCAAATTCCAATTTATTTAATGCAAAAATATGGTTTAAATGTAGAAAATGTAAATCATCTACTCAACCAAGAATCTGGATTACTTGGGGTTTCTGGCGTTTCTGGAGATATGAGAGCAATCTGTAAAGCGATGTCTGATAATAACGAACAGGCACAGTTAGCTTTTAATATTTATCTTTACCGTTTAAAAAAGGCGATCGGCGCAATGGTTGCTAGCCTCAATGGTTTGGACGTTTTGGTTTTTACGGCGGGGGTGGGTGAAAATTCGGCTATTGTGCGTGAAAAAACCTGTGGGGGTTTGAGCTATTTGGGTTTGCAGTTGGATCTAGATAAAAACAATGCTAATCCAGTAGACAAAAATATTGCTGCTGAAGATTCGATGGTAAAAATATTAGTAATTCATACTCAAGAAGATTGGGCGATCGCACAGATGGCATTTAACTGGACGATATAAACTGTGGGGATCGCTTTAAATTTCCGTCACAAGTTTCTCAAAGTAATTAACAATTATATAAAGCAAATAATTAGACAGTCCTCACAAATTCTTCAAGATCGATCGCTATTCTAAGACCATAGGAGAAAAAGTAATTCTAAATAAATTGCTTACGCACAATATCAGGAGAAGAAGATAATGAAAGAGTCGAGCAAAACTTGGTGTCCCGCGATCGAGTTAAATCAAACAGATAGAGATTTAATTCTTAAAGCAGAAATCCCTGGAGTTGACATTAAGCACCTGAATATTAGTGCCGAACCCAATTCAATCGCCATTTCTGGAGTTCATGATCGCCATCAATCAACAGTAGAACAAGAGGTAATTCCTTCTGAACTCCACTACGGACAGTTGGATTGTAGTGTTCCTTTACCCGAAGCAATCCAAGTAAACCATGTCAGGGCAGAACTGATCGATGGAGTCTTAACGATTACGATGCCGAAGGTAAATATAGCTAACCCAGCCAAAATTTAGGCAAGCAGGCTATCGAGTCAGAAGATCGAGGTCAAAACTATGAAAGCACACGAACGATCGCCCAATACCACACCGATATTAATCGGACTTTCTCTATTATTGATTGGGGTAGCCCAAATTACTGCTTTATTGGCATTGAGTAAAATAATAATTCCAACTGTTATTGAATCCTCTGCCGTAGAAGATTTACAGCCAGCTAAGTTTAGTCCTCAAATATATCAGTTAGAATTAGTTGATAATCGAATTCGACTAGTACCAAGGACTCTGCATACCGCTGCAACTTCTCCCAAGCTAGCTTTGACCGAAGCTTTAGAAAAATTACTGGCTCAATCAACTGTTTTCGATCCTACCAGCACAATTCCGAGCCAATCTCGTTTACTAGACTTGCATATTAACGAAAATGGAGTACACGTAGATTTATCTAAGGAATTTACTCAAGGTGGTGGTAGTAGCTCAATGATTTATCGAACCGCTCAAGTGCTTTATACCGTCACCAGCATCGATCCTCAAACACCAGTGTTTTTTTCTATTGAAGGGCAACCTTTAAACGAAGACTATCCATTGGGAGGCGAGGGATTAATCTTAGAATACCCCATCACAAGACAACAATTCAACCAAGAGTTTTTAGCTGAATAACTTAGCTAAATAACTTAGCTAAATAATTTATTTAAGAGGTAATAGATATGAAGATTTTTACATGGATACAAAATATAATTCAATATTTATTGAATGGCGTATCAAGACTTTTTAAACCTACAGACGACGATTATCCAAAAACTGGAGTGCAGCCTTTTAGTGGAGATCCTGGCGATGACCCTAATAAATATTCTTAGAATTTATCTCGTTGCAGATAGATGAATGTGTCGTTCATGTCTTAGCCAGTAGAGTTTGCTTATTTCTACTGGCTTTTTTTACTCTAATATTTTAATTTAACTGCGGAATGTCAGTTTTAAAATGACGAATATTACTTTTGACCCATTGATAAGACACTACATTCAGTAAGATTCCAATCAAAAATAGCAACAGCATCAGCACAATTTGATACCAAAAAATTGTATCGACTATTAAATCTGCAACCAGATGAATGAAGTTGAGAACTGAGTAAACTAAGGTAAGAGCAAAATGAAACGTTCTATAGTGCTTAAACTGATAAAAAGCCGTAGCAGCGATCGCCATAATTGGTAAGATAAAAAACAAGAGCATTCCCCACAGAATAGGCTGTATTTCTGCCATAGTGACTGCTTCTTGGTGCAGATGGCGCATCATTGCTACATCAATCCCATGAAATAAAGGGATCAAAGCCAGTTGAGTATGAAACAATGTTCCCAACAGAAATACCGTCCACAGTGCAATAATCTTTTCTCGATAGTTAATTGGATTTATTCTAGTCATTTTGATACCTCGATCAACAGATAAACTTATTTACTGAACCTCTACCGCATCCTCCAATTCAACAGTTTCGGAAGTTTTACTTCCTTGAACTACCAAAATTGAACAGGGAGCATGATGAATCACATAGTTGCTAACGCTACCTAATAATATTTCCGAGATATTTTTGTGATCCCGACGACCAATTACCAACACATCTGCTCCCCAATCCTTAGCGCGATCGCCAATTCCAAGATTGCAATTTCCTATATGGCATTCATGCTTGCAGTCAACGCCAAACTTATCGGCTTTTCTGACCAAGATTTTTAGCCAATCATTAACTGTATCAACTTCTTCTTTTAAACGTTTACGACCCCAATCGTAACTTTCTCCTGACATATCTACATCGTATAAAGTACCAATTCCGACCCAGGGGGATACATCCTGCATTTGCCAGTCTACAAAATGCACTAGTAATATTTCACTTATTTCTGGTTGCGCTATAGATAGAGCAAAGTCAAAAACTGCTGCTGCTTCTAATGAACGGTCTAATGCGACTAATATTTTTTTGAACATGATTATTTCCTCTTTATGAAGTGAAGAGTCTGTTATGATATGACTAATTAATTCCCCAGGTTTCTTCGGGGAAAGTAGCGATAGGGCGATCGCGAAATTTATTCCAATTCAATCCAAACCTGCACCTAAAATTACATAATCAAAAGAGATAGGCGCAACTCAAGTTAATATTTGCTAACTGGGCTTTTTGCAGACATATGTTTTGCAAGTGAGAATAAGAAAAATCTTTTCTACCCAGTTTGTAAGCTATTTTGAGTTCTTCTGTCGTCATTGCCGTCTTGTAGAATGAACTTATTTGCACCATCAATTTCCCACTCCCTAATCTTCTGACCATTCATCTTTAGCTAAAAGATCGCAGATATGATCTCTTAATAAATAATCGTTTCTTTCCAATTCACATTCAGCGCAAATCCATTCTCTTGGAGAAATAAAATCGCAAAGAACACAAATTGATTGATGAGAATTGATCTTGCCAGTTTCAACTAGATGGCGAGCTTCATCTTTAATTTCATCAAGAGAAAAATTTACTGTAGCAACCATGATGTACCTCACTATTTAATTCAGTTTTCATATTTAAAATAATCAAAAATAATCAATCAGACACATGCAGTTTGTTCCTTGTTTCTATTCCAAAAGATCTTTAATTGAATTTTGCATCAGGCGGTAGCCGTGAGCTTCAATTTCACATTCAATCAATGCCCATTCACCTGATGGAAAGAATTGACTCAAGTTATAAATTGCTTGTTGAGGATCTAAACTGTGCAGTTCGATCAAATGACGAACTTCATTTCTAATTTCTTTGAGGGAAAAATCATTTTTGACAGTCATCACGTACCTCACTGATTAATTTGTTTCTAGGTTCAAGATATAAGAAAAGCTTGAAGAACTTGTGAGGATTTTGAAATAGTGGTTCGTCCCAAAGCTAAGAAATACTGCGATCGCTAGTGAACTAGCCAACTTTGGTTTTTCCAACAAACAAACAAACATAAGTTAAAACGTAAATTCAGTACTGTTTAAGACTTTAGAAAATTTACTGAATCTCCGTCAGTAAAGTATTATTGTTTTGGATAAATCCTGATTCCTATACCGGTCAAGATATATAAAAAACTTCTACCTTGGGATAGAAGAATTGGGAAAGCGATCGCTTTAAGATAGTGACTAAATATATAATCGAAATTAATCATTAAATGGATAAAATTCAACAGCTAAAAAATCTCAATAAGATTCGTAAGATAGCAAAATTACTAGATTCTGCTATTGGCATCCCTGGGACTAAAATTCGCTTTGGATTAGATCCAATCTTAGGCTTGATTCCTGGTGGTGGCGATTTAATAACCGCAGGAATTTCAGCTTATATGATTTATTTGGCTGCACGTTTTGGATTAGACAATTCGGAAATATTCAAAATGATTAAAAACGTAACTATAGAAACTGCTATTGGTTCTATACCTATTGCAGGAGATATTTTTGATGCTTATTTCAAAGCAAATATTCGCAATCTAGAAATATTAGAAAATCATATTGCCAAAACTGAGTTTGACGATCCAACTATTGCAGAAAAAACCTTAACAGTAGTATCATCATAGACAAATATTCTTCTCGATCGTGAGCTTAAATTGACAAAATATATCCATCATGGGAGGGATTGAATTATTAAGTAGCTATGTAAATATAGCGACTATAGTAATAGTTGTTATCTAAAAATATGCTTCAAGGAATAGAATTAATTAATTGTGCTAAAGCTAGTGCCAAACAAGGAATTATAGTAGCTGCTCAAAATTGCGGCTACGCTGAAAACATTGGTTTATTTATTGAAAATTTGAATAAAGCTTGTCAAGAAATAGGTGTTAATATCAGCGAACTAAATGACTTAATTACCGACCAGCAAGTCGCTCAAGAAAACAGAAAAATAATAGAAATATCCCCCATACAGCCTACAAGTTATAATTAAATATCATGCATAACTCCTTAATAATTCCTTATTCATCAAAAAACTAAGACAAATAAGGAATCATATTCGTGGGATACCCGTGACTAATAACCAATGACTTCTAATACTTAAAGTCGTTTCTAGCAAAAGATATATTATTCCTTAGCTATCACCCATACCGCGTGAATAATACCAGGAAGATATCCAAACAAAGTAAGCAAGATATTAATTAACAATTGCTTGCTTACACCTGTTTGTAGAAAGACTCCCAAGGGAGGTAGAAATACAGCGCAAATAATTCTGACAATATCCATTTTATTATTAATGTTGTTTTACTTAGTTTAATTAAAATTTTGAACAATTAAAACTTAGCGATCGCATTTCTCCAGGCACTATCTAATTCCGTCCAAGCTTTTTCAAAACCTTGTTTAATTTCCGTCCAAGCTGCTTCCTTACTGTGTTGCAATTCTTGAAACTTTGCGCTTGCAGTATCTCTTGCTGTGTATAGTTGTGCCAGCTTATCCCGATATTCTATCTTAGCCTCAGCTTTAGCGCGACCGCTTTTAGCCTTTAATTCATCTATTTGAGCATTTAATTTATCAAGCTGTGCTTTAGCCTTCTCTTGATATGCTTGCCTAGTTTTATCTTCCATTGTTATCAGAAATATATTTTCTTGCTAAAAGATATCTGGGTATAATCATACCAAATACAAATAGGTTCAGAATCTAACTAAAGTTAGATATCCCTGGGAAATCTAAAGCTTCTCTGCTTTAATTCAAGGCGAGATCGAATATGCGGCTGTATTCCTGAATAATTTGCTCGATGTCATAATCTACCATCTTTACTTGAGCTTTCTGAGCAATAGCAGCAGCACTATCCGAATCACTAACAATATGTGCCATTGCTCGGGCTAAATCATCTGTATCCCCCAACTCAACCAACAATCCGCAACCATCCTCCAGCAAATCTTGAGTACCGCGAATATTAGTGCCAATCACAGGAGTATTAAGACACATCGCCTCCATAATACTACGGGGCAATCCTTCTTGTTGAGAAACCAATAATACCGCCGTGGCAGCTTGAATTAAAGTGGGTATATCCTTACGAAAGCCCAAAAAGTGAATTTGTTCATCTATGTTCAATTCTTGAGCAAGCTCCTTCATTTGCTCCATCAAAGGGCCTTCTCCAGCCAAAGCCAGATGCACCTGAGAGTTATCCAATTTAGCTAAAGCATTTAACAAATCTTGATGTCGTTTGCGGGGAGTAAATTCAGCAATAGACAGTAACAAAACATCAGTAGCACCCAAGTTCAATTCTTGACGCACTTCCATAACATCGGCTTCTGAAACTCGATTAGAAGCATAACGTTTCGTATCCACACCAATACCGCGAGTATAATAAATTCTCTCTTCAGGTAGAAAATTATGCTTTTTGGCAGCAGTTGCGTCTTCGTGATTAATCGTAATCAAATAATCAGTCCAACTCCCTGCTAACTTCTCCAAATTAAAGAAAATAGCATTCTTAATCGGACTACCACCACGATAGAAATGAAAACCATGAGCCGTATAAACTACTTTGGGTTTGGTCAAATTTCTCAAAGCGAAGCGGGTAACAAAGGCTGCAATGGGAGTATGAACGTGAACTAAATCGTAATCCCCTTGGGTTACTACTTCCTTAACCCGTTTGACTCCCGATAAAAGATTTTGTGGATCTAATACATTCCTCGACCATTGTATATCCCAAACGCGATCGCAAGCAGCCACACATTCTTCATCTTCGGAAACTCCTTGTGCCATACTATCAACTTGCCAACCCAAGCTTTTGAAGTGATGGACAAAGGGAAGCAAAAAACTGCGAATTGTAATTGGGACAGTGGTAACAATCAGTAGTTTATAGGTCATAGAATTTAATTTATTTAAATATTTAAACATAGATGTTATTAACTGTTCGATCGTAACCGTCTTGCTATAAATGTAAAGTCACAAGAGATCTTTTAGGCAAAAAAGCTGGACTCCTAATTTATTTAGTCCAGCTTTGCATCTATAATCAGTACAGAATTTACATATCGATGAAATTGCTCGCGCTCAAGCGATCCGAACTAACATTTTGTACGATGGCAAATTGACTGTCATTGAAGGACAAAATACTATCAACATCACCAGTAATTTCGATAGATTCAAAATTATATCCATTGCCCAAAGCAATACGATCTTCACCTAAATTGAAGTCTTGAATTGTGTCAGTGCCATAAATATGACCTTTAAAGACAAATATGTCTCGACCATCACCGCCATGTAATGTATCGTCTGCACTATTGCCAAACAAGATATCATTATCATTCCCACCTTTGAGGAAATCTTTTCCTCCACCACCTCTAAGGGTATCGTTGCCAATATTACCAATTAAAATATCGTTATCACTACCGCCGAATAGGTTGTCTCGATCTGCGCCACCCTTGAGAGTGTCGTTATCACTACCACCGAATAGAGTATCATGACCATCGTAACCAAGTAGGCTGTCTCTTCCTTCTCCTCCACCTAGAACATCATTACCCGCTCCAGCATCGAGTAAGTCATTACCTTCTCTTCCTTCTAAATAATCATTCTTTTCTAGACCTTCGATAGTATCATTGCCCAGACCCCCAAACAAAACATCATCTTCACTCGTTCCCACAATCATTTGGTCTAAAGGCTCAGTAACAGGGTTGCTAGTTTGACCAAACACTACATAGCTTTCTCCTGTATTAACTCTAGTCTCAGAATCTGCTCCACTCGCACCGATAATTACATCATCAATTCCATCGGCATTGATATCTCCCGCATCGCTAACAGATCTACCTAAATTATCATTAGTATCAATACCATTGAGGGTATAACCATTTGTTCCATCGAGAGCGGCTAAATCTATATTTTCACTAAATCCTTCATTGCTACCAAATACTATATAGCTTTCTCCCGCGCGATATAGATCGTTAGGAGCAGCATAAAATGCACCGATAATTATGTCATCGATACCATCAGCATTAACATCTCCCGCACCACTAACAGAAAGACCTGCGTTGTCGTTGCGGTCTATGCCAGTCAGGCTAAAACCATTTGTTCCGTCGAGGTCAGATAATTCTAGACTTGCACTAAGTGCTTCATTGCTACCAAACAATACATAACTTTCTCCCGCACTATTTATGCCGTTGGGAGAAGCTAAATTTGCACCAATAATTATGTCGTCAATACCATCAGCGTTGATGTCTCCTGCATGGCTGACAGATGCCCCTGATGAGTCGAATTCTTCTTTGCCATTGATGACAAAACCATTACTACCATCAAGAGAATTCAATTCTAAATTGCTACCAAATCCTTCGCTATTACCAAATACTACATAGCTTTCCCCCGAATCATCGGCATTAGGATCGGCACCATTTGCGCCAATAACTAGGTCGTCAATACCATCGGCGTTGAAGTCCCCTGCACTGCTGACAGATGAACCTGAGGCATCAGCAAAATCAATGCCGTTGATGACAAAACCATTGTTGCCATCAAGAGAACTTAATTCTAAACTGCTACTAAATCCTTCGCTATTACCGAACACTACATAACTTTCTCCTTCGGCATCATTCTCGTTGACAGAAGCAGAAGACGCACCAATAATTAGGTCGTCGATACCATCAGCGTTGAGATCTCCTGCACTGCTAACAGATGAGCCTGAAAAATCTTGAGGATCGACACCGTTAATGACAAAACCATTGCTACCATCAAGAGAACTTAATTCTAAACTACTACTAAATCCTTCGCTATTACCGAATACCACATAGCTTTCTCCTGACGCATTATTATCATTGGGAGAAGCAAATGGTGCGCCGATAATTAGGTCGTCGATACCATCAGCGTTAACATCTCCTGCACTACTAACAGATAAGCCTGAGGAATCACCCAAATCAATACCATTGATAAGGAAACCATTACTACCGTCAAGAGTGCTTAAGGGAAGACTGTCAGAAAATCCACTATTGCTACCAAACACTACGTAGCTTGTCCCCGAATCATTGTTATTAGGGTTAGCACCAAATGCACCAATAATTAGGTCGTCGATACCATCGGCGTTGACATCTCCTGCACCACTGACAGATGAGCCTGAAAAATCTGCTCCACTAATACCACTAATGATAAAACCATTACTGCCATTAAGACTAGATAGATCGAATGTTGGATTAGTCATAGTTGAGATAAGAAATTAATAAAAAACTATTTACTAGAGATAAATACATTAAAGACAATTAGAAACGATCTTTATTTACTGCAACTTGATATCCTTGGTAAGTATCAAATACATTAATTAATAGCGATCAAGCATGGTGTCGAATAATTATGTATAAACAAAAAAAATACTTTTAAGATTGGATTGTCATGTATTTTCACTAGCTTAGATCAGTATAGTTTATGGTATCTTTAAATGTAAATTGCTGATTTCACTTATACTATTGACTAGTGATATCACCTAATAATAGGTATTTATCTGGATTATTTTGACAAAATTCTCTATGTATTAATAATTATTGAAACGTAATTATATGGCTTTGTAAATTACAAGAGATAGTGTTTTTTTGTTGAATTACAATACTATTTTTTATCGAGAGTAACTTTATAATTCTTAGATTTAATTCCAAGAAATTTTGAAATTAAAACAAATCTTTCATCCCTCGAATGCGTCCAAACACCCTAACAGGTTCTTTTACTTTAGCAATAGTTTGTATGGCGGGAGTATCCCAACGCAAAAATGGATTAGTTTGTTTTTCGATCCCTAGAAGTGAAGGTACGGTTGCCATACCTTGCTTTCTAGCTTGTTGAACTGCTTGATATCGCTCTTGTAAAATCAGATTGTTACTGTCTACAGTTATGGCGAATTTGAGATTATTCAGAGTATATTCGTGAGCGCACCAAACACGAGTATTATCGGGAAGTTGGCGTAGTTTGTCGATCGAATTAAGCATTTGAGAAGGAGTACCTTCAAACAGTCTGCCACATCCTCCTGCAAAGATGGTATCACCGCAAAACAATTCTCCTGTTTCTTCTGTTGTAGAGGGGGGAAAGTAGTAAGCTATATGAGCGCGGGTATGTCCTGGAACAAAAAATACTCGTCCTCTATGGCGAGAAAATTGGACTGTATCGTCTTGTTGTAGAAAAACTTGCTGGTGAGGAATTCTACCCCTGTCTTTTATACCTCCATAAACGCAGAGATGGGGAAAATGCTCGATTAGTTGTTGGTTTCCTCCAACATGATCGTAATGATGATGGGTGTTGAATATAGCTACTAGCTGGCAGTCTATTTGAGTTAAATAATCTAAAATAGGTTGTGCCACAGCAGGATCGACTACTGCTGCTATTTTTTGTTGAGTATCGGATAGGACAAAGACATAATTGTCGGACAAAACAGGAATACGCTTAATTTCCATATTATGAGGATTATACTCTGGACGTTTCTAGGTAACGTATTCCATCATATTAGGTAAATATTCTATGGTGTGATTTTTAAACAGATATCCATCGCGAATATAGCGATCGCATATTCTCAGTCACTTGAGATCTGATGAGGAAATTATATGTTTAAAAATTCCACTAATAATTTTTTATTCGATCTGATAAAAAGTAAGCCAATATATTTTGTTGCTTCTTTGATTTTGAGTTTGGTTGGTATTATTCTAAATATTCTGGGGACGATATTATTAATTTCTATCTTAGTAATTGCTTTAAATAATGGGGATAATATTGCGATCGCCCACTTCACTTCCTTGTTGAAATACTTGTTTTTTTTAGCAGATTTTTTCTTCTCTAGCGATCGACTGGTTATTAGTTTATGTTTAATTGCTGTAATATTTTTTCTGGAAAAAATAATTAATTACATTAATGCAATTGTAAATATAAAGCATACCAATCATCTAGTTTATCAAATGAAGCGAAAGGGAATCGCCTTGCTGTGTAAACTAGATTTGAATTATTATACCCAAAATAAAACAGGTGATATTTTATTTAAGATTAATCGAGAGATTGATAAAACTGCTTTAGGGATTAAAAGTATTCAAACAATATTAATTACTGGGGGGACAATTTTAATTTTAGCGGTTGTTTTGGCTTCAATATCTTGGTCGCTAACAGCGATCACATTAGTTTTAATTGTGATATTGTTTATTGTTAATCATTTTTTTGTCAATCAATCTAAGCAACAAGGAGTTTTATTAGCCCATAAATATCAAGTATATAACCGTAAGTTGGTTGATTTCTTAACGGGAATTAATCTAATTAAAAATGCTGCTAATGAAGAGCAAGAATATCAACAGATCATCAATTTGGTTGAAGATAAAAATAGAACTGAATTAAGAAGTAGATCTACTTTACTTTTAGCTAATTCGATCAATAAAATTAATCAAATAGCAATAATTCTTACTTTGGTCATTAGTGGTTATTATTTATACGACCGCCATATTCAATCAATTATTCCTATTTTGTTAATATATTTAGCAGTTTTATTGAAGTTGCCATCTGCCATTAATCAGTTAAATAATGCTAGAAATCAATTTAAAAATAACCAACTCAGTATAGAAATAGTAGCCAAGTTTTTACGAGAAAAAGAGAAATCAATTATCCAATCGGGGAATATTACTTTTACTAAATTAAAAACTAGTATTGAACTGGATAATGTAACCTTTGCTTATCCCTATCATGGTCGAATAATTTTAGATAAAATCAATTTAAGTATTCCTCAAGGAAAAACCATGACCTTAGTTGGTTTTACTGGTGCGGGAAAATCAACTTTAGTTAGTTTACTATCTAGAATTAACGAACCAATTGAAGGCACAATAACCATCAATAATAAAGATATTAAAGAATATACTCTTAGCAGTCTGCGAAAGTCGATCGCGACAATCGATGGAGAACCATTTTTATTTAATAATTCCCTTTTATACAATCTTACCTATGGCTTAGAAAATATTACTGAATCTCAGGCGATCGCTGCTACCAAGATGATTGACCCTGATGATTTTATTGCTAAATTGCCTCAAGGCATCTATACCGAGATAGACGATCGCACAATTATAATTTCTGAATTTCAAAAACAACTAATTGCGATCGCACGAGCTTTATTATTAAAACCCGAAATCGTTATTTTAGACGAACCTCTCAAAAAATTAAATAAAGAAGAGGGAGAAATAGTTCAAAATGCTCTAGATAAATTATGTCGCGATCGCACCACCATAGTAATTACAAACAAACTAAATATTATAAAAAAATCCGATCTAATCGTTATTTTAAATAAAGGCAAAATAATCGAATCTGGAACACATCAAGAATTACTCAAAAATGGTAATTTTTATCAGCGTATGTGTTCGACACAGTTTAAAAGCAGCCAGCAATCTCATCAACAAAAACTAGCAAAAAAAATAGCTCAAAAATTAGCTCGTCAGACCAATAATAATCTCTCCTATGAAATTCATAACAATCTTAATTATTTACTCAACTATTTACAATTAGTTAATGACGTTGCGATCGACGATGATGGAGAACAAGAAAAAATTCTGGATGAATCCTATCAATCTGCTAAAAATATGTTAGCCAGTCTGCGAGAATACGAACGCAAAATTTCGCGAGGATTTAAGCAAAACGATTAAATAGAATTACAATAGATCATAAGAACCAATAAGAACTAAGTTAAGAAAAGATCTCAGTTCGTAAAATTAACATGACCGTATCTCATCCTGTAGACTTTCAAGACGCTTTCGACATCATTGTGGTTGGAGGCGGACATTCTGGCTGCGAAGCAGCATTGGCAGCAGCAAGACTAGGCTGTCGTACTTTAATGCTGACTCTCAACCTCGATCGCATTGCTTGGCAACCCTGTAACCCTGCGGTGGGTGGTCCAGCTAAGTCTCAGTTAACCCATGAAATAGATGCGTTAGGGGGAGAGATCGGCAAAGTAAGCGATCGCACTTATCTCCAAAAACGAGTGCTAAATGCTTCTCGCGGCCCCGCGGTATGGGCATTGAGAGCGCAGACCGATAAAAGGGAATATGCCCTAGTAATGAAGCAAATCGTGGAAAATCAAGAGAATTTGAGTATCCGCGAGGGAATGGTAACGGACTTAGTCTTGGGTAGAAATGATGAAGTAATCGGTATCGAAACCTATTTTGGGACTTGTTTTGCTGCTAAAGCAGTCATTCTGACTACGGGAACTTTCCTCGGTGGTAGGATTTGGGTGGGCAACAAATCCATGGAAGCTGGGCGATCGGGGGAATTTGCCGTTACGGGTTTGACCGAAACTCTCAATCGATTGGGTTTTGAAACGGGCAGACTCAAAACAGGTACGCCAGCTAGGGTCGATCGGCGATCTGTCGACTACAGCAAAATGACTCCCCAACCAGGAGATGAAACAGTCCGCTGGTTTAGCTTCGACCCCGAAGTCTGGGTGGAAAAAGAGCAAATGAGTTGTCACATGACTCGCACTACCGCCGAAACCCATAAAATTATTCGCGACAATTTACACCTATCTCCTGTATATGGTGGTTGGGTAGATGCCAAAGGGCCCCGTTATTGTCCTAGCATTGAAGACAAAATCGTTCGTTTTGCCGATAAAGAAAGCCATCAGATCTTTATCGAACCCGAAGGTAGAGACATTCCTGAACTTTATATTCAGGGATTTTCGACGGGATTGCCCGAAAAATTGCAGCTTGCTATGCTGAGAACTCTTCCTGGGCTAGAAAGCTGTGTCATGCTACGTCCAGCCTATGCCGTGGAATATGACTTTATTCCTGCTACCCAGTGTTTTCCTACTCTAATGACCAAAAAAGTAGAAGGGCTATATAGTGCGGGACAAATTAACGGCACAACAGGCTACGAAGAAGCAGCCGCCCAAGGTTTAGTAGCAGGGATCAATGCGGTCAAGTTTGTCAAAGGCGAATCAGAAGTAATCTTTGCACGAGAACAAAGCTACCTTGGTACGTTGATTGACGATCTATGCACCAAAGACTTACGCGAACCCTATCGCATGCTGACTAGTAGATCGGAATATCGCTTAATTTTGCGCTCGGATAATGCAGATCGCCGTTTGACTCCTTTGGGTCGAGAAATCGGTCTAATTAGCGATCGCCGATGGCAACTATATAGCGACAAGCAAGAGAAAATCACCGCCGAAAAAGCCAGACTAGAAAAGACTCGCATTAAAGAACAAGAAGAAGTAGGAATTGCGATCGCTCAAAAAACGGAACACAAAATAAAAGGCTCGATCGTCCTAGCAGATTTGCTGCGTCGTCCTGGTTTCCATTATGCCGATCTGCGAGAGTATGGTTTAGATACTCCCGATTTAACCATAGCCGAAACTGAAGGAGCAGAAATTGATATCAAATATTCTGGCTATATTAAACGCCAACAAACTCAGATCGACCAAATTAGCCGTCATACCCAACGCAAACTACCCCAAGACTTAGACTACCTGACAGTAGAAACTCTCAGGATGGAAGCCAGAGAAAAGCTCAATCAGGTCAAGCCCCTAACCGTCGGACAAGCCACCCGTATTGGGGGAGTAAATCCCGCCGATATTAATGCTTTGTTAGTTTACTTAGAAATCCAATCCCAAAAAAAAACAACACAACTAAACCGCGTCTGATTTGAACGGAGAAAATACTAGTTTCTCGTTTTTTATGATATTTTTACCTAATTACTGAATACTTGAAACCAGCAAGTTAACCTAGAGCTAATTAGTGTCAAAACAGCAAAATGTCTCTTCCCATACTCAAGTTCGAGACTACTTTAATACAGATCATTTAAAAGCAGACTTAAAACAGCGATCTGTTAAAGGTGGCATAGTTACCATTGCTGCCCAAGCCAGCAAATTTGCCTTTAAGTTTGGTTCGACTATTGTATTAGCTCGTTTACTTCTTCCTGAAGATTACGGTCTGATCGGTATGGCAACAGTAATAATTGGCTTTGTCGAATATTTCAAGGACTTAGGACTATCAACTGCAACTATTCAACGTCGAGAGATTAATCATCAGCAGATTAGTACCTTGTTTTGGATTAATCTAGGAGTTGGTTGCTTGGTTGCTTTAATGGTTGCAGGTTTAGCCCCTGCGATCGCCTCGTTTTACCACGAACCCCGTTTAAAAAGTATTACTCTAGCTTTAGCGATTAATTTTGTTTTTGGCGGTTTAACAGTACAACATCAAGCATTGCTAAGACGGCAAATGCAGTTTACTAGCTTGGCAAAAATTGAAATCATAGCCATGGCTATGGGAGTCGTTACGGCTATTCTTGCTGCCTATTATGGGCTGGGTTATTGGGCGTTAGTTGTGATGCTGATGGTGACAGCAATAGTCAATGCTATTGGTGTGTGGGTGGCTTGTCGTTGGCGACCGGGATTACCGCGAAAGGACTCAGAAATAGGCTCAATGTTGGCTTATGGAGGTAATTTAACTGGTTTTGGCTTAGTTAATTATTTTTCTCGCAACCTAGACAATGTTTTAATCGGTCATCGTTGGGGATCGTCAGCATTAGGACTTTACGACCAGGCATACAAGTTATTGCTCTTGCCAATTCTACAAATTAATGGTCCGATCAACAGCGTGGCATTGCCCACTCTCTCTAGTTTGCAAACCGAACCAGAAAAGTATAAAAAGTATTACTACAAGGCAATTTTGTTGATTTCTACTTTAGGAATGCCCATTGTCGCCTTTATGTTTGCCTGTACCGAACCCCTGGTTTTGACTTTACTGGGGGAACAATGGTCGGAAACTATACTTATTTTTCGCTGTCTCGCTCCTGCTGCTTTTGTCGGTACGATTAACGTTGCCGAAGGCTGGGTATATCAATCCTTAGCATCCACACACCGCATGTTTCGCTGGGGTATAGCTTCTTCCATTCTAAATGCGATTATCTTTGTTTGGAGCGTTCAGGGGGGAATCGTTCATTTAGCGATCGCCTATAGCATTTACTCGATGGCGATCAAGCCTATTTCCCTGATTTACTGTTACCAAAAAACACCTTTAAAGATAACCGAATTAATTAAGACCATTCATCGACCAGCCATCGCATCCCTTGGGGCAGCGGCTTTAGTGGCAATGATTGAATATTGGTCGATAATTCAGACTCAAGTTTTAATTGATTTATTGGTTTATCTAATTCTTTATGGTTTGAGCTATCTCTTTATTTGGTTACTATTACCAGGAGGTCGTTCTATATTATTGGATCTAGTGCAGATGGTAAAAAATCTGAAAAAGAACAAAAGATCAAGTTAATCGAGTTGTATTATCAAGATCGAATACGATCGCTTTGTAAAATTACGCTTTTGGAAATTATGAATACATCCCCTATTTCTCAGCCCCCAGACACTTTTTTTCCCACCCAAAAAAGTAAATTACACTTGGGTTGTGGCAATAAAATCTTGCCCGACTACGTTAACGTTGATATTTACGCAGCACCAGGTATAGATGTGGTTTGGGACGTCAATCAGGGAATTCCTTTTGCTGATAATTCTTTTGCTGAAGTATTAGCAGTAGACTTTATCGAACATATACAGCCAACTAATGCTATTTACTTGATGAATGAAGTTTATCGAGTTTTACAACCACAAGGTATCTTTAAAATTCATGTACCCGAAGCCCCAGGCATTACTGCCTATCAAGACCCCACTCATATTTGTTTTTGGAATGAAGAGTCGTTTGATTATTATATAGGCGGACATTTTCGTCGGGAAAACTATGGTGTTTACTATGGAATTACCGCCAATTTTGCCATGGTCTCTTTGCAAAGAACTAGACATCTGTGGAAAAAGTTTTTTAAAACTTGGAATATTAATTATTTAGCTAATTATTTATTGGATGTAGAACTAAAAGCTGTCAAATAAATAGTGCAGTTCCAAATTATTTCATAAAATGAAGCTCCAATAATTTTTCAAACTTAATTTAATTGCGATCGGGGAAATAAATAAAAGTGAAAAGCGTTCTAATATATACCGTTCATAAAGCAGCGTCAATGTTTTTACATAAATTGACGATAGATGTTGCTAAAGAGTTTAAAATCCCCTATTACTCGATCAATAACAATCGCTATTTTAATAAAATCAAACAACAATCTTGGAATAATTTTATCGATAGTTGTGAGGAACAAGCTTGCTTTGGCCCGATCAGAACGGGGTCGACAAAAACAATCTTTCCTGAAGCCTTAGGGGAATATTCAATTATCTTGCATCTACGAGACCCCAGAGATGTTTTAACTTCTTTATTTTTCTCTCATACCTACAGTCATGCCAAGAGAAAAGGGGGATTTAATCCAGACGACAATTTAAGAAATAAATGGGAAGAAGAAGGTATTGACAAATTCGCTCTCGATAATCTTCCAACCTATTTAGAAAGATATCAACTTTTAACTTCAACTTTGCTCGATCGCCCTAACGTTCGACTAATTAAATACGAAGATATGGTATCTAATTATCCCGAATGGCTCAAGAGTTTTTTGGCTGGATTCTCTCATCTAGATATTCCCCAAAAAAGCATCCTGGGATTAATTAATTCTCCCAATTCTATCGATAACATTCAGCAAAAGTTGGCAGACAAATACAATCATGAATTTACTATTCCTCAATCTGAAGATGTTTATCGTCATAAAAGAAAAATAGAGCCAGGAGATCACAAAGATAAACTAAAACCCGAGACAATTGAACTTTTAAATCGCCAATTTGCTCCGATTTTAAAATTATTATCCTATGAATAAAAAAGTAACTTAAATATTAAATATAATGCGAATTGCTTTTTTTATCGATAAGTTTCCCATCCTATCTGAAACTTTTATTTTAAATCAGATTACAGGATTAATTGATCGCGGTTATGAAGTGGATATATATTGCGATCGCGGTGGAAATCGGGCTGAAATGCACCCCGCAGTTGAAGAGTATCAGCTTTTACAGCGTACTTACTCCACCTTTATTCCCAGGAATATTATTTTACGCTGTTTGAAGGGAATTATTTTATTCCTCCTGAATTTTTTAAAAGCACCCCAAACCGTACTAAATTCTTTGACCATAAAGTCGGGAAACTCCCCCTACGGAGATTTGGCAGATTTTCTCAAACCTCTTTATCTAACCGTACCCCTATTAAATAAAAAGCCCTACGATATTATTCACTGTCACTATGGTCGTAATGGTCTTAAGGCAGTTTTACTCAAAGATTTGGGAGTAATAGAGGGAAAGATAGTGGTTGCTTTTCATGGCAACGATATATCTCGCTATCTCAAAATACACGGCGATCGCATTTATGATTATTTGTTTGAGCGTGGCGATTTATTCCAGCCTATCAGCCAGCACTGGTCAAAAAAACTAATCGCCTTAGGGTGCAATCCCGACAAAATTGTCATTCATCATATGGGGATTGATTGCGATAAATTCATGCCCCCTCAAGATAAAAACACCGATCCAGAAGAGATTTTAATTGTTAGCATTGCTCGTTTGGTTGAAAAAAAAGGCTTGTCTTATGGCATTCAAGCGATCGCCCAATTGATCCTTCAATATCCTCAATTGAAACTGCAATACCATCTAGTTGGGGATGGTGTTCTAAAACAAGAGCTAACCAAGCAAATAGAGCAATTAAAAATGAAGGATCGAGTCAAGTTACTCGGATGGAAAAAACAACAAGAAGTTCGGGCAATTATAGATCGGGCAGATATTGTTCTCGCCCCTAGCGTTACTAGTCAAGAAGGTGATTGTGAGGGTATTCCCGTATCTTTGATGGAGGCAATGGCGCAAGCTATTCCTGTTGTCAGCACCTATCACAGTGGTATTCCTGAATTGGTTGAAGATGGGGTAACGGGATATTTAGTCCCAGAGAAAGAAGTTGATTCTTTGCAAGACAAACTAGATAATTTAACTAATAATTTTGATTTACGACAAAAGATGGGTCGAGGGGGACGAGCTAAAGTAATGCAAGAATTTAATATCGCTTTATTGTGCGATCGCCTGAGCCAAATTTATCAAGAGCTTGTATCTTAATGATGTCAACACCCGAAAGACCATTAGTAAGTGTTATCATCCCGACTTATAAGCGTGGAGAGTTGGTTTCTAGAGCGATTAATTCAGTATTAGAGCAATCTTATCAAAACCTCGAAATCATCGTTGTAGACGACCATTCTCAAGACAATACAGCCGATGTTGTTGGGGAGATCGAAGACGATCGCCTCCGCTACTATTGTCATTCTACTAACCAAGGGGGATCGGCAGCTAGGAATACGGGTATTAAGTTAGCAAGGGGTCAATACATTGCTTTTCTCGATTCTGATGATGTTTGGCTGCCTCAAAAACTAACCATACAGCTACAGGCGATCGCCAATCGAGCAGTCAATAGAGATTGGGCGGTTAGTTATACTAAGTTTCAAAAGAGCAGTACGGTATTCTATCAACCATCTGTATTGCCCCGACGGGGTAAAAAACCCCAAGAAACTATTGCGGATTACTTTTGGTTGGGTGATGGAGAAACACTAACTAGTACCCTTTTGGTTTCTCGCTCTTTAGCCGTAGCCCATCTGTTTCAAACCAATTTACGCAAACATCAAGATTTAGATTTTGTCTTAAATTTAGATTTCCAGGGAGCAGAATTTATTTTCGTCCCCCAGCCATTAACTATTTGGCACAACGAATATAGAAGCGATCGCATTTCTCGTCTGAATGACTATCAACTTTCTCTAGATTGGATCGAAGCCTATCGAGGCAAAATTTCTGAGCGATCGTATCAAGGTTTTCTGCTTAAAGAAGTAGTACCCAAAATGTTGCGTGATGAGAAGACCAAACCAAGAGGAATTAAACTACTGAAAGAAGGTTTTTTTCAAAGAACTATTTCGATTAATTTCTTACTATTTTTGATGCTGCAACAAGTCGTACCCAAACAATACCAAAACTATGTAAAAATACTTTTTTCTAGAATTAAACTAATCAAAAATATCTAAATAATACCCCACATTAGATTTAAACTCTTGTCATTATGCTCGATTATTCCTTTGACAAAATTAAAAATATTAGCAACCTATCTGAATTAAGATTGCCCGTACTCTTTTTGGGTTTTGCTTTGTGGGTGACCGTGCCAATTATCGGTATTTTTCCACTTTTACTTTCAATTCAGCTTTATTTAATTACCCCAGGAAGTAAAAAGCCAAAACTGGTTTCTTTGACTAACATACTCTTGATTTTAGTAGTTTTAACCGTTAGTATTTATGCTTCCTCTATTGATGTTTTTGCCGATACAAAAAACTATTTAGATGTTTATCAAACTATAGATAACAAAGGAATATTTGACAATGAATACGTTAGAGATAGATTTGAATTTGTTCCTTTTGCCTTTCTGTATCTAATTCATATTTTAACTAATGGTTCGGAATACTGGTGTTTATTATTATTCTCTTTATCTATTAACACCCTGGTTACTTTTTTCATTAGCAAAAAATTTTCAGATCGATATTATCCAACTTTTCTAATTCTGGTATTTTCAACTTTTTTCTACTATTCCCATGTTTTCTATATGCGCCAATTTCTATCAATTGTCTTAATGTTAATGGCAATTGTTTATCTAGAATCAAATTGGCTGCTTTTCATATTTTGGTCTTGTCTGGCACTATTTTCTCATTTTAGTACCGCACTATATATTGCGCTGTGTACCGCATCCAAAATCTTCTTTTCAATTAAAAAGAGAATCAAAATAAAACACCACAAAAACAATAAAGTTTTCTTTTATATCTTTTTGGGATTTATTTTATTTATAGTACTTTTTCTAGGAATACAAACTTATAGCAATCCCAAGGCAATTTATAGTTATGTTAGCAGCATATTAGAATTCTTACCCCACAAGAGTCTTAGTACTTCCATACAAGATAGAGTAACCATCTATGATGGTCGAGATACAGCTTTGTTTACTTTAACTATTTTTCGTGTAATTGCGATCTTCTGTATCGGTGTTTTCATGGCGATCGCAGGATACAAAAAACTTACGCCAAAATTACTTTCCCTAGACTTAATTTATATTCTCTCTTTATTTCAAATAGCTTTTATTCTGGTTACGGGGTTTAATCAAAGACTGGCATTTTTTTTCCTAGCATTTTATGGCTTTTTGTTTCATATAGGATTAGACACAGAAAACAAGCTTAAACCCTTAGGAATAATATCCTTACTAACTATGTTTGCCGCAGCGGCAAATGTTTTTAACTTTTTAACAATTCAAGTAACAATGATTGACAGTGATGGTTGGTCTTTCTTTGATGGTCAACCTTTGGTCATGTCGCTGTACGATTATATCTTGTATTTCTTTCAATCTATCTAAACCTTTATGTATGTAGTTGGCTATCCAAAATCAGGTAACACTTGGCTTTGTTTTCTCTTAGCATATTGTCTCAATGCTGAATATGACGATCTTGATGCTCCTGGGATTCATCCCACCAATGACTATCAACGTCAGTATGTCAAAGGCGGCTTTGATCGCCCTAGCTATCAAAACCAGACTGGAAAAATCCTCAAAACTCATCGCCAAGACTTAGAAGAAATATCCCTAGAAGATCCTGTAGTATATTTGGTTAGGGATGGGCGAGATGTAATGGTTTCTTACTATTTTTTCAAAAATACTTACTTTTACGCTCGCAATTTACCTTTTTGGAAGAGGTTTTTATTTCAAATACGCAAATCACTTAAAATAAGTTCCAATAGTAAATCCAACTATAGAGATTTTTCTGCTTTCTTGCAGCAATATACCCCCGAGTGGATAACTCATATCTCAATTTGGCTGGAGAGAAAACCTACTGCAATTATCCGCTACGAAGATTTAAAAGCCGATCCCGAAGCAACTCTAAACAAACTATTTGCCCAGCTTAATGTCACCGTTGCTTCTGAGATAATCCAAGAAGCTCTATTTATATTTGATTTCAAACAGTTATCTCAACGCAAAGAAGGAGAAGAAGATCGAACTTCTTTTTTTCGTAAAGGTATTGTTGGGGATTGGCAAAACCATTTTTCTCGTGGAGATCTTAATTTTTTTCAACAACAAGCCGCTAAAGTAATGAGTCGGTTAGGTTACGATTAATTAGCTCAAATAGATTCCTCTTTTGATTATTTCATTTGACTGCCGTACTCAAACAATATAAAAACTGTCGTAGATCACACCTGGCGATCTTTACTGGGTGTTATCAATGTATTGTGTATTGAAACAATTCATAATATCTAATTTTTATAGACTTTAAGTTCTAGGCTAAATAGAAATGGAAAATGCAACATTAGTTAGTCAAAAATCGACTTTAGCAACCGATAATATTTTAATAGTCGATGATACTCCCGATAACTTAAGGTTGTTGTCCAAAACTTTAATTCAAGAAGGTTATAAAGTTCGATGTGCTGTCAATGGTTCGATGGCACTATTAACTATCAAAGCAAAGCTTCCAGATCTAATTTTATTGGATATAAATATGCCTGAAATGGATGGATTTGAAGTTTGCAAACAACTCAAATCATCAGATATTACTAAAGATATTCCTGTTATTTTTGTCAGTGCTTTAGATGAAATGTTTGATAAGGTCAAGGCATTTGAATTAGGAGCAGTAGACTATATCAGCAAGCCATTTCAAATTCCTGAAGTGTTGTCGAGAGTAACCAATCAATTAAGCTTACAAAATTTAAAAAAACAATTAATTCAAAAAAATCAGCTTCTAGAAATAGAAATTATTAATCGCATTGCAGCAGAAGCAGAAATACGTCAACTGAATTTTGAATTAGAGCAAAGAGTTATAGAAAGAACCCTACAACTCAGAACAGAAATAAAAGAAAGACAGGAAATACAAAAAGAACTAGAATATTTAGTGTGGAATAATTCTTTGACAGGATTACCTAATAGATTGTGGTTGATCAAAAAGCTGAAAAACATTCTCGGTAAAATTAGAATTGCTACAATTATTTTAGATTGTAATCGCTTTAAAATTATTAATGATTCTCTCGGTCGTCAAGCGGGGGATGTGTTGCTTCAGATGATCGCTCAAAGATTAAAATCACAAGTCTTGACTGAGGATCTAAATGTTTATTTAACCCACTTTGGAGAAGATAAGTTTGCTATTGTTTTAGAAAATATTCAAAATGATAGTTGCGCCATCACCGTCAGTCAAAAAATACATCAAATTCTAAGTTATGCCTTTTTAATCGAAGAAAGAGAAATTTTCATTACCTTTAATATCGGCATTGTTATTAGCGATCTTAACTATTCAAAGCCCGATGATATCTTTAGAGATGCAGATTTGGCAATTCAAAAAGCCAAAAGCTCTACCAATCACTATTACCAAGTTTTTGACGCGACAATTAAAAACAATACTTTAGAAATTTTAGAGCTAGAAACAGACTTACGAATTGCCCTAAAAAATCAAGAATTTCACCTCAACTATCAACCAATAATTTCCTTTAATACAGGAACAATTGTTGGTTTTGAAACCCTAGTGCGTTGGAATCATCCCCAAAAAGGCTTTATTTCTCCAGCCAAGTTTATTCCCGTAGCAGAACAAACTAATTTGATTTTGTCTTTGGGAATGTGGATCTTACAACAAGCTTGTCAGCAAATTCGGATTTGGCAAGATCGATTAAATCGCCAGTACATTGATTTTACAGTTAGCGTCAATATTTCGGGCAAGCAATTCGAACAGGAAGACTTTATTGAACAATTAGATCAAATAATTGCCGATACGGGGATTAATATCAAACATCTTAAATTAGAAATTACCGAAACCCTCCTAATGAATAATACAGAGATTGCCGATCGCATATTCAAGCAACTAAAAGCACGTCAAATACAACTTGCGATCGATGATTTTGGTACTGGTTATTCTTCTTTGAGCTATCTAGATCGTTTTCCTGTAGACACCCTTAAAATAGACCGTTCTTTTGTCAGTCGTTTAGATGAAGAAAATCAGGCTTCTACTATCGTTAGAGCAACTTTGGATTTAGCACATAATTTAGGTTTTAATGTCGTTGCTGAAGGAGTAGAAAATATACGACAAATCGAACAGCTAAAAAATTGGGGTTGTGAATTTGCTCAGGGATATTTCTATTCCAAACCGTTAGATCGAGATTCTGCTTGGCAATTTCTCCAGGAAAATCTCATCAATACCAACGCAATCCAAACAAAATTAATTATTTAGAGCGATCTCCAATTAGCAATCATTCATTGGTTATTTCAAATTCAATATCGCAAAACTCTGGTTTGAGATCTCGTTCCATCAAAGCTTGAATCGCTTCAACAGGGGTTATTTTGCCCCGTAACAAGCGATGTACCTGTCTGGCAATGGGAACGGCGATCGTTTCCATGTCGGCAATTTTAATCAGCACATTAGTAGTATTAACCCCTTCTGCCGTACCTTCCAATTCTGCTAAAATCTGCTCTAAAGTCTTGTCTTGAGCTAGTCCATAACCAACTTGGTAATTGCGAGAAAGAGGACTGTCACAGGTAGCAATTAAATCTCCTAAACCAGATAGACCAAAGAAAGTTTCCCCCGAAGCACCCAAATGAGTACCGATTCTAATCATTTCAGGTAAAGCACGAGTTAATAAAGCAGCTTTAGCATTTGTCCCCAAATTCATCCCGTCACAAACCCCCGATGCGATCGCAATTACATTCTTTAAAGTTCCTCCTAATTCTGTCCCGATCGGATCTTGATTGACATATACCCTAAAAGTATCTGAAGCAAAAATATCCTGCACCTTTTCCGCAGCAGCCAGATCGTTGCTAGCTACCACCGTAGCTGCGGGCAAACCTCTGGCGATTTCTTTAGATAAATTAGGTCCCGATAAAACTACCACGGGGTTATCTGGAAAGGCAGCTTGCCAAATTTGCGAAGGAGTGCGAGTTGTTTCGGGGTCTAATCCTTTGGTTGCAGTAACAATTATCTTATCTGAAGACAGATTGAGCTTTTTTAACTTAGCAATAGTCGCCATGACTCCTTTCATCGAAACTGCCGACAAGACAATAACTGCGTCTTTAACTATAGATTCAAGAGAATCAGTACCACGATGAGACCAAAAACGGATATCATGGCTATTACTTTTTGCGATCGCTCCCAAGGCAGAACCCCATACTCCTGTTCCCAAAATGGCGACAATATTCGATTTAATATTCACTCGTTACAATCTCAAATAGTACTTTTTATCTTTTGTTTATTAATACTTTAGAAGAGATTTCGCTTTTTATGAGAGGGGCATACAAAAATAAACACGCTTTTTGGTTTATTCCTTTATCCTCAAAGAACGTAGCTCGCCAACCGTCACCTCAAGGTTCGGAAAACTACACTACCTAAGAACTGTCTTAACCTTGCACTATGTATACAGATGATTAGACAACTGAGGGGAGATAAGCAAACCGATAGGAGTTGTAGATCGTCCAAAGCATTATATTTATATATTGCACTGCAAGAAAAATAGTTTTAGTTTTAGTTGTTAAATACGGAGTATTTGTTTAAAGTATGGCAAAAGTTGTTGGTATTGACTTGGGAACTACTAACTCTTGTGTAGCAGTGATGGAAGGGGGAAAACCCACAGTTATCGCTAACGCGGAAGGTTTTAGAACCACCCCCTCAGTTGTTGCTTACGCAAAAAACGGCGATCTTTTAGTAGGTCAGATCGCTAAACGCCAGGCTGTGATGAACACTGGCAACACCTTCTATTCTGTTAAACGCTTTATTGGACGCAAGTTTGATGAAGTTAATAACGAAACCAAAGAAGTAGCTTACGAAGTTACCAAAGATGGTAACGATAACGTCAAACTTAACTGTCCCGCACAAGATAAAAAGTTTGCACCAGAGGAAATTTCCGCTCAAGTTTTACGTAAATTAGTCGAAGACGCAAGTAAGTACTTGGGTGAAAAAGTTACCCAGGCGGTAATTACTGTTCCTGCTTATTTCAATGATTCTCAGCGTCAAGCTACTAAAGATGCTGGTAAAATCGCAGGGGTTGAAGTCCTACGGATCATCAACGAACCTACCGCAGCTTCTCTAGCTTATGGTCTAGATAAGAAAAGTAACGAAACTATCCTTGTCTTTGACTTGGGTGGCGGTACATTTGATGTTTCCATCCTAGAAGTAGGTGATGGTGTATTTGAAGTACTTGCTACTGCTGGCGATACTCACCTTGGTGGTGATGACTTTGATAAAAAAATCGTTGACTATCTAGCAGGGGAGTTCCAGAAAAATGAAGGAATCGATCTGCGTAAAGATAATCAAGCTTTACAACGTCTTACTGAAGCAGCAGAAAAAGCTAAAATCGAGCTTTCTAGCGCAACTCAATCAGATATTAACCTTCCTTTCATTACAGCTACTCAAGATGGACCTAAACACTTGGATGTGTCCCTCACCAGAGCTAAGTTTGAGGAACTATGCTCCGATCTGATTGATCGCTGTCGTATTCCTGTCGAACAGGCTCTCAAAGATTCCAAACTTGCTAAGGAAGCCATCGATGAAGTAGTAATGGTGGGTGGTTCGACTCGTATTCCATCGATTGTTGCTGTTACCAAAAAAGTGTTGGGTAAAGATCCCAACCAAACTGTAAACCCCGATGAAGTAGTAGCAGTTGGTGCAGCTATTCAAGCTGGGGTGTTAGCTGGAGAAGTAAAAGATATCCTACTTCTAGACGTTACTCCTCTCTCCCTTGGTGTTGAAACCTTGGGTGGCGTAATGACTAAAATTATTCCCCGCAACACTACTATTCCTACCAAAAAATCAGAAACCTTCTCTACCGCCGTTGACGGTCAAACCAACGTAGAAATTCACGTTCTACAAGGTGAAAGAGAATTTGGTAAAGATAATAAGAGTTTGGGAACTTTCCGTCTAGACGGTATTCCTCCCGCACCTCGTGGCGTACCTCAAATTGAAGTCACCTTTGATATTGATGCTAATGGTATCTTGAATGTAACTGCCAAAGATAAGGGAACTGGTAAGGAACAGTCCATCAGTATTACTGGTGCATCTACTCTTCCCGATGACGAAGTAGATCGTATGGTTCAAGAAGCAGAGTCTAATGCTACTGCGGATAAAGAGCGTCGCGAAGCAATAGACCGCAAAAACCAAGCTGATTCTTTAGTTTATCAAGCAGAAAAACAACTTACCGAACTCGGTGATAAAGTCTCTGCTGATGACAAAACTAAAGCAGAAGGTCAAATTAAAGATCTTAAAGAAGCTGTCGCTTCAGAAGACGATGAGAAAATCAAAACTCTTTTACCCGAACTACAGCAGACTTTGTATACCATTGGTAGCAATATCTACCAACAAGGTGAAGGTGCAGCAGACCCCGCACCAGGTGGCGCTCCTGATGGAGATGCTCCCACTGGTGATGCTCCAGAAGGCAGTAGCGAGGGTGGAGATGATGTGATTGATGCTGAGTTCTCTGAAACCAAATAGTCAATCGATTTGAGGATTGCATTGGGCTATTGATTACTCGATCGAGACACATTAATCAAAGGTGTGTCTTGATTAATTATCTAGTTCGATCTTTGAGTCAATATTATCAAAACTCGCAAGAGATAATGTATTAAAACGTACTGACATTTTTAAATAAATGTGTAACTTTAGATACAGCTAGAAAATAATTAAATATCTCGCGGAATAAACCTTAAGGGTTATGAGTTTCGCGATTTTTTGTGTTTTGAATAACATAGAGAGTTCAATCCCAAGTAAATTTTCTCAACGTGCTATGAATTAAAGTATTTTCCACGATCAAGTTGAGAATTAATTCAATAATTTGTTCTCTTTCCCAATTGTTTATTTTAATTTTATCTTTAATACTTTTTAGTTCGATCAATAACTCAAAGGGTAATTTATCACAGGTAATATGATGGTCGCTATCTTGATCGAATCCCAGAATTGTACCAATTTCTTGTTTGTTACAACACCTATCTTCTATAATTAAGGACTCGCAGTAGTAATAAATCATATTAGTTTGCAATAGTTTCAATAAATTAGATCGCAAATCTGAAACTGTATAGTCAGAAAACTGCTCGGTCAAGTCGTCATCGCAATATTGATCGAAAAGTAGATCTGAATTCATAATTAATTCTCTTTTTAGATATTTCAAGAGATTATAGTGATTATCAAAAATTAAACCCTCTGTAAATACACAGAAAAATTTGCTTAAAAACAAAATTATTTTAATCAGGGGGAACGCATCTTAAATGAGCGATCATAGCGAATTGAGCAAAAAACAGAGAGAAGTCGAGGAGCAACAAAAGTAGTACTATAAACTTCGTAGCAATTACAAGCGCGTAACATCAGTAAGTAATTTGAAATGGATAAAGTTTTCTTTTCATTGTCCAAAGTCTAATTAGTAGGATGCCGATCTAGTGAGTGTTATGCTCTGACTTGGGATGATATCAAAAAGAAAATCGATCGCCTTTATGTTCGGTTCAATAAAGTATGCTTTAATTCCTTTCCAAATAACGAGAACCTATCCCACTAATAGTTGATAAAATAATAAGGTCGTTTG
>NZ_JADWDC010000128.1 GCF_020640915.1 Waterburya agarophytonicola KI4 | reverse complement strand
AAACGAAACTTTTGTCAAGTACATTTTATACAAAATAAGATGAGCTTACCCTGGTGTCTATACCTGTTAGTATTGGAATAACATATAAGTCACCATCAATTAAAGGTACTTCATTTTCCGCAAAATTAATTGACCTTAATTGCTCTTCAATAGAGCTTGATCCTGTTTCGGTTTCAATTTCAATAATTGTCGCTTCAGAAGAGATAGTGTCAGCAAAGAATGGATTATTTTCAAAATTAGGAATTACAAAAAAATTGTCTCCTGCTAAAATAGTTTCGCCATCAGTCACAAAAGATTGTCGGGCAAAATTTGAGTTTGCACTAGTATCAGCACCATTACCACCAGGAGTATTGGGAATATCATCTGAGTTGAGGTTGTTTTCTCCAGTATTGGGAAATCTTTGTATCAGAGAATCTATTAAAGATTGGACATCACTACTTTGAAATTCTGAATTGTTATTATCCGTATTATCTTCTTCTGTAGATTCCGAATTTAGATTATCGTTAGTACCATAAAGATTTAGCTGCCAAGAATCCCAAGTAGTTTCTGAAGTAGATGCTTCACTATCAATAACTTGAAGACTCCATTCACCAGCCGAAGACTCACCCCAATGACGCAAGGACGTAAATGTCCAAGTTCCTTCTCTATCAGCATTGAGATCGTTTGCCGATAAAATAGATTCAGTTCCATCAGGAGAAGTTAAAACGACTTTTAAATCTTCTCGAACTAAATCAGCATTGGTAATTACTTCGATTGATTCTACGGTCAGATCGTCTTCAACATCTATAATAGAAGTAATACCGTCGCGAGCGTTATCGGGAACATTAACATCAATATCAATCACTGGAGAAGATAAAGAAATTTCAGGCGCAACAGTTGTCCATTCTTGAGACAGAGTAACCGCAGCAGTTGCATCAATCGAGCCAAAACCATAATTGTGATTGACAGAATATCCCGCACCATTTTCAATCCAATCGGGATTATCTATGTCATTTTGAACCGCCGTTCTGACTAAAATATGCTGTACGTCGCGCCATGTCAGATCTGGATTAGCCTCCAGCATTAATGCTATAACACCTGAGACAATCGGCGTAGCTGCTGATGTACCAGTAAACTCAGTATATTCAGAGGTATCAAAACCGCTTTCACCTCGAACATCGGTAGTTAGTATTCCTTCTTCATCAGTGTTAGCGTAACTAGAAATTAACAACGATGCGCCAGGATTACTATAGCTAGATCGAACTCCGTTATGATCTAAAGCCCCTACGGTGATAGTGTAGCGGGAGTTAGTCAGAGGATAATAGTTAACATTTCCGCCTTGTTGAGCATTATTCCCCGCAGCAAAAACAAAAATATTTCCCAATCCACCGCGACCAAAATTAATTCTTTGTTCTAACGCTTGGTTCGATTCTCCCAAAGGCACAAGAGGCAAGGGAAATAGCCAACTATTATTAAAAATATCAACGGAACTAGGGCGAGAGAACGTACTAGATATTAGCTCGTCGAAATCATCTAAAATTATTTCGTCATCAAATTGAATTCTATATGATGCAAACGTAGCGTCATAAGCAACTCCTGTAATCCCAATATTGTTATTTGAAGCTACTGCAATTCCCGCAACAGGCGTACCATGAGCATCGCTAGGTCGATCTAAGAAATTTAGAGAATCTAGATTAGTGCCATCTAATATAGATCCCAAATCGAACTCAAATCCAACTGCTATTGCTGCATTTAACCCTGGAATAAATCTTTCGATTTCATCATCTACAAAATCAAAACCACCTAAAGGATTATTTTGACTATCAAGATCGGGATGTCCAAGTTCGATTGCACCATCGACAAATCCAATAACAACACCATCTCCCGTAGCTATTTCCCAGGCAGGTAAAACATTAATATCTTCTCCAGGTGTGCCACCAGATTGACCTGTATTATTAAGATACCATTGTTGGGAGAATAGAGGATCGTTGGGCAGAACGTTATCCATCGGATTAGCTTGTATTGGTTAAATTACTTTATTTATACTATATATATGCTTCGGAAGAAAATCCCCATCTAATTTTATTTCTAGGCAAATATTAAAACTTTTATGCAGTTAACTATCTCTTGAGCTTGAAGTATATATATAATTTTGATTAGTTATCGATCGCTCTAGGATTAATACGGTGAAACAAAGCCTGTCGTTATTGCTTTCTGTTGGTTTGGGTACTATAAGTCAAAGTCTGTTAACTACTCCTGTAGCATCTCAAGTAACCTCTGATGGAACTACAAGTACTCAAGTAACCGAGAACGGAAACGTTTCGACGATAAATGGTGGGGTGACTAATGGAGATAATTTATTTCATAGTTTTCAAGATTTTTCTGTAGGTACTGGCAGCGAAGCATTTTTTAATAACGCTCCTGAGATCGGCAATATTCTCTCTAGAGTTACGGGAGGAAATATTTCTAACATTGATGGATTAATTCGCAACAACGGTAATGCTAATTTATTCCTGATTAATCCCGCAGGAATTATTTTTGGCGAAAATGCGAGGCTAGATCTTGGCGGTTCTTTTTATGGTTCTACTGCTAGTAGTATTTTGTTTGAGGATGGGGAGTTTAGCGTAACAGATTTAGACAATCCTCCTCTGTTAACCGTCAATGCACCGATTGGTTTAAGCTTTCGAGAAAATCCTGCCTCTATTATTGCCACGGGTAATAGTGAAAACTCTTTAAGTCTTGTTGTAGAAACTGGCGAAAGTTTTAATTTGATAGGTGGTGAAATTAACTTAAGTCGAGGGGAAATTGTGGCAGAGGAAGGCACTATTAACTTCGCTAGCATTGCTCAAGAAGGCACAATTAGCTTTAGTGAAGATAACAGTTTAAATACTCCAACTAATACAAATAGAGATAATATTATCCTCGATAACTTTGTACTTGAAATAGTTCCTAGTATTTCTGATGGCGATAGTGGAAACATTAACATTTCCACTCAGTCTCTATCTTTGACTAATAACTCCATCTTGATAAACAATACTTTCAATGAAGGAAATGCAGGAGAAGTTAATCTTAACGCTACTGATTCGATACTAATTAACAGTGGTTCGACTATTTTAACTGATACTTTTGCTGAAGGTAATGCAGGAAATATTTTTATCCAAGCTGGAAACAACTTTATTTTAGAAGGAATCAATCAGAATCTAGATCCTGAAATATCAGCAAGTGCTAGTTTTTTGGAAAATATAGATATACCAGGTAATTTATCAGGCAATGCAGGGAATATAGAAATTACTGCTGCAAACATTTCTCTAAATAATAGCGCGCAAGTTGTTAGCAACACTTTTGGTAGTGGAAATGCGGGAAATGTTTCTTTTAATGCCGACTCCATTAATATTGCCAATAATAGTTCTGTTTTTAGTGCTGTTGGTAGTTTGGAATCTAATATAGGAGCAACTGGTAACGGTGGAACAATAGATTTTGCCACCAGAACCTTATCATTGTCAGATGGCGGGACAATTATCGTTCAGACTTTTGGTTTAGGAAATGCAGGAACGATTAATATTAATGCTGCTGATTCCATTAACATTTCAGGAGTTGCTAATTTTCCTTTATTAGAAAATGGCAATCCTGGGGGTTTTTCTAGCGGTTTATTTAGCAATTCTGAAGTGTCAGCATTGGGTTCTGGAGGAGAAATTACAGTTACAACTTCTACTTTCAATATAAGTGGTGGAGCAGTTATTAATGCTAGAAGCAGAGGAATAGCATCTGCTGGAAATGTCTTTATTAATGCCGATATCCTAGAAATTACCAACGGCAGTCAGATTCTAGCTACCGCCTTTAATGATGGTGCTGCTGGCAATATTAATCTAGATATCTCACAACGTATTTTAATTTCAGGTATCGATCCCAATTACTCCAATAGACTAGAAAGTTTGATTAACAATTTTGACGAAGATATTGCACAATTTACTATCGATCCAGTTAGTGCGGATAGTGGCATCTTTGCTAATACTACTTTTTCTGCCATAGAAGGAACTACGGGAGACATTACTATTCAAGTAGGAGATCGTCTTGAGTTAAGAAATGGCAGTTTAATTTCTGCTCAAGCCAGTAATGTAACCAATGGAGGCAATATAGCAATTAATTCTGAAAATGGCTTTGTGGTTGCTTTTCCCAGTAACGATCTAGGTGGAGATATTGTGGCTAATGCACCTGAAGGAGCAGGGGGAAATATCACGATTATGGCTCAGGGAGTATTAGGCTTAGAAGAGAATATAGCTTTTGATAATGCTGGAAATAGATTAAATAATAGTAGTAACGATCTCGATGCTACAGGAGATGTTGATGGAGCAATTCAAATTATTACCCCTAACGTAGATGTGATTCAAGGAATACCTCAGCTAAGCTTAGACGTATTTACATTGCATTAACTAAATCACCTTTATTTTTTTATTT
>NZ_JADWDC010000001.1 GCF_020640915.1 Waterburya agarophytonicola KI4 | reverse complement strand
GAGAACTCATATGACATTTTATCTGTTAATCAACCTCAAAATCAACACCCTAGTTTAGAGCTACTCTATTCTTGCTCGATCTTTGTCTAATGTTGCTTTGACTAGAGTAATATTTATTTATAATTGCGATCGCCAATCAAGCTAACTGAATCATATAAGCCACAACTCCTGTCCAGCCTGTCTGATGTGATGCCCCTAACCCTGCACCATGATCACCATGAAAATATTCGTAGAATTGAATATAGTCGCGCCAGTAAGGATCGTTTTGAAACTTATCTAGGTCGGCAAATACAGGACGTTTCCCCCGATCATCTCGTAAGAAAATCTCGATCATGCGGTTAGATAGTTCGATAATAATTTCCTTAAGATTTTTATAATCACCCGAACCTGTGGGAAACTCGACTACAAAATCATCTCCTAAATATTCATAGAAGTTCTGTAAGCCTTCTAGCAATAAATAATTAATCGGAAACCAAATTGGTCCTCGCCAATTAGAATTACCACCAAACATCCCTGAAGTTGATTCGGCTGGCTGATAATCTACCCCATACTCATTACCGTTGACGTGCATCACAAAAGGATTATCTTGATGATATTTAGACACCGAACGAATACCATGGGGACTCAAAAACTCAGCTTCATCTAGCATATAAGCGAGTAATCTTTGTAGCTTGTTAGGTTTGCCGTCGTTGCGTTCTGTAGCATAACACAACGCTAACAGTCTTTTGGCACTCATCCCTTCAGTTACCATGCAGGCAACATTTTTCTTGAGATCGGGACGATTCTCGATAAACCATTCCAGACGCTTTTTAAATCCAGGCAGTTTGGCAATAGTTTCTGGTTCGAGAACATTAACTCCTAATAAAGGAATTAAACCCACGAGCGATCGCACTTTTAATAACGATCTACTCCCATCGGGGAAATTAATCGCATCATAATAAAATCCATCCTCATCATCCCACAGAGAAAAACCCTCGCCAATACTGTTCATCGCATCGGCAATATAAAGAAAGTGTTCAAAAAACTTGCTGGCTACGTCTTCGTAGGGTGGTCGTTCTTGGGCTAATTCCAGGGCTATATGCAGCATTCCCAAACTATACATTGCCATCCAGCTTGTAGCGTCTGCCTGTTCTAAATGTCCGCCAGTGGGTAGTTCGCTAGAGCGATCGAATATGCCAATATTATCTAAGCCCAGAAATCCTCCTTCAAATACATTTTTACCCGCAGCATCTTCGCGGTTTACCCACCAAGTAAAGTTAAGCAATAGCTTTTGGAAAATACGCTCTAGAAAATCCCGATCTTTGCGTCCCCAAAACTTTTCTTCTAAGGTGTATATTTGCCACGCTGCCCAGGCTTCTACGGGGGGATTGACATCGCTAAATGCCCATTCATAGGCTGGTATTTGTCCATTGGGGTGCATATACCATTCCCTCGTCAGACGAGAAAGCTGTTGCTTGGCATAGTCAGGATCGAGAATAGCCAGAGGTATCAAATGAAAGGCTAAATCCCAAGCAGCATACCAAGGATATTCCCATTTATCGGGCATCGAGATAATATCATCGTTAAATAAATGCTTCCATTCTGAGTTTCTGCCATTTTTACGAGATTTTGGAGGAGTTATAGTTCCAGAATCGCCCTTTAACCAATCTTCCACTATATAATAATAAAACTGCTTGCTCCATAACATTCCTGCAAAAGCTTGACGTTGTACGTTACGTCGATCTTCAGACATTTCGCGGGAATTAACCCAGTTGTAAAATTCATCTGCTTCTTGTTTTCTCTGCTGAAAAATAACCTCAAAGTCAGCGAAAGGATTTTCTATTGAATCTAAATTGCTGAGTCTTAATTCAATAGTCTGACTTTCCCCTGGGAGTATTGATAGCTGATAATGAGATGCAAACTTAGTTCCTATTTTGTTTGGGTTTACAGCATTTTTAATATTATTTACAACATAATTATTGATTCCATCTTTGACATAGGGAGAGGCATTTTCTTGTCCAAATAGTAATTCATTATTGGTTTCGTTTTCTGTAAATAACAATTCACTAGAATTATTACAATAGAGCCAACGTTTTCCCAAACTAGGATGATCGGCTTCAATAATACTGTAGTTATCATTCTGGTTATAAACCTTTAATTTTGGTTTGGCTGCATCGTCAAACCAAGACCAAGTATTGCGAAACCAAAGAGTAGGTAATATGTGTAATGGCTTTTCCTCCTTACCGCGATTGTGTGCCGTAACTTTAATTAAAATATCTTCATCAGTGTTTTTAGCGTATTCAATAAAAATATCAAAATACTTATCGCCTTCAAAAATCCCCGTATCTAATAATTCGTATTCGGGTTCGTGTTTACCGCGTCTTTGATTCTCCTCAACTAAATCAGCATAAGGATATTCACTTTGGGGATATTTATAGAGATACTTCATATAAGAATGAGTCGGTGTATTATCAAGATAAAAATAATACTCCTTGACATCCTCTCCATGATTACCTTGAGAACCAGTCAAGCCAAACATCTTCTCTTTAATAATCGGATCTTTCTCGTTCCAAAAAGCCAGGGCAAAACAAAGACGCTGATGATTATCGCAGATACCTGCAATGCCGTCCTCTCCCCATCGATAAGCGCGAGATAATGATTGACTATGGGGAAAATAATCCCAAGCTGAACCATCTGGGCTGTAGTCCTCTCTGACTGTCCCCCACTGTCTTTCTGAGATATAGCACCCCCACCGACTCCAGTATGCTTGTCGGTCTCTATTTTCCTGTAGTCTTTTGGCTTCAGCAGTCATTATTTTGGCTCCCTCTAACTTAAATACTTGCAGCTTACACGACATTTGATTTAGCCCAGGTGTTTCTTTTAAATCTAAATAATGTATGTCAAAGCACTAGAATTAGATTTAAATTAAAATCATTAGATCTCTTGCATAATATTGCTCAAACTTGTAGATTCTTGCCTTAACTTTAATTTCAGGTCCGTGATGCTTTAAAGATGTTGCTTGAGATGATCGGCAACTCGAATAGCATTGGCAATGATAGTTAAAGTTGGGTTGACTCCTGAATTGGAAGGAAAAAAGCTGCTATCAACAATGTATAAATTCTCTACGTCATGGGTACGACAGTTAAGATCTAGTACAGAAGTTGTGGCATCTTCTCCAAAACGACAAGTTCCGCATTGATGTCCTACCGCCGATAAAGGCATATAGTTACGGGGATAAATACCAAAGGGGATTACGTGCTTGGTAGTTTTGTCCATTGTCTTTAGTATCTCTGTCCAACGGTTAATTAAGCGATCGCGAGCTTCAAGATTATTGGCGGTATAGTCTACACATACTCGATCTTTAGCCCAACGGACTCGATTATTAGGATCTGGCAAATCCTCCGTCTGTAACCACCAGCCAGTAGAGTGTTTAGCAGTTATTTCTAAAGCCTTTTCGGGCGCAAATCTAACAAAGGGAGCAAGCAAGGGAGGTGCTTCGGGAGGAATCATCGCCGCTTTGACGTTTCCCGTATTTTGTACCATTCCCATAGGATAGGGAAAATCCTCCTCTCCCCAATAAAAGTCATTAATTCCAATAGTTTTTTGGTAGGTAGCATTGTTCGGGCGATCGTTTAATGCCACGATAGTAGTAGATAAATGTTTCATGAAGTTACGTCCTACTTGATCGGAACTATTGGCTAGTCCATTTGGATGAGAGTCATTAGCCGAACGTAACAGTAAAGCAGCTGAATTAATTGCTCCACAGGTAATTACGACAATATTTGCCGAAAAAAGCCGATATTTGCACTCTATCTCCGCTTCAACCCTAGTCACCTCCTTCCCTGATGTACTGGTATGTAATTTTGTTACCTTTGCCCCAGTGATTAAAGTTACGTTATCGTATTGCCGAGTTGGATTAATACAGTTTACTTCTGCATCGGCTTTGCCATTTACTAAACAGGGAAAACCATCGCAGGTATCGCAGCGAATACATTGAGATAGGGTTTTATCTACTTCATTGAGTTTGAGTCCCAGAGGAAGATTGAAAGGAGAGTAGCCAAGCTGCTGAAGATGATCAACTATTTCCTGCATTTCTGGTTCGTGACCTACGGGAGGATAAGGATATTCTTCTCGTTCGGGTTCGCTAGGGTCTTGTCCTTTTTTACCATGAACATTAAACAACTTTTCTGCTTGGGCGTAATAAGGGGCAAAATCTTGATACTTAAGTTCCCAGGCTGGAGAAATTCCCTTTTTATGTTCTACCGCTTCAAAATCTCGCTCCCGCATTGGTAATAAGGCAGCACCATATACTTTTGTATTCCCACCTACCCAATAACAGGTTTGAGGATGAAGTACTTTACCAGTGCGATCGCACCAATCTTCTTTAGTATAGTAACGCTGATCTTGATACACTTCTTTCGGACTCCAATTTTCCTTCTCTCTGGGTAAAAACTCTCCTCTTTCTAAAATCAGGATTTTCTTACCCGTTGGAGCAAGTTGGTGAAGTACCGTTCCTCCTCCCGCCCCCGTACCAATAATAATTAGATCGTAATGCTCGCTGTTGTTTGTCATGACTCCTCAGTAATAAATAATGATTAATTTCCTACTTGCTACTTCATCCGAAAAGCCAAGCATCAACCGAAAACCCTCCCGCACCGAAAACCAGCAAGACAATTAACATCAAAATAAAAATAAATGCCTTTTCTTGACTGGGTGGTTCTCCCTTACCGTCCGCACCTTCATACTCTCCTTCAGGAATAAGATAGGGATCGATCGCCATAAACTTAAAATCGATTCTAATATATCTAGCATCATTAATACTTCCTACTTCCTACTTCAAATTGATCGCATACAAAGAACTTCCTGCTGCAATAAACAAAAGCTTGCCGTCTTTGCCTCCAAAAGTAAGATTTGCCACAACTTCAGGCACAAAAATTTTACCCAAACAGATGCCTTCAGAGTCGTATACCTGTACACTATCGGCTGAACTGGTAAAAATATTGCCCTGCCGATCTACCCTAAAGCCATCGGGTTGCCCTGGTTCGATGACCGCAAATACTCGACTGTGATTAGTATTCACCTGTTTTTCATTCACCAAATCGTAAGCGCGAATATAGTGATGTCCTTGAGGATAATTAACTTGAGAAGTGTCAGAGACATATAAAATACTCTCATCAGGGCTAAAAGCAAGTCCGTTAGGTCGTTCCATCTCTTTGATTACCGCATCTATTTCTCCTGTTTCAGGATCGAAACGATAAACAAAACTACCCGCTTGTTCCTGTTGTCCGCCACATCCTTCACTCGGTTGAGTCAATCCAAAAGGAGGATCGGTAAACCAAATTGTACCGTCGCTTTTAACTACTAGATCGTTGGGACTATTAAAACGATTATTTTGATAGCGATCGCCTAAAATTACCCATTCACCACTGTGTTCTCGGCGCATAATTGCCCGTTTGCCATGAGAACAACTAACCAAACGTCCTTCTAAATCTAGATAATTGCCGTTGTGGTAATAGTAAGATAATTCGTGGATCAGGCTAACACCATCTACTGCATTCCAACGCAACAAGCGATCGCCACTTACGTCGCTAAAAATAACGCTATCATCTTCAGGAACATATACTGCTCCTTCAGTATGCTTGGCACCTCCCACTAGCTTTTCTAAATTGGCATTGGGGTCAATTATTGAGTACATTCGTTGGTCAAAAATAGCAATTAGATTTGACATAGTAGTTATGTTTTTCACAAGATCGATCAACACTATAGAGAAACTAATAACAATAAGTGTCCATTAGGGTCTTTAATTAGGTATCCTTGGTTGTAGCGATAAGACCCAGGAAACTCTAGGATATTAGGCGAAATAATTTCTATACTTCGTTTTTGCAGCTTTTCCCAGCTTGACTCAATATTGGCAACTTCCATAACCAAATGCATCTGCCCAAGGTCATTAATTTGCCAATCTTTGGGTATAGGACGACCAGTTTCAGGCTTAATATAATCTAAAAATTCTACTCCGATACTAGATTTAACTGGCTGCAAAGGAGTCACCCAAACTTCTGCTCCAGGTAAACCGTCTAGATCGCCTTGTACCTTACCCTGGTTTAGATTACTGTCCTCAACTTCTAGACCCAATAGATTGCGGTAAAATTCCAGACTTTCTTCAGTGTCAGCTATGGAGATTGCACTGTGATCGATCCCCAAAAATAGCTCGTCGGTATTCTGTTGCCATTTAGCTTTTCCCTTATCTTCAGGAAACCAAATCAACTCCAAAGCGTGGCGATCTTCATCTCTAAATTTAAAGGCTCTAACTCCTCCAGCCATCGGATTATCATCGGGTATAGTTTGCGGTTTAGTAGAAATTGATTCAATGGCAAAATTTTGCAGGTGTTTATAAGCAAGATCCATATCTCTGACTACAATTGCCAAGTGTTGAAACCAAAGATCGTTACTTTTTGAATCAGTCGGCATCGGTTTTGCTTCTAAATCGAGATACTGAACTAATTCAATTAATTCTTCTCCAAGCTGCAAAGTAACCAAGCGAACTTTAGTAGGGGGAATCAAAGCCAATTTACGATAACTAGATTCATCAAAAGTAAAATCACTAATGATTTTACAACCCAAAGCTTGAGTATAAAAATTAGTAGAGCGATTAAGATCCGATACCGTCAAAGCAATCGAGCTAATTTTATCGATTTCCATTATGTTAACTCCCTACTGCCGATAAATCTCCAGGTTTCAAACCTATCCAGCGATCGCCTTCTAGTTGGACAATCATCATCCTACAGGGTTCATCCCCCACCGTACCTGAAAGATGCCCTTGAAGACCTTCTGCATTAGGTTTAGTATTTTGATCTGCGCCAAAAGATACTTCTCCCACGCCCATTTCAACCCTTTGACCATCCATAGTTTCGACAAACCATTTACCCGACAAGGGTATTATCCATTGAGGTTGAGGATTTTCGTGCCATTCTCCCACCCAGTCAACAGGCAATTCGGCAAAGATAATTTTAGACTCAGCAGTTAGCAAACGGTTGTTCCACTGGGGCGCAGTGTTATTACTCATACTTTCTTGTTGGAAATTGGTTAGCTCGCATTGAGTTTGATGACTAACTCCTTGATCATCTGTCCAAACGTGCCAATAACTAAATTTTGGTGGATTGGAATTATTTTGATGTGCCTTAGTCATAGTGTTTTTATTTGTTGAAGCTTACTTATGATGCTGCTATCTTTATAACAATTAATCACTAGACAAAAAAACGCGATCCTGTTAAAAATTTAAGAAAAATTACCCAGGTTAAAACTGCCATATCAAAGCCATCTTGGCGGGTTTTGTCATAACTATTCGGACGAATCATCGCTCTAACTTCCGCTTCACCTTTATCGAGTAAAGCTTTAACAATTTTTGCCCCTAACATTCCCGTCGAACCTAATACCAATACTGTTATTTTGTCTGTCATGTTTTTAATCCTTTTTAAGAAAAATCTTCTAACCGCGATCGCTATTAGGCATTAGAACTCTTGCAAAAGTTTTTAATGGTAAAATTAAAGGTTGACTTTTTTTGATTGAGAATGAAATATTGGCAAGCTCGTAAACTTTCTCCCCAAAAATTTAAGCGACTCTATGGAATTGAAAAGAAAACTTGTCGATTAATGATTAGATTGCTAAAAGACCAAGCAAAATATCAGAAAAAACCTGGTCGCCCAGCTAAATTAATTATTGAAAATCAAGTTTTAATAACACTGCAATACTGGAGGGAATACCGAACTTACTATCATATTGCTGCAAGCAGGCGACGGCGGACAGCTTGAATGCATTCAAGCTTACGTGCGCCTCAAAGTTGGAAAATTTCTGAGTCTACAGTTTGAACACGTTAATCGTCGTTGAAAAATCTTTAAAATTTTATCTTATCCCTATCGCAATCGTCATCGAAGATTTGGCTTAAGAATTAATTTGATTGCGGGAATTTATAATCGAGAATTAGCCTGATAAATTGGATTTTTAAAATAAATTGATCGATCAACTTCAGTAATTAATTGATAACTGAAATAATTTTTGCTGCCAACTTTATTCGCCAGCGATCGCTCTGTAGAACTTAATCGAAACAATCGCTCAATTCTTACTATTGCAATTGGCAAAAATTGAAAGAAAGATAACTTATTATCCTACCACAAAATATTTTTGCAAGAGTTCTAATATTTTCTACTTCTTCAGCCTCTTAAATGTTGACGAATTAAACCTGCATAAAATTTATCAATCATAGGATCGTCTACTGCCCAATTAATCTTGACCCGATCGTATTTGCTATTCAGCATCATGACACAGTTAAAGCGATCACTAAGTCTGGTAAAACGATAATCACCCCAAGCAAAAACAATAGATTCGCTATTTTGAAAAGCAATTCGCCAAGATTGGGGATTGGTTTGGAGTATTTCGATTACTGATTCGGCTTTCATGTTTCATCAAAGAAGTAATAGGGTAATAAATTTATTAGGATTAAATTTTAGAGTTGCTTCTAGAAACTCGTCGAGTCTTCCACCACATGGAAATACCCGTTACCGTTAAAAACAATAGTCCAATTCCATTGAGAAAAGGAAAACTTCTTTGAAAGTCGATGTAGCCAAAGTCACCTTTATGCCAGTGAATTGCCCAACGAACCTGGTTAACAAAACCCCCTAGTTCGGCAATTTGATAAATAATTCCCGTAATTGTAGTTAATAAAATAGGAAGTAGCATAATTGGAGCAAGCCAGCGATGCCATTGACGTATTTTTGCTGCTTTGATCTTCATAATTTAATAAGCCCACAGTGGGAGCATTGAGTTTAATAATAGAGTAGTTTAACTGCCTTCACCGCCTTCACCACCTTCATCTTGGCTGGGAGTAGTCTGTTCGGTTGCTGTTCCATCTTCACCGCCTTCTCCGCCAGTACCACCAATCTCACAGCCTGCAAGAGAGGACATCATACCTAAAGAAAGAAATAAGGCGATCGCTTTTGTCGTTGTTTTTTGAGAATTGTTCATAATAATTTCTGGATATTAATTGGACTTCTATTGTGAATTATGTAAGTTATTTTGGCGAGCAAGCTTCAAGCCCTGGATGACTATCAAATGTCTCGCCAGTAAGCTGACATACATACAATTGATGGTCGGCTAATTTCCAATCATTCAAGTTGCCCTTGACTCGATCTAGAATTTGGGAGTGTTTATGTTCTGCAACTAAAGCCGTTTTAAATGTTTTTAAAGCTGCTGAGTTGTTGTCTAATTTAGCTTGCTTGATAAATTGAGCATACATTTGCTGTTCGGCAGATTCTCCATTAACTGAACTTCTCAAATCGCGTCGAATTAATTTAGATAAATTATTAGTAGTAGAATCAACTTCCCCATCAATATTAGAAGCGACTTGAGGAACAATCATAATTTTTTCTGGTGTTGCTCCCATTGCTTCAATTACTCGTTTATGATTATCTCGATGAATTTTTTCGGCATCAGCTAAAGTTTGAAATAGAAGAGCCACGTCCTTGTAACCCTCCTCACGAGCTTTCTCAGCAAAGTTCAAATACAGAACATGAGAATTTGCTTCAGAATCGTAGGCTTTTTGCAGGTTATCCAAGGTGGGAGAAACTTTACCCTTCAAAGACTCTTCTACTTTGACTTCTGGAGGTCGGGAGCGGCTGAAATATACCAAAAACAGAACTATTAAACTGGTGATAACTGTCCATATTCCAGTTTTTTCGATAATAGAATCAGACCTTGAGTCCTCAGTCATAATTAGTAACTTCCTCAAATTTAATTTTGATAACCACAACTTGTAACTAGTTAGATTAGTTATGCAACTTAGCTATGACTCAAATCTTATAAAAAGAATGAGGTAGAAATGAGGGTAGGCAAAAAAATCTTGTTAGGTGTTTGTAATTAAATCTAGGTGGTTTTAACTAAAATTGAGTCTCCTTCTACCTTGACCTCATAGCTGGCTAAAGGTTCTGTAGCTGGTCCTTCTAATACTTCTCCACTACTACCAAATTCAGAATCGTGACAAGGACAAAGAAATTTCTGTTGGTCTGATTCCCAGGTCACGGCACACCCTGCATGGGGACAGGTAGGATTAACGGCAATCAATTTTTTAGCGTCGGTAGGATCTTTAATGACTAAAGCCGTTCCATTAGTTAATTCTTCATTGAAAATTTGCCCTGTTTGCTCTAATTGACTAACGCTGCCAACTTTTTCAAAACCACTTCCAGGGATAGTAGTCTCAGCAGGAGTCTTGTTCTTGGTTTGAGCATCACAAGCAGTCAAGACTCCTGGTAGCATACTCATTCCTACTCCTACGCTTACAAAACTGGTAAATTCTCGACGTTTCATTTAATAAAACCTTCTGATAAGATGAGCAAAATTTTCCGACAGCAATGGATTTAATTGATTGGGGAACAATGCTGTTAAATCGAGCTAGAATCGTTCCCCAATATAACTTTGATTCGAGTGACAAAATATTTAGGCAGACTTTAAATTATCTGTTCTAGACTTTCTCCATTAGGATTTGATGGGCAAGCTTCAGCTTCGGGTTGGTGATCGAAGGTTTCACCAGATACGGTACAAACAAAATAACTATTGCTGGCTTCTCTTCGGTTATCTAAGTCCTCTCTTACTTGGGAAAAAAGGTCAGCGTGTTGAGTTTCTGCTGCTAAAGCAAGTTCAAAAGTCTTTAACGCTGGGGCATTATTTTCTGCTTTGGCTTGTTCGATAAATTCGGGATACATCGAATCCCGTTCGTAGGATTCTCCTTTAATTGCGTTACTCAAGTTTCCTCCCATCGATTTATCTAAATTATCGGCAGTGGAATTAACTTGGGGAGTAGTAATGTTATTTTCAGGTGTTGCACCCATATCTGTGATTACCTGGGCATGATTATCGCGGTGAATTTCTTCTGCACGAGCTACAGCTTTGAAGAGATTGGCTACATCTTGATAACCTTCTGCTTCGGCTTTGTTGGCAAAGGCTAAATACATTACATGAGCGTTAGATTCGCCATTGTAAGCTTTCTGAAGATTTTCTAAGGTTTGAGAATTTTGTTTAGCTGAAACTAAAGTTGCTTTAGAAGATTTTGCAGGTTCGACTTTAGCTTCTGGAAGTTGAGCTTGGCTGCATCCTACTAGGGCGATCGCTGCTAGACTGGTAATAATTGACCATTTTCCAGCTTTTTTTCCTGTTAAACCAAAATTTGAATAACGAGTCATGTCATTAAGTCCCCTAAATTTAATTATGGCAATCACAAGCTATTAAGCAAATTAAATTGGTTCTGCTTCTTAGCTATGTTCCTAAATTACCGAGCAAATGAGGTGGAAATTGGGGTAGAGGAGAGAAATATTTTGCTGATTAAGTTAGCGATCGCTGATATATAGTAGCATGGTCAAAGATATTACCTTTAGTATCAATCCCTTGAATCTCTAAACGTTCTGGATAGACTTCAATGGCAGCAAAACTCAACTTGGAAACTGAATAAGCCGTCCAGTCGGATTTACCTACAGGACGCAGTTTTGCCCCAGCACCACAGGTTAAATATGTTGTTCCTTGTAATGGATTTGTTCTTTCGTAATGATGGTCATGACCATTGAGATATAGCTGAACTCCATAACGAGAAAATAAGGGCGTAAGCTGTTTGACTAAACTGAGATGAGTTCCATGTTCTCCTGATGAGTAAACAGGATGATGACCAAACACAATTTTCCAGGGTTTAGTAGATTTTGCTAAATTATTTTCTAACCAGGTCAACTGTTTTTGCCAAGATGCTTCTGGATTAGTATCAAGGGCAAAAAACTGGACGTTTTTTCTAGTGAAGGTGTAGTAACGTCCTTGCATATTGAAGTCTTGATAGTTAATCTCATCAACTCCATTGTTGGTCAAAATATCATGATTGCCGATCGCTGCATAAAATTTGACCTGTTGCTGGAGTAAATCCCGATAAGGTATTTCAAAAGTGTCATGGATTTTGGCGGTTTCACCATATTCGTAGATGTTGTCTCCTGTCAAAAGAACTAAAGGAAAAGGATTAAGATTGGAATAGCAACTGATGGTTTTGGCAACTGAATATTGATGATTGTCCCCCGTTCCCACATCGCCAACTGCCACAAAACGTAACTGGGGGGAGGACTTTGGGGCAGGAAAGGAAGAACAGGCTTGAAATTTTAACGGGTATTGATAAGCTCGGTAGCGATGACTGCCTAAAGCTAAACCCAAACTACCTAAAGCTGTAAGTCCTAAAAAATTACGTCGTTTCACTGATTTTGCTAAGATCTTCGGCGATTATGCTTGAGTAATCTAGCTTACAGGTCAAATGGGGTAAAAATTGGGGTAGGAGCAATTTTAATGAATATTAATTAATCGGTAATTTAACCTGAAAACAACTGCCTATATCAATTTGGCTAGTTACCGAGATTTCACCCTGATAACGTTTGGCGATCGCCCTAGCAATAGACAATCCCATACCCATTCCACCAGCTCTTCGAGTTCTGGCTTTATCTGCTCGCCAAAAGCGATCAAAGATTGAGGATAAATGTTCTGGTGCAATACCAAATCCTGTATCTGCGATTTTGACTAAGATATTCTGTCGCTCTTCCTTCATGGAGATGATAACTTTGCCGCCCCCAGGAGTATATTGCAGAGCATTTTCAATTATATTTCTAAATAGACGAGCTAATTCTGCACCATCTCCTTGAACCATGATATTTGGTAGCAAATGAGATTCTAAAGTGATCTCCTTGGCTTGAGCCGATGATTGAAATAGTTCGAGTAAATCCTCTAAAATTTCAGTTAAAGAAAGTTCGACCCAAGATACTGTTTCCTGAAGACTACCTGAATCGATTCTAGTTAATAATAGTAAATCTTCTACTAATTTAATCGTATGGTCGGTAGCTGAGGCGATCGCACCAATTTTTTTTAGGTCTTGAGGATGAAGTCGCTCTGGATAATATTCCATTACCTGAACTGAGGTTTTGATGGCTGCTAAAGGACTACGCAGCTCATGGGCAGCATCAGCAGTAAACTGTTTGAGTTGCTCAAAGCTTTGCTCGATTGGTTTGAGAGACTGTTTTGTCAACCAAATCCCCCCTAAGCCAGTCAAGCCAATCACACCAATCCCACCAATACCCAAACCCCAACGCAGACGGGTCAAAATTACTTCAATTTCGTCAGTAACCTGGTTGGCACGAATGTATCCCTCTAGCTGTTTTTGACTATCACTACCGCTATAAGCTGGTAAGGTTACAGTTCTGATTTTTTTCTGTCGTCCAAACTGCCATCCTGGTTGGGGCGGTAGATCGTTTAATAAGATACCTGCATTTCCAACCAGACGCTTTTGAGCGTCAAACCATTCCACTCCTTGATCTGGCTGACGTAAATGCTCCCAAGGAATATCTAAATCGCCATCGCCATCGAGGTAACGTCTTACTCTTGCAGGTGGAGGATTTCCTGCTAATCCTATTTCCTGGTGTCGGTCGTAGTTAGCTTTAATAGTTGAGAGATTATGAGAAGCAGCTTGGGCTAAAACTTCTAAACGCCGATCCATTTGTTCGTAAAGATTATGACGGGTATATTTGTAGATTGCTAAAGCGGAAAGACCCAAAATTGTCATCATTACACCCATGTAGGATAGCAACAGTCGCCATCGTAATGCTTGGGAACTAAGATTTTTAGACTTGTTTGAGACGATATCCAAAACCATAAACTGTCTCCACTAAATTGGCAGGCGCGCCCACCGCTTTTAATTTTCTGCGTAATGTCTTCAAATGCACTTTAACCGTTTCTTCCGAAGGAGGATCGTCAAATGTCCACAGGCGATCGATTATAGTACTGCGACTTACCAGCTTACCCTGTTGGCGTAACAGCAAATCCAGCAAGCCATATTCTTTGGGAGTTAAGTGTATTGGTTGTTCTTGATAGGTAACTTGGCAACTACTACAATCGAGTAATAAATCTCCCCATTCGAGTACTGGCAATAAATTAATGTTGCCCCGTCTTAGTAAGGCGCGAATTCTGGCTAATAACTCAGGTAAATCGAAAGGCTTAACTACATAATCATCTGCCCCTACGTCTAAACCCATGACGCGATCGCTGCTCATATCTCTAGCTGTTAGCATCAATACAGGAGTCATACTGCCTGTTTGCCGTAATCTTTGACATAAACTAATGCCATCTAGCTTAGGCAACATAATATCAAGGATAATTAGATCGTAGACAGCAACTTCCATAAATGCCCAACCCATCTCTCCGTCGGTTGCAGCATCTACGGCATAGTGTTGCTTGTCTACTAAAACTTCTACCAATGCTGCTGCTAATTGTTCGTCATCTTCGACCAATAGAATTTTCATGGCAGTTTTAATCGTAATCCCAATCGATAATTGGCTAAGTCGAGTTTACAACTAAGATTAATCTTGAAACGTAAAGAAATTAAGGTAGTAAAGTTTTATTTAAACAATTCAAATACCTGACGGCAAAATAACTTTAACTGTTTTTCTGCATCTTTTGTTGGTTGACATTGACCGACACACTGCCAATTATCTATGGTGGAAAACTTCCAAGCTTGACCAACGTGACTAAAGCCACAAGTTTCTACACCAATAAATTTCTCTTCTTCTTTTGCTGTCGGGTCTTTATAAAAGCGAATTTGGACTAAAATACTATTGCTTTGATAACGTCTACTCCACCCAGGAAAGTGAAATCCAATATCAATCGAATCTGGATCGACCAACTCTCGGGTATCGGGATCGTTTTGCCAGGGTTTTAGATCGGCTTTAGCATCGGGAAATTGTGCCTTGAATAAAGTGACAGTAGAAGCAATCTTAGTTGTGATGTTTAAACCTCTAGCTCTTTCCGACGCATTCATATTCGATCTCCTATAGTTAACACATATTTAAACATTTATTTATATAAGGATAAATTAGGTTTACCGTTACTATAGTCAAGTTTGTTTAATTCGCTACGATATTTTTTAAATTTTAAGAGAGTAAATAATTTCTAGAGTTATGAATAACCCAATTTTGATCGAGGAGAACAACATAAATGAAAGAGGTTTGAAGACCCCAGATTGCTCAAAAGAGGTCACCATTATACGAAGCATTACGACAGCATCAATTAGTGAAGATTGGTCAAATAAGTGATAATCCCTTGTAAACCCAAGCGATAGCTCTCTCCACCAAAACCGCTTATTTGACCGATAACTACGGGGGCAATATAGGAGTGATGCCGAAATTCTTCTCTCGTGTATATATTGCTCAGATGTACTTCTACTGTGGGAATGCGCACTGCTGCGAGCGCATCTCTGATAGCAACGCTCGTATGGGTATAAGCACCAGCATTTATAACAATTCCTTGGTGCTTTTCTCTGGCATCATGTATCGCATCTACCAGTACCCCTTCATGATTAGACTGCAAGCAGGTAATATTAGCTTGCAGTCTTTGAGCATCTATTTCTAAAGCTTTATTAATCTGCACTAAGGTGAGTGAACCATATATTTCAGGTTCTCTTAAACCTAACAAATTTAAGTTAGGACCATGCAAAACTAGTATGCTGACCTTAGACAAAATTCAACTAAAATAAATAAGCTTTAAACAAATGACTAACGATAGCGACGTTGGCGATCGTCAACTGGTACGGGAATAGCTTCCCTTTCAGCTTCGGCTTCGGGTCCCATCAAAACCTCGATTAGTTTTTGAGCTAAATCTCTTAGTTTATCTAGTAGTTGTTCTATATAGTCCATCGGATTAACGACTCCTTCAGGATAATTTTAATGTTAGTCTTCTTATTATGTCGGCTTTACACCCACCGAGCTTATAACTTTTTATATAAATTTGACAATTCTATATAAAAATATTACTTTTTAGCTCTATACTCCCATTCTACAAAATTTTCTACCTGGTTAGGTACATCAAAGTTCATAATTCTGGAGCTATTACTAAGGTTAGCACAAGCTGAGATGATGGGTATATATTACCAATAAATCCTGGTTATCTTAAGATTTTCCTCAAGATTGCCACTTAATACGGAGTTGAATTATGGTTTCTGTTACTCGATCCGCAATGAAGATACAAGGGTTTAATTTTTAATTATTGATGTTACCTGTTTCTTACCATCGCTAGTAACGACAATAATGTTATTTCCCAGAGTACCGCTCGCTTTTTCTCCTGTTAATCTAGCTTGAGGATCTGCTTGTTCGTAGATTACATCACCGATCGCTTCAACTTTTTCGCTTTCCATCGTCCAGGTTAATTGACGAGCATATAATTCGGATGCTTCTCGTCGGTTAATGCCTCGCACCCCATCTTTTAATACAGCTATTTGTTGCTGGAGATTAATTTCACCTTGATTACCCGTAAGACTAATTTGGCGATCGCGGTCTAAGATCTGAATTGGTTTATCTGTCTGACCAACACGCTGTTGATAGTTCCAAATGAAAGATTGACTCGCTGCTTGAATATTTGGCTCAAGAGAGACTAATTCAATATTGTCATTTAGAGTAGCGACATTGGCAGTCAAATCTACTTCACCTCTGTCGCTAACCAGCTTGTCTGTAACGTTTTCCTTTTCATCGTAGCGGACAATATCCACCGCACCAGGACTAGTAACTTTATTTTGAGGAATATTCCAAAGCAAGCGATCGCTTTTTAACTGCAAACCTGGCTCTTCGGTAGTAGCAACAACATCACCTTCTACTTCCAATTGTTCTGTATCGGTAAAGTATTTTCCTTTCTGAGCCGTAACCTTCAAATTATCCTGAATTCCGTTTAAATCTTCTTTAATCAATAATAAGTTTTCCTGGGGTCGCCATTCTACAAAATTGCTCTCGATCGCACTATCATTACGCGGATCGCTAGCCATTATATTTTCGTTAAAAATAATGACATTGCCATTATCTTTAACTTCTCCTTTATTGGCACTAATTTTGAGAATAATTTTGCCATCTTGTAAAAGATTGCCCACAACTCGATCTAAATTAGCAGTTTGTTTATCTTCGCTATAAACAATGCTATCTGCTTTAATTTTCCAAACAGTATTATCTTGTCTGTTCGATTGTTCTAAAACGGCATTATTGAGCAGTAATTGAGTATCTAGACGGCTTTCTCTCAAATTTTGAGGTGAAGGATCGGGAGGAGACATCTGACAGCCAGAAAAAGAGATCGCTAGGAGGAATAACAAGTTGTATTTGAAGAAATTTCTGATTTTAAAATTGGTAGTCTGCAAATTTTCTAGAAAAAAGAGAATTGTCTAAACTCTACTTTAACTTGGGAACAACAGTTAATAGAGTTAAAGCGATCGCTTTGAATGCCAAATTAAATCAATAATTCGCTCCTAATTGCGATCGCTATTATATTTCACGGAGTAATTGCCAAACTTAATTACTTATTACTTATTACTCATTACTCATTACTAGTGTTCGTCTAAAATACCAAATCCAGAAAAACTGCGATAAGGATCGCTATGCTTGGTAGTTTTTTGAATATCTTCTTTAATCTGATCGAGATCGATATAGCGATCTGCTACATTAATCAAACTATCGCTAGTCATAGAACGCAAGCTGACTACTTCGACTCTCGCACCACGATAACTTACCGCATCTACTGCATAAGCAAGATCTCCATCACCACTAACCAATACCGCCGTATCGTAAGCAGAAACTAACGCCATCATATCTACAGCAATTTCTACATCCAAATTCGCTTTTTTTGAGCCATCTGGTAGCTGTACCAAATCTTTAGCGATCACTCGATAACCATTACGGCGCATCCAGAGTAAGAATCCTTGTTGCTTTTCGTTAGTGCGATCTACTCCTGTATAAAAGAAAGATCTCAGCAGTCTAGAACCACCAGTAAGGCGATATAAAAGTTTGCTGTAGTCTATTTCTATCCCTAATTGCAGCGCAGCGTAAAACAAATTTGAGCCATCAATAAAAATAGCTACTCGCCCTCTATTTTCTAAAATTTGTTCTGGTGTAAATATAGGGTCACTTCCAAAATTATCCAACATTGTCTTAAGCCTCATTTTTATGAAAAAAGTATTCTATTTGGGTGGATTAGCCCCATGATTACTGACTACCAGGGCAGTCAAACCGAATATTCTAGTTTTATAAGGAATCTGGAATTTTTTATGATTTTTACCAACTATCAAAGTCTTTTTTAAAAAAAGTTTTGCTATTAGTAACCTTATATCAGTTAAAAAATATACTGAGTTAAATTACCAGTCATAATTTAAGCTTCTGAGGATAATTCCAATCTAGAAAAGACTGGACTTGCCTTGTCCAAGGTTTGTTTGATAGCTAATTTGCCCCATTGTGAATGAATTAAAAAATCATCGACTGTTTGAGGATAACGATCGGTATTAAAATTCCAATCAAACCCCAACTGTTGATAAATTTTGGTACTGATGTCGGGAATTATCGGAGATAATAAATAAGCAGATAAACGTACAGATTCGAGAACGGCATATAAAATTTGTTCTATTTCAGCTTGCTTCCCTTCTTTAAATAAAGTCCAAGGCGCACTGTCATCAATATATTTGTTGCAAGAACGTACTAAATTGAGAATTTCTTCGCAACCTTGACTGAATTGAAGATTGTTATTCATTTGAACAATGCGATCGCCCAAATCCATACCAATACTTTTTAAAGGATGATCCCCGCCATAGTCAGCACTGGTCAACTGCGGTGCATTACTTTGACAATATTTTTTCAACATTCCCAAAGTACGATTGAGGGAGTTTCCCAGAACGTTAGCCAGATCGTTATTAAGCACTTCAATAAAACGAGTTTCATTAAAATCGCCGTCTTTACCTAGTTCAATTTCTTTTATAAAGTAATAACGTACTGCATCAGCACCATAGCGATCGACTAAATCAAAAGGGTCAATGGTATTACCCAATGTTTTTCCCATTTTGAGTCCATCTTTGGTCAAAAAACCATGACCGAACACTTTGGTTGGTAAAGGCAAACCAGCAGAGGCTAACATAGCAGGCCAGTAAACCGCATGAAACCGTAAAATATCTTTACCAATTAAATGTAGATTAATGGGCCACCATTTAGATAAAGCATTATCTAAAGTTGGTTCGTCTTCAGGATCTAGTAAAGCTGTTACATAGCCCAAAAGAGCATCAAACCAGACATAGATGGTGTGTTTATCATCTACGGGAATAGGAAAACCCCACTCTAGATTGACGCGAGAAATGGAAAAGTCTTTTAATCCCTGTTTGACAAAGTTGAGTACTTCATTACGTCTACTAGCTGGCTGAATAAAGTCTGGGTTCGACTGATAAAGTTCTTCTAGCTCTTGTTGGTATTGAGAAAGACGAAAGAAATAATTTTCTTCGTCGCGCCATTCTGCTGGTTTATTGGTATGAATAGCGCAATGATGGTCTTCAATTAATTCTCTTTCTTCCTTGAACTCTTCACAAGATACGCAATACCATCCCTGTTGGCGATCTAGATAGATATCTCCTTTTTGCCAAACGCGATCAAAAAACTCATTAACGATCGCTTGATGTTTAGGCGCAGTTGTGCGACTAAAGCGGTCGTATTTGATGTTTAATTTGTCCCACAGAGATTTAAAACTATCAACAATGCGATCGCAATGAATCTGGGGTTCGACGTTTTCCTCGGTAGCAGTGCGCTGAATTTTTTGTCCGTGTTCGTCTGTCCCCGTAATAAACAGTACGGATTTACCCTGTAAACGCTGAAATCTGGCTACCGCATCGGCGGTAATGGTAGTATAGGCACTGCCAACATGAGGCACACCATTAACGTAATAAAGAGGGGTAGTTAAAGAAAATTTATGGTTATTAGCAGAATTGTTCATTTAAGTTAACGGGAACTTGCTCGACTTAAAAGGGTATAGATTGTATAGCCTCCTAGATTCGATAGCAATAGATAAACTGACAATTATAGATGTCATTACTTTTGGTTATATTTCTCTAAGACATTTGTTTTAATGAATTAGAGAATGATGTTTTTATTTGAGAGTTATTTATTCAACTCATAAACAAGTATCAATTATTACAGGGATTTAAGTTAACGTTAAGGAAAATACTTAATAAATTTTCGATTTCGTTAACAAAGTTAGTTTCGATTAGATATATTGGGGTGAAATTATTGATTTAAGCTTAAATATAGCTCTCTCAAGCTGAAAAAATATAAAGGTTTTGTTAATTATTCGATCTTGATATTCGTTAATAATCTACTTAATTTACCTATCCAATAAAGATTTAGGTCTCAATTATCTAAATAAGCTGATAATCTAATTTAATGCTATCTTTTACCCCCCGTTTAATTGCTCAATCTCTCACATCAGCGGTTAACCTTCAGTTAACTCATTCTTATATCGATCGCATTCCTCAAGATATTCCTACTATTGTTGTTAGCAATCATCGTAGTTTTCTGGACGCACCAATTTTAATTAAAACTATTCCCAATACTTTACGCATTGCATGTCATCATTACATGGGACAAACTCCCTTAGTACGAGAAATGGTTGATTCTTTGGGTTGTTTTCCTCTAGCATCCGCCGATCGACGACAACGCCAGTTTTTTCAACAAGCCAGTCAGCTTTTGACTTCTAGACAATGGGTTGGCTTATTTCCTGAAGGGACTAGACCAATGATTGAACCTACTGCACCCGATCGCATTGGCGAGTTTCATCGCGGTTTTGCTCATTTAGCCTGGAAAGTACCCATCGATCGTTTGGCAGTTTTACCAATCGCGATCATGTCTTTGTCTGAGACTAACTATCCTAGTATTCCCATTCGTTGGCTCAAGCAGTTCGACCGCGATGAACCTTTTTTTGAACGTCAAGGCCTACATCCAATGCTAGTCTACCATCGTGTCAATGTGGCGATCGGTCGTCCCTACTTGATTAGCAAATCCAAAAAACAAGAATATAAGGGCAGACAAGCGAAAATACTCGCCACAGAGTTAACTAACTATTGCCAGGATCGAATCACAGAGTTATTAAAGGAAGGGACGTATAAAGGATGAAGGCTGAATCTAAAGAAAAGGGTGTATAAATCCCGATCAAAGATTAAATGCTACAGAATGATTATTAAGTAAATTTAAGTTTTAATATATTTCTTTCATATATTATGAATTTTGATAAGAGCGTAGAATTTATTGAACCCAACAAAATCAATCGAGATGCTCCTTTGTTTGTGTATCTTCCTGGGATGGATGGTACTGGAGAGCTACTACAAACTCAAGCAGACAAGTTAGCATCTTGCTTTGATTTGCGCTGTCTATCAATTCGCACAGATAGCTACAGCACTTGGCAAACTTTAGCCAAAGATACAATCGAATTAATCCAGATAGAATTAACTCGCAAGACAAATAAAGAAGTGCATTTATGTGGCGAGTCTTTTGGTGGCTGTTTGGCTTTAAAAACTGCATTAGCTGCGCCATCTTTGTTCGATAGACTAATTTTGGTTAATCCGGCTTCTTCTTTTAATCAATTTCCCATTTTGGGATTGGGGGTAGGGATTACTCCCTGGCTACCAACTTGGTTACACCGCTATTCTGCTGCGGGTTTGTTACCCTTTTTAGCCAAGTTAAACAGAATCAACGATTGCGATCGCGTTAAACTAGTAGAGAGCATGAAATCTCTACCTCCCCAGGTAGTCAGTTGGCGTTTGTCCCTACTCAGAGATTTCAAAGTTGCAGACGAACAGCTACGTAGTTTAAATATTCCTACTCTAATTATTGCTGGTGCAGAAGATAGCCTTTTGCCTTCAGTAGAAGAAGCAGATAAATTGATCTCTCTTTTACCCACCGCTTGCAAGACAGTGCTACCTCAAAGCGGTCATGCATGCTTGCTAGAAACTGAGATCGACCTCTACGATATTTTAGTACAAGAAAATTTTATCCAACCCAATAGGATTGCAGTTAGTTAATTGCTTTGGGGTGTTTTTGCCTTAAAGCGTAACCTTGGCTTCCAAAGACTTGAGATATTCAGTATTAACTTTAGACTCTCTCACCAGAGCAATTTTACCCGTACGAGCAATTTCTCTAATACCAAACTTGTTCAACATTTGAATAATTGCGACAATCTTGCCAGGATCGCCAACAACTTCAATCGTGACGGCTTCTTCTGAAAGATCGACAATTCGAGCGCGAAAAATTTGAGTAATTTCAATCACTTCAGCGCGATTGGAAGCATTCGCGTTAACCTTAATCAGCATCAATTCCCTTTCTACACTAGGCTGTTGGGTAATATCTTGTACTTTCAATACGCTAATCAATTTATAAAGTTGCTTAATTAGCTGTTCGATTACTTGTTCGTCTCCAGGCACAACCATAGTAATGCGAGACACCCCAAGTTGTTCGGCAGATCCTACTGCCAAACTCTCGATATTAAAACCGCGACGGGCAAATAATCCTGCAATGCGCGTTAAAACTCCTGCTTCGTCTTCTACCAAGACAGAAATAGTGTGTTTCATCATAGCCGAAAGATAGTGAATTGTTATAAGGTTAGTCTCTCATCATAAAATGAATCTGCCAGATCGATAAGTAATTAATTCTATCCGTCCAAATCATGACTAATCTCAGCGTTAATTTGAACAAAGTAGCTCTTATTAGGAACACTCGCAATATTGGTATACCCAGCATTACCAAAATGGCACAAATCTGTATTGATGCTGGGGCAAAAGGGATTACAGTCCATCCTCGTCCCGACCAAAGGCATATTAGACCAGGAGATGTTTATGACCTAGTAGAAGTAGTTAAAGATGTGGAATTTAATATTGAAGGAAATCCTTTGGAAGTGTCTTTTATGGAAATTGTTCGTAGAGTTAAACCAACTCAATGTACTTTAGTCCCCGATACACCCGATACTTTTACTTCCGATAGCGGTTGGGATTTAACTAAAGATAAAGAGCGTTTGATCCCAATTATTCAAGAGTTACAAAGTCTTGGCAGTCGAGTCAGCTTGTTCATGGATGCTGATGTCGAGCAGGTTAGTCTTGTCCCTAACACTGGTGCAGAAAGAATTGAACTATATACCGAACCCTACGCTACTGCATTCCGCGAGAAACAAGATTTAGACTCTACTTGGCAAAAATTTGCCGACGCAGCTAAAAAAGCTCAAGAGTTAGGTTTGGGAGTTAATGCAGGACACGATCTTAATCTAGATAATTTAGCCAAATTTTGCACCATTCCCCATATTTTGGAAGTATCAATTGGTCATGCTCTAACAGCAGAAGCTTTGGAAATGGGTTTTTATGATACGGTTCGAGCCTATCTCAAAATTTTAGGCTAAAAATCAATCCTAAATTCTACATCTCGCTCTTGAAAGCCCGATCTTTTAGATAGTCGATCTACTTTCGAGCGAGACAAGCATCTTCCATCTTCCATAAATTTTTTTTTATTCTTTTTGCTGAAATAGTTTCAGTATTAATTATTATTTAAACTATTTTGAAACCTCTTGAAAAGGATTGATAAATAAAGGTTAATTCCTCTCTTAACGTCTATTCAAATTAAATGTAACATTTATTACTAGCAATAGTTAGAATTAATTTTGTAGCAAAATTAACTTTAAGTTTCTTTTTTTCTATGTTAAAACCTAGAAAGAAAGTTGGCAATTATTAATTATATCCCTTGATAGGTAGGTATTTTCAAAATACTAATTAATATAAAAGCCAAGTATTTTGTGAGGATAAAATTACTTATGGATAGACAAATGTGTTGGTTGTTGGATAGCCAAAATAGACAAATTATCGTACTGCATTTACGAGAACATGCTTACCAACCTTGGAAACCTTATAATACTTCTAAATATTCTGTACCAGACTATCGCATTCCAGGTGGTTCTAAAGGATGGGCTACTTATCAGCATTTACGCAAAGCTGGATGGAATTTAATTCCTACTGCCCAAGCAAATAGCTACGCTCCATCAGCAGAAATCATGGCAAAAAGAGCAGCATAAAGTATATTTTGAAACACCAGAATCTAAGTAGTTAGATATAATTACAAATTCACTAGTTGCTGAAAATATTTTAATGTATTTATATCTACCTACTTACAATTTAGTGGGGTTTCTATTGTAGATTAATTACTCTCCTACCCCCGCATAATCAACTAATAAAGATAGCTTTTGACGCAATGTTTCTAAGCCCAGGCGATCGCTGGCAGAAATGAACAAAGCTAAAGGAAATTCATCTTTTGCTTTAGCTAAAGTATCACTATCTACTCGATCTAGTTTATTGAATACTAGTAATATAGGACCAGGAGCGATCGCCATTTGTCCCAAAATTTCCATCACAGAACGAATTTGATTTTCCCAAGTAGGATGGGATAGATCTACCACATGAAGTAAGGCATCCGCTTCGGTAACTTCTTCTAATGTGGCGCGAAAAGCATTAACTAGGGGTGGTGGTAGCTGTTGAATAAATCCCACTGTATCGGTTAGGAGTATATTTTGAGGTGCTGCGGTATCTGCATCTGCTATGGACAAGCGACGAGTTGTGGGGTCGAGAGTGGCAAAAAGTTGATTCGCCACATATACTTCTGAGTTAGTCAAAGCATTGATTAAAGTTGATTTACCCGCATTGGTATAGCCGACGATCGCCACACTGGGAACATCTTGTTTTTGTCGTTGCTTGCGCATCCGCGAGCGGTGAGCTTGTAATTCATTTACCTGTCGTTGTAAATTGGCAATCCTCTTTTGAATACTCCGTCTTTCGGTTTCTAACTTGGTTTCTCCTGGGCCTCTAGTTCCAATCCCACCCCCCAAACGAGACATTGCCTGTCCTCTACCTACCAGGCGGGGCAGCATATATTCTAGTTGAGCAAGTTCTACCTGTAGCTTCCCCGCACGGGATTGGGCGCGTTGGGCAAAGATATCGAGGATGATTTCAGTGCGATCGACAACGCGCACTCCAAACTGGCTTTCTAGGTTACGAATTTGTGCGGGAGATAGAGAGCGATCGAATGCAACTAAATTTGCTCCCAAACTTTGCACTTTCAAGGCAATATCTTGTACTTTTCCTTCCCCCACTAGGGTTCGAGGATGGGGACGAGATCGCTTTTGATGAATAGTCTCTAAAACTTCTCCCCCCGCAGTATCGATCAACCCCTCAAGTTCGTTTAAACGATCTTCAAATTCTTGGTCGGAGATTTTGTCTGCTTGCAAACCTACCATGACAACGCGATCGTGGTCTGCATCCACCTGTTGGGCAACATATTCCCGTTCAAATTCCGCTTCTAAGCTTTCAACTAAATCTAAAAAGTCTTGCTCGCTCAAAGCCTTCAAACTCATAGACTCGGATACCGACCAGTACTCTTGTTCTCCTGCAATCGCTTCGGATCGGGGCAATAAATGAGCTAGATAAACATCCTGTATATAACCCGTCGCCCCACCACCACGCTTTAATTTACCCGTACCTGTAAGAGTCAAAATGGCTAGAGCATCGAGTCTTTGACAAACCATTGCTGTCAGGCTAGATTCCTTGGGAGGTTCGGCTTTTAATTTTGTAGCAATACAGCGAATCCCCGAAAGGCGTTTTTCACCATAGCGAGGCAACTCTAAAGGAGGAATTTGGGTCTGGCGAGCATTCCCCACCCCAACCCTAATTACTTGTCCTCTACGGTTCAAGTAAGTGCAAACTGGTTGATTAATATCAGTACTAATAGCAGCCAATCTTTGAGCAAATTCTGGAGTAACCAGCACATCTCCAGGTAGCTTCTGATGGTAAAGTTTTTTTAGTTGCTTAACCTGACTAGATTTTAATCCTTTATATTTACCGTATATAGTGTCGATTGGTGTTGCCCCAAACTCAATAAAAATATTCCAATATACTCTAATTTTAGCGATTTTAAGTTTTTTTTGTCCCTCTAGCTAGACAGTAATTTATAACTTGTAACTTATTATTCTTCATTCATAAATTTGCGATCGTGGTAAAAATTGTCCGCCGTCAATCTTTGGGAAAACAAAATGTATACGATATTGGTGTCGAGTACCATCATAATTTTTTGTTAGGGAATGGAATGGTGGCATCAAATTGTTTTAACAAGTCTCATTCCACCGCTTATGCCTATGTAAGCTATCAGACTGCTTATCTTAAGGCAAACTATCCTGTCGAGTATATGTCGGCTTTATTGACTGCTAGCAGTGGCAATCAAGAAAAAGTAGACAAGTATCGCGAAAATGCTCAAAAAATGGGAATTAGCATTCTTCCCCCCAATATAAATCGCTCCGAAGAAGATTTTGTTCCCCTCGATGATAATCATATTTTGTTTGGCTTTTCTGCCGTCAAAAATTTAGGACAAGGTGCAATTGAAAATATTCTCAATGCCAGAAATAGCGATGGCGAATTTAAGTCTTTAGCAGATTTTTGCGAGCGAGTAGAATTACGCACAGTTAATCGTAGAGCTTTAGAAACTTTAATTTATTGTGGTGCTTTTGATCCCGTACAATCTAATCGCAAACAATTAATTAATGATATTGATGTTCTCATTTCTTGGGCGCAACAGCGCAATAAGGAAAAGGCTAGCGGTCAAATGAATCTGTTTGACATGGGAATAAAGGATCGGAGTGAACCGATTTTTGAACAAGCACCAAGCACCTCAAAGGTAGAAGATTATCCCCTACAAGAAAAACTGCGTCTGGAAAAAGAATATATTGGCTTTTATATTAGCGAACATCCTCTTCAAGCAGTTAACCAAGCAGCCCAAATTTTATCTCCCATTAGCTTAAGTGCTTTATCCGAACAAAAAGCCAAGCAAAAAATAAGTGCGGTAGTAATGTTAAATTCGGTGAGAAAAATTATTACTAAAAAAGGCGATCCCATGGCATTCGTGCAAATGGAAGATATTACAGGAGAAGCAGAAGGAACGATTTTTCCCAGCACCTATGAAGCTCTAGAGCCATTATTAGAAGAAGGAAAGCAACTAATTGTCTGGGGTAAAGCACAAGAAAGAAATGATAAATATCAGCTAATTATTGATGATGCCGAGGCGATCGAGCAAGTCAAAATGATTATGCTGGAAATTACTCCCGAACAGGCATTAGATCCAGCTCAAAGTAATTATTTAAAAATAATATTGTCCCAACAATCTACCGAACCACATAAGTTTAAAATTCCTGTAATTGCTGCGATCGGAAAAGGAGAACAAAGACAGTTTATTCGCTTCGGACAAAAATTTTGGGTACAAGATGAAACTAAAATTGTAACATCTTTGCAAGAAGCAGGTTTTAGAGTACATTGTGAGCCATTGCTATCTCAGTAAGACTAACTAATAAATTCATAATTCCATGATTTTACTGATGACATTGAGTACAAAAATATAGTTTGCTAGTAACTAGTATCAGTCAGAATTGATAATTATTTTTTAGAGATAAATATACTTGGTCAAAAAGCAAATTATGAGATATAAACATGGATATAAGATAACTAATACAATATAATGCAATTGCCAAGTACAATAGCATTATAAAATTTATAATCATATTTATTCATTCCAAAATAATAAAATTAGATAATATTTTTACTGCCTTAGTCTAGTATCCATAATAGATATCTAAAAGTCTACAATCACATGGCTGATACCAAATCAAAACTAATTTTAGTCAAGTTAAATAAAGCCGATCTAGCGCAAGGAAGGCACGTACTAATTGTGGAGTCTCCAGAATCAAGAAGGGCAGTTTCTGTCAATTCTCATGTCTTTTCTATCGGCCGCCATCCTCATAACGATTTGGTGCTTAACGATCCTTTGGCATCTCGTCATCATGCGACTGTAGCTTGGATGAGATATACAGAAGATGGACAAAAAGCCGATTATTCTTACTGGATCATTGATGGCAAAGGAAAGACGAAAAGAAGTCGTAATGGGATTGTTATTAATGATAAGAAAAAATCTCTCCATCGTTTGAGTACGGGAGATATTATCCGTATTGGGAACGCCATCAAAATTTCTTATAATTATGTGACTTATACTACAGATAGCAGCCAATTTTTTAAATATTGCGATCAAGATAGAACAGAGTACAAATCTGATTCCTCTCAGCAAAAATCTTATAAAGAAACGGTAGTGATAGAAGATGCTTTTACACCAGAATAAGTATCGAAGACAGTAAAAAATCTTATATGTCCATACAGATATTTTTTTGTTCAGTAGTAGTGTTTTTACTTCTATGATCAGAAAATCGTTTGATAATTAATAAACAATTTCGATTTTGTTTGGTACGTTGATAGTCTAAACGATCTGCAATTTTATTGAGTAGAGGAATACCACGTCCGCTACTAAGCCAAGAATTATGTTTGCGAGCAGTTTTGACGATAAATTCTTGTAAGTTGAAAGCAGAACCATAATCCCAAATTCTAATTTCCAGATAATTTCGCCTCAGCAAGACTTCTATTTCAATAGTTATTTCTGGAGGAATATTTTTATGAGCGTGTCTGACTGCATTGGTGAATCCTTCTGCTAAAGCCAGCCGACACTCTAACCAATCTCGGCAGGGAATAAAGTCGCGATAAATTCGGTTAAATTCAAGTAATAATTTATCCAACTCTCGCAAGTCGCCCAGGACTTCAATATAAATTGTTTGTAAGACTTTCAAGTTATTTGTCACCTCAGAAAACTTGACAGGCAAAATGCTACCACACTATGTATTTTAGGGTTATATGTTTACTTTATTTTGGCAAAAAGCATCGAGATATTAGTTTATCTTGCTTTTGGTTCTGGCTTCTCGGAACTTGGACGTAATTTGGTTATATTGTATCTCAAGCTTTTGAGACAGCTTTTCGAGAGTCGGTGAATTGGTTGACTGTTCGCAGCCCTTACCGCACTTTCTTCTTTTTTTTAGTATCTTCAAAGAAGATGATGGTATTGAGCTATTTTTAATAATTTAGCCAGGAGATCGTTATATTTGATGAAAAAATTCGTTTTTGGTATCAAAACAAAAATTTTCTTGGATTTTGCTGTAAAAGTGATATCTGTTTGCTAGTTTATATAATATGTCCTACAGATGTTATTATCGTAGGCTATTGGGACACTCTTTTTAAGCAGTGATTGCCATAATCTTCGGTCATCAGATAAATAAATTATCAATTGTTTTATGGCTAAAATTCTGATTATTGACGATGATTTTACAACTCAACTGCTTTTAGAAAGAACTCTCAACATGAAGGGCTATGATATTATTTTGGCAAGTGATGGCGAAGAAGGATTGATCAAAGCCAAAGCAATTCGTCCAGCCTTAATTATTTGTGACTGGATTATGCCTCGCAAAGATGGCTTAGAGGTATGTTCGCAAATAAAGTCAATTCCAGAATTATCTACTACTTTTTTTATTCTTTTAACTTCTTTAGATTCTGTAGATGATCGCATTAAAGGTTTAGATGCTGGTGCTGATGACTTTTTGTGTAAACCCATTGAGATGAATGAGCTGACAGCTAGAGTTCGTGCTGGTTTGCGACTACATCAATTGAGTAGAGATTTACAAAATCAGAAACAGTTGTTGGAAACAGAATTAGCCGAAGCGGCCGAATATGTTAGTACTATTTTACCCGAACCCTTGCAACATCCATCGTTGAATATTGATGCTTGTTTTATTCCTTCGCGACAATTGGGGGGAGATAGCTTTGATTATTTTTGGCTAGACGATCGCCATTTGGTATTCTATTTGTTAGACGTTTCGGGACATGGTTTGAGAGCTTCTTTACCATCTCTTGCGGTAGTCAATTTACTACGTTCTCGTGGCTTGAGCAATGTAAACTATCATCGACCAGATACTGTATTAAGCGGGTTAAATAAGGCGTTTCAAATGAGCGATCGCAATGATAAGTATTTCACAATCTGGTATGGTGTTTATGATCGCCAAAATCGTAGTTTAACTTATTCGAGTGCGGGACACCCCCCTGCAATTCTGTTCACCTCAACCAATCGATCTTTAGAAAGACGCTTGAAAACACCAGGCGTACCTGTTGGTATGTTTCCTGATATTAAATATGTCAGCAATTCTTGTCAAATTGATTGTAATTCCAGTCTGTATGTTTTTAGCGATGGTTTATATGAAGTAGAGCAACAACCCAATTCTCCTTGGGGATTGGATCGGTTGATTAATTTGCTGAAAAAATATCAGCAAACCCCAGAAAGAGATTTACAACGATTATTGCAATACATTAGAACTTGGCATCCTAACTTTCAATTTGAAGATGATTTATCGATTTTGCAAATAGATTTTTTGTAGAGTATTTAAGATCGTAGCGATCGCAAAGTATTAGTCAAGTTATCATTCTATAAAAGAACAGTAGATAATTAATAAAATTATCTACTGTATTCAGATTGCCATTATAAAGTAATAATTACTCGCGATTGTTAGCTATTTTTGTAGCTGTTGATTAAATTCTGCGCGATTATCTAAAATAGTAAAGTATTCATCCATACTAGTAAGTTCAAATAGCATTTTTATTTGGTCGTTGATCGAACATAAGAATAAATCTACTTCAGCAGCCTTGAGTGATTTTAAAGCTTTAACTAAAGCTCCCAAACCAGAGCTATCCATAAAGGTAACGTTACTAAAATCAACCAAAATAGCCTGTACTCCACTATTTATGCTGCGATCGAGCTGATGTTGGAAATCATCAGTCTTAGTTCCATCTAAAATGCCTTCTGGTTCAATTATTTGAACGACGGAATTCATATAGTAAAATTGTTTTTAAGATTATAAAGTATTTGGTAAGTATAGCAAAATAAATGTCAGATAACGAATGAAAATTACTTTAGCATGGGACATTTATTTTCTACTCTATCTCTAAGTCCCTACCAATTAGTTGCTCAAGAAGTAGATTTAAAAAAAATCTAGTTGAGATATTTTTTGGTCAATATTAGAAACTAAGCAAAAAAATTGGTTTATTTATTAAAAGTTTTTCGTCAAACAAATTCACTCTATCAAATAGCACTATTTTTAGTATTAATAGAGTAGGATATTTCGGTGCATATGCACTGACAAATTATAGAGTAAGCTGCTGGTTTATTTTCCATTTCTCAAAATTCTGTATAAAGTCTAATGCCTCTAGGACAGCCTTTCAGTATCATAGATAGAGCATTATACAAATATCTATAAATAATGAAGGAAAGATCTGATTCTACTTCTACACCTAGTACTAATCCAGAAAGTATACCAGAACTAGCCAATGGGAAAGCTGAAATAGATGAAGAATCATCATTATCTTTAGCGAGATCGGAGTCTCCGGAATCAATCGAGATTAAGCGGACAAGTATAGTCAAAAAAAAAACTAGTCCCAATAAAATCAGCTTTTCTCAGTCCCAGCTAATTGTAATTACGGTCTTACTCATGGGTTTGGGTTTGTGGTTTCGTCTGCCTTGGCTGGGTATAACTGGTGCAGTCACGGCTTTATTGCTTTCTTTAGGAGTAGTATTTACCTCGGTTAAAGGCTGGATCGCCAAATTCCTCACTATTCAAGAAAGAAGGACTATTTTGGCGTTTTTGGGTTTTGTAGCTGCGATCGCAGGATTGTGTAACTATCTAGGAATATATCGCAATATTGGCGGTTGGCTGACTCAGTTTAAATACGATGAATTTGGCTCTTGGGCAGACTGGATCGGTGCTTTAGGGCAGATTTTAATTGCTATTTTAGCTGTATATGTTGCCTGGGCGCAGTATGTCATTTCTAAAGATTTAACCATTCAACAAAACCGCATTACCCAACAACAAACCATCGATACTTATTTTCAGGGAATTTCCGATCTGACTCTTAATGATGAAGGTTTATTAGAAGATTGGCCCCAAGAAAGAGCGATCGCTGAAGGACGGACTGCTTCTATTTTGTCTAGTATTGATGAGAATGGAAAAGCAAAAGTAATCCGTTTTCTATCTCAATCTCGTTTATTGACTCCCCTCAAGCGAGATAATCGCTTAGGCAGACCGATACTAGATGGTAGTGGTGGATACTCTGAAGATCGCCCCTATGGAACTAGAGTCGTTGATTTGGGGGTGATGTTAGCAGGGGCTTATTTAGTGTCACAAGATTTGCGCTGGACAGATCTCAGCGATGCCAACATGGTTAGGGCTAATCTGAGTTATTGCGATTTGGTTAAGGCTAATCTCGCTCGTACTGTACTATATGAGGCTAATCTTGCGGGTGCAGATATGAAAGGGACTCTTTTATTTTATGGATCGATCGAAACTGCTACTCCTCGCAGCATTACTATTCAACCTGATTATGTCACGGGAAAACATACGGGCGTGGTTGTCGAAAAAGCTAATTTTTCAGGGGTAAAACGTCTTAGTGAAGAACAACGTTTCTATATTTGTTCTTGGTGTGGCGAAAAATCACGATCTACCGTACCTGGAGGTTGTGAAGGTATTCCCAATCGATTGGGGAGGTAAAGAAATGGGTGAGTGAGTAATCAATAGTAATATAATGAGTTTATGTTAGAAACTATATTTGAACCGTTGCAATATGCCTTCATGCAACGATCCCTGATAGTGGCAATTATCGTCGGGATAATTTGCGCTGTGGTTGGTAGTTACTTGATGGTGCAAAGATTGGCATTGCTGGGAGATGCTATTAGTCATTCTGTATTGCCAGGATTGGCGATCGCTTATTTAGTCGGAGCGAATATTTTCCTGGGGGCTTTTATTGCAGGAATTATTAGTACTATTTTTATTAATATTATTAGTACGCGATCAAATATTAAAGAAGATACGGCGATGGGAATTGTCTTTTCGGCATTTTTTGCCCTGGGAATAACTTTAATTACCGTTGTGCAAAAAGATAATAAAATCGATCTCAATCACTTCTTATTCGGCAATATTTTAGCGGTAGATATTACTGAAGTTAGGGATACTTTAATTATTGCGGGTATTGTTTTAACAGTAGTTTTCTTACTCTACAAAGAACTATTATTTTACACTTTTGATAAATTGGGCGCGCAAGCTGTGGGTTTGCCTGTCGGTTTATTAGATTTGGGTTTGATGATGTTGATTGGTTTAACTATTGTTGCCAGTCTCAAAGCTGTGGGAGTAGTGTTAGTTTTATCATTATTAATTACCCCTGCTGCAACGGCATACTTATTAGTAAATCGTCTCCACCTAGTAATGCTATTAGGGGTAATAATTGGGGTGGCATCAAGCATTACGGGAATGTATCTTAGCTATTACTATAATCTACCTTCAGGCCCCGCGATTGTTTTAGTTGCTTCTGCCTTGTTTGTTTTAGCTTTCTTATTTAGTCCCAGTCAAGGATTGTTAACAAATCCTAGTTCTAGCATAGGGCGATCGACTTTAATTACAGAAATAAAAAGCTTGTTAGGCGATCAAAAAAGATAATAAATTAGTTATTAGTTATTATCAACTGCTAGAAAAACAAACTATTTCTGTACGGACGTTTCATGAAACACCTCTACTTTTTCTTGGGCAATCGCAGAGATTTACCTGAATTGATTGGACCGAGAATTTGATTCAAATTTCTCAATTGTTCTGCTGTCCCCATACAGATTAAAGCGTCTTGTTCTAATATTCTAGTTTCTCCCGTAGGCCCTGCAATCAAGTTACCATCAATGCGCCTTATCGCTAAAACTAACGCCCCCGATTGCGATCGCAATTTAGCTTCTCTCAAACTTTTTCCTACATAAGGACAAGCTTCAGGATCGATCAAAAATTCTTCCAAATAATAAGAACGATTCGACCCTGCAATGATACCATCCACAAAATCCATTACCTGAGGACGCAAGGCGGCTGCTGCCAGTCTTTTGCCTCCCGTAATATAGGGGGATACTACCGCGTCCGCCCCCGCACGTTGTAGCTTTTGTACTGCTTCTTCATTACTAGCACGAGCGATCGCTCTAATGCGGGGATTGAGTGTCTTGGCTGACAATACTGTATAAAGATTTTCGGCATCGGAAGGTAAGGCTGTTACTAGGCAAATAGCCCGATCTATCTTTGCCCGCACCAAAGATTCGTCTAAAGTAGCATCCCCCAGGATTACGGTATATCCCAGCTGTTTGATTTCTTCCACTTCTTCGATGTTGTCGTCAATAATAATAAAAGGAATACCTTCTGCAAAAAACTCACGGGCAACATGACGACCAGTACGTCCAAAACCACATACAATATAGTGTTGGTCTAGCGATTCAATCAAGTTTTTCTCCTGTCTTAATTTAATACCTTCTTGGAAATAACCTTGAATCAGGGCTTCGGTGAAACGATTGACGATGTAACCAATAGTCAATAAACCCATTAAAATTAGTGCTACCGTAAATAGCCTGCCGCGTTCTCCTAGAGGGCGTACTTCAGAAAACCCTACCGTAGATAGAGTAATCACTGTCATGTATGCCGATTCAGAAAAAGACCACTTCTCAACTAGCCAATACCAAAGAGTCCCAATTAGTACAATACTGGCTAATGCTACACCACCTCGAACTAACTCTTTACGTAAGCGACCATATTTTTCTTCAAAGGTGTAACTATACATTCAGAATTTGCTGACAGTTTTGCATAATAATTGATTACATTGAGATTAAGTCTGACTTAAAACAAAATAATCCCAGTAATGTGAGACAACAATTGTCATTTTAAATGCATTATCGGGCAAATATAAATTTTACTTAGGAGCAACTTGTGGTTCAATCCCCAACATTAGCAGATTCTATAAATACATCTAACTCGTATCCCTTCGATCGCGATCGCTTTGATAGCAGCGTAATGAAAACTTATGGTCGTTTTCCTATTGCCATCGAAAAAGGGTCGGGTTGTCGTCTCTGGGATACTGACGGTAAAGAGTATCTTGATTTTGTGGCGGGAATTGCAACCTGTACTTTAGGTCATGCTCATCCTGCTTTGATTGAGGCAGTCACCAAACAGATTAAAAAGCTACACCATGTTTCCAACCTTTACTATATCCCCGAACAAGGACAACTAGCAGAATGGTTGGTTAATAATTCCTGTGGAGATAAAGTATTTTTCTGCAATTCTGGTGCAGAAGCTAACGAAGCAGCGATTAAGCTAGTTAGAAAATACGCTCATACTTACCTAGATAAAGTAGAAGATCCCATTATTCTGACAGCTAAAGCCAGTTTCCACGGACGTACTCTAGCCACCATTACCGCTACAGGACAGGAAAAATATCAAAAAGGTTTTGGACCTCTACCTGCTGGATTTGCCTACGTACCCTATAACGATATTACTGCGATCGAAAATGCAGTTACCGACCTCGATGAAGGTACTCTCAGTCGTGTCGTCGGTATCATGATCGAACCCCTCCAAGGAGAAGGCGGAGTACGCCCAGGGGATTTAGAATATTTCCTCAAATTACGTAAGATTTGCGATGAGAATCAGATTCTGTTGGTCTTTGATGAAGTACAGGTAGGTGTCGGGCGGACTGGCAAACTTTGGGGTTATGAAAACTTGGGAGTAGAACCCGATATTTTTACTAGTGCTAAAGGGTTAGCAGGAGGTATACCCATTGGCGCAATGATTTGTAAAGACTCTTGCGCTGCTTTTGAACCAGGAAATCATGCTAGTACCTTTGGTGGCAATCCTTTTGCCTGTGCTTCTGCTATGGCAGTATTACAGACTTTGGAGAATGAGGGCATTTTACAAAATGTTCAAGCAAGAGGAGAACAATTACGGGTTAGACTTAGAGCGATCGTCAATAAGTATTCTTCTCTCTTTACCGAAGTAAGAGGTTGGGGACTAATTAACGGTATGGAATTAAATGCTGATATCGAATTAACTTCAATCGATTTGGTCAAAGCAGCTATGGAAGAAGGTTTATTACTTGCCCCCGCAGGTACTAAAGTTTTGCGTTTTGTTCCTCCTCTAATAGTTTCTCCCGAAGAAGTAGACCAAGCTGCCGATATCTTAGAAAAAGCGATCGAGCAAATCGCTAATCAATAGTTATTTTTTTCATAGCTTTTGGTCAATGGTAGATGTTGAATGTTCCATGATAAAAAGTGACAATTGGCAAACTGTTACATCTATAGCAATGTTTTGACCATAGATGAGCAAGAATACTAGGTGTGAGGAGTGAACCATTAAGGCTTGCTTTTGGGATCGAAACACGGACAGAACCCCAGAAGCAAGTCTTCTCATTTTTATACTAGTCTCTTCGGTTAAATATAAATCCAAGCTAAATTACTATTTTCTTCTCGATCGACAAATGCGATCGCTTTTTTTTGCGATCTCGATCCTTGTTTATTGAAGAATAAAAGAGAACCATTGTGTAATACATCAAACAATCGCTCTTTTTTAAGAGCCAAGGGAGATAAAATTATGCAAACTTCAAACAACAATTTAATCCGAACGGAATTTTCCGTAAAAACTGAATGGGAACAAGGATTTTCAGCAAGATTAGATATTTTCAACGAGGGAGAAATAGTTGAAGATTGGACGATAGAATTTCAATCTGAATTTGAAATCAAACCAGGGGAGATCTGGGGTGCAGAAATTGTTAGTCAAGAAGGCGATCTTTACATACTTAAGCCAGTAGACTACAACGAAACGATAGATTCACAACAAGGGACATCAATATTCTTTAATGCCAATAAAGTAAATGGAGAAATTTTAAGTCCTACAAGTATTGTATTAAATGACGATAGTAGTGCGATCAAACAAACTATTATCGAACCCGTAGAAGAAGAAGTTGTCGAACAAACTGTTATCGAACCTATAGAAGAAGAAGTTGTCGAACAAACTATCGATAGTTCAATTACCGAAACAACAACAGAAGAAGAGATAGAAGCAGACGTTAATTTTACCTTAGTCAAAAACTGGGATAGTGGCTTTGAGGGAAAAATATCTATTACTAATAATACTGGTGGTAATCTCGATAGCTGGAGTCTAGAATTCGATTTCCCCAATCAAATTAACAATATTTGGGATGCAGAGATAGAAGAAAATGCAGACGGCAGTTATGTGATTACCCATGCTGCTTGGAATCGAGAAATTGTAGCAGGAGAAACTCTAACCTTTGGTTTTACGGGCAACAATTCTGTCACTAGCGAACCACAAAACTTTGACTTAGATGGCTCGGTATTTAATAGTGCCAGTAGATCCGATAGTATCTATACATACTCCAATGACGATTTAGAATCAGAATTAGAACTAGGTCGAGAATATCAAGGAAGAGCAACATTCTACGATGCTGCCAACCCTGCTGGTGGTTTGGGTGCTTCTGGTTATGATGTACCGATGCAAAGCGAACTACACAAGGTTGTCGCGATCAATAATATACAGTGGAATGGCTCGGAAGCTAGTGGTGGTTTCTTTGAAGTATCTGGTCCCAAACAAAGAGATGGTGCAGCACCCATTACCGTTCAAGTAGTAGATTATCTATACGAAAGAGCCGATGGTTTTGACATGAGTGCAGAAGCTTTTGAAAAAGTAGCCGATCCTATTGATGGTGTCGTCAATATTGAATATAAATTAATCGCTCCTGGTGATGATTATGTGACAGCCTATGGTTATAGTATCGGTCAAGGTATTGTCGTCGAAGGTATCGACCAAACTAATCCCTATTATGCAGCAGTTAGATTAAATAATCATCGCTATCCCATTGAAAGTGTTGATTTAATTACCAATGGTGGTAATTTGGTACAGCTAGAAAGAGAATCGGATAATCGTTTTGTTCTCGAAGGTAACTATCCTCTATATGGGGGACAAGATTTAGTTGTCACTGATATCTTTGGTCAACAAGTCACTTTAGACGATATTGATATTACTAATGGTTCGAGTGCTGATATTGTTACGGGGGAACAATTTGAATTAGTTTAATTAAATTTGATTTAATCTTTTCAAAAAAGCGATCGCTCTTGCCGAATTTTAAAGCGATCGCTTTTCTTATTCAAGATAATTCTTCTTAGCGATCGCGTAGTATATTGAATTAGGTAATAAAATTAAGGCAACCAGAATCAAACAAGATGCTGCCAAAAACAAACTCAAGCCCACCTTATTTGTCATAAAATTACTCATGTCAGATTTACCACCATTAAACACCGACACTATTTGGGCAATTCTCAACGAAGAATTAAGCGATGAAACTGTCAATAAATTAACTTGGCACTATCTGGGCTATCGCTTCGATGAAGCTAGTAAGACTTGGAATAACAGCGCAACTATGGATGATTGGTCAGAGAAATATCCCGAACCCCCAGATTTTATCCAGAATCGCCCTCCTACGGTTAAGTTAACTCGTTCGATTCCCAAAGAAAATAAACAATTATTAAAAGAAAAGTTAGGTTTCAAAGGCTATAAGCTAGGTGAGTTTACTCCTCGACATACCCGTCGTGCAACTATGGCGAGTTGGTTATTGAGTTATCTGGAAAATGCTGAATGATATCGACCAGGGTGAAATAATTTTAACTGCTTATCGGACTAATAATTCAGGCGATCGCCTGACTGAAATTAAACGCAATTGTGGAGTTAAATAATCAATAAAACTTATTCATCTTCTATCAAACTTGGTATATATTTTAAAGATTTACGAATAAAGTTTTTCAAATATAAATAATAGCGAAAAATTGTGACTTTTTCTCATTTAAACTATGGTTTTAAGATGACAATATAACTTATCAGGAGTTGATTGATATTGAAATAATTCCTGTAGACTAAATCCCATAGGAGATTTGAATATGATTTTCACCCAAACAGTAAAGAATATCATTCAATATATCACCGAAGGTTTCATTGCCATTTTTAGTCCCGATCGCGATAGTTATCCTGCGGTGGGATTACAACCTTATGGTGGAACGATCAATGCTCGCGATTCTTATTATGGATGGTAATTCATAGCACCATCATTCCTCGATTAATACTTAACAAGCATAAATACCCTGACTAAATCTATAGTTGGGGTATTTTTAAACTAAATATTCAATTTAAAATCTATTAAAATAAGATTTATTGCTTTAATTCTCATCTGACCAATCGGGACAATTGTCATCTGACCATCCTTCGGGGTGCATTGCACAAACTAAAAGGTTTCCGTTATAACTTTGTCCGTGATAATTAGCACAATTAATACAGGCTGGATTATTTTCCAGAGAGGCAGTATGAAAATCTACATTCGTAAAATCATCATCGATAAAATCAGCTAAATTATCTCCTAAAGCAGTATTGATTTCATCGCTGGTAGTAACAATTACATCAACAAAATTTTGAATAAAACTGTCTACTTCTTCAACTATATCCAAGCCAAATTGCTCAAAAAATAGACCGATGCCTTCACCTACTTCTTCGACAATTGTTTCGGTAGCTTCTTCAACATCGACCAAAAATTCTTCCACGTCGGATGCAGTTTTTTCTACTTGTTTCCACAATTGCTCCTGCCAATCATCCATGATTAATCCTAATAGTAGATTTTATTTCCTCGCTTTCCCTAATTATCTTACATTTCTTCTTTGAGACGGCGTAATTCTTCTTTTAAAGACTCTACTTGTTGGCGTAAATCTTCTCCTTCAGAACTAGATTTATTAGGGGTTTTTGGTTCGGTTTTTACTTCCGATGGAGAAGATGCTTGGGGTTGTTCTTCCTCATCAACAATTTCAATTCTACGAGGCTCTCTCGATTCTGATTTATCGTTACCAGCAACAGCATCTTGTTGTGCTTGTTCGACGAGATCGTCGACAAATTTGCGAGCTTCTTCAGTACTTATTTTACCTCGTTGAACCATTTCATCAGCAAGGGTTTGGGCTTGACTTCTCAAATCTTTGAAGTTGTCGTTGGCTTTTTCTTGTGCATAGGAAGCAAAACCAACACCCATATAAAAAGCTTTCTTGGCAATATCTTCAAAACCTGGCATATTATTTGTCCTTATTTTCGATGTCTTAGCAATTTATTTTTAGTGTATATCAATCACTATCGGAATAAATTACGGTATGAGTTCGGAATTCCGTATTTATAGCCTTTATGCCCTCCCCGAGAGAGAAGTTAAACAAACTAGGAAAGTCTTGAGTAACGGTCCTGCTGCGGATGCTGATAGTAGAGTGGTGGAAGTGAAGCTATATCTCGATGAGGAAACTAGCGATCGCCTTTCTCGTCTGACTAATTCTAAGGCGATCGTCAAGATAATTGGTTCTAATTAATATTTTATTCTGCTTTTATCTTGCGATAATTCTCAAGATGTAATATGGTGTTTACTTTTGCTGCTGATTCAGCTAGTTTTGTTCGCTTAATATAAAAGTTTTATTTGCTAGATATGAGTCGATTATTTTGTGATGCAATATACATTATTTTTTTTAAAATAAAGTCTATTTGCAAAGTGGCAAGATACTTTTGTAAAATCTGTTTATCCTACAATCAACATTGAAATGTTTATCAGCAATTCAAATATATTTTTTATCAAAGATTTAGCGTTGTCCATTGCTTTTTCGTCAAATATTTTTGTCAAATAAATTAAAATATTATTGATTAATATCTATGGAATCTATCGCCTGTATTATCTAGTATTAGTAAAATAAAAAAGAATAATTATTAAATGAAAAATAATACGATCTACCAAAGCAATAAATTGACAATTAATTATTGGCAAAAACAATTAGAAGATATTGCTCCAATATTAAATTTTCCTACAGACAAATTAAGAGCGTTAAACTTTGGTAGTAAAGAAAAGAATCAAAGTGATTTTAAGCAATACTCGACGATAATTTCAGCAGAGTTAACTATTGCTGTGAAAGATTTTGCTCGACAGGAAAAAATTCCGCTGAAAACTATTTTTTTAGTTGCTTTCAAAGTTTTACTTTATCGTTATACTAGCCAGAATAATATTGTAGTTGGTTGTTTAGATTGGTATCGCGATCGCCAGTCAAACAAGCTAGCAATATTGCCTGTCAAAGTTGAAGTTGCAGGTAACGATAGTTTTTCAGAGTTATTAGCCTCTACTCAAGCTCAAATTTCTACGACTGAGGAGCATTTAGATCTCAACATTGATGCTTTAAGCCAAGCTTTGAAGCAAGAAAATCCCGAATTCTCCGTTGCTTCTATTTCACAAATGTTGTTTAGATTTTTCACCTCTAGTTCGACTACCAAAACCGAACTTGGTAAGACAGTATTTCCTAGGGAATTATGTCTAGAAATCATAGATGATTCCCTTGACATGAAGTATCAAATTGAATATGATTCCGATCTTTATCATCAAGAAACCATCGCCCGAATTAGTTGCAATTATCAGATCTTACTAGAGTCATTAATAGCTAATCCTCAAGCAGCAATTGCGTCCTTAGCTTTAATATCTAAATCAGAACAAGATAAAGTCTTATTTGAATGGAATCAAACTCAAATTGCTGAAGAAACAAACTGTATTCATCAATTATTTGAAGCCCGAGTAGTCAATAATCCAGAAGCACTAGCAATTGTCTGTCAGGGAAAAGAATTAACCTATCAAGAATTAAATCAAAAAGCCAATCAAGTAGCTCACTATTTAAAAAGTTTAGGAATTACTAAAGGCTCTTTAGTTGGTCTTTATTTAGAACGCTCTGTAACTATGGTAGTCGGTCTATTGGGGATTATTAAAACTGGGGCAGCTTATGTTCCATTAGATTTAGGAAACCCTCAACCCAGACAAGCTTTTATCTTAGAAGATGCAGGAGTTTCTGTCTTATTAACTCAGGCTAGTTTATTAGATAAAATACCAAGTCAAATCGAGCATAATATTTGTTTAGATCGAGATTGGAATGAGATCGCCCAATTTTCCCCAGATAATTGCGGGTGTGAGGTTACAGCCTCAGACTTAGCCCTGATTGTTTATACTTCAGGATCGACGGGCAAACCCAAAGGAGTGATGATTACTCATGGCAATTTAAGTCATTACGCTAATTCCATGCACAGATCTCTCAACGTTACTTCAGAAGACGTATATCTCCATCGAGGACAGGTTGCTCTAATTGCCTCCGCTAGACAGCTTTTGATGCCTTTAACTCAAGGTGCTGGGGTGGTAATTTTGACCGAACCAGAAAAACGCGATCCATTTTTGATGTTTGATACGATTAAACGTTATGGTGTAACCATAGTCGATCGCGTTCCTTCTTTTTGGTTGGGTTTTTCCGATATTTTCCGTCAGCTAGATCAAGAAACCAAACAAAGCATACAAGACAATCGAGTCCGTTTAGTAGCTACTAGTGGAGAACAAGTCGCTCTAGAAGTTTATGACTGTTGGAGGGAAACTTTTGGAGATCGCGTTAAATTAGTTAACCTTTACGGTCAAACTGAAGGTACGGGAGTGGTAACGGTTTATCATGTTCCCCAGCAACTAGATCGCTCCTTCAAATCCTTACCCGTAGGCTCTCCCATTGGCAATATGCGGGTTTATTTGCTCGATGAATATTTAAAACCCGTACCCATAGGAGTTGTGGCACAAATTCATATTAGTGGTGCTGGAGTAGCAAAAGGCTATCTAAATCGACCCGAATTGACTGCTGAGAAGTTTATCGCCAATCCTTTTGTGGAGGGAGAGCGGTTGTATAAAACAGGAGATTTAGGACGTTATTTAGCTGCCCTAAAGGATACCGCTTCGCATAATGGTTCGATTCAATTTCTAGGTCGTATAGATCGTCAAGTTAATATTCAGGGTTTACGCATCGAATTGGGTGAAATTGAAGCAATACTATCTCAAAACGAGCTAATTCAGGAAGCGGCAGTAGTGGTTCGACAAAATAAACTAGGAGAAACTCTGGCTGTTTATCTAGTACCGACTCAAACACCACCCCCATCAGTAGAAATATTAACTAACTATCTCCGACAAAAATTACCGACTTATATGATTCCTCAAGAATTCATCTTTGTCGATAAATTTCCCGTTACTACTAGTGGAAAGGTAGATCGTATTGCCTTATCTGCTGGCAGTCAAACTGAAATATCAACCTCGATTATTGCCCCTCGCGATCGCCTAGAATCAGAATTGGTGCAGCTATTACAAGATATTTTAGGCATTGATCGCATTAGCATCCGCGACAACTTTATTGAGTTGGGGGGAAATTCCTTGTTAGCAGCTAGGCTAGTGACAGAAATTGAAGCCAAATACGAGCAAAAAATTGCCGTGTCTACGGTGTTCCAAGCCCAAAATATTGAAAACTTAGCCACTCTTATCCGCCAAGAGGAAAGCCTTGCAACTCCCGAATGTTTAGTCCCCATTAAACAAGGTAATTCGACAATCAATCTCTTTGCTATTCATAATTTGGGATATGGTTTAGAATTTTATCTTCCTCTAGCTAAATATCTAGATTCAAATATCGCTATTCAAGGCTTATCATCATTTTTAAGTAACGAACTTGATAAACCCCATCCTAGAGATATTAGAGGTTTAGCAGCCTACTATACTCGTAATTTACAACAAGTTCAGCCTCAAGGCCCTTATTACTTATTGGGGGTATCTTTTGGTGGTGTAATTGCCTATGAAATTGCTCAACTATTAGTATCTCAAGGAGAAGAAGTTAAGTTTTTGGGTATGGTGGATAGTTTTTTCCCCAATCGCAATGAAGTGCGTAAATATCTTCCCATTAAAGAACGTTTTAAAGGACATATCAACAAGACTTCCTCTCAAGGAATAAATCACGTTTTAAATCGCTTGAAGTGGCGTATTGAGTATAATTTGAACACTATTCAAGCCAAACTCCATGAAATTGATTGGATACGAGATAATTTTATCGATCGCACTAGTCGCAATTTTGCCATTGTCGAAAATATACGCTGGACTAATGACCATGCCAAAGTAAATAAAGATTATGCGATCGAGCCATATCCAGGCAAAATATCAATGTTTCGCGCTGCTGATGATATGGATTCTAAATTAGATTGGCAGAAATTAGCCCAAGCAGGTTTAGCTATTTATGATGTCCCTGGAGAACACTTGTCAGTATTACAAGAACCTCACGTGCGAATATTAGCAGAAAAAATGCAGTCAGTCTTACAAGAGTACCTGTAAAATGCTGTAAGTAATGAGTAAAAAGTAATAAAAAAATAGTAGCTGTAAACGTTTGTTAATGGATAGTATTTTTAGTCCAGTTTGGATTTCTCTGAAAACGGCAGTTACCGCTACTACTATTACCTTTGGAATTGGAATTTTAACTGCTTGGTGGATGGCAAACTATCAAGGTACAGCTAAAGGTTTGATTGATGGAATATTGACTGCACCGTTGGTTTTACCTCCTACTGTAGTAGGCTTTTTATTACTATTAGCTTTAGGCAAAAATGGTTTGATTGGCAAACTACTAAATCTAGTAGGAATGAGAATAATTTTCACTTGGTATGCCACGGTAATTGCTGCTGTAGTTGTCTCCTTCCCATTAATGTATAAAGCTGCCCTAGCAGCATTTCAACAAAGCAAAAAAGGTAACTTAATTGCCTGTGCAAGAACGCTGGGGGCTTCAGAAACCACTATTTTTTGGCGAATTATCATACCCTTAGCTAAACCTGGATTGATTGCAGGTATATTATTAGCTTTTGCTCGTGCTTTGGGCGAATTTGGTGCGACTTTAATTTTAGCGGGAAGTATTCCCGATCGCACTCAAACCATACCCATAGCTATTTTCTTTGCAGCCGAAAGTGGTGCTATGGATCGGGCTTTAGGGCTAGTAATTATTCTCTTGAGTATTTCTCTGAGTGTGATGGTGGCAGTTAATTATTGGCAAAATAGAAGAGATTGGGGGATACGGGGACAAGGGGATACGGGGATACGGGGATACGGGGACAAGGGGATACGGGGATACGGGGATACGGGGACAAGGGGCTACGGAGAAATTTGTTTGGAGATTGATATTCAAAAGCAATTACCAGAGTTTTTATTAGATATTGCTTTTAAGATTGATTTTCAACAGACTCCGCTAGGAATACTCGGATCTTCAGGGGCGGGGAAAAGTAGTTTATTAAAATGTATTGCAGGTTTGGAAACTCCCGATTGCGGTAAAATTGTCTTGAATGGAAAAGTTTTATTTGATTCGGCAACAGGAATCAATTTAACTCCCCAAGAGCGTTATGTGGGCTTGTTGTTCCAAGATTATGCTTTGTTTCCTCATCTAAACGTAGCAGAAAATATTGCTTTTGGGATGTCTGCCAAAAAATTTCCCTTAGCAGTCAAACAAGAAATAAATAAACAATTACAACAAGTAAGTTTAGCTGGAATGGGCAAAGCAGCGATCCCTCGCTTATCGGGAGGAGAACTACAAAGAGTAGCCTTAGCCAGAGTATTAGCTAGCCAACCAGTTATAACCATGCTAGATGAGCCTTTTTCCGCATTAGATACTAATTTAACCGCAAAGTTAATTAAATTGTTGCAAAAACGGATAACTAGTTATGATGGTTTGACTCTCTACATTACTCATGATTTGTCACAAGCCTATCAACTTTGCCCTCAACTACTTATTATTGATTGCGGAAAAGCGATCGCTTTTGGCAAAAAACAGGAGATTATTTATAACCCTCCCAATCTTCTCGCAGCCCAGATAATAGGATGGAATAATTTTTCTGCTGCTAAACAAATTGCACCTCAAACTATCAAAGCCCTAGATTGGCAATGGGATCTAGAGATTGATGGAAGGATACCCGACAACTTAAATAAAATTGCTATTTCTTCTTATGAAATTACTTTTGTCGAAAGCGATCGCGGTACTAATACCTTTCCTGCTTGGCTGGCTGATTATACCGAACTTCCCGACAGCATTATCTTATATTTAAAGCTCGATCTCGATCCTAATAATTCCCCAGACGATCGTCTAGAAGTCAAAGTGAGTCTCAATCGATGGCAACAATTAAAAAGTCTAACTTGCCCTTATTATATTCAACTGCCAAGCGATCGTATAATCATGTTTAGTTCTTAAATTATAACTGTACAAAATAAAAATACTTATTAATTATTACTATGATTAGGGAGAAATATAAAAACCCAAATGGTTAGCAACTGGTCGTTCTTTCATGATAAATTACCAAATATTATTTTAGAGTATTTACCAGAATATAGTCCTGTATATATCTTTCTAGCAGCGATCGCTATTACACATTATTTATCAACAATCAAACAACGAAAATTTAACAGTAAGCATAAAAAATAACCAGAAGAGTAGCTAAAATCTACAGTGCGATCGCGATCCTAATCAGTAGTAATACTAACCTGCGTTCATAGAAGTAAAACCATTCTTAATCCCTTTGCGCCTTTGCGTCTTTGCGAGAAATCTAAAATTACACTTTAGAACGCAACTTGGTATAACTCGATCGATGACAACAATTAAAAATCAGATTAAATACAAGATTCGATTCTTCTAGAAGTACGAGAAACACTGTTTTTTGTAGGTTTAGCCGTGAGGTGAATTTGTCCGTCTTGGATCGCAACACCCCTAGCAGGATAGATTTTTCCGATCGCAGTTTTAATTGCTTGGGGATGTGGAGTTAGTTTATCGGCATTTACTGGACAAGTATTGAAAACGGGGGGTTTAATTGCACTATTAGTTATTCTTGGCAGGTGGGAAATTCCTAAATTGACATCGGGAGTATTGAGATCGAAGCGAATTAAAGCAAAGTTAATTTGTGAGTCAAAGATAATGATATTTGAGCTAGTATTATCGGCATTAGCAATAGCATTATCGCTGTTACTCATAGCTACAGAATCTAGATTATTGACCGCGTTTACCTCTGCACCTGCATTGATATCGTCAAAATTAATGCCATTATTAACCTCGAAGAATATTTCTCCTGGACGATCCGCGATCGCATTGAGGCTAATATTACTATTAGCAAAGGAATTAGCAGCAGCATCATTATCTGCGGTAGCTTCAGCAAAGACAATACTTTCGGAAGTTATCTTAATAGAAGAATCGATATTTCCTAGATTAGCGCGATCGCTTTTAATTTGGATTGTGCCACCGCGATCTAATTCGATATTGTCATAAAATATATCTATGCTCGAAAATGCCCTAGATGGTCTTTCTGTAGTAGCAACGGAAGGATCGTTTGCCAAGATAGTTGCAGTGTTGTTGGCATTATTAATCACCGCCACAGAAGAGTTGAGCGATCGAGTATTAATTGTATTTCCTGCTTGTAGTAATATATCTCCCCCCGATCCCAAATTGGCTTGAGGAATAGTAAGAGCGAGTTCGGAAACCGCCAGGGTAATATTAGGGGTAGTTTGGCTATTGCTAGCAAAGCGATCGCTTAAGAATAGATTGGAGTTAATATTTTGCGCTGTTAAATTATTCTTTGCGTTGAGGTTAATATTTCCTCCATCAGCAATATCTAATTCAAGCACCGCACCTATAATTGAAAAATTATCTAATGCTATAGAATCGCTATCAATTGTGACTGTAGAGCTAGAATTGAGATTCTCGACCTTAATATTATTCCCTTGTAGATTAATATCGCCCCCCCCAGCCACCCCAATATTAGCGTTGGGAAAGCGAAAATCAACGTTAGCTTCATCAATGGTATCGACTTCCGTAATCAGGTTCAAATTAACCCCAGAAGAGGTATTAAAATTCCCCGTGGTAATATCTTCTATAGCTAGTAAAGCGATCGCGCCACCTTTCCCCGATCTAATTTCAGTTTCAGCAACAGGTTCTAAAGTAGCTGTGGTAACTAATTGACGATCGGCGATCGCAGATGTATTGATACTATTGGCAATATTAATATCCCTGCGGGAATCAATGGTTACATCTCCACCATTCCCTAAAGTATTACTGGTATTAATTGCTGTAGCGGTAATATCTCCCTCAGTCAATGCTGTATTGGGTTGATATTGATTGGTTAAAAATACTCTTCCCCCAGGGTTATTAATCTCACCTGCGATCGTAATATTGCTACCCGTTGCTGCATTAGTTAGATCTGGATTAATACCGCTTCCCATAACTCCTGGCGGATCGACATTGTCAATTCCCCCACGAATATCTAGAGTAGGTTGGGCGTTACCATTAATATTAATGGAACTGCCATTAGAAAGGGTAAGGGTTTCCTTTAGAGCATTGACAGTAGTATCTGTCCCCGTAATCTCCACACTGCCATCAATAGTAACATTACCTCCCGCGAGGATATGCAAAGATGCACCAGAATAGCTAGCAAAACTCACATCCCCTCGCGATCGCACTATCGGATCTTGTTGGCTAATCAAACTACCCAGATTATGATCCAAACGTTCGATCCTAAAATTACCGCCACTATAGTAGTGAGCGTCGCCATTAATTGGGCGATCGCTGCGTAAGGTTAAATCTCCCCCAGAAAATAAACCACTCTGGGAATTATTCAAAATAAACAGATCGATATTGCTACCCTGGAAAGATAAGCGATCGCCCGCCCGAGCAATAAAAGCATTATTAATACTATCCCTAACTGTCATAGTATCTAATGCAGTCAGAGTTAAATTATCTACTGCGATTAATTCTCCTTGTAAATCCAAATTATTAGCAGATAAAGTAAGATCGCCACTGCTGCTTAAATTACCCCGACTGCTAATATTCCCTATTCCTTCCCTGAGATTCAAACCAATAGGTGCATTAATAGTCAATAATGGCGCAATAGTATTGGTGGCGTTAAATTCTGTTCCATCATCAAACAACAACCCCGTCGCCGTACTACCCAAAAAAGAACCACCAACATCCAACCTCGCGTTATCCCCAAAGACAATTCCCGCAGGATTAATTAAAAATAGATTAGCATCGCCATTACTTTGAATTAAACCATCAATAGCTGAAATATTTCCTCCCGTTACCCTAGAGAGAATATTATCTATATCCAATCCGTTATTAAAAAAAGCCGTATTATTTGTTGGTAGAGAAAAATCTTGGAAACTATGAAATAAATTCCCTCCTGCTTGTTTTCCCCCTGTTATTTCCGCTATATCTCCCTTTTGCTGCACTTGAGTCGATAAACTGCTGTCTGGAGTAATTTGCGCGTTAACAGAAATCGCGATCGCAGCCAAACCAAGAGAAGATAAACCAGTTAGAGATATTTTCATGCTTCTAATATATTATTACCCAGACAGCGATCGCAATTACCGCATTTAAACTCTCGCTTTTCTTCAAAGCCAAAAGCTTGCAATAAAAATTTCCAGCGACATTGCTTGGTTTTAAGATACTGCTGCATCTGTTTTTGGTAATATTTCTGACTATTAAATAAATCATGGGAAGTTAGTCGAGCAGAATGTTTGCGATAATGAAACGGATCTTGCCAAGACAATAAGCCCAAACTATGCAAAATAGCCAAAGTTATTTCTCCTTGAGGAAATTGTTGTTTAATTGTGGCAATATCACCTCGATTGGGTAACTCCTTGATTAGTCGTTGTGCAGCGCGATATTGTTCCTCTAATTGACGTTTAAAAAACTGGCTGCGTTGCTTATCTTCAGGATCGAACCAGCCAGTCGGTTCGCTAATCAAAGTTAGAGTATGGGCGGGTTTGCTGTCTCTTCCCGCCCTTCCTACCTCTTGGATATATTCAGCAATTAATTCGGGTGGGTGATAGTGAATGATAAATCTGACATTTCCTTTATCAATACCCATACCAAAAGCAGAGGTACAGATCGCAAACTGGATTTTACCCGAAATCCATTCTTGCTCGATTTTTCTTCTTTGACTGCTAACTAATCCTGCATGATAAGCTGCAACAGAATAATTAAGAGATCTAAACCATTGAGCTAAAACTTGACTATCTCGGCGCGATCGCACGTATACTAAACCCGAACTATTTTTGTTAGCTCGAATAAACTTTAATGCTGCTTCTTTTCTCCCTCTGGGAGTCCAAACGGTTTTAATCTTCAAGTTGAGATTGGGGCGATAGGGACTAACTAAAAAGATTTCAGGCTGTTTTAATTCTAAGACTTGAATAATTTCTGTTTGAGTTTGAGGATCGGCTGTCGCGGTAAAGGCAGCGATCGCAATTTTTGTTCCCCCAGGTTTATGCTTCAATAAACTACGGCGCACCGCCCCCAACCGACGATAACCAGGGCGAAAAGTATTTCCCCACTGAGTCAGACAATGTACCTCATCTAAGATGATTCCCGTTATTTTTATCTGGGGTTGAGAGATAATTTCCCAAAGAGGAACACTCAATAGGGTTTCGGGAGATAAATACAATAAGCTCAATCGTTGTCGAAGGATGGCTTGCAAGGTGTATTGGCGATCGCGTTTCGACAATTCGCCGTGTAACAACGCCCCTGATAAACCAAGTTGCTTTAATTGACTTACTTGATTTTCCATCAATGCAACCAGGGGAGAAACCACAATAGTCAATCCTGTTTGCACCAGGGCGGGTAATTGAAAACAAATGGATTTTCCCCCACCTGTAGGCAAAACCACCAAAGCATCTTTACCATCAAGCAGAGTGCGAATTATTTCTCCTTGAGGCGATTTAAAATCTTGATAACCCCATATTGTCTTAAACTTTTCTCGAACCTCATGCCAAGCAATATCCATCTACCAATCAATAAGCAATAACCAATAAGCACTAACTAGCTTGCCCGATCTTAAGCCATAAATCTCGATATTGCTGCTGGGTTTCTGGCGTTTGAGGTAGCAAAAATTCGCTTTTTTCGGATTTAATAATTTCCGAATTGAGTAATCTATTATCTTGTAAATCCTTGGGCAACTCTTCCCGCTTGATTGATAGCAAAATAGGTGAAATTCCATCGGTAAAAAGAGATATTTGCTTTGCAGATTTAGTCTCCCAGCAAAAGTCAATCCATTGCCCAATTACACTAGCAAGATTTCGCTCTTTAGTCGCGACAGCTTCATTTAAAAAAGGAACGATCCACAAATCTGCCCACAAAGATACTCCCGAAGTAGGAATAACAAACTCAATTTCAGGATAGCGTTTTACGATGGGTAAAACATCTGTCGACCAACCAACAGCAGCCCAAGTATCGCCCAGTATAAGTGGTTCTAAATAGTGATCGGAACTATACAATTTTACCTGTTGGTGTAAATCCGATAATTCCCTCTCCAAATTGCCGACAGAATTCAAATTATCTGTGTTGTAAGAATATCCCAACTTTTTCAAAGTTAGACCAATAGTTTCTCTAGGAGAATCTAATACAGAAATGCGATCGCGTAGCTGGGGATGCCAGAGATCTTGCCAATCTGAAATGGTTAAATCTAATTTATCTAACTTATCACTTCTATAAGCAATTACTGTACTTCCCCAACGATAGGGCGCGCCATAAATTTGACCGTCTGTTGTTACATTCCCTCGATCATCACGGCGAACCAATTTTTGCCAAGGAAGAGGTAATTTTTCCCAATTAGCCAAACTATCTATATCTAAAGGTTTTAGCAAGTTTTGTTCGATTGCTAAAGATAGCCAAGAGTCTCCCAGGCTAATTACATCAGGAGTGTTTTTAGATTTATTAAAGATTTTGTCAAATAAATTCTTTGTCTCAGAATTTGTTGCTTTTTTGGCGGATAAACTTAATAATGAATCAAATATTTCTGACCATTGAGTTTGAGGCTGAAAATCAACTTTTTTAACTGACTCAACTGTCTTGCGAAAGTCTCCAATTAACTGAATCGGGATAGAATTTGCCAAAAACAATATTTGTAAAATATCATCAGAATTACTACAACTCATCAATAGTTGAGATAACGCCGTAGTGCTTGCTAGTTGAATAAAAGAGCGACGAGATAATTGATAATTCATTACTATTGCGGGCTAAAAAAATAAGGTATATTGACCTATTTGATTGATTACGATCTTTCCTCGATCGCGAGGCATATTTCAGAGAGAGGTTTTAGGGGTTTTTGCTTTGAAATCCAGCTTGATGACTAGTTTGAATTTATTGGCAAAAAGAAGCAGACCAATTGTTAAATCAATCAGGAATACTAGGGATTTTCTTTAATAATGCTTTTAGCATGAGTAGAGAGAAAAAAATTAAATTGATATCAGTGAATTTATGGATACATTACAAGTACAAATTAGTGAATTAAGAGAAAAAATAGATAAGCTTCACGAGTTAATCGAACAAATAAGCCAACAGGTTAAAACATTAAGCTCTCAAGAGCCAAAAAACAGATCTGGAGAGTCTTATTCTCTACCCAACTTTGCCTCTGGATCGGCTAATAAAATTAGCCAGAATGGAGAGTCAGAATATCAACTAACTCACAAAGACATTTTGGTAGATGACAATAGTAGCACCAGCACTGCTAGTTCTGGTAGCGACAATTTTTCCCCAGATACTCAAATTCGTCGTTTGACAGCTCAACTTACTGCTGCTTATAACCGTATTGCTGCTTTAGAAGAACAGTTATTGACCTATAGAATTCACTCTTAAGTGCCGATAGCGAGCAAACAAAGTTTCAATGACGACCGACAACTCAAACGGAGTCCAATTTTGCATGAGGTGAGTTGCGATCGCGCAGCCTCCAGCACCTACACCTTCTTTGACATATCCTTGAGCATAAGCTCGAAAACTGGGATAGGGAGAAGTAGCAAAATTCAACCCAGTACCTAACAGGGGGACTCCACCGATAGTTTGGGCTAAACCTACTGTATTACCTGAGGGATCTTCTGCTACCCAGCGAGTCGTTCCCACAACAAGTTGAGATAATTGAACCGAAATCTGATGGTAGTTAGCGATCGCTTCAATTAAAGCATATACTGCCAACATTTGCGTCCCACCAGCTAACATTACTCCTCTACTTCGACTAGCAGCAATGGCCATCCCCGCTACTACAATTTGCATCGGATCGCCTATGGCAGCTACTATCTCTAGAGGATCGATCAATCCAGAGGCAAAACCAGCTTTTAATAAGCCAGTCCGAACAATCGACCATTTTTGAGCGTGATTGCATTGAGGATGACTGCTATTTACCATTCCTCTAGCTTCGATTCCCAAGCCCGTTAAAAGAGCTAGGGCAGTAGTCGTTCCTCCAACCACACATTCTCCAATAATTAAATAATCAACCGTCTTTGCCAGCTTTTCGCCCCATTTCAGACCTTGTTGGAATAGATGTCGCACCATTTCCAAGTCCATTGCCGATCCAGAAGAAAGACAATTAGCAGGAATTCCTCCCAAATCGATAGTATCTACAGTGGGTTGATGGGGTAAACCTGCATTGAAAATATAAGTCGGGATGTTTAACGCCTCGATCGCGCCACGAGTAATAAATGTGGGGGAAACTCCCGCTGTTAATATAGGTAGGGGATGATGATATTTTTCCTGTATGCCCTTGGCTAAAAATTCGGCATCGGCGATCGCCGTATATTCTCGATCTTCTGGGGTTGCTCCTGCTGCGGAAATTCTAGGAATTAGCCCCGTAGCAGTAAAACCCAGGACACAGGCAAAATGTGGTTTTGCACCGCTGTATCGCCTCAACCAACTCATTCCCGACTTTAACTGACTGTAAACGTAAATCATTATAGAAGATCGCCTATTTTCGATCTCAGTCTGATAAGTATCGTAAATTTTTTCTCTATTAACAAAATTTGCTCGGCGATCGATAAGACTTGTATCTCTATACTAATTCCATCGCAGTTGCGCGTTAGAATTTAAAGTATTAAGAAATATTTATTTTTTAAAATCTAAATTAAAATCTGAGTCGAAGGCAAACACAGTTCGGGTTTTAATAATGCAGCTTGTATTCAACCTATCTTCTAAACAGCTAGTCAAGCCTGGAAACATCAACAGCACCGAAAATACAGCCTTATATATCAAGCTCTCCATGATGAGCAGGCACACTTGTCCTTGCTGCTCCCACAAATTACTTCGTCACCTACGTACGGGAGATATTTACTGGCGTTGTAGCCGTTGTTATCAAGAAATGCCAGCTTTATAACCAATCAATAAAAGTTCAAAAAGACTGATTGGGGCGAGCTTAACTTAACTTTTCACCCTTTTCATTTTCAATATTAGGAAAAATAATTTCCATGGTAATCGCCAAAAAAACAGCCGTAGTCTATTGTGAAAAACAATTTGGCTTAATGGACGGCAAAACCGCAGCAGGTTTAGTTCGACATTCTAAAACCTATAACATTGTTGGCGTAATTGATAGTTCCTTAGCAGGAAAAGATGCAGGAGAAGAATTAGATAATGCCAAAAACTATATACCCATTTTTGCTAGTTTAGAATCAGCCTTAGATATTCTCCAAGATCTGCCCGACTGCTATATTTATGGCAAAGCTCCCTTAGAGGCTGTGATACCTGTTGCAGAAAGGACTTTAATTCTACAAGCCATGACCGAGGGAATGGACATAATTAATGGTCTTCACCAGTTCTTTTCCGAAGACGACGAATTTGCCGAGATGGCTGAAAAGTGTGGAGTTGAAATTCAAGATATCAGAAAACCGCCCGAATTAAAAGACCTCCATGTATTTACTGGTAAAATATCTCAGGTGAATGTTCCCGTAATTGCTGTTTTAGGTACTGATTGCGCCTGTGGAAAAATGACGACAGCCGTAAAGTTGAATCAAGCCTTAAACAAGATAGGAATTAAGTCGGTGCTGGTGGCTACGGGACAAACAGCAATCATGCAGGGGGCAACCTATGGTGTATCTATTGATGCTTTGGTATCTCAGTTCGTCATTGGAGAAATAGAAAATGCCGTAGTTCGAGCTTTTGAAGAAGAGCGTCCCGATATCATCTTAGTAGAAGGACAAAGTGCCGTTTCTCATCCTGCTTTCATGAGTTCGGTGGGTATCTTAAAAGGATGTATGCCCGATGGCGTAATCTTACAGCATCCCCCTGGGAGAAAATTTCGCTGTGATTTTCCCCATCTACCGATGCCAAGTATTGTGAGCGAAATTATGTTGATTAAAGCAATTTGCCAAACCCAGGTAATTGCGATCGCTTTAAGCCACGAAGATTTAACCGAGACAGAAATTCTAAAAACCATTAAAAGCTATGAAAACCGTCTTTTGTTACCCACAACAGATGTTTTGACTTATGGCTGTTCAAAATTAATTCATGCTTTAAGCAATCTTTTTCCCAGTCTCGATCGCCAGAAAGTCAGACCAAAATCTCCCACAATTCCCTTATTTACTATCGGGTAGACGCTCAACGTTGCCATAAAATCATGAAAGCGTTTATGCCCAGAATAGAGATTATCCTCTCCCAAATACAGCATAATACCCGAATGTTATGCGAGCTTTACGGACAACAGGGTATTTCTCTCATGGGAGTCTCCAAAGCAGTTTTGGGAGAACCCTTAATTGCCTCCGCCATGATTCGAGGGGGTGTCAAGTTCATGGCTGATTCTCGTCTAGAAAATATTCAGAGAATGAAAAATGCCAAAATCGCAGCTCAATTTGTATTACTCCGCACTACCCCAAGTCAAGCAGAATCTACGGTTGAAGATGTAGATATTAGTCTCAATACAGAGATCGAAACCCTGGAAAAACTTAACTACTACGCATCCGTGCAAAATAAAATTCACCAAGTAATCTTAATGGTGGAAATGGGGGACTTACGAGAAGGAATACTCCCTGACGATCTTTTTCTGTTCGTTCAAAAAGTTCTATCCTTACCCCATCTCAAAATTATGGGACTCGGTTGTAATTTGGCTTGCTATGGAGGCATTAAACCCGATAATCAAAAAATGTGGCAATTGTCGGAATTATCTGAGGCTATAGAACAAAAATTTCAAATTGACTTGTCTATAATTTCTGGGGGAAATTCGGCTAATCACCAATGGTACAAATCGGCGAAAAATGTGGGACGGATCAATAATCTGCGGGTGGGAGAATCAATTCTTTTGGGATGCGAAACCCTTACTCGCCAAGCCATACCTCAATTACATACCAGTGCTTTCAAATTGATTGCCGAAGTTATTGAATCAAAAATAAAGCCTTCTCTTCCTTTTGGAGAAGTCTGTCAAGATGCTTTTGGTAATATGCCCGTATTTCGCGATCGCGGTATGCACCCCAGGGCAATTATTGCTTTAGGAAAACAGGATACTCTCATATCTGGTTTAAGTTTGGATCAAGATCTAGAAATATTAGGTTCTAGTAGCGATCATTTAGTTCTTGAATCTAAAAACCCCGATCTAAAAGTTGGAATGGGAGTAAATTTTAATCTCGATTATGGGAGTCTTTTGACTGCAATGACTTCGCCTTTTGTTCAGAAACAATTTATTCATTAAAACTTAAAACAGCAAAAATCATGGAGCGACAACGTAAGAATCCCGCACTTCAACAAGAACCCGTAGGAGAACCCGCATCAATTATTGCTCCCAGAGAAAACGAATCTCTATTTATGTGGATTAAGAGTACTGGTCGATTTATGCCCTATCAATCAGATCGATTTGTCGATGATAAAACCATAGACGAACTAGACGATATTTTAAATGACGACGAAGAAACCGAAACGGATACAGAAGAATAAATAATTTTTGTCTAGATCTTCGACCTTTAAACATAGGTCTCAACATAGGTCGCACTAATAATCCAACAATACTCTCACCCACTCAGGAGGACGGGAAATCGGATTATCAAGGCGATCGAGCAGCATCAACGCGGTTAAATGCACTGCAAATAGATAAACCAAATTATTAACCACAATCAAACCACAAGCCAAAGTTTGAATCAGCACAAAATTAGGCTGTGCCAAAATACCGAGCTGGAAAAAGAGCCAGTCTGCTAACTGCGTAATCTGATTAATTACATATACCCAAAGATTTTCTCCTACCAAAATAGAAGTCAACCAAAAACGAAAAAACATCCCTAACGAGCCAAGGATGGCACCAAAAACAATTGAGAATAGCCAACTGACTTTACGTCGCCAACAAGCTCCCAAAAGCACTCCCATCAAGCCGTAGGGCATCAAAAATATAATGCTGCGAGTAGGACCCATTAAAACTAAAAGTAATAATCCAGAGACAACTGCTGCCATCCAAGAAGCACGATTACCTCGTCGCAAATAAATGAGAGCAATCGGAATGGGAAAAAAAATCTTTAAAACAGGCCCGAGCGGAAAATAAAAATTGATTAACCAAACCAAACTAGCAGCACTAGCTAAAAATGCTGTTTCTACCATTACTACCGTATCGGTAGAGGCTTTGGTTTGTTTTTGGGGTTTTCGGGAAGAAGATAGCTCATTAAGTTTAATTTGGTCAAAATCTTCGCGATCTACCCAGTTAATCTCATCATCATTAACCTGTTTAGCAGGATCGGATGCAGAGGGTTGATGGTCTTCTCTAGACATAAAAGTTATTTAATTGGTCGCACCAATAAAAATATTTGGGACGCTTGATTTCATCAGCATATAGTATCTTCTAGGGCAGGTACATCAGGAATGTGCATGAAATCAGCATTTCTTTGGATCAAACCTTTTTTTTCTAGTTTGGTTAAGACTCTGGTGACAGTTTCTCTGGCTAATCCACTAAGACTACTAATCTCTCGGTGGGGTAAATTGGGAATTTCTGTACCTTGTTCTCCTTCCGTACCTTGTCCTTCTACCAAAAATAGTATGGCATCGGCAACCCTAGAGACACTACTGGCTTCTCTCAACTGCAACCTACGGTTTACTTGACGCAAACGTTTTGCCATGAGTTGAACCAAATGAACTCCCGCTGTAGGTTCGGTATTAATTAGGTTAACAAAATCCTCTGCTGGTATTCTACCAATTAAAGTTTTGGTTAGAGTGATAGCATCAGTAGAACGGGGTAGTTTGTCCATTGCTGCCATTTCACCAAAGATTTCTCCTCTACCTATAATGTTGAGGGTAACTTCTTTGCCATCTAGGTTGTAGGTACGAATTTTGACCCATCCTTCCAAAATAAAATAAACCGATCCGCCCCAATCGTTTTCAAGTAACAGTACTTGATTGGCAGGATGAGATATGGTCACAAAATGAGCTGCAATTTTGTGAATACTTTCTTCTGGTAGACCAGACATGAAGGGGACTAGTTTAATTAGTTCTTCGCGATCGATATTAGATTCTAGATAACGAGATTGATCTTCCATAGAGGATTTAATTTTAGTTTTAGTTCGCTATAAATATCTCCTTTGTATCATTTAAAAAAGCGAAATTAATGAATTTTAAGCAAGTTCAAAATAAATTCAGTTTAAAAAAGAATTTAATTAAGAATTTTTATGCCACTTTTGAAGATTAAGAAATAATATCTAATTATTACTTTTTGGCTGTATTTTAGCCAAAGTATGGTCTTAGTAGTTGCATATTGTCGAAAAATATATCTTAATACAATTTATATTTTATTTTTTTAAAATTATTTTTGTATTACAAAAAAAATGTATTTTTTAAAACACAATCGAAGATTTAAGCAATAAAAAGTATACAAAAGCTTTAAACTTGCTAATTATTGTTTAAAGATTTGGTAAAGAGCCTCCTAATTCATAGCATGAGAGACTATCGAGCCAATATGATTGCATAAAGAGAATAATAAAATTGTATTTAAACTTAATCGCATAGTCCAAATTTATAAACTTACTATAAACTTTTTTATGACTTCACAATTTAACCTTGGTCTAAGGGGTATGAAAGTTATACCATCATCCATTGAACATCCCGTTCATCCTTCAGTAACCAGTATAAAAAAAAGAATATTAGATATACTAGGCGCAATTATTGGTTTGGCTATTACGGGGATAGTAGCAATTCCGATCGCGATCGCTATGTGGTTAGACGATCGTGGTAACATTTTTTACAGTCAAACTCGTTGTGGTTTGGATGGCAAGCTGTTTAAAATGTGGAAGTTTCGCTCGATGATTGAAGATGCAGATCGACAGAAGCATTTAGTAGAAAATCAAGCTAAAGGATATATTTTTAAAAACGAAAACGACCCTCGGATTACTAAAGTAGGAGGTTTTCTCCGTCGCACTAGTTTAGACGAGTTTCCTCAATTTTGGAATGTCCTTAAAGGTGAAATGAGTTTGGTTGGGACTCGTCCTCCTACTACGGATGAGGTTTCAATGTACGACAAGCATCATTTTAAGCGTTTAAGAGTAAAACCAGGAATCACTGGAGAATGGCAAGTTAGAGGTAGATCTCAGGTTTTGGATTTTGAAGCTATCGTCAGAATGGATCTTGAATATCAAAAACGGTGGTCTGTCTTTTATGACATCAACTTAATTCTACAAACTGTGGCTGTTGTTTTAGCCCGCAAAGGAGCATGTTGACATAAAGAAGGAGGAACGAGGAAATTAAGGAGGTTTAATATAAGAGTTACTATATTGATTCTATATTCTATGAATATCCCAACTTGGATAACCCTGTCTCGTCTTTTAGGACTACCTTTTATTCTCTATTTATTAAATTACCCCACAACAGACAATCGTTGGCTCTGTGTGGGGATTTTTGTAGTTGCAGCAGGGACAGATTGGGTCGATGGTTATTTGGCTCGTAAGTTGGACATGGTAACGGAATTGGGAAAATTCCTCGATCCGTTGGTAGATAAATTATTAGTCCTAGGCTCAATGCTTGCTCTGATTGAATTACAGCTAGTCCCTGCTTGGGGCGTATTTTTAATTATGGCACGGGAAATAGCGATCGCAGGATGGCGAGTCAACCCCAAACTAACGGGCAATAGTAGTATTTTAGGGGCAAATATTTGGGGAAAACTAAAAACCGTCGTGCAAATTATTGCGATCGCCTTTTTGATTGCCCCTTTAGATTCTCAATGGGATAGTCCTACTATGGTTTTATTTTGGCTAGCAGTAGGATTGAGTTTAATCTCTGGGGGAATTTATATTTTGCCTAATATCTCTTCGTCTAAAGCAAAATCGATCTCAGACTGATTTCTCCCCGATGGGACATAATCCTTGGCAAACGAGTCTGTTAACCCCGACACGAGGTCGTATTGGGGTTGCCAATCAAGTTCGGTTTTGGCAAGATGAATATCGGTAAAAAAGTGCTGTTGACGGATGGGGAAAGCTTTGCGTTTGCCAAAGTCAAAATTAGCAGGGTCGTAATGTACCAGTTTAATTTGATCTGGAGACTTACCCGCTGCTTGGGCGCAAGCATAAGCCAAGCCGTCAAAAGTAACATAGCGATCGCCTGAGATATTATAGATCTTAGCAATAGCAGCCTCGTTATCCAAAACCTGAGCCATTGCTAAAGCCAAATCTCCAACGTGACCGAATTGGGTAATGAATCTACCCTTACCAGGAATAGGTAAAGGACGATCTCTGACAATGCGATCGAAAAACCAAGCTTCTAAATCATTGTAGTTTTGAGGGCCATAAATATATACTGGACGAATCGAAGTCCAAGGAATACCAGAATCTTGGAGATAGGCTTCGGTGTGATGTTTGCCTTTGTGACGGCTGTTAGGATCTACGGGATCTTCTTCCATATGAGGCATTTGAGTTGATTTTAGATATACTCCCGCCGAGCTTACATAGACAAAATGTTTAACTTTGCCATTAAACAATTCTACGAGGGGTTGAGTATCGCTGAGTTCGCGACCATTATTATCAAAAATCGCGTCAAAGCTTTCTCCTGAGAGCTTTGCTTTAAGCTGGGCTGCATCCTTGCGATCGCCTTGTATTTGAGTAACCCCCTCTACTGGTGCGGGATGATTACCCCGATTAAACAAAACAACTTCGTGTCCGCGGTCAACTAAAACTTTTGTTAGATAGACTCCAATAAAACGAGTCCCACCCATGATTAAAATTCGCATGATCTAACCTTTTATCTTTTTTTTTACCAATTCTCAACTTAGCAGTAATTAATGGACATTCAACAACGAACAACTATTTCCCTTGCTACTTGAGGAAAGTGAGATTAAAGTGTTGCTGTAATTATAAGAAAGAAAGCTGATGGTCCAGGTAAAGATATTCGGTCTAAAAGAAAACATCGAACCGAAGCGTTTTGCTTTGTCTTATGTAATTCAATCTACCCTGAAAGAAGCCATTGGTACTCCTGAAAAGAAAAGATTCCAACGATTTATTACTTTAGAGTCAGAAAACTTTATTTATCCGAGCGATCGCACTACAAACTACACGATTATTGAAATTATCATGTTTGAGGGACGTTCGACAGAAGTTAAAAAAAATCTGATTCGCCTTCTATTTCAAAAGATAGAAGAGACTGTTGATATTACACCTCAAGATCTAGAAATCGTCCTAGTGGAGACACCCAAATCCAATTGGGGAATTCGCGGTGTCCCTGGAGACGAACTAGACCTTGATTATAAAGTCGATATTTAAGTCGATCTTGTTATTTGATAGTGGGAAATAAAACTAGAGTTATCTAACTAGAGTTATCTCCAAATTGGCTTTAAACTTTCTCTTGAACTGGTTTGAATTTCTTACCCATATTCAATAAATTGCCGTCGAATAAAATTCTGTCCAAACGTTTGACTAAGCCTTTAATATCTTTTTCGCGATAGCGTCTGATAATCTGTTCGATACCTTCAACCAGATCGTGACGACCTAAATTAGATAGAGGCTCGATTAATTCTCGGTAACAATTCTCTTCATAAGAATCGCTTAGATAGCAAGTATTGACTAGCTTTTCTTTGGAGACATCTTTTTCCTTAAAGGTAGAAATCTGCTCTAGCAAACCCAAAGATAAAAATGCCGTCATTGTTCTGACACACTTTTCACATTTGCCACAATTATAGTTACCTTGGCTATAACTTTCCTTTTCATTGCATACTCGTAGGTGTTTGAGAGCAACATCCCACTCCCCTACTAGCTGGGTTTTTTCTAATCTAGATAGGGCTGCATTTTCATGGCGAATTGTTAAATTAGTTGTACTATATAGAGGATCTAAAAGTGGGTGGGAACCCCAAGGCTCTAAGTTAGCAAAGTCATAAGTAGAAGCAATAGAAGCATAGCTCAAGCGAGGAGCAAAGGCATGAGCGATCGCAGCCAGAAAAGAGCCATGATATTCAAATCGCCAAAAGCTAAAATCGGGGTCTAAATCGCGGAAGTGAGAGTAAGCATTAGTATGTACCTCGATTAATTTAATCCCTGCATCTTCTGCCATCGCCGTTACAGCATCAACCACATTTTGAAAACTAGGGTCGTATTCATTTTCCCCCTGCAATACGCCATAGACCAAAATGCCGTCTTGGATATGGCGGGGATGATCTTTCGCAAAATTGAGGTGATTGTCTCTGACCATTGCCAAAGCATCTATTCCCCCAGAGAACAATGCCCCTGCTCTTTTTGGCTTGTCGTAAAGTAGAACTTCTGTTTCCACAGGAGCTTCAATAGAAATCACTTTGCGATCGCCTCCATGCCAATCAATCAGACATCTCATGGAATTAATCAAACCATCTTTGATTTCAGGAGAAATAGGAGCATCGATCGCAATTCTTGATTCTCCATAGCGCATTGCTGGTAAAGCACAAGCGAGCAACCAGGCGTTAGGATTAATGGTCAAATCATCGCCGAATTCAGTACTGGTTTCAAAAAAAACTGATTCAGGTGCGCGAAGACGATTTTCCCAGATCAAGGTTGCGGAAACCCTAGTGTTTGTACCGTTTGTTTCTTTAACAAAGTTCTCTATTTTCATGATTTTACCTTTGAGATAGGGCAAATTTTCTGGTTATTTAACCAATACGAGGGAGTAGCTCAAATTATGCTGTTATGTAAAGTATCTAATATTCAGCGCAATCTTCTCATCAGTGAAACTACGGATTGAGTTTGGCGTAATATTGTTTATAGATTGTAGTCTGGTTCTGATTATAGAAATAAGTAAATGATATTTTACAAGGTATTGAATTTACTCTATACTTAGCTTTAACCTCAATACCTCGTTATTAGTTTGCACCTTATACTTCATATTCACTTACACATTATCTTTCAAGAACATAGTCAATTATTATGATTGGGATATTTAGCGACAGTATCTGGCTAGTTCCTTGTTACGCACTAGTCGGAGCGACATTAGCATTATTTTGGTCGCCAGGAATCATCAAAAAAACTGGTTCTAGACCAGCAGGATATATCAATTTAACTATTACCTGCGTGGCTTTTATTCACAGCATCTTTGCTTTACAAGAGGTATGGCAACAGCCAGTCCAGGAAATAAGATTTCCTTGGCTAACCGCAGCAGGTTTATACATTTCCTTCGATATTAAAATCTCTGCCATAACTGTCGGTGCATTAGCTTTGATCACGGGATTGAATATCCTGGCACAGTTTTATGCTTTTGGTTACATGGAAATGGACTGGGGTTGGGGGCGTTTTTACGCTTTGATGGGCTTTTTTGAAGCGGGTTTGTGCGGTTTGGCTTTATGTAATTCGTTATTCTTTAGCTATGTATTCCTAGAATTACTGACTCTGGCTACCTACTTAATTGTGGGCTTTTGGTTTGCCCAACCCTTAGTAGTCACGGGGGCGAGGGATGCTTTTTGGACAAAGCGAGTCGGGGATTTATTATTATTAATTGGCATCATTGCTCTGTGGTCTTTTACGGGGACATGGAATTATGACGACCTAGCAGAATGGGCACAAGTAGCTAATTTAAGCCCACTGTCTGCTAATTTACTTTGTTTGGCGTTAATTTCAGGTCCTTTAGCTAAATGCGCCCAATTTCCTTTGCAATTATGGCTAGATGAAGCAATGGAAGGCCCAATTCCCGCATCGATGTTGCGTAATTCGATTGTGGTAGCAACGGGAGCTTATGTTTTGATTCAACTCCAACCAGTGTTGGCACAGTCAGCTATTTCTAACTTAGTGATGATTGTAGTCGGCTCTTTTACAGCTATTAGCGCGTCTTTAATTGCGATCGCTCAAGTAGATATTAAACGAACTTTGTCCTATTCTGTCAGTGCCTATATGGGCTTTGTGTTTATTGCTGTAGCAGTGGGAGCAAACCATTCCGCGTTATTGTTGATTTTGACTCATGCTGTAGCCATGACCTTGCTCTATATGAGTGCGGGAACAGTTATTATTAGCAACATTAGCCAAGATATTACCCTGCTGGGAGGGATCTTTAGTCGTCGTCCCATTAGCGGTATAGCATTCTTGGTCGGTGCAGCCAGCTTGATTGCCGTTCCTCCTTTAGGCGGTTTTTGGGCTTTATTAGAATTAGGAAATTATCTACTAGCCGTGCAACCGATCTTACTAGGCGTATTGGTAATAGTAGATGGCTTGACAGCCTTTAGCTTGATGCGAGTATTTGGTTTGGTATTTGGTGGTAAAACCCAAACCATGACCAAACGCAGTCCCGAAGTTTTGTGGACGATGATTTTACCCATGACTATTTTGGTTGGGGTAACGCTGCACTTTCCCTTCATTTTGCAACAGTTCGACTTGTTGCCAACCTGGGCGAATTTAGATAAAACCGTAGCCTTGATGTTAATTGGTTCGAGTCTTACTGGTCTGAGTTTGGGAGGGGGGTTATATCTAAGAGAAAGAGAGAATAAACCCGTACAATTAGTACCATCGTCTCTGCAACAATTATTAGCTAACGATCTTTATATTCAGGATATCTATCGCCTAACCATTGTGAGTTTAATTGGCGTAACTTCGAGAGTTTTTTCTTGGTGCGATCGCTATATTGTTGATGGGGCGGTAAACCTAGTGGGAGTTGGTACTTTATTTAGCGGACAAGCATTAAGATACAGCAATTCTGGTCAGTCCCAATTCTATTTTCTCTCGATCGTTCTCGGTACGATACTTCTAGGCTTAGTACTGGCATTAACTTTTTAAAGACCTAATTTTAATAAACCATGTTAAGTATTCTCATTTGGCTGCCTTTAGTTGCAGCAATAATTCTCTTTTTAATACCAGCAAAAATTGATAACGCCAGAATTAGACTCGTGGCATTTGCTTTTAGTCTTGCCAGTCTTTTGGTTTCCCTCTTCGCAATTACCCGCTATGATTTGCAGTCTCAGGGTTTACAGTTAACCGAATTTTTTCCTTGGCTGGAGATTTTGGGCATAAATTACAATTTAGGTATTGATGGCTTATCTCTACCCCTAATAATCCTCAGCAACTTAATAATTTGCCTGGCTATCTATAGTGGCGACTTAGGTCAAAAAGATGAAAATACATTTTCTAGACCGAGATTATTTTACGGTTTAGTTTTAATCTTAGCAGGATGTATTAATGGAGCATTATTAGCGCAAAACCTACTTTTATTCTTTATTTTCTACGAAATAAAGCTGATTCCTACCTATCTCTTAATTAATATCTGGGGTGGAGAAAATCGCGGTTATGCAGGAACAAAATATCTGCTTTATACAGCCTTTTCCGGTATTTTCGTCCTCGCTGCCTTTTTAGGAATTGCTTTTCTCTCCAACAGTGGTTTTGATTACCAAGGAATTCAAACTCAAATATTGCCCTACAGCAAACAGTTAGTTCTGTTAATTACCATAATTATCGGTTTTGCGATCAAAACTCCCCTCGTCCCCTTACACACTTGGTTGCCCGATGCTTATACGGAATCATCTACTCCAATATCAATGATTTTAGGGGGAATACTCAGTAAGTTAGGTACTTATGGCTTAATTCGCTTTGGTTTGGGCCTATTTCCTCAACTATGGAATGATGTGGCATTTTGGTTAGCTGCGATCGCATCTATTAGTGCTTTATATGCTTCTTTTGTCGCTATTTCCCAAACTGATATCAAGAAAATGGTAGCCTATAGTTCCATCGCCCACATTGCCTTTGTCGTGTTAGCAACCGCAGCGGGTACTTCCATAGCAATATCTGGGGCAATTTGTCAAATGTTTGCTCACGGCTTAATTGTAGCCTTGTTATTTTATTTAGTCGGTATCGTAGAAACCAAAACTGGCAGCCGAGATCTTAATACTCTCAAGGGCTTAATGAATCCCCAACGGGGTTTACCCGTCATTGGCGGACAAATGATCTTAGCAGTTATGGCAAGTGCTGGTATACCTGGAATGGTCGGCTTTGTGGGAGAATATATTTCTTTTCAGGGAAGCTTTACCGTATTCCCAACTCTAACCATCTTGTGTTTAGTTGCTACTGGTTTGACTTCGGTATACTTTGTCATTCTGCTTAATAAAGTATTTTTTGGCAAAATTGATTGTCGCCAAACTTCCAACGTCTACCCGAAAGTCAGATTAGCCGAACGCATCCCCGCATTTGTTTTAACTGTAATTATAGTCATCCTGGGAATACAACCAGTCTGGCTAACTAATATTACTAACTACAGTATCATTGCTAGCCATCCCATGGATACAACGATTGTCGCAACAAGTAATAAGTAATAAGTAACAAGTAACAAGTAACAAGTAACAAGTAACAAGTTATGAATCAAACCAAAACCAAACTACCACCCATAAATCATCCCTTTGCTGATGTGATCCATCGTTTAGAGGCAGGGGGCTCGATGTTACCCGACACGCCCGAAAACCTGATGCAGATTATCGGGATTTATAAAGCCTACGCTATCCCCATGGACTTCTATTGGCGCGATCTGCTTTATATCGCGGAACGAGTTTTCTTAAATCCTCTACCGTTTTTCAAATATTTTTTACCTCAGTCATATCTAGATTTACCAAATAAATATGCAGGGAAGGATGCCGATCTTCAAGTCTGGCGGGGGGAAGCATCCGCACATCCAGAACTTTTAGAATTTATTGCTAAAGGCGAAACGGGTAAAATGCCGAAGCTAATCCATCACCTCAACCACGATCGCATTAACATGGAGTTTGCGGAAGCCTGTATGCGGGCGATGTTTTGGCATGAGAATATTAATCCTAAGTTTAATGCTTATTTGGATAGTGAAGAATATAAAGCTAATGCGGATCGGGCAATTAAAGCTTACTTTAAATCCAATCCTGTAATGTTGGGGATGTATAAACTATTTCCCGATATGTTCCTCGAACAGGTCAGGCAACTTTCTTACTATTCCAACTTGGGACTGTTTTGGGAAGTAATGTGTCCCGTATTTTTAGAAATGTCCGATCTCTACGACGAAGGAAAAATGACCACCGTTAAGGAGGCAATGGACTTTTTAGTTAACGGTATTTTTGCCGTAGCGGGCAGACCGATCTACCATCATCTATATATTGGGGATGAATGCTATGAAATCATTCCTAAATCCCAGGGTTTTACCTGGCTATACGAGGCTGCATTGCCCTATGTAGAAGCAGTTTTTTATCGTACTTCCCCTTTCCGCGGTACTAAATCCTATAACGCCCAAGCCAAACAAGTACCCGACGAACAACCAGACTTCCATTACGGCATTCTTTACGCGGATGTTTTACCTGTAGGTATGGCAGGTATTCCCCCTACCCTATTAATGGATGATATGTGGCATTTTCTTCCCGATTATTTAGTGGAATACTATCAAAAACACTGTCGCGGAGAAGACGATACTTTAGTTCAATTGGGAATTACTTTCCAGCGATCGATGTACAACGTTACCTCCGCAGTAATTCAAGCCCTGCGCCAGGCTTTGCTATATCCTATTGACGATAATAATCCTGAACACTTAGAGAAAAATCGCGCATTTTTCAAGACACAAATAGATCGTTTCTTGCGGACTGAAGCTCGTTTAGGAGATATTCAATCTTCTGAGTATCGTTAAACTAGTTATAGGGTTTTGGCTTAAAACCCTATTAAAACTAGCCCATTAAAATAACATTATCAATTACGTGAATAATGCCATTGTCCGCTTCAATATCGGCTGCGATCGCATTAGCATTTTTAACCTCAAAAGTGTCACCATGACAATTAATCGCAATGGGCGAACCTTCAACAGAATCAACGGAATCAACCTTGCTTAGATCGGCTTTAGTTAATTTACCTGCTACTACGTGATAAGTCAGTATCCTAGCTAACTGAGGGGGGTTGCCAACCAATGTTTGCACTGTACCTGGGGGAAGTTTGGCAAATGCAGCATCGTTGGGAGCGAAGACAGTAAAAGGACCAGGGGTTTTTAATGTTTCTACTAGATTAGCTGCTTTTACCGCAGCGACCAATGTACTAAAACCTTCTGTGTTAACTGCAATATCTACAATATCTGCCATACTATCTCCGATCTCATTAATCAAAAGTAAAACCAATTATAATATATTGACTATCCCTCGAATTGATTCATAAACTGGCGGTCTATATAATCTTTGACCCGCCATAAAAGAGCAGAATGCCAACCAAATTTACTCCAAGATGCGATCGCTTTGCCATCTCCCGTACCGATGAGGGCTAAATATTTATCTTGAGGAGTATAAACTTGTAGGGGTTGATTTTGCAATATTTGTTGCCAATTATGAAGTAAAGGTCTTCCCTGACGCACGGCAAAAACCCCCGCCTTGGGGCGTTGATAATTAGTCATGGTGGCAATATCTCCCGCAGCAAAAACCTCGGGATGGGATACGGACTGGAGGGTATCTCTAACCAAGATAAATCCTTGGCGATCGCAAGTTAGACTAGATTCCTCGATCCAAGGGGGTGCAACGGCTTGAGTTACCCAAAAAACCCTATTACAGGAAATATCTAAACCTGATTTACATCTAACTCGATCTGGAAATACTGCTGCTACTTCTTCTTGTAGATGCAATTTAATACCCTTGTTGAGGATAATTTTTTTGAGCTTATGACTCACCCAATCATTATGACCCGATAATAAGCGATCGCCACGATGAATGAGATGTATTTGCAATCTATCTTGGGGCTTATCGATAATTTCCGATAAACAGGCTTGCATATTTAAAGCCAATTCTACCCCTCCCGCGCCACCACCAACGATAACTATGGATAAAGCTTGTTTGGGACGATCTGCTGCGGTTTTTTGCAAACTGTACCAAGCATCGAGAAATTTGGGTACGGGTTTGGCAGCAATAGCGTATTGAGCTGCACCAGGGACGGTTATAGTTTGGGGAGTACTACCAATATCCAGAGAGAGATAATCAAATGTAATTTGTTTGCCAGACTCGCAGACAATTTGATGATTATCTAGATCTAAATTGATGGCGCGATCGATAATTAACTCAGCACCAGCAAATTGAGCCAGTTTGTTTAAGTCAATATGAGTTTCGGCGTAGCTATAAAAACCCGCTACATGACCTGGTAACATTCCAGAATAGGGAGTTTGCCCTACATCGCTAATCAGAATAAGATCTATGTCAGGCATTGGATCGAGTCCCCACAATCTTAATGCGATCGCGTGGGAATGTCCCCCACCTACCAGGACTAGTTTTTGTTTGAGGTTCTTACTCATTATTGTATAGGTCTAGTATCGCCTCTAACTGATTACTTCCCAAGGAGAATAACGTTGGGCATAATAATCTAAGATCTCTGTGACTCGTGCTTTCTCCTTATCCGTTATTGCTTCTCCATACTGTATTTGGAGTGCTGCAACTTGGCTTTGATAATAGTCAAATTTTGCTTGAGGATCGTGTTGGGTAGGGCGAACTATCAGACTGGCTTCAACCTCCGTAACCTGTCTGAGATGAGCGGATACTTCTCGATATACTGCAAGGGGTAATCGAGGACAACTAAGCTTTTGAGTTTGGTTTTGAATAGCGGGTAATCCCATAGATAAGTATTTAAAATTAACAATTGATTTATTTTCGCACAACCCATTTCAACAACTCATTAAAGAGGAAAATAGACCCCTGCAAGATGATCGCGATCGCCCAATTAAATAGGCATAGCATCAAGTCAAATAGTCAAACTGTGACAAAATCGTTGCATAATATAAAGATATGCTAAGAGTTTTATTTTAGTAAATCTCATAAATCTAAAGATAACTAAAATCTAAGACTCGTAGGATAAATAAATTGTTAGATAAAAAAATTAATACTTATTATGAAAACTGTTTCTGATAGTAAAAGAGCTTTTCATGCTGCTTATCCTCGTCCTATCAACTCTATTTATCGTCGGGTAATCGAAGAATTATTAGTAGAGATGCACTTACTATCAGTAAATGCAGACTTTAAGAGCGATCCTATTTATTATTTGGGAATTGTTACTTCTTTTGAGCGTTTGATGCAGGGCTACGAGCCAGAAGCTGACAAAGAGAAAATTTTCAACGCTTTGTGTACTTCTACCGATGCCGATCCTCAAATCTATAAAGCTCAAGCAGGAACATTGCTATCTTTAGCTAAAGACAAATCTACATCTGATTTAATCGCTTGGCTGAGCAATCCAGAAGCAGGAGAAGATACTGGTTATATTGTAGAACCAATTAAAGCGATCTCAGCTAACGATAATTTTAAATATAGTCGTCCTTTTGCTATTGGTATCTATACCCTCTTGGAAGAAAGCGATCGCGAATTAGTCCAAGATCGAGACAAGCGAGATGCAATTCTAGATACTATCATCGAGAATTTTGGTCTTTCTGGAGAAAAGATGAAAAAAGACCTAGAATTGTATCGCGGAAACCTAGAGAAAATGACTCAGTTACTCAAAGTAATTGAAGATGTTTTGGAAGCGAGTCGCAAACAAAGAGAAAAAAGAGAGCAAGAAAAGCAATCTGGCACAACTGAGACTAAAGAAACTGAAGAAGCAACGGCTGAATAGCTTCAGGACTTTTCTTAGTTATGCAATGGTGGAAATTGAGAGGGAGATTCGGGAAAGAAAATCTATTTTTCCCTGATTCCTTGTTTTTCTTGACTTGTTTTGGCGATCAGGCTTTCAATCTTCTCAATCATTTGGGTTGGAGTCATAGTTTTAAAAAGATATTGATCAACTTGATATTGAGAAAACCATCTCTCCTCATCTAAGTTATTTGAATTTGTAGGATAATGGCGATCGCAAAGCAGAACCAAGTCAGTACTGTCTTTGAGGGATTTCCTTTCGATCGCCCGCGCAATGTTATTGACTCCTACTGAATCAAAATCGCGATCGACAATGATCAATCTAGGTTTGACCAATTCAATTTGATTCATTGCCATCCCAGAGTCCATCAACCAGACGACTTGACAGTCAATAGTGTTTAGTAGTTGGCAAATAAAAGTAGCACTTTCTTCATCTTCCGTCACCAGCATAATTGTTGCAGAATTGGGTTGAAATTTACCTGAGATAGCTGGTTTTTGACTTAAATGAGGAGTAAATATCTTTTCTGGCAGATAGACTGTGAACTGAGAACCCTGACCTACAGAGGATTCTACTTCAATACTTCCACCGTGCAGTTCGATCAGTTTTTTAGTTAAAGCCAATCCCAATCCCGTACCACCATGAGTACGATGTTTAAAGTGTTCTATTTGTTTGAATTTTTCAAATAGTAAGGGAATTTCTTCTGGTGCGATGCCAATTCCCGTATCTTCAACCTGAAAAATTACCTGGCGTTTTTCCCTCCAAACTCGAAGTGTTACCTGTCCGTCTTCGGGAGTAAACTTAATCCCGTTGCTGAGGAGGTTAAATAAAATTTCTTTTAATCTAATTTCATCGGCAAAAAAATATTCTTGCTCTATTTTGAGCTTAATTTCTGAATTGAGAGTAATTTTTTTGGCTCTTGCAGTTTCATGAAGTATCTGCAAAGACTGTCTGGCTATATTTGCCAAGGATATTTGTTTGACATCTAATAAATGTTTTCCCGACTCAACATCAGAAAATTCTAAAATATTGTTAATCAACGCCAACAAATGCTTGCCACTTTGTTGAATTAGGTGCAAATATTGCTGTTGTTTCTCTGGAGATAGGGGTATGCTAGATTTGCTAGAAGACCATTGTAACAAAGTACTAGAGAGTCCAATGACACAAGTTAAAGGAGTACGCAATTCGTGGCTCATACTACCCAAAAATTCGTGTTTAGATTTGCTAGCAGCCTCGGCTGCAATCAAAGCATCTTTAATCTGTTGAGCTTGATTTTGAACTTGTTGTTCGAGAAGAGTTTTTTGTTGTTGCAATCGCTGATAAGAGCGATCGCGGTAAATAGCCACAGCCAAATAGTCTGCTATTTGAGACAAAAATTTGAGTTCGAGGTCGTGCCATTGTCTGGTTTCAAAGCACTGATGAGCAATAATCAATCCCCATAATTGCCTGCGGACAGTGATAGGGGTTACTGTTTTGGCTTTTACCTGAAATTTGTGCATCAAAGACTTAAGACAAGGATTCAAATTATGATTTTGGTCTATATCATTGATTACTAAACTAAATCCTTGATGATATTTGCGTTTGCATTGAGTAAATTTACCCCAACAAGCTTCTTGTTGAAAATATAAAGCAGAATCTACATTTTCTTGCTTTGCCTCATAAGTAATAGTGTCTATAGTATTCTCTGTTCCTGAAATATATTCGGACTTCAAAGGTACGTCTAATTGATAGATCAGCAGCCGATCCAAGCCCAGAAAATTACAGCTACGATTTAGTGCTGCTTGAATTATTTCAGATAAGCTTAAATCTCGATCTAACTGAACCTTAATTTGCTCAAAAATATGTTCTTGTTCTACTTGATAGTGTAGTAGTTTATCCATCGGTGGATCGGGGTTAGAAATGTTAATATATTTGCCTTTGTCTTCGTCATCAATCAGTAATTTCACTATTTTTAGGATAAATATAATATGGGAATTATCTTGATGGTCGCTTAATTGATTTATTAAATCTTTTTGTATATATTCAATTACATCATTTTTCCAAGGAGAACACTTTCCTATTTGAATTAGTTTTTGCGTTATTATTTCTCTATCGAAGGTTATGGTTATCCAATTTTGTTGAGATTTTTCTATTCGGTCTATGTGTAGAAAAGCATTGAAATCCAATGCAATTATCAAGAAAAAAGATTCTGTTTCTAATTGTTTATTTAGATAAACTTTATCGTCTTTTTTTGTTAACTTAAATAATGAATCCTGTGTGACTAGTCGATTTTGATTTTCCTGGGACATTGATAGCCAAAGTCGAACCAGTTTTAAAACAACTTGGCGATCGACAATTCTCTTTATAGTTAAAGAATAGGAGGACTCTGACACAATTTATATCCAGCAAAATAATATATTTTTTACTTCTTTTTACCTAGCTTGGCTCATTTTTTGACTCTTAATCTAAACCGTAACTATTTCTCAAGATTAGATACATAATAATTATGCATAAATTAGCTGCTCTCCCAGGAGGCTGGAATCCCAACACAGAGGGAGTAATTTTCGTTTCTCAATCTCCTGCACCTATTGTGTTCCTTACTTATGCAGATACTGACATTCAAACTATTGCTTCAGCCCGTTCTTTGTTAGAGGAAAGTTTTGCCGATATTCGAGTAGTTAATCTGTTAAATTTACAACAGCAATTAAGTATTGATGAATATGTAGAGACAGTATTATCAAAAGCACAAGTAATTGTCCTACGTTTGCTTGGTGGAAGCACTTATTGGAACTATGGATTAGAAAGAATCAAAGAAATTATCGAAATCAACAAGATAGATTTATTTGTATTACCAGGAGATCTTGCCCCCGATCTCGATCTAATTAGTCATTCTACAGTTTCATTGTCAGTAGTAAATCAATTATGGCGTTATTTAATTGAAGGGGGAAGAGAAAATTTTGCTAATGCTTTGCAGTTTATTAGTGATATTTGTTTGCACACAAACTACCAGCCACCAGCACCAAAATCTGTCCCAGAATTAGGGTTTTATCAATGGCAAAAGCAAACCCATGGGACTGCAAAAAATATCCAGAACGGCGATCGCCTTAGCTGTGGGATACTTTTTTACCGCTCTCATTACTTGGCGGGTAATACCCTACCAATTGATTGCTTATGTCAATCTATAGTAGCTAAAAATCTGACCCCAATTCCTATATTTGTCTCTTCGTTAAGAAATATAGAAATACAGCAACAATTATTAGTTTTACTACAAGAAAAACCGATTAAAGTACTATTCAATAGTACTAGTTTTTCTTTGGCTAAAATTAGCGAATCACCGAACCTAGAATTTTGGCAACGGTTAAATATTCCGATCTTGCAGGTAATTCTAAGTAGCAGTACTCTAGAACAATGGTCGTCTAGTTTACCAGGATTGATGCCCAGAGATGTAGCGATGAATGTGGCACTACCAGAAGTGGATGGTAGGATTATTACCCGCGCTATTTCTTTTAAATCGGTACAAACTTGGAACGAACAACTAGAAACCAATGTCGTTGTTTATCAACCCCAAAGCGATCGCATTAATTTTGTGGCAGAGGTGGCAAAAAATTGGGCAAACCTGGCGAATACTGCCAATCAAGATAAAAAAGTGGCGTTGATTTTGGCGAACTATCCCAATAAAGATGGGAGAATTGCTAACGGGGTGGGTTTGGATACTCCTGCAAGCTGTATTAAAATCCTCGAAGCTTTACAGCAAGGAGGCTATACCGTTACGGATCTGCCCGCAACAGGAGATGAATTGATTCGACGCTTGACTGGGGGTATTACCAACGATCCTGAAAGTTATATGAGTCGTCCCAGTTACCAGAGTTTATCCATTGAAGAATATCAGCAATATTGGCAGACATTACCGAATATTGTGCAGCAAGGTATTACGGAGAGATGGGGTGAGATTGGGTCGAAGGGTGATTCATCCTCCCATATTAAAATTCCTGGAATACAGTTGGGGAATGTGTTTGTAGGGATACAACCATCCCGAGGATACGATCGCGATCCGAGTTTAAATTATCACGCCCCCGATCTCGAACCTACCCACGAGTATTTAGCTTACTATCATTGGTTGCGGAATTGTTTTGGGGTACAGGCGATCGTTCATGTGGGCAAACACGGTAACTTAGAATGGCTACCAGGCAAGAGTTTGGCTTTATCTAATAGTTGCTATCCTGAAGTGGCATTGCAAGCTATTCCCAATATCTACCCTTTTATTGTTAACGATCCAGGGGAAGGATCTCAAGCAAAAAGGCGATCGCAAGCGATAATTATCGATCACCTGACTCCCCCTCTGACTCGTGCGGAATTGTATGATGGGTTGGAAAAATTAGAGGCATTAATCGATGAATATTACGAAGCCCAGAGTTTAGATCCGACAAGATTGGCTATTATCAGCGATCGCATTACCCAATTAGTCAAACAAGAAAATCTGGACGAAGATCTTGGCATACAACCCCATGATACTCTATCTTTAGCTCAATTTTTGTCAGTAGCTGATGGCTATCTCTGCGAACTAAAAGAAGCCCAGATAAGAGACGGCTTGCATATTTTTGGTCAATGTCCCCAAAAAGAACAATTACGAGATTTAATTATTGCGATCGCCCGTTCTCCTAGTTACGATCGCATTGGTATTACCCAAGCCATCGCCAAAGATTTTGGTTTAGATTTCGATCCTTTATTAGGTTTTGATGGAGAGATAGGGCGACTGGGGAACAAGACAACTGGGAGACAAGGAAATTGGGGAGATGGTTATAGACAGCAGTTGCAAAAAGCCCGAAATAAAGGAGATGCGATCGCAATATTAGAAGAAATTGCTATTGAATTAGTAGACAAAGTAATCAATAGCCCTTCCCCTTTTCCCTTTGCCCTTTCCCCTTTACTTAAAAATCAAATCCAATGGATACAAAACACTTTATTGCCCAATTTAATCAAAAGCGATCGCGAAATAATCAATTTAATTAAAGCCTTAAACGGTGAATATATACCCAGTGGGGGATCGGGCGCGCCTACTAGGGGTAGACCAGAAGTATTACCCACGGGACGTAATTTTTACTCGGTGGATATCCGAGGAATTCCGACAGAAACAGCTTGGGAAGTAGGCAGCAAGGCTGCACAAGCAGTAATCGAACGCTATACCCAAGAAAATGGTGAATACCCTCAATCTTTAGCTATTTCGATCTGGGGTACATCTACTATGCGTACGGGAGGAGATGATATTGCTCAAGTTATGGCACTGATGGGAGTTAGACCAGTTTGGGATGGTATTTCCCGTCGCGTGATTGATTTTGAAGTATTGCCCGCCTCCCTCTTAAATCGTCCCCGCGTTGATGTGACGGTAAGGATATCGGGGTTTTTTAGAGACTCTTTCCCCAACATAATTAACTTATTAAATAAAGTAACCCAAGCCGTGGCAAATTTACCAGAATCAGCGGAAGTAAATCCGTTATCTGCTGCGGTACGAATAGAACAGCAGCTACTAGAAGATCGGGGGATAGACCCCGAAACAGCCCAAAAGAAAGCCAGTTATCGTATATTTGGTTCCAAACCAGGGGCATACGGTGCGGGGATACAAGGGTTAATTGAAGCCCAAAATTGGCAGAGTGACGCAGATTTAGCGAGAGCTTATCTTAACTGGAGTTCCTATGCTTATGATAGTACTGGTCGAGGTTATGCCGTACCAGAATCTTTTCAACGTCGTTTAAAACAGCTACAGATAGTTTTGCACAATCAAGATAACCGCGAACACGATCTTCTAGATTCTGATGATTATTATCAATTTCAGGGAGGAATGACGGCTGCGGTGCGCAGTTTGACGGGGAAAAACCCCGAAGTATATTTTGGCGACAATTCCCAACCAGCTAACCCCAGAGTGCGGAAGTTAACCGAAGAAATAGCCAGGGTATATCGATCGCGAGTAGTCAATCCCAAATGGATTAAAGGGGTAATGCGTCACGGTTATAAAGGAGCGTTTGAAATGGCAGCAACGGTAGATTATTTGTTTGCTTACGATGCTACGGCTAATTGCGTGGCAGATTATATGTATCAAGGGGTAGCCCAGGCTTATATCTTTGACCCCGAGGTACAAGAATTTATTCAGCATAAAAACCCTTGGGCGTTGCGGGATATGTCCGAAAGACTCTTAGAAGCCCATCAAAGAGGATTATGGCAAAATGTCGATTCTCAGATAATAGATGACTTAAAAGCGATCGCCAACCAAGCAGAAGGAGAAATTGAGGAAATATGAAATCAATTATTGTTTAAGAGGAGGATAAAGATCGACATAACCATCTTCGGAGACAATTAAAGCCAAACAGTTAACTTGACGGCTTCTTTCACCATCTACATAGCGTATGGCGGAGTTGTATCTCGCTCCTCTAGTGGAACTACCATTTTTAGTAATTTTACCGTCAAGAATTACCCCAAAAGCATGAATTATTCCATTGGGTGAAATCAAAATTGCCCCATCGACGCTAGATACATGGGAAATAATCTCTTTGGTAATAACCACAGGCTCTATGACAGTACTTTGAGCAGCTAGTCTGATTGTTTCTTGTTGAGCTTCGGGGGTGATAACTAACATGGTACCGTGACGTTGTTTGACCGCTGCTTCTACCGCTGCGATCAGCCTATTAGCTGTTTCTCGGTTGACTTCAAAGAGTTGGCGTATGCGATCGCAAAATAGTTGTTTGTCAAAACGAGATCGGGGGAGTCTGGGTTGTCGGTATTCAACCCGCAGCATGATATTCTCTGCATGAACTAATTCCCAAGTGTAGTGTTCGGAAAATCTAATTTCAAAGAGGTTTTCTTGACTGGGTTGATAGGTATCGAGGGGAATTCCCAAACCCCATACGCTTTCAATATCGCATAGCAAAGCCATTTGATTGCCCGAGACTTCTAAAAGCTTTCTGATTCCTCGATAGTTGTAGATATCGATGGGAGTTTTTAATTTAACTTTGGCAAAAATATCGGGATGATTGGTTTGACAGATAATCAGTCTACCTTCACTGACTGCACCTTCATAACGCTCTGCTGCGATCGCATTGGCAAAAGATAATAAGTCTATTTTGTTTAATTTGCTAATATGTACTTCGATAGATTGAAGCAAACTAGATGCTGCATCTTCGATGACTCGCTCGCAATTGACTAAAGATCTGGTGTTACTCTCTGATGATTTTTGTAGTTCGTTCTCGCTTTCTTTTAAGACGCGATAGACAATTGCTTCTAAAAAACAGCGATCGATTCTGCGCTTCCGCATAGAAGGAATTTCATGTTCTTGTTTGGTTAAGCGATATTGGCGATCGAAACTTGGACGATCGAGTTGAATGACTGTGATTATCCAGTGGTTATTTTTTTTGACGGGGAAACTACAAAAAGAAGTTTGCTGTCTTTTGTCGTCATGATTGCTGAGGATAGATCGAATAGCATTGCGTAAAGCTTTGGGATAAAGAGAGTCTTTGTGGGCGCGATCGAGACTATCTGCACTCATAAAGAATAGTTGTTCTGGATCGTTGTCAAAGTTATCTTGGGCTTCCGCGAAAACTCCTTTAAAGTCATGGGGGATAAATCCACAATCCGATCTATGTAAAACAATGTCCCCCAGATCGTTACCAGATAGAGGAATAGCGATCGCAAATGTATAGGATACTGTTGATAATTCTAAAGTCTGGAATATTTGTTTGAGAAGATTTTCAACTGCATCGATAAAAGAATATTGCCATTGCCAGATCGACATTTATCAATAAATGAAATTACTTGTTACTTATGTAAGGGCGGAACAGCCGTTCGCCCCTTCTTATTTAATATTCAGGGGATTTGTGAGAAATGTTCCGCAAGCTGCGAGTTTGTTCGAGGATGTCTTCAATATCTTCTTGAGAAAGACGTTCGACATAATTGATTTTTATTTCTTCTAATAAGTCAATTAATAATAATTCTATTTTATTCATGCTTTGTTGTGCCTGTAGTTCATTAGAAAGGCTACTTCCTAAGTTACTCACTAAGCTTTCTAGCAAGCGATCGAATTGTTCGTCTTCGGCTAATGCTGCTTGTAGAGTACTGCTAAAGGCACTGTAAGTTTGTGATATTAATTGATTGCTCAAATTAATAATAGTGCGATCGCCTCCTGGTAAGAGTTTGATTCCCCGATAGGCTGGACTTTCTCGAATAGCTTTATCTACACTGTATTGTAGTAGACTTTCTGCTTCTGGTTGAATGGCGGGTAAGACGCGATCGGCAATTACCTTAGCCAAAATTCTAATTATCTCCGCCGTCTCGTTGGTATTGTTGATATCAACATAAGGGTTGGCTGTTTGTTGGGATAGCAACCGACTGATATCTCCATTACGGATCGAACTTTGTATTTGATTAATTAAGCGAATAATAACTACTTCGGTAATATCTTCGGCAATTCCCGCTACCAAACCTTGACTGAGTTGTTTCTGAATTGAATTGAGATTGATAATTTGTGCTTGATTCAAACGCACCGTGACGGGAATGACTCTCAACCATCGCCAACCAGGAATAAAGAAAAAGAAATCGTACCATCGCCATAGCATGGCATCTAACCAGCTTATATTAATATGACGACGACTAATTAACCAAGTACGTCCCAAAAATTCTACAGCAAAAAATATGCCAAAGGGAAAATCAATAAAACCGAAATAGTCAACATATCCGCCATTTTCACCAACGACGCGGTAGTAATTAGTTTCAAATAGAGGTTTGATTTCGCGATCGAAGAATTCTAATTCTGGAGTGACTTTTCCTTGAAAATTTTTTACCGTCCAATATTGCCAAAATGCTGTCTTGGCTGAATTATCCTTATTGGGCAAATGCGATCGCATTCTGTTTTTGATTCTTTCGAGGTTTCCCGTTTTGTTGGCTTCGGAAAAAGCATCCGTTTGCACAATTTCAATACTGCGACGACGAATATCGCCAAAAAGATTTTGCGCTACAGGGGTATCAACCCCGTTAACGGTTAATTCTGCCCGTAATTGTGCTACTTTGTCGAGATATTCTTCTGTATCTCGATTGGGAATTATCCCTTTAACCGCATCATATTGAGTAATAAAGCGAGAAACGTCTTCAGAAATTAAATCCAACTTAACACCATCGAGTTTAATATATGCCGACTTAATTCCTCCTATGGTAACTTGACCAGATAGCCAAAAATCTCTTAGAGGGACATAACTAAGATCGAAACCGACAATAATTAAATTAATTACTGCCACCAAAGCCATCAATTTCTCGAACCAAATATTCGGTCGATATTTTCTCGTTCTCTTATAAGATCTTGGTACTATAGTCATTTCATTTATTGTTCGTCATTCAGAACACCTCTTAAAAAGATATCAGAAATACCTTCTGCCATTTCTTGCATAGCCTGGGGAGATGCGTCTGGATCGATAATAGTTTCTTCAGAAAAACCTGCGATCGCAAATATACCCAGAAAGACTTTTGCCACTATTTTGGGGTTCATTTGACGATAAATTCCTTTAGACATCGCCGTTTCAAAAAAGGCTTCTGCTACATCCGTCATCTTATTAATTACTTCAGCTTGAATAGTTTCTTTGAGTTCGGGATGATATTGCGCTTCAATAAAACAAACTCGCATCAAATCGCCGTTTTTCCGCATATTGATCATTCGGCGACGCATTACTTGAGACACTGCTTTGTAGCTGCCCATTTCACTCAATTCTGTTAATAAATCCGTGAGAATATCAACCCATCCTGCCGTAGCAACCTCGACTAAAATAGCTTTTTTGCTAGCGAAATGACGGAACAAAGTACCTTCTGCCACCTTAGCGGATTTGGCTAAATCTTTGGTACTCGTGCCATCGTAACCTTGTCTTGCAAATAGTTTCAGTGCTGCCTGTAAAATTTTAGTGCGCGTATCTTCTTCTGTTTGAGGAGTCTTACGCATCTCTCTCCAGGCTTGCTGAGAAAAAACTTGCATGGGCTTTGGTAATTAATTAAAAACTATAGTGGGATTCATGATATAGCAATTTCGTTCGATTAATATTAATTCTCGTGTACCCGCGCTTCAATTATATGAGTAGAATATAACCGCAATGATTATATAGAAGGCAAAGAGTGAGAAATTTCTGGGGATATTTGATGGAGTCTAGCAAATTGAACAGATTATTCATCCAAGATAGTCGAAAATTGGCGATCGCGCCCTCGACGATGAGAAGCAAGGGCTGTTTCGCAAAAATGCGTTGGCTAACTATAGTACTAGTAGCTTGTTTGTTTTGGAACTTTTCAAGTTTGGTTGCTTTGGCAGCACCCCAAGACAGTCAAGCAAAGTCTTCTATTCAACCCTATCTAGATCGAGTACAGGAGCAAATTACCGAATTTACTCTAGATAATGGTCTGAAATTTATTGTTTTGGAAAACCACGATGCACCTATAATCTCTTTTGTTACCTACGCTAATGTTGGTGGTGTAGACGAGCCTGATGGCAAAACTGGTGTCGCTCACTTTCTGGAGCATTTAGCCTTTAAAGGTACTCAACAAATTGGCACTACTAATTATCGTGCCGAAGCGAAACAATTAAATCAGTTAGATCGTTTATTTGCCGATCTTCAAGAAGCTCAAAAGTCGGGAGACGAGAGGAAAATAGCCAAGCTATCCGATAAATTTGTCGCAACTCAATCTGCTGCGAGTAAATATGTCAAGCAAAACGAATATGGCAATATTGTCGATACGGCGGGGGGAGTTGGTTTGAATGCAGCAACTTCTGCTGACTACACTAGCTATTTTTATAGTTTTCCTGCCAATAAATTAGAGTTATGGATGTCTTTAGAGTCAGAGAGATTCTTGCAACCTGTATTTCGCGAGTTTTATCCAGAAAAACAAGTGATTTTAGAAGAAAGACGGATGCGGACGGATAATTCTCCTATTGGCAAAATGATTGAGGAATTTTTAGATACAGCCTACACCGCCCACCCCTACAAAAGACCGGTTATTGGCTATCAAGCAGACATCGAAAGCCTTTCAAGGGATGATGTTCAAAAGTTTTTTCAGGCTTATTATGCACCCAATAACTTAACTATAGCGATCGCGGGAGATGTCGATCCCGAACAAGTGCAACAGCTAGCCCAGACTTATTTTGGACGATTCCAAGCTCAACCCCAACCGTCGGCTGTCGACAAACCCGAACCCCCTCAAACTGAAACGAGGGAAGTAACTCTGAAGTTCCCTTCTCAACCCTGGTATCTCGAAGGCTATCATATCCCTGCATTGAGTCATCCCGACTATCCCGTTTATGAAGTTATTTCCGAACTCCTTAGCAGCGGTAGAACATCTCGTCTTTATCGCTCCTTAGTCGAGGAAAAACAAGTCGCTCTTTCAGCCCAGGGTTTTAGTGGTTTCCCTGGAGATAAGTATCCCAGCCTGATATTGGTTTATGCCCTTACTTCTCCTGGTACTAGTATTGACGATCTGGCGGTCGCTTTAAGAACGGAAATCGATCGCCTCAAAACCGAACCCATCCAACCAGGGGAGTTAGAACGAGTCAAAACTCAGTTAAAAGCAGGTTTATTAAGAACTCTCGATTCTAATATGGGTATGGCACAGATACTAGCAGAATATGATGCTAAAACTGGCGACTGGCACAACATTTTTAATGAATTAACTAAGCTCGAAACCATTACCCCAGGTGACATTCAACGAGTCGCTAACATTACCTTTACTCAGGAAAACAGAACTATCGGCAGATTATTATCTTCTAATTGACCTTAAAAAATAATAAAGATTTTTCCAGCAAAATAACCGCTTTTATGTAATTCCTGGCACATAGGGCTTTGAAGATTTCCGATAACCTAAGTATAAGCAATTAGTTTTTGCCCACGGCATAGTGTTGTTCTATACCTAAAAACGTATGTTGAACTCTGAAGAAATTAAAATAGTTCAAAAGTGCTATAGGTATAAATAGCAAAAAAACTTGAAACGTAGTATAAGTAAAGCAGTTATTTTGGTATTAGGAGTTGGGCATAGTGTCTACAGTAATTGGTAAAATAGATATATCTGCTTTTGATGGCGATGGCTTATTGATCGAAGGTACAGAGGGCAATGATGTACTGCGAGGAACTGGAGGAAGCGATTTGTTTATTGCTTATGGAGGAGATGATGTTATTCGAGCGGGAGGAGGAGACGATAGTATTGTTGGAGGAGCAGGAGACGATCTGATTTTTGGCGGATTCGGTAATGACGTTGTTGAAGCAGGTAGCGGGAACGATACCATTTTTGGTCAATTTGGCGACGATTGCATTCATGGTGCAGAAGGAGACGACTTCATCAGTGGAGGAAAAGGAAAAGACACTATTGATGGCGGTGCTGGCTCGGATACAATGTTTGGTGGCGGAGGTCAAGATGTTTTTCTTTTCGACATCGAAGATTTTGCTGCTGGAGAAGTAGATTTGATTAGTGATTTCCACGTCGGTCAGGATAAGATTGTGATTGATGGTTTGGGTGCTGGAGATACAGTTGCATTCGATCCTTCAAGCAACAGTATCGTAGTTAATGGCAACAGTGTCATTGACCTGAATTTAGTCGATAATTTCCGCGATCCTAAAATAGAAGAAAATGAGGACGGAGATTACGAAATCATCTAGATTGTTAGTTTTTAAATTAGCGATCGCCAATATGTAGTTTGGGCTGCCATGATGCAGTCTATCTTTAAATTTTTATTTATGATTATGCTTTGATGGGCCAGATAAAAGCATTTTTTTGAAATTGACCAGACGCCCTAATATTCAACTGCAATTATTGAAATTCGCAGTTGAATTGCTATACCTGACATAGTATTGTGATGTACGCTACAAATAGAACATTCTAGAAATAAACTTTATTTTTTTTTAATACCTTTAAAATTCCCATTAACTCCCCTCAAATAAAACCTGAAAAGCACTTGAATTAAGAATCGTAGCATCTTACGGCGATCAAATAATTGCAGCATATTAATACAAAAGTATTAAACCAATTTATTGGCAAAAAATAATAAAGGAAATATAAAAGAGTCAGTAAATTTGGTAGGGAGTAATTTGGTATTATGTCTTCAGTCATAGATTCAATAAACGTTTCAGAATTTGACGGCGACGGCTTAAGAATGATCGGTACAGATGGATTCAATGCCTTTAATGGTAGCAATCTTGGAGATCTAATTGATGCCCGTGGTGCAGGGGATTTAATTGATGCTGGTAAGGGCGATGATTTGATTGATGCTGGCATGGGTGATGATTTGATTGATGCTGGCATGGGTGACGATAGTGTTTTAGGTGGCGGTGGTAAAGACTTGATCTTTGGTGAAAAAGGTGCAGATATTATCGTCTCAGGAGAAGGTAATGACGTAATTTTCGGAGGAAACGGAGCCGATCTTATTTTCTCTGGAGATGGCGATGATACTGTGTTTGGCGGCAAAGGCAACGATACTATCAATGGAGGAGAAGGTAACGATGTCCTATTCGGCGATGCTGGAATGGATGTATTTGAGTTTGCCATCGAAGATCTAGATGCTCGATTTATCAACCTGGTTGGTGATTTTGAAGTAGGAGAAGACAAAATTGTGATTACAGGAATGAGCGATAGCAATGATGTAACTTTTGATGCTAACAATGGTTTTATAATGCTTGATGGCGATGCAGTTATTAGCTTAAAAGATGTCAGTAATTCCACTGAAATGAACATGGAATTTAATGAAAGTGGTGATTTTGAGATCATGTAATATAAGTATTTTTTACTGCACTATTAAATGTAGGTAAATTACAAAATAATACTTTATTTCTCTACTGAGTCTTAGCAAACTTAAGGTTTGACTAAGCTCAGTTTTTTTTAGCAAATTTGCCAATATATGTTATTGTTTAAACAATTGTATTGAAAGGTTAATATAAATAGTCATAATGTAACCCGCATTACAAAATTCCCTCTAGAAAGTAAGACCTTATACCTTTTATCTCAAGGGACGGGCAAGATTGTGGCGATTACTATTTGAGTATCGATTTAATCTGTTTTCCAGGACTATCTTTTTTTCATTAAAAGTAAATTTAGTTACCTAATTTCCAACCGATTTATTATTAAGATGATCCCAAACATTTTCGACCTATCAGGGAAAAGTAACAATACTAGCCCTAAGTTTGAGGCAGCAATTTCTTCTAGTTTTGGTCTTGGTGGTAAATCTAAAGACGAACTGACTGGGGAACAGATAGCTAGTGTTGAAAAGGCTGAAAATGAAGTTTGGCAAGGTTTAAAATCAGAAAAAGTCGGAAAACTGGAACTAGCAGCATTTCATTATCGCTCGGCAATTAAGTCTCATCCAGAATGTTCTAAAGCCTATGGATTACTTGCCAATGTTTTGAAAAAAATTAGAACCAGAGGGGAAAACAATTTAGCTGACTCAAAGCCAGAAAAAGCAAAAATTGCGAGTTTGACTGTTGGAGAAGTAGCAAAGGAAAATCAAAAAGTTTCCCAGATAACTATCGAGGAGAAAAAAACTACAACTAATTATGTTATTTCGCCCCCCAAGACGGCAACTGTGCTGTTAACCGAAAATAAGTTTAGTGATTCGATAACTCTTGATTTTTCTCATATAAACCTCATACCTGTTAATATAAATCCCAAAGTGAATCAGATTAATTCATCATTGCGATCGAAGAATGATATTGTCTTGCTACCCAATGTAGAAGTTTCTCCTGCTGGAGACATAGTTTTAGAGGATAACTTAGCTATATCTCAAGTATACATCGAACAAGGTTTAGCTTTTTTCGAGCAAAAACAATGGGACAAAAGTATTGCTGCTTGTAAAGAAGCACTGAGGATTTGCCCTAGCATGGGGACAGCCTACAAAATTTGGGGCAATTGTTTGCAACAATCGGGCAATACCGCTGATGCGATTGGAATTTATGCCAAGGCGTTGGAGTCGCAACCGAATATGGCAGAAGTTTACTGTAACTTGGGCAGTATTTATGCCAAAAGCAAAAAGTGGCAGCAAGCGATTGAACACTATCAAAAATCAATCATCATCGATCCTAATTGTGCTGCACCCTATCGCAATATAGCCAAGGTTTGGGATGAATTGGGGGAATATGAAAAGTCGGAAGAATGCTTTTTCAAAGCCTTGGCAATCAAACCCGAGTTGATATCTGCCAAAAATCATTTCGATTTGGCACATAATTTAGCGGAAGAGAACAAACTAGAACGAGCGATCGCTTGTTACAAGCACTGCATTCATTTAGAACCAGAATTTTTGAATGCTTATGTGAGATTGGCGCAACTTTTAGAGGAAAGCGGACAGACGGAAGAAGCCCTTTATTATTATAAAACCCTGGCTAATTTGCAGACAGGAGTAAAAAATCCAGAAGATCAATCTAGATCTAGAAAACAGATTCGTCAGTTTTTGTCTGGAAAGAAGCAAAAGCCTCTTCCCCAACTTTCCCCTCAGAATCAGGCTAGTATTGTGGGGAATGACTCCAGAAAAACTTTACCTCAGTTAAACCCAGGTAAAAGTCTTACTAGACAAGAAAAAATTCAGCAATATCTCCAAAGGATAAAGCAGCAGCCAGATTCGGCATCAGTACGAATTGAGTTGGGCAATCTTTATTTTCTCGATGGACAGTGGGAATCGGCTATTACTTATTATCTTCAAGCCATTAAACTTGCTCCCCACGAAGCAAAATACTATATAAATTTGGGTAAAGCTTTGTCCAAAGCTGGGGATACGGTAAAAGCAAATCGAGCTTTTTACGAGGGATTTAGCTTAGAACCTGAAAAAGTTACCGCCCAAAATCATTTATTGTTGGGTAATAAACTCCTCGAACAAAAACAGACAGAATTAGCGATCGCTTGTTATCGTCGAGCAATTACCCTCGAACCAGGGTTAGTCGAAGCATATTGGCAACTGGGTATGATCTTACTAAATAGTGGCAAGGCTCAAGGTGCGATCGCTTGCTATCAACAGGCGTTAAAAGTCGACTCCCGCAATCCTCGCAGTTATTTCTTATTGGGTAGTGCTTTCCTAGAAACGAAGCAATTCCCCGCAGCTATCAGTTGTTATCAAAAAGCAGCCCAAATCGAAGGGAATAACGCAGACATATACCACAATTTAGGCGAGGCTTTAGTTAAGGAAAAGAAATGGCAAGAAGCTGAAGTTGCTTACAAAAAGGCGATCGCCATTAATCCTGATAATTCTTGGCATCACAACAATCTGGGCAATGTAATGCTGGAAACCCAACAGTGGCAAGCAGCAATTTTAAACTTCGAGCGCGCTATTGAGCTAAATCCAGGATTTGTTTGGTCGCACTACAATTTAGGAGAAGCATTAGCCAAATTAGAACGGTGGAATGAAGCAGTTGAGGCATATACTGTAGCACAAAAGCTGCGACCAGACTTGCCCGAACCACGACAGAAATTAGGCAGGGTACTCCACCAACGCACTAAGGAAACTCGTTTATCTGCTTTGGCTTTTTCTAAAGAACAGATCGAACAAGATCCAGACAATACAGAACCCTACCATCAAGCAATATCCTTAGATCGAAAAGATCCTGAATTATATCTAGGTTTGGGCAAAGTTCTAGTCAAACAAAATAAGCTGGACGAAGCGATCGCTATTTATCAAACTGGTTTAAAGTTACAACCCCGTAATATTGAATTGGCGATGGCGTTGAGCGAGGCTTTCTTAGTCAAAAATCCCGAACTTAATTTTCAGGATATCATCAACAAATTGACAGGAGAAGAAGCCCAAAAAACTACAACCAAAACTAAAACTAGTTTACTAACTGTTCCTTATAGCGACTCCCCCACAGTTTCGATTATTATTCCCGTCTACAACAAAATTGATTACACTTTTAGATGTTTAGAATCTGTCGTGGCTAACGTTACATCAAATTTGGCGATCGAAGTTTTGGTGGTCAACGATTGCTCTACCGATGATACGGTGGAAGTCTTAGAGCAAGTAGAAGGATTGAGATTGATTAATAATGAAGAAAACCTCGGCTTTCTTCATTCCTGTAATAAAGGAGCATCTTTATCGAAAGGGAAATATATTTATCTCCTCAACAACGATACAGAAATACGTCCCAACTGTATTGAAAGTTTGATTGAAGTCTTCGAGGAAGGCGAAAATGTTGGTGCAGTTGGCTCTAAGCTAGTTTATCCCAACGGTGCTTTACAAGAAGCTGGGGGTATTGTTTGGCAAGATTCTTCTGGATGGAATTATGGCAGAATGGGCAATCCTCACGATCCTCAATATAACTATCTTCGCCCTGTAGACTACTGTTCGGCAGCTAGTTTATTAGTGCCCAAAGAGATTTTTGATAGTTTGGGCGGTTTTGATGCAGATTTAGCCCCTGCTTACTATGAAGACACCGACTTGTGTTTTGCTATCCGCAATAAACTGGGTTTGAAAGTGATGTATCAACCCAAATCAGAAGTGATTCACTACGAAGGAATCAGTTGCGGTACGGATACGGGGGGCGGAGGAATCAAACGCTATCAGGTAATTAACGCAGCCAAGTTTAAGCAAAAGTGGCAAATGGCTTTGGCAAGTCACCTAGAAAACGTCGGTATAGATAATGTACCTGATGCTTGTCGTAGATATCTAGGAGAAAAAAGCATTTTAGTTATTGATGCTTATCCTCCTTGTTACGATCGCGAATCGGGTTCGAGAAGATTGTTTGAGTTGCTCAAAATATTTAAACGACTAAATTATCACGTTATATTTGCCTCGGATAATGGTTATAAAGAAGAACCCTATACCTCTCAAATGCAGAATTTGCAGATCGAGGTACTCTATACCCAGGATGGTTATGGGACTCCCATCTTAGAACAAATTCAAGACAGATTGCCCCTGTTGGATTTTGCCTGGATTTGTCGTCCTGAGATGAATGAAAAATATCTCTCTCTGATGCGCCAGCAACCCAGTATCAAGGTTATCTATGACACTATAGATTTACATTACCTGAGAATGAAAAGAGCTTGGGAATTATCCCCCGCACCCAGATCGATTGAAGCAGCTAAAGAATGGGTGAGAATGGAAAAAAGAGAAATGAAAATGGCACAAGAAGCCGATCTCGTGATTACAGTCACCCCCACAGAAAAAGATATTTTAAATCAGAGAGAAATTCCTCATGTGGAAGTAGTGCCGAATATTCATTATCCTTATATCGGCGAGAAAAAAGACTTCCACGAACGAGAAGGATTGCTCTTTATTGGCGGTTATAACCATACTCCCAATATCGATGCTGTTGTCTGGTTGTGTAAAGAAATTATGCCCTTGGTTTGGCAAAAGTCGCCAGAGATTAAAGTTACTTTGTTGGGTAATAATCCTTCAGAAGCCGTTAGAGAATTGGCGAGCGATCGAGTTGATGTTACGGGCTATATTGAAGATGTCACTCCTTACTTTATCAGCCATCGCGTGTTTGTTGCCCCTTTAACCTATGGTGCGGGAATGAAAGGCAAAATCGGACAAAGCTTGGAGTATGGCTTGCCCATAGTATCTACTGCTATTGGTACGGAAGGGATGAATTTAGTATCGGGAAGAGACGCTTTAGAAGCAAATACAGCTAGTGATTTTGCCGAACAAATTTTACGCCTATATCGAGATGAAAACCTATGGCATCAAATCGAACAAAATGCCCATAATGCCATTGCATCCTACTATCCAGAATCAATTCAGAAGAATATAGCTCAACTGATGAATCAGTTTAGTTAACTCGAAGCAGCACTTATTTTTTACAACTAATGGTATTTCCATGAAAAAAACTGTTTTAATTCATCATCACATTTTCAAAAATGCTGGGACTTCATTTAATTATGCTTTGAAGCAGCATTTTGGCGAGCAATTCTTTGAATACGATTTGCCCGATAGTCAGGTGGTAGATAGTAATGATTTGGCTGGATTTATTGCCAGTCACCCCCAAGCAGCAGCAATATCCAGCCATCATGCTTGTTTTCCTACCCCCCAAGCAGAAGATTATCAAACGATATCTTCGATAATTTTAAGAAAACCTTTGGCTAGAATTAAATCCATTTATAGCTTTGAAAGAAAACAAAATGCTCAAACTCAAGGGGCAATTAAGGCTAAAGAATTAGATTTTAAAGACTACGTACAGTGGCGAATTAAAGCAACTCCAGCAGTACTTTGCAACTATCAAACTCACTACTGTTCTAGAGATAAGAAAAATGCAGCAGTGAAACTAAATCAAGAAACATTAAAGAAAGCTGTTAATAATTTAAAAAAATGTACTGTTGTTGGTACGGTAGAAAATTTTGAAGATACTTTAAAAATAGCCAGGTTAAAATTAAACCAATTCTTCCCTGATATCGATCTTAAATATAGTCGTTTAAATACTGCTGAAAAACCATCTATCCCTCAAGATGAAAGACAAAATTTAATTGATGTTTTAGGGGATGCCATTGTTAGCGAATTAGAAGAGAATAATCAATTAGATGAACATCTATATCGGGTTGCTAGCCAAATAATGAGAGATAATTTGCTATCGTTAAAATCTCTTCAAAAAGATGCTTCGGACTATTTGAACACTGGGAAGCAACTAGAATCAGAAGGTTTTATCACCGAGGCTGTTTCGTGTTATGAGAAAGCGATCGCTCTTAATCCAGACTCACCTTGGGCTTACCACAATCTGGGAGATATTTTTCTCAGGCAAAATAGACTCGATCTAGCTGCTCAATATTATCAAAAAGCGATCGCGATCGAAGATTGCTTGCCTTGGGCATACAATGCCTTGGGAGATATATATAAGCGCAAGAATCAGCTAGATAAAGCATTGGCTTACTACCAAAAAGCTGTAAAACTCAAGCCAGATATTAAACAAAATCTTGTTGGTCTACAAAAGGTAAAATAAAGTTAATTGCTGGGTTAATTAGGCTTACAATAATGTTAATTGGTCATTGGTCATTAGTGATTGGTCATTAGTTGTTGGCGATTAATCGCTCGGTGACTGGTCACTATTGAAAATATAGCAACTTGCACTCAAAACTAAACCCTTGAAGTTTTAAGCTGCCATGACTATTTGGTTTTCTTAGCTAGGAAATAGCATTTTCATGAAAAAGTATTTGATTTATGGCAATTGTCAAACCGTAATCATCAAACAATTATTAGAACAAAATCCTGAATTTAATTCGACTTACGAACAAATCGAACTAAAAGTAGTTCATTTAATGTCAGAAAATGATCTTGATGACTTGGAAAAAGCAGTTTCAGAAACTGATATTTTCGTTCATCAAAATATATCAGATAATTATAAAGGAATCCCCCAACTAGGAACTAATTATCTAAAAACAAAATTAAAAACTGAAAGTAAAAGTATTTCAATCCCCGTATCTTTTTTTACAGGATATAACCCAGAAATGGTTTATATCAAAGATCGCAATAATGTTACAGTAGTATCTGACTTTAGCGACTATCATGATTTTAATTTAATTAAGCTATTTGATTCTGGAGTCTCTCCTGATGAAGCTGCAAAAATAATTCAAGATGTTAATTTTTTTACTCCAAGATATATTCTGAGTAATTTGCACTATAGCATTGCAGAACTGGAAAGAAGAGAAGCAAACATTGATATTAAAATATCGAATTTTTTGCGTAAATATCATAGAAACCACAAGCTATTCCATACTATAAATCATCCTGCCAAAGTTGTTTTAAATTATATTAGCAACGAAATTTTAAACCTAATTGGTTGTTCTGCTGTAGCAACTGAAAGCTTATTTAATGATAATGAAGAAGTTCTAGATACTACCACCTTCCCCATTTATCCCGCAATTGCTCGTCAATTAAATCTAGCATTTTCATCTAAATCCGAATATAAACTCAAATCTAATTTATATTCTCTAGAAGAAGGTATCGCAAAATTCTTTGAATTTTATGAAGCGAATCGAAGCTTAATACAATTAAATATTAATAAACACCAACAAAATTTTTCTGTCTATGGCAGCGATCGCCTAAGATCAGATGCGCGAAATATGTCAATGCTAGTCAAATAGACCACCTTGGCAGGTTGGTCACTTTATTACCTATAGTTTCAAAAACTCCTGCGCCTTATCCACCACATCAGATAACGAACCAGCTTTAAAGGGAGAAACCAAATTAGCCGAACTCACCAAGGCTTGAAAAGGTGCTTTACCCCCGCGCTGACATAGAGCAATATATTCAGTTAAAGTCGATTCAAAATCAACTTCTGCCCTAACCCAAAACTGCATCGCACAACACAACGCCAAAGTATAATCAATATAGTAAAAAGGAGAACAATATATGTGTTGTTTTTCTTGCCATAAACCACCCTGGGCAGGATATTCTAGATCGCCATATTCGCGCCAAGGAAGATAACGCGCTTCCATTTGTTGCCACATTTGATTTCTTTCTTGAGGGGTGGCTTCGGGATTGGCATAAACCAGGTGCTGAAAATGATCGACCGCACAGCCGTAGGGTAAGAATAGAATTGATTGTGCTAAATGAATTTCGCGAAAACGTTCGGCATCATCACCAAAAAACTTATCCATCTGCGACCATGTTAGAAATTCTAAACTCATGGAATGAATTTCACAGGATTCTAAAGTAGGCCAAAGATAATCTATCGTAGGTATGTTGCGACTTTGCCAAGCTTGGAAAGCATGACCCATTTCGTGAGTGAATACTTCTATATCACCTTTTGTACCGTTGAAGTTAGCAAAGATATAAGGGACTCCGACCGTGGGAAAGCTAGTACAAAAACCCCCCCCCCCCCGCTTTACCTTTACGACTTTTGAGATCGATAAAGTCTCCTTGCACCATCATGGCAAAGAAACTACCTAACTCTGGGTGCATAGCATCAAACATTTCTTGTGCTTGTTTGAGCATCCAGTCATGATCTCCTTGGGGTTCGGGGTTTCCTTGGAGATCGAATACTGCTTCATCCCAAAATTGAACCCGATCTAGATTTAACTTTTCTGCTTTTTTGGCAATAATTTTTTGTGCCAGAGGTACTACTTTATCAACTACTTCATCGCGATAGCTGGCTACATCACTTTGATTATAGTCAATGCGCTGCATTCGTTTATATCCCAAAGCAATATAATTCTCATAGCCTAATTTCTGCGCCATTTTGTGACGAAGTTTGACTAGACTATCGTAAATATTGTCTAGCTTCTCTTGATTTTGGTCAAAGAAATTCCAGCGAGCCTTTTCTGCCTCATGACGGGTCTTGCGATCGCTATCTTGAGTATACTTACGAATACCTGATAAGTTAACCGTTTCTCCCTGAAATTCAATCGTTCCAGAAGCTAACAACTGAACATACTCATTAATTAATTTAGACTCTTGAACTAAATCGTCCTCAATGATCGATTCAAAAGTAGTAACATCGGCTGACCACAAACTAAAGGCTTGTTCTCCTAAAATAGATATAAATTCTTCTTGATCTGCACTATCTAGCAACCTTCTTTTCATGGCTACTTCTAACGCTGTCAATTTTGGCTGCAATTCGTCACTATATGATTGAGCTTGTTTGTATTCTTCGTTGCTTGTATCTTGACTAAAATGTAGAGAGGTTATCGCACTCCAGCTATCGAGGCGACGGCGTAAATCTTCCCACTGCTGTAAAGCTTTTTGTTTGGCTGCGGTAGTTTCAGCTTTATCTAAAGCATGATTAATGCTTTTGTATTCTGCCGTGACTCGCTCGATTTGGGGAGTTTCTACTTTTATATTGGCAAAATTAATTGTAGTCTGGCTCATGATCGACAGGGGAAGATAGTTACATTTTAGATTCTAACGAAATTCGATCTTTGGGTTATTGTTAAAATTGGATATGAATCCAGAAGCTTTCATTACAGGTATAGAAGAGTTAATTAAACGCGATCGCGATTTGGCTAAAATAATTGATAATTTGGGGTATCCTCCACAATGGCAAAGAGAACCAGGTTTTCCTACGCTAATGCGAATTATCTTAGAACAACAGGTGTCTCTAGCTTCGGCTAAGGCTACTTTTGATCGCCTTAATAATACAGTTGAAAAATTAACGCCAGCAAGTTTTTTAAGCCTCGATGATGTTGCACTGAAAACTATTGGCTTTAGTCGACAAAAGACTTGTTACGGTAGAGAATTAGCTCGAACTATTGTAGACAAGCAATTAAATTTAAACAGTTTGGCACAATTAGATGATGAAGAAGTTAGAGCAAAATTAACTAGCATTAAAGGCATCGGTGATTGGACAGTAGATATGTATTTGATGATGGCGTTGCAGCGTCAGGATATATTTCCTAGCAAAGACTTAGCTGTAGTTATAGCTGTTAAAGAAATAAAAGACTTATCCACTCGTCCTAAAAAAGCAGAATTAGAGTCTATTGCTCGATTATGGCAGCCTTATAGAGCGATCGCTACTCAAATTCTCTGGCATTATTATCTCAATCGTAACTAATTCCCAAAAGTTTACATTTTCATTTTGATTCAGTAAAAATACGTAACAATTGCCCTAAAAATATTAAGATAATCCCAATGCAGATATGAAACACAGATCTTAAATAATGGATAATCAATTGTTGTGGCATGATTTTTATCAAGAAATCAATCAACCAGACGAGCAAATAGATTTAGCTAAAGCATCTCTGTGTTATGCCCAAGCAGAATATCCCGATCTCGATCTCCAAAAGTATTTGAGTTTTTTAGATGCGATCGCATCTGAAGTACAATCTCAATTAGCGGGGGAGACATATCCTTTAAAAGTAATTAAAACAATTAACTTCGAGCTGTTTGACGGTTTGGGTTTCCAAGGTAACCTTCGAAGATATTACGAGGCTGAAAACAGTTTTTTGAATCGAGTAATAGAACGTCGAGTCGGTATTCCTATTACTTTATCGGTTATTTATTTAGCTGTGGCTCAACGAATTAATTTTCCCATGGTGGGCATTGGAATGCCAGGACACTTTTTGATTCGCCCTGATTTTGAAGAGGTAGGAATTTTTGTCGATGCTTTTAGTCAAGGAGAAATTTTATTCGAGCAAGACTGTCAAAGAAAGTTGAGCAAAATTTATCAACAACCAGTGCAATTAAAACAAAATTGGCTTGTCCCCGTCAGCAATAAGCAAATTTTGGCAAGAATGCTCAATAATCTGAAGTTTATTTATCTTCATCAACGCCAAGTCAATAAAGCTTTGGCTATCATGAGTGGCATTATTAAAATGTTCCCTGATAATAGTGAGGAAATACGCGATCGCGGTTTACTGTACTATCAGACAAATCGTTGGCAAGAAGCTCTAATTGATTTGGAATATTTTTTAAAAATTGCCCCCGATAGCGACGATGCAGAAACAATTAGATTGCTTTTGGAAAAAATAAACCAAGTATCTTAACTCATTATAGCGATCGCCAATATAATCAGTCTTACCTCGAAGAATGGGCGGTTAATCTAAATGATTGGTTGCGTCAAGGGAAAACAATTTATTTTTTTGTTCATTGTCCTCAAGAATTGCGATCGCCGAATACCGCTAACTATTTTCAATCCCTATTAAATCAAAAAGACACCAATATACCTGCATTACCCTGGAATAAGATCGATCCCCACCCGACACAATTGAGTTTATTTTGATTTTTTTATTGTAAATAAATGTAAACTTAATTCCCCAAAACAAATTATAAAATGTTTATAAAGCTTATAATTGGATATAGTGAAGAACAAGCACAGAGAATTCAACTTAATAATTCAATTGCTGTAATTCCAAATTTACGACTCAATCAAGATATTGCTTAACAGTTCTATAAATACAGTCTAGGGATGTTGTTTGGCTGACGACGTCTCTATCTTTTTGTTTAAACTCTCGATTCATCAAAATTCAAGACAGCTAGCTGGTATGTAGATTTTTTTTAACCGCAGAACATCTAACGATTGGCAAGCAATAGGTCGAACTCACAAAAATTAACAATATCTCAAATTACTATCTGAGCTAGACTTGGTTGATTTTCAGGCTTAAAAGAAGGTTCGCTCCTGGTTCACGAAAGCAGACCTCTGACTTACAATAGAAACAATAGAAAGAAGTACATTAAGAGCAGAGAGTAACTTAGGCTCTAAACTAACGGCTCGCTGCTGCTTAAATTTACGACTCGATTCACAGTATTGCTTAACGGTTCTATATGGTTGGTTTTAGGTGTGTTGTTTGGCTGACAACGCTCCTAATTTTTTTTTGCGTTTCTCCAACTAGAATATAAGTTAATAGAAAACTTACTCTAATGTCTTCCGTAAATATACTAGTTTTTCGAGCTAATTTAACCAGTTTTTTTGAAGTTTTGAAGTTTTTTTGGCTAATTTAATCGATTTGCTTGACCTTATCTTCACAAAACTCCCTCGCAAGCCCAGAAATGCTCGTCTTTTCATATTTTTCAAAAGGTTGATTGATCCAAGGACTATTAGACAAATAATCGACATAATAATTGGGTATTTTTACGGAGACACTTTTATACCAAATTACTGCCGTACGAAGATCTGTGATGTTTTCACCGTAGTTAGTTTGCAACCACTTTACCGACTCCGCCAAACTAATCCCAGAATCAACAAGATCGTCTACCAACAAAATGCGATCGCCTAGAGGTTCAATAGTAGAAATATGTTGGGAAAACTTAATCTTACCGCGATCGCGATTATCTTCACCTCCATAAGAAGCCGTAGAGAGAATAGCCAGAGGGACATCGTATAATCGACAAAGAATATCTCCTACTCGCAAGCCACCCTTTGCCAAACAAATAATTTGATTAAATTGCCAATTAGACTGATACACCTTGACAGCCAGGGTTTCAATTTTATGATGATATTCTGACCAAGTGATGTTTAAATCTGTCATATAAAATAGGAACATTGAAAAATTGGATATTACTGAGAAGCCAGTAGACCGAGAAAAGCTCAACTTTTCCACCAAATTAGCTTATGGTTCGGGGGATATGGGTCCTGCTATTACGGCTAATATTTTAGTATTTTTCTTGCTATATTTCTTTACTAATGTGGCAGGATTACCTGCGGGGTTAGCAGGAAGTATTCTCGCTATCGGCAAAATAGGCGATGCCATTAACGATCCGATTGCAGGAATTCTAAGCGATCGCACTCGTACTCGTTGGGGTAGACGTATTCCCTGGATGTTATTTGGTGCAATTCCCTTTGGCATTTTCTTTTTTCTGCAATGGATCGTACCTACCTTTAGTGCAGATCCCGATGTAAACAAGTGGTGTTTGTTTGCCTACTACATTATCATCGCTACGCTGTTTAATTTGGCTTATACGGTGGTCAATTTGCCTTATACAGCCTTAACCCCAGAATTAACTCAAGACTATAACGAACGGACTAGCCTCAATAGTTTTCGCTTTGCTTTTTCGATTGGTGGAAGTATTTTATCTTTAATCTTGGCAGGTTTTATCACCGAAGCCTATCCCATCGATTTAGAACAGAGATATTTAGTATTTGCTTTCATCTCAACTTTGTTATCTGTAATCGCTATCTTGTGGTGTACTTTTCGCATTCAAGAAAAAGGTGCTATTCCCCTATTACCAAAGCAGGGTAAAAAAATACTGGGGTTTATTCTAACTGCTTTAGGGGTCATGGCGATTGTCTATGGCTTAAATTCAATTTCCGAATCGGCAACTTTACCAGCAGCCGAAGCCATTCGAGGTAAAAAATATTTACTTCAAGGAATTGTAGGCATTTTATTTGGCTTACAGTTTATTGGTTTTGGTTTGACGATGATTTTTGCCAAAATAGAAGCACATCTTAATAGTACAGAAGCGATCGCAGCTAAACACGCAGCGGATAATGCGCCAACTCTTCCCATCAAACAACAGCTTAAAATTGCTTTTGCCAACAAAGCCTTTTTATATGTGATGGGCATTTATATGTGTTCCTGGTTGGGAGTACAAATGACAGCTTCAATTCTGATTTATTATGTGGTGGGCTGGATGGGTATGAGTGAAGATGCTTTCCCCACTGTTGCGATCGCAGTTCAAGGAACGGCTTTAGTGATGTTGTTTTTCTGGAAGTTGGTCAGCGACAAACTCGGAAAAAAAGCTGTTTACTATATGGGTAGTGCTATTTGGATAGTTGCTCAAGCAGCTTTATTCCTGATCAAGCCAGAACAAACCACCTTACTTTATATAGCTGCAATCATGGCAGGGTTTGGCGTATCCGTAGCTTATCTAATTCCTTGGTCGATGATTCCTGATGTTGTAGATCTCGATGAATTAAATACTGGCAAAAGAAGAGAAGGTATTTTCTACAGTTTCATGGTATTCATGCAAAAGTTAGGATTAGCTTTAGCTTTGTTTGTGATTGGAATAGCCTTAGAGTGGTCTGGTTTCGTCGAGCGAATTCCAGGAGAAGCCATCCCCATCCAGCCAGAAAGTGCCTTATTTGCTATTCGCGTGGCGATCGCTCCTCTACCTACATTATTCCTGATTGTCGGCATAATTTTGACCTATTTTTACCCCATTACCAAACAAGTTCACGCAGATATCATCAGACAGCTAAAAGCAAGAAAAGAAGAACAAATCATTAGATAATATGGTGTTGGTGAATTAAGGTATGAAACTGAAAAGTAATCTGTTCGTAGCTTATAGCTAAAAGCTAAGAGCTTATAGCTTTTTAATTGACTTGGCGATCGCTAAAATTCTCAAAAGTAAGAATAACTAATTTAAAACTGTTGCTTCAATAGCGATCGCTTGAGTAGTTTAATTTAGTTAGTTCATTTTCAATCTAGCCAGCTTTTTGATAGCATAATTGAGCTTCCGATTCCTTGCCTTGTTTCATCAACACATTCCCCAAAGAACGATATACAACCCTAAAATTTGGTTGAATTTCTAATGCTCTTTGGTAACATCGTATGGCATCATCCAACTGATTCATTTGTTTTAAGACATCGCCTAATTTTTTATAGGCTTTGCTAAAGTTGGGATTTAATTCCAAAGCTCTTTGATAATTGCCCACAGCTTCTTTAAGCAATCCTTGTTTGAAGTAGATATTGCCTACATTCAAGTATTGTTTGTGATTGTTGCCACGCAAGTTGAGAGCTTTTAAATAGTAGATAGTTGCTTGGTTTAATTCTCCTTGCTTCTCTAGCAAATTAGCAAACTTATTATAAAAATCTGCACCCCAATCTGACTTCATGTCTGCTGCTTGTTGGTAAGCGGCGATCGCATCTGAGTTGGTATTATTTACTTGGGATAAGAGATCGCCATAATCTCGATACACCCCAGGATGTAAATCTTGTTTGATTTCTATTGCTTCGGCTAAAGCTGCAATTGCCCCATATACCTTACCTTGCATTTTCAGAGTTCCTGCCAGCTTGATATATGCACTGTGACTATTGGATCTCAACCCGATTATTTTACGGTAGCATCTTGCTGCTTCGAAGTACTTTTTTTGCTGGTGATATATTTCACCGAGTTGATATATTGGTTGAATAAAATCTGGTTTGAGAGCGATCGCTTTTTTATAACAGGCGATCGACTCTTGTTCCATGCCCTGTTCTTTCAATTCATTACCCCGCGTTAGCTTTTCTTTGGCTAAAGCAAGCAAATCATCTGTTTGAGGTTCTTTTTTTAATCCACTACTTTGAATCTCAGTCATTTCGCTTTCTAATATTTTTCTATCGAGCAAGATAGCAGCATTTTACAACTACTTTGCCTAAATCTACTTTTTGTTAAGATAATCATCCATAATTTCCTCCGTCAATCATCAAACATTAATTTATGGTCATTTTCATCTAGGTAAAAGCGATAAAAGAGGGGTTCGTTTTTGAAGTTATGTTCGTCTAGGATGTGGTGAATTATATTTTGTTCGATCATTAGTTGCCCGATCGCGATCGCTTCAGAGAGAGTGGCTTTTTCGTACTGGATCAACCAAGATACTGCTTCTGTTCCTAAGAAAACTTTAGAGTAAGTTTTTAAGCCATAACGACGATCCATAATTTTTACCCCATGTTCCCCTCGCATTGCTGCTACTAAATCATCCCAGTCATATTCATCTCGAATTGTTAATTCTTCTATTGATGGTAAATTGTGATCGCCTGACTCTGTTTTTCCTTGGGGGTAATACAATTTTGGTTGAGAAGGGGCATATATTTTAACTAAATTAGCCACTAATTCATCCAACTGAGGAATATTAAAATTAAGATCTCGCTGAGGAAAAGGAATTTCGATGCCATACTTGCGAAAATTAAGATCAATATGCCGTTGCAGATGGTTTCTAACTTTTGGTTCTTTAAAAGGATCTTTAATAAAAACTACGACGCGAAATAGTAATGAGCGATCGCCAAAATTGCGAAATTTAGCTTTTGGTGGTGGATGTTTAAGAATGTCTGGGTGATAAACTTGGGCTGCTGCTAACAAAGCTTTGTAGACTAAATCGCGATCGGAATCATAGGCTACATCGGCATAAACCTTGACTCTAGTTAATCCGCTGCGGTGCCAATTCCTAACAGTTTCTTCGATAAAACGGGAGTTGGGGATAGTCATAATGTAGCGATCCACGTGAGAAATTTCAGTAGTGCGCGCACCAATATGCAATACTAGTCCCCGATCGTCTCCTACTTCTACCAGTTCACCAATTTTAATCGGTCGAGTTAGGGTCAAGATTATACCGCTAACAAAGTCCTTAACTATATTTTGTAACCCGAAGCCAATTCCCACCCCTAAAGCACTAATAACAATAGTTAGAGAACGAAAATCAATACCCCCCCCATTTAAAATCAATAACATACCGAGAAACAATAATCCGTAGCGAGTCAAAAAAGCGATCGAACTTTGTAGAGTGCTTTCAAATCCTGTCAGGGGGAGTATATTTAACTTCAGCATTTGGGAAAACCATCTGACAAATATCAGCCAGCCAATACCGAGGGATATTAAGATGATTATGCGACGCAACGATATAGCCGTCTCTCCACCAAAGTCAAAGATTTCTGTATTAAAAGTATCGCTGACAGACTGCCAGATATTATATTGCCAAGTTCTAGTCTGGGGAAACAAATAAGTGCAGTAATAGACAAGTATGAGCCAAACTAAAGTTTGTAAGGTCAAAATAGCCAAAATAGTCCAGGAAATCCACCTTTGAGAAGATTCTAGACGTTTGCGACTAAAGTGACGTTTGAGACAAAATAAACCAAATTGAATCCCTGCAACTAGAGTAAAGGCGATCGCTATCATTTTAATTGTCCATTTGAGACGAGCAGGCGATCGCTCTTTGATTCCTTTCTCTAAAGCTAATTCTATTTGTTCTTGCCATATTTCAGCCTGTTCTTGAGCCATTATCCCAGGAATCAAGTCATTTTCGCTAACTGTTAGCAAATGACGATCATTAACGCGAATTACTGTCCAGTCAGATTGTTGAGCGACAGCTACATTTAATTCTTCTGGGGAATTGGCATACTCTTTGAGTTTGTTTTGTAAAAGAGAATTAATTTTTTCGGCTCGTTGAGTAGCTGAAAAATTACCAGAACTACCAATTTCAAATAATTTCTGACCATCTAAAACAATATCAGCCTTGCGAGACAAAGCGTTGTGGGGTTTCACCTCGGCAATAGTCGGAACTAAGTACAAACTGAGAAAAAACCAGCAAGTAATTAAAATAATGACAATTTTTTTGACTTTACGAGGCTTACAAAAAGACTCCAAAATGACATTCATCCGCTTTAATTACTAAATTATTGTTTCAAGAGTTAGTTAACAGTGACGATATCATAGCCTCTGTGTATTAATAACTCATAAGAAACAAAAAGCTCATATAATGTAGCATTCAAGATTAAGACTGGTTAAGGAGTGTAAAGCGATCGCATATGAGTTCATTTTCTAAATTCTGTATATCTTTAGGTATAGCAATGACCATTACCGCTTGTGGTAGTCCATCAGGTACATCGGTTAATCAACAAGATAGCAGCACCCTAAAATTACTCTATTGGCAAGCTCCTACAATTCTTAATCCCCATCTCTCCACAGGGTTTAAAGATGCCGAAGCTAGTCGTATTAGTCTTGAACCCTTAGCTAGTTTTGATAATGAAGGAAGTTTAATTCCCTTTTTAGCAGCAGAAATACCTACTACAGAAAATGGAGGTGTAGCGGAAGATGGCAAATCTGTCACTTGGAAGCTGAAGCAGGATGTCAAATGGTCTGACGGTAAACCTTTTACTGCTCAGGATGTGGTATTTACTTATAACTTTTTGAGCAACCCCCAAGTAGCTGCGGTATCGTCTGGTAGTTATGAAGTAGTAGAGAGCGTTGAAGCTGTTGATGACTATACGGTTAAAATTAATTTTAAAGAGGTCAATCCCGCTTGGTCGTTGATTTTTGTTGGTGGGGAAGGAATGATCCTACCCAAACATATTTATGAACCTTACAACGGCGCCAATGCCAGAGAAGCACCTGCTAATCTTAAACCTGTGGGTACAGGAGCTTACCGAGTAGTAGATTTTCGACCAGGAGATACGGTAATCTATGAGCCTAATCCTGAATTTCGTCAAGCAGAAAAATTAGGTTTTGCCAGAATTGAGCTTAAAGGCGGTGGTGATGCCACATCCGCAGCCAGAGCCGTATTACAGACGGGAGATGCTGATTTTGCTTATAATCTCCAGGTAGAAGCACCAGTACTTGAGAAACTCGAACAAGCAGGACAAGGAAAAGTAATATCTAACTATGGCGCGCTGATGGAGAGAATTATTATCAACCACAGCGATCCTAATAAAGTTGCTCCCTCAGGAGAAAGATCTAGTCTAGATTTTCCTCATCCCTTTTTAAGCGATCGCAATATTCGTCAAGCTTTTTCTCTAGCAGTAGACAGAGACATCGTAGCGGAACAGTTGTATGGCGTTACGGGTAAAGCTACCCCGAATTTTTTGGTCGCACCAACCGAATATGCTTCTCCCAATACTAGCTATGAATACAATCCCGCAAAAGCCCAAAAATTACTAGATCAAGCGGGATGGAAAGATAGCAATGGTAATGGTATTCGCGATAAAAATGGTACGGAAATGCAAATCGTATTTCAAACTTCCGTTAATCCCCTGCGTCAGAAAACCCAAACCGTAGTCAAGCAAGGATTACAATCTATTGGGGTAAGAGTGGAATTAAAAAGTATCGATCCTAGCGTCTATTTTTCTAGCGACTCTAGTAATAACGACACGGTAGAACATTTCTATGCAGATTTGCAGATGTTCACCACGGGAAATACTAGCCCCGATCCTGCTTCTTACATGAATTATATGACCTGCAATCAGATTCCTCAAAAAGCAAATAATTGGTCGGGGGATAATAACTCCCGCTACTGCAACCCAGAATACGATCGCCTGTGGCAAGAAGCTAGCCAAGAATTAGACCCCGAAAAGCGATCTCAATTATTTATTGCCATGAACGATATTTTAATCAAAGATACCAATGTTATTCCCTTAGTTCATCGTGCAGATGTCATGGCTTTTGGTAATAGTTTAATTGGTTACGAGCCAACCGCTTGGGATATGCGTACTTGGGATATTATGAACTGGAAACGAAAATAAGACAGGCATTCTCAGTAAAACCGATCGCCATAAAAATACTGAAGTCCAAACAAAATTTAAGTGTTATAAAGTTGTTGTAAAAACTCAACTTAACTTGATTAGAATCACTTATTTTCAGAATTTAAAGCATTGTTAAATAGATTACTTTAAAACTGAATTAAGTATTTATATCTTCTTCAAGTTTTGACTTATGCAGAATGTTTCCCCAACAATTTAATTTATCCGATCTAGCGAGTTTTAATGGTGGCGACGGTACAGAGGGTTTCATCATTAAAGGCATTGATGGCGGTGACAATCTAGGTATTTCAGTAAACAGTGGGGGGGATGTTAACGGCGATGGTATTGACGATCTGATTATTGGTGCAAGTGGTATTTACGATCCTGATAGTGCCTCAAATCCTTCAGGAAAAAGCTATATCGTATTTGGCAAAAGCACTTTTCAAGCTGAGATAAATCTATCAAATATTGTCAATGGCGACGGTACAGAAGGTTTTGTAATTAACGGTATCGATCGCGGTGATTTTGCAGGCTATTCCGTAAGCGGTATAGGAGATCTTAATGGCGATCGCCTTGATGATATTATTATTGGGGCGCGTAGTGCTGATGGCAAGGATAATAGTAGTCAGAGTGCGGGAGAAAGCTATGTTGTCTATGGTGGTAATAATTTAGGCGAGAAGATTAACTTATCAGATATTGCCAGTGGAGATGGTAGCGATGGCTTTGTTGTTTATGGTGTGGGCAATGGCGATGTTTTAGGGACATCGGTTAGCAGCGCAGGAGATGTCAACGGGGACGATATTGATGACATTATTATTGGGGCTAAATTCGCTGATGGCAATAGTAATGATGATGTGGATTTGGGTGTCACTTATGTTGTCTTTGGCGATCATAATTTAGCTGGAGAAATTAACCTAACCAATCTTGCTAGTGGAGATGGTAGGGATGGTTTTGTGATTTACGGTGCAGATCCCTATGACTTTTCTGGTACGTCTGTAAATGGTGCGGGAGATATTAACAATGATGGTATTGAAGATATTATTATTGGTTCTCGTCGAGGTAGTGGAATTGATAATAAAACCGACTATTCAGGAGAAAGTTATGTTATTTTTGGCGGCAATGCTATTGGCGCGACAGTAAATCTAGGGGATATTATCAGTGGCGATGGTAGCCGTGGTTTGGCGATCTATGGTGTAGATGATTACGACTTTTCTGGTACTTCCGTAAGCGGTATCGGAGATGTTAATGGCGATCGCATTGATGACATTATTATCAGTGCCGAGTCTGGGGGAGGGAAGAATAATAATACGGACTATTCAGGGGAAAGTTATATTATCTATGGCTCGAATGATTTAGGCGCAAACATTAATTTATCCAATATTGTCAGTGGTGATGGTAGTAATGGTTTTGTCCTGTATGGTGTCGATGAGTATGACTTTTCTGGTACGTCGGTAAGTAGTGCGGGGGATATTAATAATGATGGCAAAAATGACATTATTATTGGGGTTCCTAGTGCGGATGGCAATAACAACAGTACCGAAGATTCGGGAGAGAGTTATGTTGTTTTTGGCGGAGATGCTTTAGGTGCAGAAATAAATCTATCAGACATTGTAGGTGGTGACGGTAGTAGTGGCTTTGCACTTTATGGCATTAATGCTGATGATTTCTTGGGTACATCCGTGAGTAGTGCGGGGGATCTCAATGGTGATGGTATTGATGACATTATTATTGGTGCAAATGGTGTCGATCTCAACAATGATGCTCAAGATGCGGGAGCAAGCTATGTTGTTTTTGGCAAATTAGACCCTAATAGTATTACCGATCCTGTCCCCTCTGGAGATAGAAACCTATCTGGAACTGGTGCAGGCGATCGCCTTGAGAGTGGTGCGGGTAATGATATTACCCGTGGAGGTAAGGGGAATGATGCTATTGATGGGGATAACGGTAAAGATCGTTTATTTGGTGATGATGGTGCTGACGATCTCAATGGAGGAAAAGATGATGACTTTCTTCAAGGTGGTGACAGTAACGACCTTGTTAAAGGAGGCAAGGGAGATGATATTGTTTACGGCGATGGGGGAGATGATACCCTTTTGGGCGGTTCTGGTGCGGACACGCTGTACGGAGATGCAGGGGAAGACATAATTGATGGCGGTACTGGCAGGGACAGAATGCTTGGGGGTACAGATGCCGATATTTTTGTTATTCGTCCAGGGGATCTCAATAATATTATCTACGACTTTGAAGATACCAAAGATCTGATTCGTTTAGATGCTGGTTTAACCTTTGGGGATCTAACTATTACTGACAATGGCTTAAATACTGGTACAAGCATTAGTCAAACGAGTACTGGCGATTTGCTTGTTTCCGCGATCGACATTGATGAAATAAATATTACTAGTGCTGATTTTATTTAGCTATTTTTTGTTTGTCTGTATATAAATTTATTGGTTATTCAAGACTCAATTACTATGAACAATTTTATAAAAACTTTAACTTTTTGTAGTCTATTTATTATTTCTTTATTATTAAAAAAATCTCCTGCCATTGCTTTTAGCTTGACTTTAGAAAGCCAGATAAATAATGATTATTCCTACACTATCGATCTGGATGCTGATGATGCTCTTGATCTAGGCGATCGCCTTATTTTAACCAACTTGTCTGGAGTTACCGCTGCTTCTGCTAATAGTCCTTACACCATCGACTCTAGCGATTTTGACCTGACTTCGGCAAATTTTGCAGTGGATACCGCCATTAGTGGCACAAATACTTTGACAGGGGTCATTTCTTTAACTTCTGCCGACGCTTTAGATGGCTTAGAATATCAAGCTTTCTATTCTGATAATGGTACTCCTAGAGTAGCTTCGGGAAATATCGTTGCTGTTCCTTTTAATGTTTCGCCAAATTTGGGCATTCTTATATTGCTATCTGGTTTTGGTTGTCATCGTTTAAAACGCAAATTAATAAGCAAATTAAATAAAGATCTACCTTGATCGAGACTGGCAAAATACAAATATTATTATAGGAAATAATAATGAATCAAAAAGTTACTTGGGTTACAGCAATTATTAGTATTTTAATTAACAGTAATACTGTTTTGGCAGAAACTTTTATCAATAAAAATAACCTTCGAGATACAACGATAGAAAAAAGCTTACTAGCAAGCTTGCCCGTAGTGTCATGCAACACAAATCTCACCGTAGGTGAAGAATATGCCTGTATAGTATCTGGTGCGAGTCAAGGAGCGAGATATTCCTTAAAAAATGCTCCCACTGGAATGGCAATTCAATACGGCAGCGGTCATTTACACTGGACACCTGCCAGTAATCAATCGGGGACTCAAACTGCAACCATCCTTCGCACCCTCGACGGACAACAATCAGAAACCCCCATTACTTTTACCGTCCAGGCGGGTACAACCACATCACAAAACGCTATCTATCTTGCACCCAATGGCAATGATAACAATTCTGGTATAAGCGTAGACCAACCATTACTATCCCTTCACAAAGCTGCTAGCCTGGCACAGCCTGGAGACACAATTTACCTGCGTGGGGGAACTTATACTAATGAGGGGTTTGGTAATAGTTTCATCGGACGCAGAAATAATCTCGCTCGCATTACCAATTCAGGAAGCCCAGGTCAAGAAATTATCATCCGACCCCACGGTAATGAATATGTAAAGTTAAAGTCAGACGTTAATGGCATTGTTTTCAAGGGTGCATCTTACTGGAAAATTCAAGGAATTGAATTTCAGGGTACAGCGCAACAAATAGATCCAGATCAAACTCTGAAACTTTGGTGGGATGATACGGATGCCTCCAACGAAATTAAAGGACAGGGTATTGCCATGAATACCTCTTTTGAGATCGAGATTGTAGACTGTATTGTGCGGGACTTTCCCGGGGCGGGAGTGAGCAACAATGGTGGGGCGAATATTACCCTCAAAGATAGCGTTGTCTACAATAATGCTTGGTGGTCTTTTGCTGGGACTCATGGTTTTGCCAACTCCAAACCCGCAACCCCAGACCAAAATAATCCCACGGATTTTAAAATGACCATGACGGGAAATCTCGTATTTGGTAACCAGTCTTCAATGATTTCCCACGTTTTTAGTAAGGGCTTTGTCAAATTAGAAATTGATGAGGGAAATGGTTTGCATATGCAAAATACGGAAGGGTTGTTCTACGGTCGCTTTTTAGCAGAAAATAATCTTGTAATGTATAACGGCAAAGCGGGCTTGGGACTAAACACTATTGCCAATAGCACCATCCGTAATAATTCTTTCTATCAAAATGCTCAAGCAGTCGATGGCAGTGGCGAACTATCATTACAACCGCCCGATCCCAATTCAAATCCACAGCCTAATGTAATTAAAAAAAATCTGTTTCACGCCCTCCCCGACAGACAAACACTCAAAGTTTTTAACAATGGTCAAAACGATCTTTATGAAGGAATCAGCAACAATTATGCCGTGCCAGCTCTAGATGCTGAAGCAATTAAAGATAATGTAACTCAGGCAAATAGTGTCTTTGTTGATCCTCAGAATCTAAATTTCTCCCCTGCTTCTGGCATCACTGCTGATTATGGAGTCCCCCAAGATACCCTTGATTCTTTTACAGCCAAAATAGAAGAATATGGCATCACTCCCAAGCCAGCCAAGACAAAAGTTAATGACCCATATATCAAGAAATTAAAGATAGAAATTTTCAAAAGATGGCCCGCACCAAATCCCAATGACACCATCCCCGATAATTTAGTTTTAGAAGATGGCGATAGTGGCTTGTGTTATACCTACGAGCAACGAGGGGATTATCCCGCACCACCAAGAACTAAAACACCATGTAAAAAATAGATTATGACCGTTTGGGATTAGTTTTTCATATCGGTAATTTTTGTAAGTTTTTGTTATCGCCAATCACCACCATCACCAAGCCTTTTTTTAGTACTTGTCCTGGGTTGGGGTTGGTGATAAATTTTTCTCCATTACCAATTGCCAGAACGTTTACCCCATAGCACTTGCGTAAGTCTAACTGGGATAGAGTTTTACCATGAAATGCTTCTGGTACTAAGACCTCGACAATACTATTTTCTGTATCTAATTCAAAACGTTCGAGAAATGCGGGTTGAGTTAAGTTAATTGCCAAAGCGCAGCCTGCTTCGTATTCAGGGAAAACTACTCGATCTGCCCCAACTCTGCGCAAGACTTTGCCGTGAATTTCCGATGATGCTTTTGCCACTACTTGTTCTACTCCCGCCTCTTTCACATTGAGAGTAGTAATAATACTTTCTTGAAGGTAGTTGCCAATTGCTACAATTACCGTATCCATCTCAAAAATACCAGCTTCTTTGAGAGATTCAGGCTCGGTAGAATCGAGTTGAATGGCGTGAGAGGCAACTTTTTGAGTCAAGACTTGAGTTACTAACTTTTGGTCGATGTCTGTCCCCAAAACCTCGTAACCCATTTTATGCAAAGAAGTACATACGGCTCTACCAAAGCGTCCTAAGCCGATAACAGCAAACTGACGGTTTTTGCTACGAGAGTTAGTTAAAAAATTGAGAGATTTCAATTGTTGCCTCTGCTTCCTAACTGAATAATTCTAACTATTGGCATTGTAATCTATGGATTTTAATTAAGATAACTTTTTCTCACTTTGCCACGATCGAGTTTTTAACCGACCAACAGATTCTCTTCGGGATATTGCAAACTACTAGGGCTAGGATCGCCAATAATAGCTGCAATAACCATCAAAATGCTAACTCGACCAATATACATCGCCAACACCAAAATCATTTTCGAGGCTACGGCAAAACTAGAAGTAATTCCCGTAGATAAGCCAACTGTGGCAAAAGCCGAAATAACTTCAAACAGAATTGGTAAAAAATCAAATTCTGTATCAATGGCAGAAATCAAAATAGTCACCAAGACAATTGATGCAGCCGTACCAAATACTACTGCTACTGCTTTGAGGATTAGAGTGCTGGGGACTTCTCTTTGATATAAAACTACTTCATTTTTACCCCGTAAGACCGATTTGGTGCTGTTATATAAAATTCTAAAGGTAGTGGTTTTGATTCCGCCTCCCGTACCGCTAGGACTCGCTCCAATAAACATAAAGCCCATAGTGATAAATAATCCTGCGGTGGTCATGTTACCCAAGTCAATGCTATTAAATCCTGCGGTTCGAGTACTCATAGACTGAAACCAAGCAGCGAGAAATTTATCTTGAAAATTAAAATCACCTAAAGTAGCAGAATTGTGTAATTCGGTGAAGAAAAACGCGATCGTTCCTACTATTAAAAGCAATGCGGTAGTGCTGACGACTACTTTAAAATTGAGGGAAAAACAAAATCTCTCGGATTTTCCCTTGATTTTATCGATCGACCACAAATACATCTCAATAATTACCTGATAGCCAATTCCGCCAAAAATAACTAAGCCAGGAATCACTAAATTGATTACCCAAGAGGAACGGTAGCCAACTAAACTATCAGAAAAGAGACTAAACCCCGCATTATTCCAAGCACTGATACTATGAAAAATTGAATACCACAAACCCCCAGACCAACCAAACTCGCGGACAAAAGTGTTTAAGAGTAATAAGATACCTGTAATTTCAAAGATCGCTGTGGTGGCAATAATCGATCGCACTAAATTGTTACTACCCTGCAAAAACGGGCGATCGAATGATTCTTGAATGGCAAATTTCTGTCTCAGATCGAATTTTCTGCCCAGAAGTAAAATCAAAAAAGTAGTGGTCATCATATAACCCAAGCCACCAACTTGAATTAGCAGCAAAATAGTTAATTGTCCCCAGAAAGAAAAATCGCTTCCCGTATCTACTACCGCCAAGCCCGTAACGCAGACAGCAGAAGTAGAAGTGAACAAAGCTACCACAAAACTATTCCAATCTCCTGAAGCCGTAGCAAAAGGCATCATCAGGAGTACTGTTCCAATGACGATCAGAACCAAAAACCCTATACAAATTGTCCGAGCAATAGTCATAAAAAATACGGGATGTGTGGAAACCTAAGTGTGACGTGAAGCTAATCCTTCAAGGCTTTAATTTAACCGAAAAATATATAGTTGACGTTCGTCTATCATCGATCTTTTATTATGATTTGGTCAACCACACAGCGATCGATTATCGATCCCCTTCTACCTGAATTCTCTGCTCTTCAATTAGCCATCGAAGGAACTTCTGCCATTCATCAGAGCTAGTTAAGCTGTAGGCGTTAAACTTTACTCCCCAATTACTAGAAAATTCAGCAAAGCTTTCAATCCAACTGACTACCGTTGTCATTCCCGAATTGGGGCGATAATGCCAAGCTTGCTTGAGATATTCTATAGTTTCTGTTTGATGTCCCGTAAAGTGGAGATACCAAGCAATCCAGACTAACGTACCATAGCGGACAGATTGCTCCATTAACCGCAGGCGATCGGGTAAATCGGGTTGAGCAAAGAAATCGTCTGTAACTGCTGTCAGAGAGAGAGCTTGGGGCAAACCTTTGTGCATGGCACTAGCATCGTGTTGGCGATAGTATACGGTAACTTCTCGTAGCCAAACAGTTTTGCAGCCTTTGAGGGCGAGTTTGAGTACCAAGTTGGTATCTTCTGCGGGAGGAAAACGAGGATCGAAACCTCCAACATATTGCAACCATTCTCGACGAAACATCATGGCACTGGGCAAAACTGGTTTCCAGCGCAGCCAATTTTCTAGATCCAACTCAGGAATATATTCCCAAGGACAGACATCTAATAATTTGTTTCCCTCTGCATCAACTCGCTGCCAACCACTATGAACTATACCGACATCGGGACGCTGCATCAAAATCTCCGCCTGTCGAGCTAGTTTTCCTGGAGCAAAATAATCATCGGCATCGAGAAAAGCAATTAGATTGGCTTGGGCTACTGCTATACCGTGATTGCGAGCTGCTGCAACTCCTTGGTTTTTCTGTTTGATATAGCGAATGCGATCGCGATAGGGCATCAAAACTTGTTCGGTTGAGTCGGTCGAACCATCGTCAATGACCAACACTTCATAGCTACAGCCTTCCTGTTGTAAGACACTTTCTATTGCTTGGACAATATAGCGATCGCAATTATAGCTCGGAATTATTACGCCAACAGTAGGCTCGCCATCGATCGATTCCATCATTCAGAGTTTAATCCTACTCATATGTAATTTTTCTCTTTAATTTTGACTTAATCATTAGCAGTCTGTCACAATTGACCGCTATTTTTTTATTCTCTAGTTTAAAGTCTACCCAATTGACCTCCGTATTAATCGCCATTCTTTGTTTTTTTTAATTGGTTTAAAATATTTTTTATGAGTTATTACTTAGTCAGTTTCACGATCAACTAGAGTTGGATCTTAAATTTGAACAACAAATAAATATTTTATCGATCTTAATGATTATCAAGATCGATAAAATGGCGATATAAGTATTTTTATTTAATTGCTTTTAAATTATTTTATTTTTATGTTTATTTTTAAGTATTACTACTTAAGCATTTAATCTGGTTGTTTTTTTTGACACCCACAATTCTTTACTGGATAATAACTTTAACCATTAAAATATTTGTGATATATTTTTTGCTGATATTTTTAAAGATGAATATTTTGCGGTATTTATCATTGACATTTACACAAAAATAGACACAATATATAAAAAGTAATATATGACATATAGCTTTTTTTCTGCTTTTGTGTTCTACCTTACTAGGATTGAAATAAATATGATTTATCATATAATTGCTTGAGATTTGTTTTTCGAAAAAGATGTTTTTTAGTTATGTTAAACATTACAAAAAGGAGTTTTTATTATGTCAACTATTGTTAGCCCAGAGAACACTGATTTTTTGCAAGAAACACCAAATGCCGATGGCGGAATAAATGTTGTTGGTCAACAAGGTGAAGAAAATATTATTGAAATCAAAGGCGACGCCAAAGTTGGGATCAATGGCGGTTCGATGATGGATATGATTACTACTGGTGCAGGGGATGCAAAGGTTTTCGCTGGAGGTGGAGACGACGTCATTACTGGTGGTGCGGGGGATGATACCTTTAGAGGAGGTATAGGAGACGACATCATCAAAGGTGGTGTTGGTGCAGACTTTATCGCTGGTGGTGCTGGAAATGATGTCTTGATCGGCGGTTTTGGTGGCTTTGACGATGACGGCAATCCAGTGGGCGATACCCTCCGAGGTGGTACTGGAGATGATATTTTCCAATTTGTGGCTGCTGAATTGGGAACTGGAGTCGATACCATCGTCGATTTCAAAGACGATGGCTTTGCTGATACGATCAAAATATTTGGTCTTGGGGCAACCGACAGTGTCGACTACAATACTGAAAACGGAATTGTTTCAGTTAACGGTCAAGAAGCGATAGATATTGGTGGTGGTCAAGACGTGACCATAGAATTTAATGCAGATAAGGATTCTTGGGAACTACTATAAATAAGTTAGATTTCCATTATTGAATCGGTACTATTAGAATAGTGTTTTATTAGACCCACGACTTAAGTTGTGGGTCTAATAGTATATTGAGATACCAATTAAATATAATTATTTAGTTTTCTAAGTTATTTTGTAATTTTAAGCGTGGGTTATTCCATTTACTGTCAATGAGCAGAGGCGCATCCTCAATCAAAAGTGTCAAATCCCATCTTGTCAAAGGAGAATGGGAACAAGTTATAAAAATATGTCAGCAAGAGATATCCCTCGATCCTAGTGCTGTTGACTTCTATCTTTATTTAGCTAAAGCTTATGTGGGACAGGGAAATATAAACGCAGCAATCAGTTCCTATCAAAAAACTCTGGGAACGACAATCGAGCAATCAGAAGTGTATGCAGAATTAGGCTTGCTGTGGAGCAAACAAAAAAAACTAGATCGGGCTGTTTGGCATTACCAACAAGCTTTAGCCCTCAGACCTGATTGGGCAGAACTACAATACAATCTAGGGGTGGTACTCCATCAATCAAATGACTGGAATGCAGCAATTATTGCTTATAACCAAGCCATAGAAATTAAGCCAGACTATGGTGCTGCTTATTTTAATTTGGGAGTTCTCTATGATCAAAAAGGAGAATTAGAAATTGCGATCGCCAGTTACGAACAAGTAATTGTAGTGCAGCCCAATTTTGTCAGGGCATATAGTAATTTGGGCAGCACCTATGCCAGACAAAAAGAATATGACTTGGCGATCGCAATTTTTCAAAAGGGCATTCATCTCGATCCTACTTGGGCAACTCTCCACAATAATTTGGGTCAGGTTTATTGGCTTAATAACGAACCAGGATTGGCGATCTCCAGTTTTGAAAATGCTATTGTTTTAGAACCCAAAATGGCTTTGGCTCATCATAACTTGGGCAAGCTCTGGCAGCAACAGGGCAATTATCCCCAGGCGATCGAGTGCTATCGTCGGGTAATCGCTTTAGAACCAGCTAATATTTTGGCTTATAGCCACTGTTCCGATGCAGAACAGAAATTAGGCAATTTACCAGCGGTGTTAGATTTATGGCGCAAAATTATTAAAATCCAGCCTGATTTTGTGACGGTATATTGTCAGAGACTCTTGGCATCAGAACCCGATGATTTATTAGCTATAGCCAAAAAATCTTGCGCTCGTTTTCTTCAGGCATTACTCGATGAGAAAGATAAGATTGCCTATCATTATCTAGGACAAACTTACGAGGAAATGGGAGATGTTCTGTTTGAGTTTCGCGGATTGACTCAAGCAGAAATTTATTATCAAAAAGCTTTACAACTTCACCCCGAAAAAGCCGATTTGTATCTCAAACTGGGTAATTGTCTGGCAAAACAACAAAGATGGGATGGGGCGATCGCTATTTATCAAACTGGTTTAAATTTGCAGCCAAAATACCCTCAAATTTGTTTCCAGCTAGGTAAAATTTTAGAGCAAACTCAAGATGCGGAACAGGCGATCGATTGTTATGAATCCGTTCTCAATCAAAAGATGCAGAACCCTCAACAATGGGAAAATCTCCCCCGTTTGTTTGCTAGGGAACATAATCTATCTCTGTTGCCAGAGCAAGTTTATCATCACACTCAAGATTGGGTAAGAGACTGTCAGCTAGAAGATTTTGATTACGTTCAAATAGTTTGGTCCGATGTATCTCCCCCAATCAATACAATTAGAGGCATCAGACAACCAGAAGCTCTAAATATTCTACCTCCTGGCAAAACTGCATATTCAGATTGTGGTGGAGTCAACTGTAATAGCTGCATGACCAAACTCATGGAGCATTTTAAACCCCTACAAATTGGCAAAAATGCTTATCAGTGTTCTTTAGAACAACCAGCCCCCATCCAAAGCAGACTGCCCTTTGTGGTAACAATTCCTCAAGGAAGGAGTTGGATTGCACCGCAAAAAAATTCGTGGATTATCTGCGATGCGTTGGCAGTGATTACTCCCGATAATTATTTGTTGGGAGACTTATCTCGCTATTACCCCTGGTTTTTGCCCGAATGTCCCTATCAAGAACGGAACGAGCATAGTATTTTTGAGCTAGAAAGCATTCCTCCTGTAGAAAAAATTGATGGAAAAGTAGCTTTGTTGTCGGGTTTAGCGGGTCATGTTTATTATCACTGGATGTTTGACATTTTGCCTCGGATTGAATTAATCCAGCGCAGTCAAATCGAACTAAAAGATATTGACTGTTTTGTGGTCAATAGTTTGAGTAAACCCTATCAAAAAGAAACTCTAGAACTTTTAAATATCCCCTCTTATAAGATCTTGGAAAGCGATCGCCATTGTCATATTCAAGCCGAAGAATTGATCGTGCCTTCTTTTCCTGGCTATATGGATTGGATTCCTCCTGGGACAATGGAGTTTCTGCGACAGACTTTTATTCCCCTAGTTAATCTTACTGAAATTAATATTGGTAAAAAAATCTATATTAGCCGAGCCAAAAGTAAGAATAGACAGATTATTAACGAGTCAGAAGTCGATCGCTTACTGACAGAACGAGGATTTGAAACTGTCTTTTTGGAAGAGATGTCTGTTCTAGAGCAGGTAGCAATATTTGTCAATGCAGAGGTGATTGTCGCACCCCACGGTTCGGGACTGACTAATTTGGTTTTTTGTTCTCCTCATACTCAAGTAGTGGAGTTATTTTCGCCCAACTATCAAAGAACAGATTATTGGACGATCTCTCAACATCTACAATTACAACATTATTATTTGGTAGGAGAAAATTTTGAATGTTTGCCACTCCGCAATCTAATGTATCAAAACTCCCTAACAGAAGATATCTTAGTTAATATTGCTTCTTTAGAATTGATTTTGGAGCGTATTTTGAGGGATGGCAATGCTCGATCTTGACTCGATCTTGGTCGAGGAAAGTGGCGATAAAGCCCTCAACAGGTAACAATAAATAAAAAAAAACCTAAAAACTAATTAAACTAATTATATATTTCCTGTGGATTCTAGCTATTTAGTTCAAGCGATCGCTCAATGTGAAACGGCAGTAGAAAATCGAGAAAATACCCCAGAAAAATGGCAAGAGGCATTTACTGACTTGGGTAATTTGCTTCAGGGAATGGGACAGTTCGATCGCGCAATTATTTGGCATTCTTTAGCTTTAGAAAGTGAAGCCAGTTTAGGAGAGGTTTATTGTCAATTGGGCGAACTCCACCTGCTAGAAAAAAATTGGTCGGCAGCTTTATCTTGTTTTGAAAATGCTCGGGAATATCTGCCTAATTCGGCTAAGGTATATTCTTCTCTAGCCCAAATCAACGGTCAACTGCAAAACAAAGAGGCAGAGATGAATGCTTGGTATCGGGCAACAGAAATTAATCCCAACTTAGTTAATAATACTGGTTACTACAAGCTAGCAAAAGCTTTAGAAGAAAATGGTAAAATAACCGAAGCGATCGCTTGTTACCAAAGAGCAACAGAAGGAAAAACAGGATTGGCTAACGCTTTTTACGATCTGGGGGAAATCTATCAACGACAAGGCAAACTAGATGAAGCCCAGAGGATCTATGAAAAAATCTTAGAGATCGAACCAACAGAAGCAAGGGCGCAATATAAACTAGGCAATATTTATCTCCAAAGACGCTCTTTTGAACAGGCAATTGATTATTTTCGTCAGACTATTAGAAATGCCCCCGACTTTCCTTGGGCTTATCGAGATTTGGTTAAAACATTTTTGATTTTGGGAAAATGGGACGAAGCAATTTCGACTTGCTATGCCATCTTGAATTTGGTGGATGAGTATCCTTGGGTTTACAGTCATTTGGGTAATGCTCTGCGGGAAAAGGGCAACTTAGCCGAAGCGGCAGTCAATTTTCAGAAAACTTGTGCTTATCGCGGTTGGCAACAGTGTGTGGAAAATGAATATTTTTTTACTCTCGATATTTTTAGTCATCGCATTGAAATTTGGACAAACTATTTACAATCTCTGATAGGCAAAGAAAGGGCTAATGCCCTAGAAGTTGGTTTTTATCAAGGAATGTCTGCTTGTTGGCTACTGGATAATATTTTGACTGGTGCAACGGCAAAATTGACTTGTGTCGACCAAAATTACGCTCCCAAACTCAAAGAAAATATTACCAAAACGGGTTCGGAATCAAAAGTTAGTTTTTTGACAGGCAATTCTCACGAACTTTTGGCTGCTTGCACTCCAAATAGTTTTGATCTGATCAATCTTCAGGATCGTTGTAAATTAATCGACCATTCGGAAAAAAACACGAGTCTGGGTTGGAAGCTTTTAAAATCTGGAGGAATCATGATTTTCAATTATTATGGTTGGCACAATCCTGGGAATGTTCAACAAAACCCCAAAATAGGAATCGATCGCTTTTTAGAATCTGTTAGGGGTCAATGGGAGGAATTATATCAATCGCCCCAAGCATTACAATTGATTATCCGCAAGCTGTAGTAGTATGTGCCTTTTTGTTACAAAAAAATGAAAGAATCTTCCCTCTCTCCCTTAAATCCTACTCAAGTTCAAAAAGCGATCGCCAAATGTACCGAGAAAATAGCCAACGAGCCTAAATCCGCATCAATGCACGCCGATTTAGGTCATTTATACCTCCAGCAGAAAAAGTGGCAAGCAGCAAAAAATAGCTATGAAGAGGCAATTAAAATCGATCCTGAATTTGCCGAAGCTCATGGTTATCTAGCCGAGATTTGGACTCATCTGGACAATCCCTATAAAGCTGCCGATAGCTTAGATTTGGCATTTAAGTTAAAACCAAATTCTGCTACTGCTCGACAACACCATGAATTAGCCAAAACTTTACAAGAGCAAAACAAACCAGGCAGAGCAATTTCCGCTTATCGTCGTGGGATCAAAATCAACCCTGGCTTTTTGAGTGCTTATCGCAGTTTGGGCAAATTTTTTTTTCAACGAGAAGAATACCAGCAGGCGATCGCTTTATATCGTCAAGGAGTAGCGCAAAATCCTCAAAATCCTCGATTCCATCTTGCTTTGGGACAGGCTTTGGCAGATCTCGAAAAATGGTTTCAGGCAATTGAAAGCTATCAAACCGTCGCTCAACTCAACCCTAATTTACCCGAACTTTATTGTTATTGGGGTCAAGCTTTAGTCAAGATCGATCGCACCGCCCAAGCAGAAGAGTTTTATAAAAAAGCGATCGCCTTAAAAGCAGATTATTGGCAAGCTTATTATCAGTTGGGTGTTTTGTGGCAAAAGCAGCAAAAATGGTCGCCAGCACTCCTGGCTTATAGAAAGGTTCGCTCGATCGAACCCAATCGAGTTAATATCTTGAATAAAATGGCCGTGGTTTATCGCCATCTCCAACAATACGATCTGGCTATTGCTTGTCATCGCGAGGCAATCAAAATCAGCCCCGAATCATCTCCATCAGAAAATACGGCGATCGCAGCCTATCAAAAAACTCTAGCCATCTATCCCCATGTCACGATCCAGCATCACTATCAACAAGCCAAGCTTTTAAGGGCAAAAGGACGTTTTGTCGAAGCGATCGCAGCCTATCAAAAAACCATCGAGTTAGATCCTCAATTCAAACTGGCATATATCGATTTGCAATATATTCCCATTGCCAAAGATCGACTCGATGAATTGATTGAGTTTTATCGTGGCATAGTAGCTCAAAATCCCAACATTACCATCGCCTGGGGCAACTTAGGAGATGCCCTCAGCCAACAAAATCGCGTCCCAGAAGCTATTGAATGCTATCGCAAGGGTAGTTACGAACAAGCTATTCAAAAACAGCCCCATTTAACTCAATTAACCTGGAAAGAAAAACAAGAATCTGGACCAGATTTTATCATTGCGGGGGCATCTAAAAGCGGAACATCTTCGATCTACTATTATTTGGGCTGTCATCCTCAAGTTTTGCTATCCCACAAAAAAGAAATAGATTTTTATTGGAAAAACTTCCAACGGGGAATTGATTGGTATCTAGCTCATTTTCCCACGATTACCGATCGCCCTGATTTTTTGACAGGAGAAGCCACGCCCAATTATCTCCGTTTTCCTGAAGTGGCGCGCCGAATTAAACAGACTTTTCCTAAAACCAAAATTATCATTCTCCTGAGAAATCCCGCAGATCGAGCTATTTCTTGGCACTATCATAAATTTAATACTGGTTTGACTAATGTAGATTTGACTACGGCGATCTCAGAAGAGATGAAAAGATTAAAAACAGTTACTGAAAAAGAGATTATAGAAACAGGCTTTTATAATCCCGATAATATTCTCAGTAGCCTCTATATTTATAAGCTTAAACCCTGGATCGAGATTCTCGGACGAGAACAGTTTTTAATTCTCAAAAGTGAAGATTTTTATCAAAATCCCGCACTACAAATGAAACAAGTATGGGATTTTCTCGGGTTGCCAAACTATGACTTAGAACAATATCCCAAAGTTAACGGAGGATCATACAATGAAGTGGATTCTTCTCTCAGAAAAACTCTGATCGAATATTTTGCACCCTACAATCAACAATTGGAAGAATATCTAGGGGTGCAGTTCAACTGGCAATAACCACTGGCGATCGATGATAAATGTCAAAACTGTAGCCCAAGCAAAAGAGATTCAAGAACAATTAAGACATAAAGTAATCACTTGCGACCATTTAAAAGAAGTGAAATATGTAGCGGGGGTGGATATTGGTTTTGAAGATAATTATAAAATCTCTAAAGCAGCAATAGCAGTCTTGAGCTATCCAGAATTAGAATTAGTCGAAAAAGCGATCGCTCGTATTCCGACTGCATTTCCTTATGTCCCTGGATATCTTTCCTTTCGCGAAATTCCTGCAATTTTGGCAGCTTTCCCCAACTTAAACCTAACTCCAGATCTAATTTTATGTGACGGGCAGGGTTTAGCCCATCCCCGTCGTTTTGGGCTGGCTTGTCATTTGGGAGTACTTTTAGATATTCCGACTATTGGTGTGGCTAAATCTCGATTTATTGGCGAACATGAAGATATTCCCCTAGAAAAGGGCAGTTGGAAACCATTAATCGATAATGATGAAACGATTGGGGTTGTATTGCGATCGCGCAATAAGGTTAAGCCAATCTACGTGTCGGTGGGACACAAAATCAATTTGCCTACGGCGATCGACTATGTAATGGGCTGTTTGACCAAATATCGTATTCCTGAAACTACGCGCTGGGCAGATCGACTAGCTAGCAGTAAGTAATTTTAAATTTTATAACCAACGTCTAAGCGATCAAAATCACATGACATTAAAATTCCTTAGCGTAAAATAGGTGTAACAGATAATACAGTTATTATTTTTTTACAAATTTACCGTATCTTCTGTTACAATTCTTAGTGAGTCAAAAAGATTTTACAGTTGCTTCGTTTGGAAACGCGCGACTAGAGATTTTTCCAGACTTAAACAACAACAACATTTTATCAAACCAGCGAGGCGATCGCTGGTGTTTTTTTTGGGAATCGGTTATTTCGCGGTTTTTCGATGTAGAGCTTGTGGCGAAATGCCTGGGGCAGTCATAATTAGTTGAGTACTCTTTAACTGGAATTTACTTATGAGCTATGAAAATCAAGTAAACCAAGAAATTGGATTACCGCCAGCACAAAAAGAGGAAGAAGAAGATTTATTTGACTATTCCTACGAACAGCCAGGAAGTATTCCAGGGACGCTCAATATCGAAGCAGACGCAGAAACACCTGACATTGTCTTAATTGATTATAGTAGAGATCACGCTCATCGTATTAACAATTTAACCCCCGAAGCCTGTGCCAAACATCTAAATACGGAGTCTGTTTCTTGGGTTGATGTCAAAGGTTTGGGTAGCGAAGATATTTTACAAAGATTGGGAAAAGTATTTGATTTGCATCCTTTGGTCTTAGAAGATGTAGTTAATGTCCCCCAAAGACCAAAAGTAGAAGACTATACCCAACAACTGGTAGTTATAACTCAAATGGTCGTTCCCAAGCCATCAGGAGAAGGTTTTTGGCTAGAACAAGTTAGTTTGGTCGTCGGCAAAAATTATTTATTGACAGTGCAAGAAAAACCCGAAAAAGATTGTTTTCTCCCAGTGCGACGACGAATTCAATATAACAAAGGTTCGATTAGAGAAATGGGGGCGGATTATTTAGCTTATGCTCTTTGGGACGCGATTATTGATGGTTTTTTCCCTGTTTTAGAAATATATGGTGAAAAAATCGAAGATCTAGAAGATGAAGTTCTGTTTAATCCTAGCAACAGTAGTTTAGCGGATGTATATCAAGTCAAACGAGAATTGTTAGCCCTTAGACGAGCAATTTGGCCCCAAAGAAATGCTCTCAATACCTTAATTAGAGATGGTAGTAGCTTCATAGATCCAGATATTCTGATCTTTTTGAGGGATTGTTACGACCACACCGTACAAATCATTGACATTATCGAAACCTACCGCGAATTAGCAGCTAGTCTGACGGATATTTATCTTTCTGCTATTAGCAATAAAATGAACGAAGTGATGAAACTGTTAACCGTAATTTCTAGCATATTTATTCCTCTAACTTTTATTGCAGGTATTTATGGCATGAATTTTAATAGCAGTATTTCCCCTCTGAATATGCCAGAGTTGGATTGGTACTGGGGTTATCCGATGTGTTGGGGGTTAATGTTGGCCACCGCAGCCTCCTTGATCTATTTCTTTTGGCGACGGGGTTGGTTTGAAGATTTTTCTAAAATACCGAAGTGATTGGATCGTTGTTGAATAATTCAATTGCAGATCGGGAATATTAAAGATTGAGAGTTAACAGCCTCCAACAAAACCAACGCGATCTTATTTTTACAACCTGTATGAGTGCCAAACTAAAAACTAAATCTCAAGATTCCAATAGTCGCACTGTAGGAAATCAATTGCAAGCGATTCCTATCATGACAGTCATTAGCTTAATTTTATTTGGCGGGATTGGTTGGCGTTTAGCTTATTTGCAACTACAACAAGGAGATCTCAATCAAGCCAAGGCAGAACAAAATCGCACTCGCATTGTTCCTAAGCCACCAGTTAGGGGTAGCATTCTAGATCGCAACGGCAAAGTTCTTGCAACCAATCGCCTGTCTCATTCAGCTTATTTATGGCCCAAAGCCCAAAAACAACGAAATTGGTCGACCAATCGCCAGATAATTTCCCAAATATTAGCAATAAAGCCAGAAGATCTGCAAAAAAGAGTCGAAGATGCGGGATATAACTATCCTAGTTTGATTCCGATCGCCCGTAACCTGACTTCAGCACAAATTACCGCCTTAGAAGAATATCGGACTCAGTTAAAGTGGGTTGAAATTGATGTTGGTAAAGTTAGAAGTTATCCCGAAGGTAAGCTTGCAGCCCATATTATTGGCTATACGGGGGAACTGAATCGAGAAGAGTTACAAGAACGAAAGTCTAAAGGCTATAGACTGGGGGATGTGATGGGCAGAATGGGGGTAGAATCTGCTTATGAGTCTCAACTTCGAGGAACATGGGGTGGTTTGAAGTTGGGGGTTAATGGTGCGGGGCGTATTCTCCAACTCTTGGGAGAAAACCCCGCAGGAGTGGGAGAAGATATTACTTTAACCATCGATGCAGAGGTTCAAAGGGCTGCGGAAAAGGCGTTGGGAACTACCAAAGGGGCAATTGTGGCACTAGATCCTAAAAATGGTGCGGTATTAGCCATGGCTAGTTATCCTAGTTTCGATCCGAATATTTTTTCTGCCCCTATTACTAATGATATTTGGCAGGAGTTACAAGCACAGGGTAATCCTTTTTTGAATATGTCATTACGGGCGTTTCCCCCTGCTTCTACGTTTAAGATCGTTACCGCCACCGCAGGATTGGAATCGGGTAAATATCCCCCCAACACTGTTTTGGGGACATATCCTTATATTTCTGTAGGGGGAACGAGATTTAGAGAATGGAATAAGCGCGGTTTTGGACCGATGGGATACGTATCTTCCCTTGCTTGGAGTAGTAATACTTTTTACGGTCAAATTGGTCGTGGTGTGGGGGGAGAAAAATTGATTGAGTGGGCGCGTAAATTTGGCTTTGGTCAAAAGACAGGTATCGAACTGCAAGGGGAAACCAAAGGATTAATCGCCGACGATGGTTGGAAACGGCTTAATTTTAATAATTGGGGCTGGACTACTGGAGATACGGTTAATATGTCTATCGGTCAGGGATTTACCGCTGCAACTCCTTTACAGGTCGCTGTGATGTTTAGTGCGATCGCCAATAATGGTTATCGAGTACAACCTCATTTATTGCAAACGGATAACGAATCAAAACAAGCTCAAAGGGTAAGTTTGAACCTCAAGCCAACTACCCTCAGCACTATTAAACAGGGGCTGAGAGCCGTAGTAGATGGAGGTACGGGAGCGAGATTAAATTCTCCCCATACCCCCCCTGGTGCAGGAAAAAGCGGGACAGCAGAAGCCCCTCCAGGAGACTCCCATACTTGGTTTGGGGCATATGCACCCTTCGACAAGCCAGAAGTTGTAGTTGTGGCATTTGCCGAACATTCTGGTGGTGGGGGCGGTTCGGTTGCTGCACCTCTAGTCAGACAAGTAATGGAGGCTTATTTTAAACCACGCAAAATTTAGTTGATTATTTTTAGATCTCAATTGGTTGGACGTAGTAAGCAATTCCGTCTTCTCCCCCTTCGGGTTGATATTCAGCAGAAGCCAGAAATTGGTCTCTTTCGGCAATGGAAGGGGTATAAAAATGAGCATCTAAACCAGGATTATAAAAACGGTATAGGGCTGTCGAACCCTCTACTTGAGATTCATAACCATAGTAGGATATTCCCTCTGGGGTATAGTTGGGCAGATTGGCTGTAACAGCATCTCGCTCTATTTCTGAAGCTGTATATAGATGAACTCCCGTACTAGTATTGAAGAAGCGATAAACAGGAAGTACTCCCGTGATGTCATTTTCGGCTGAATTGGGCGCGCCAATAAAAGATTCGCCCTCAAATTGATAGTTGGGTAAATTATCTATAATTGAATCTCGCTCGACTTCTGAAGTGGTATAAAACTGAGTCCCTGCTTCTGTTTCCCGAAATCGATAAACAAGATCTCCTTCTCCTAGAAGGGAGTCGCGATCGCCTTCTGTTTCATTTCCACCAGAGTCCGATCCGCCATCAGATGAGGTTTTAGTGATACTAAAACTGTAACTAGTTTCTACGTCTCCTTCCCCTGTAATAGAGGCGGTATAAGAGCCTGGGGCAAAATCGGCAGCAATAAATTCTGCTTGATTTCCCGATTCGGCAGAGGAATAAAGAGTATTTCCTTCTCTATCGGCGATCGATAAATCTAGATTGGCTTCTAAATTCGTTAGTTCTACATCATAAGTTCCCGATTGCGCAATTTCAAATTGATAGGAATCTTCTTCGCTACCGCGTTCGTAGGTATTAACAATAACGAAATTATTTTCTATTACTTGACTATTAACGTCTCCATCATCAGATTCGGGAAGGTTTATTATTCCGTCTTCTAAAGGAATGTCTATTTCTGTATTGTCTGTATTTACATTCTCATTATCAACAACAGTATCCGCAGCCAAAGAAGTAGGATTGATATCCAGGGTGTAGTTTACGGTAAAACTGAGATCTGAAACATCGGTTTCTAATTCAGGAACGGGACTAACTAATATAAAGTACTTCCCAGGAGATAAGTTTGCTTGGAATACTTCTTCACTTTCTTCTAAAGATTCTAAATCAGAATAACCAAGACCAACTAGATCCCCAGCTTCATTATTTACTTCGTTAGCAACTAGAAAACTAACTCCATAAGGGGATTCGGCAGATGTATCGGCATCGGCACTAATTGTAATACTAGTCGGGCTATCTAGAGAAAAGGAATAAGAGTCGAAGAAGTTTCCAGTTTCTAAATCTCCTCCATTAGCATTTAGGTCAAATAGTACATCATCACTTTGACTGACGGGGGTATCATTCAAAATGCCTAATTCAATAGTCTCCATAATTGCTATTTCTATTTAGTAAATTTACTTGTTAAATTTTCCAGGCTTCTCTAGGGCGCGGTGTTTTGTAGCTCATAGGCTATAAATTAAATTTAATCTAAAAAGTTCTATAGATAGGGTTCTAATAACTAAAAAATTAGAATTAATTACACTAGTTATGTCTTAAATAATTGTTTTTTTTGATTTTAAAAATGTTATGGCATGGCAAGCTAAAATTAAAACATAGTTGGCTATCAATTAGCCGATCGCAAGTATAATTTGGTTTTACGATCTTGTTTTTTTAGGTCGTATTTTTGTTCGAGAAAAGCGATTAGTTTGGGCAACTCAAATCTTTTGAGTAGTATTTGTTCTGGTTGATATTCTTTGGTGATCTCGATCAATCGATCTTCAGTGATATTTCCTGTTTCCAACTGCTTCCAAGAAAGAACTGCGGTAGAAGGAGGTACAATTATGCCCCCACGAAAAGCAAACATGGGAGAATCAGTAATCATCCATTTTGTTGAAGAATTGTTTTTCGTAATCTCCCTCAAAAATTGTTGCTCGATAGAACTAGATTCTAGATGACTAATACTTGCTTCATACCAAGAATCGATCGCTTTAAAGGTAGTTTTTGTTTGTTCTCCAATTAATAGTATGGAACAGCCCAATACAATGAAGCTAAAAATCAAGAAAGAGACTTTTGTTTTCGATTTGCGACGAGAATAACCAAGCCGAATAGATTTAGTTATCATTTCTCCCAAAGCAAATCCCCCTAAAGAGATCGCGGGAAGATAAACTAGTATTCCGTGGTGATACCAGACTGGTCTATGATGCTGGAGTAATAAACAACTGGCGATCGCCCAAGCTGCAAAATATAGCATTTGCCACTGTTTTTTATAACAAGTAAATAGAATTCCTAAAGAAGTTAAACCAAACAGAAAAATTCTATAGTTGGGCTTGATGACATCTTCTAAAGAAATATTTTGAAAAGAGGAGATCGTTCTAGCATCTGTGTGGTTGTTTATTAAAAAGGATAAGTTGTCATAGCCAATAAATACAGCTATCAAAAGAGAAGCAAATATTAAAAAAGATACACTCCATAAGATAATTGACCCGAGTTTTTTTTGCCAACTAACCAGATGAGAATTATTGATTCCATCTATTAAGATACCCAGAGCAATAATAGGAGCTAAAAAAAAGGTGAATAATTTAGTCACCACGGAAAGACTCAAACATAATGCCGAAAAAATTAGCCATTTATTTTGTTTTTGCTCGTGCCAAAAGATAATAAATAGTATTGCTGTCATTGCCAAAACTAGCGAAGGCAAACCAATCATTACCGAAACACTAAGTTTTAAATAGCTAGGGGATATTATTAAGAGTAGCGATCCGACTGAGGCAGCATTTATTCCGCCAAACCTAAATAAAATTAGCCAGTTCTCCCAAATTAGTACGACAGAAAATAATAGAATTAAAGTTCTAGCTATATCAACCCTAGGTTCAAAAATATTAAATAATCCAGCTAACATATAAGTTAGGAATGGGGGTTGATCGCTCCAAATTTCTGAGTATAGTGAATAATTATGTTTGACTAGCAAAGCTTTCATCAAATTAATTCCTTCATCTGGATCGAATTCAAAAATATTAAACCGATAAATAATAATCAATCCAGCAATCAGAAAAATACTCGGAATTAGAAAAGATAAAAAGCGTTTGTTATTACTCATTACTCATTACTCATTACAGTCCATAAAGCCAAATAATCAACCCAGGAGTAATCAAGCCGACAATAACACTTAAAGGTGTTCCCAAACGAACAAAATCAGTAAATTTATATCCTCCTGGCCCATAAATCATCGTGTTTGTTTGATAGGCAATGGGAGTCATAAAACTATTAGAAGCTGCAAATGTTACCGCAAACATGATCGCAAATGGATTTAATTCTAAGGTTTGAGCAACTTGAACTCCAATGGGAATCATCAATAAAACTGCTGCATTATTAGATAAAATCGAAGTCAAAATAGTAGTAATAAAATAGAAAAATAATAATATCCAATAGCCCGACAAATTACTCCCAACTAGCAAAATTGGCTTGGCTAAATATTCTGTCGCTCCAGAATTTTGCATTGCCGTCCCCAAAGGAATTAAACCAGCCAAAAGAAAAATTACATCCCAACGTACTGCCCCATATATTTCCCCTGGTTTGAGGCAATCTGTTAAAACCATTAAAACAACCCCCGCTAAAGCACTAACTAAAATAGGAATTAAATTAAATGCGGAGGCGACAATTACTCCCAAACAAATTGCGATCGCAGTTTGAGCTTTATCTATTCTCAAATTCTCGACATCTTTTTGTTCTAAAACTAATAATTCTCGCGAAGTTTGTAAACCAAGAAAGCTTTGCTTCGGACCTTGAACTAATAACAAGTCGCCAAAACGTAGAGGAACTTTGCCCAACCTTTCTCTTAATACTTCTTCCCCTCGACGAATAGCCAAAACTGTCGCATTACGACGTTGACGGAAGCGTAAATCTTTGAGAGTTGCCCCAATAAAACGAGAATTAGATAAAATTAATACTTCGCCAATTTTTTCTTCTCCTGTATTTAATTCTGTTTCCAATTGTTCCTGATTGAACTTGACATCGGGAAGAATTTCGATGCCTCTTTCTGCTTTGAGTTGAATCAAAACATCTTTACTGCCTCTAACTAGTAAAATATCTCCCGACCTAATTTTTTTGTCCGCAATAGGTTGGGGAAAATGTACTCCTTGATGGATTATTTCTAATACGTCAATGTCAAACTTACGTTGAATTTCACTTTCTCTTAAAGTCTGTCCGATCAAACTCGAATCCCGAGAAACAACCACCTCGGTAACATAATCTTTAATTTCATATTCTTCGCTTAAGATACCGCTTTTTTTGCTTTGACGATTGCGTAGAATTCTTGGTGCTGCGATCGCGATATATAGTAAACCAATTATAAAGACGATAATACCTAATTTAGTAAACTGAAACAGGGAAAATTCTCCCAGTCCTAATTTAGCCGACAAGCTACTGGCTAAAATGTTGGTCGAAGTACCAATTAAAGTTAATGTTCCTCCCAAAATAGAAGCAAAAGACAGGGGCATCAGTAATTTAGAACTAGCAATTCCTTGTTTTTTGGCAAAATCTTCAATAACAGGGATAAAAATAGCTACTACTGCGGTGTTATTAATAAAGGCACTAATCGGCCCAACAATCATACCCATTACTATAATTTGCTGAAAGGCATTTTTGCCTCCCCATTCCAATAGCAGATCCCTAACTACTTGAATTGCACCAGTCTTACCTACTCCCGCACTCAAAATAAACATTGCCATCACCGTAATGGTTGCGGTGTTACCAAAGCCAGCTATTCCCTCTTCGGGAGTCACTAGCCCAAGCAGCATTAAGACTATTGCCACCATAATGGCGGTTAGATCTACAGGAAACCATTCAAAAATAAAGGCAATTAGGGCTAATGTCAGAACGCTGAGAGTCAGAATAATTTCCATGAAGCCGAGTCTGAGTATTAGGGTAATTAAACCTGTTAATTATACTCAAGCTATATTAAATTGCACTCCAACTCGCGCAAACGTCAAAAATCATGTCCCGTGTTCAATTAATTCCATGACTTGTAAATAGGCAGGATCGTCTTCCTGTAAGTCCCTTTCTTCCAACAACTGTTCGTCACAAATTGCTCGCTTGGCATTTTCGGCAATGACTGCATTAGCAATCAACTCTAGAGCATCTAGGCGATCGATGCTGTTTAATGCGTCTGCATACTTGCGACTATGAGTATGTCTGACTGATTCTTGGCAATAATTAGATAATTCTCTACTTTCAGTCATTACGGCAAAGGCAAATTCTTTTTCTATTTCGTTGCCATACAACCCTTTATGAAGAAGATTGATCATTGAAGCATCATGACCAGGGATAGAATATTTTTCTTCAATCTGCGACCAATATTTCAAGGCTTTTAGCCCTTCTAATGCTCCTTTATTAAGACCAGCATTTTCACACCACTGTTCAAATTCTTCTATCGTATTGGGGCAACGTCCATGCTCTTGTAGTCCTTGACCTAAGACTCGTCCTGCTTGAAAGTTTCTAGTAGGTTTGCCAGTTACAGGAAGCATCATACTACCTCGCACATCTGCAACAATTGCAGTTAATTGAGAAAAAGTATGATCTCTTACCTGCTCGGTAAAACCTCCTTTATTCAAAGTTGCTTCAATTCTGGGTACAGCGTAACCCAACTCAGTTAATGCTATGGGTTGCTGTTGATATAGTTGATAACGATCTTGTCGAAACATAGAAACATTAGCAGCTTGGTCGAGACATTGGTTCAATAACAGAGTTAACAAAGTTGGTAAAATACCTGGATTTTTATCGTGATATTCATATCCAAATCCTGCAAAAATAGATGCCATATTTTTTGCAGCTTTGATGTACTGGGCTTCTACATTATGAATACCAGGAGAAACTTGAATATTAGGAGAGAGTTTATTCAGCATTTGCGCGCCAATGAGTGCAGTTAAAGCATTGGAATGGCAAAAATTGGCGGTAAAACTATCTACAGGATCTCTCAATGCACCATGTCGATGGAAACCAGAGAAAAAGGCTAAATTTGGATATTTTTCACACAAAACATAAGAATTATTTGTTTTCTCATCATGATTGAAAGAACCAGCCAAACAAGCTAAGACTACGTTAGATCGGTTTAGTTTCTTCCTAACTGCAAGGGCTTGAGCCAAGTCTTGCTCGATATATTTACTATTGGCAGTCAATAATACCAGGTCGCATTTAGCAATTAAATATTCTAAATCATTGCAAACCGATTCTTCCCCTTCTTTATGGTGAGACATTCGATTCATTTTTACTACGTGCCTAGAATCCATGCCTCTTATTTCATCTTCTGAAAATGCCCCCATCAAGTCTCTACCAGGACGAGGAGCAAGCAATAGAGACTTTTCGCTCTTTTGCATAGCAGAATTATAAGCTAGGGAAGCGGGATATAAACCAATACTATAAAAGCCAATTTTTGCTTTGGTTAGCTGACGAATTCGTTGTTTTATTACTCTCTTATTTAATGAATCATTGAAAAAGCTATTAAACATTCTTTTCGTATTTTGTTTATTTGATAGGCTATAGCCTTTGTAGTTTATCAAGATTTAAGGTGCGTCATCATTACTAAAAAATGGTAGATAGCGATCGCTTTGTTATGCTTATCTACCACAGCAGAATTATGATGGATATTTGTAATTTAATTGCTTTATAAATCTGGAAAAACATCTTTAACTGCGGGATGAACGATCTTGCCAGACTGGATATTTAAACCTTTAGCCAAAGCTCGATCTTTATCTAATGCAGATATGCCATGATTCGCCAACTGCATCACATAGGGCAAAGTACTGTTATTTAAGGCTTGGGTGGCAGTCCAGGGTACTGCGCCAGGCATATTAGGCACGCCAAAATGAACCACTCCTTCTTCGGTATAGGTAGGTTGGCTGTGGGATGTCGGACGTAGGGTTTCAATACAGCCTCCTTGATCTACTGCCACATCAACAATCACCGAACCCGATCGCATTTGGGCTACGAGATTGCGAGATACTAGTATGGGGGCTTTTTTACCAACTACTAACACCGCGCCAATTAGTAAGTCTGCATCAGCAACTGTCGTTTCGATAGTTGCAGGGCTACTATAAAGCAATTCTACTCTCGAACCAAATAAATTTTCTAGATAGCTCAAGCGATCCACATTGATATCAATAATCTGAACTCTTGCACCCATACCAATGGCAATTTTGGCTGCTTCTGTGCCAACTACACCACCGCCGAGAATTACTATCTTACCAGGGCTAACTCCTGGGACACCGCCCAATAATACGCCCCTTCCTCCCTGTTGCTTTTCCAAATATCTCGCACCAAACTGGACTGATAAACGTCCTGCAATAATGCTCATGGGAGTCAAGAGGGGCAGACTACCATTGTTCAATTCTACAGTTTCATAGGCGATCGCAGTTGTCCCCGATTCTCTTAAAGCTTTTGTTAGGTCGCCATCGGCTGCTAGATGAAGATAGGTAAATAACAATTGTTGCGGTTTGAGATATTGATATTCGCTTTTTAAAGGCTCTTTTACTTTAACAACTAATTCTTTGTCCCAAGCTCGATCTGCACTATTAACAATTTTCCCCCCAGCTTGTTGGTATGATTCGTCGGTAAAACCCGACCCCATACCTGCCTGGGTTTCAATGAATACAGTATGATTTTGGGACAATGCGCGAACGCTACTGGGGCTTAAGCCAACACGAAATTCCCGATCTTTGGTTTCTTTAGGAACACCTATTTCCATGACTATTTCCCCCTCTATTTTTGGCTAAATACTGTTTGATGACTCAAACATAACAAACCTCGGCAAAAGTGGTGTTTTATTTACGTTTAACACAGATCTTGCACCTAATATGTGATTTTTTTGTGCTATGAGGGTTAAGGGTTAAGGACAGTAAAATGGATTATATTAGCTGATGTGTCAATAAAATTGAATTTTAAAATCATCGATCGCATATTAAGTCATCGACTATCTTTAGTAGATCGCTATATTATCAATCAATTGGGTTTATTCTTTTTGTTTAGCGTGGGTTTATTTTCTTGTTTGGGAGTAACCATTGGTACGGTATCGGATTTAGGTTATAAAGTTACTGAATATAATTTACCTATTCCCATAGCAGTCTTAATTTTTTGCTATAAAATTCCCGAATATGCTGCTTATGCTTTGCCTATTTCTATTTTATTATCTAGCTTAATTATTTTTGGTCGTTTAAATAGCGATCGCGAATTAATTGCCTTGCTGAGTTTTGGCATTAGTTTGAAACGAATCATTGCCCCAGCTTTAGTATTTAGTTTATTTATTACAGGCATAACTTTTTTGTTTAATGAGTTAATTGTTCCTGCTGCTAATTATCAAGCAAATTTATTACAAAATCCCTTTATTGCTAAAACAGAATTAAACTTACAAAAAAAAGATATCTTTTATCCTGAATACGAATCAGGCAAAAATCAAGAGTCATCTAGAATTTTAAAAAGAATTTATTTTGCTGAAGAATATCGCGATCGCACTTTGAAAAAAGTCACTATTATTACTCTAGAACGGGGGGAAATCTCCCAAATTATTACTGCTAAACTAGCAAAAAAAGAACAAGGACGACAAGTTTGGAATTTGATTGAAGGAGAAATAAATCAAATTAATAATCTTAATGGCAACATCAATACCGAAGAATTTCACCATAAAAAGATCCCCTTATCTACTACCCTGTTTGAAATAGTCCAAAAAGAACGTAGTCCCGATGATATGAATATTCGCCAAGCCAAAGAATATTTAAACTTGATTAAAGATAGCGGGAGAAAAATAGATATAGCCAAATTTACTGTCAGAATTCAACAAAAATATGCCTTTCCTTTTATCTGTTTAATCTTTGCTTCCATTGGTTCTGCTTTGGGTACAAAATATTCTCAAGTTAATCGTTCCCAAGCTTTTGGTTTTTGCGTGGCAATAGTGTTTATTTATTACTTTCTCGGCTTTACTTTTGGTTCTTTGGGAATCACAGGAGTCTTATCACCATTTTGGGCAGCCTGGATTCCCAATTTCTTAGGCATTGGTACGGGAATCTGGCTTTTAACAATTAATTATTAATTTAGACTCTTATGGCTTATAATTCATAGCCTAAGATCCCAATGTCAGTTCGGACATATGCGCGTCAACAATGGCAGGTATTTGTTTAGGCTTAACTCGAACATATTGCTTTTTATCGGGCAACATAATTACATTTGGAGCCTTTTTACATCTCTTGAGGCATCCTGTAGTTTTAATCTCCACATTCTCTGCAATGCCTCTTTTCTCTAATTCCGATTTTAATTCCTCATATACCTCTTTTCCGCCTTTATTCCAGCAATTAGCTTTTTGGCAAATTAGTACTTTGGCTTTTGGTTGCTTCGATTTACTGGGTTTGGCAGTGGAAACTTCTTCTTGGGGAACATCTTCTACTGTTGCGGGAGTTAACACTTCGATAGAATAGGCTTTATATTCTGCCACGTCTTGTTTAACTTTGCGCTTGAGCATTCCCTTAACTTTTAATTCGCATCCAAGATTTAGCTTTTGGTGGAGATTCTTTGGTTGATCTTTAGCCACCTTAATCCAATATTCTTCTTGTTCGGTAGACAACAGCAAATATTTAATTCTCCCATCAGATTTGGCACTGAGTTCTTTTAATTCACCAGTTGCTATAAATTCAGAGATTAAGGGGGTTATGGTCATCATAAACTTGATTATTTCTTCTTGCTTAATTTATAGTAGTTGATTTTTATTATCAATAACTAATTGCTAATCCACCCGTAAAACATATTCACTTTCAAGGGAAGATAAACTTATGTTGCCCATTTGTCGTTGCAATAATACAGATATGGATATAATTTGAGTGCAACCAAAGCTTGGAAACAAAGCTCGAATGAATAAGAAATTATTTCTGCTACTATCTTTAGGATGCTCTGCGGTAGTCAGTCTTTTATCTTGTAGCACTGCTAAGTCTCAAGTTACTACAGACGGAACTACTAGTACTACTGTTAACTCAGTTGAGAATAGCAACTTCACCATCGAAAATGGCGATCGCGCTGGAGGCAATCTTTTCCATAGCTTTCAAGATTTTTCTGTTCCCAACGGAGGTTCGGCAGTATTTAATAATGCAGTTGAAATTGAGAATATATTCAGTCGAGTCACGGGGGGAAATATCTCCAATATCGATGGTTTGATTCAAACCAATGGTAGTGCAAATTTATTTTTAATCAATCCTGCTGGAGTTATATTTGGGGCAGGTGCGAGGTTAGATATTGGTGGCTCTTTTTATAGCGGTAGTGCGGATAGTATTTTGTTTGAAGATGGGGAATTTAGCGCAACAGATACAAATGCACTTACCCTTACTATTAACGCACCCATTGGTTTGGGCTTTCGGGATAATCCTGGGGATGTAGTCAATCGTTCCAATTTTGGCTTAACTACTACCGTAATCGACGGCGAGATTAATTCTTCTTTTGAAGGTGCAGAATTTACTATTAGAGATGCAGTCGGTTTAGAAGTCGCAGCAGGAGAAACCATTGCTTTAATCGGCGGTAATGTAATTCTAGAAAATGCAGGGGGAATTACGGCATCGGGGGGAAACGTTGAATTAGGAGGATTAACTCAAGCAGGAGAGATAAACCTCAACGAAGATGGAAGCCTTACTTTTCCTGAAGGAATAACTAGAGGAGATGTTACTCTAACTCAACAAGCCAGGGTACAGGTTGCTAGTAATGGTGGTGGTTCAATAAATGTTAATGCCAGAAACCTAGAATTACGGGAGCAAAGCGAACTATATGCAGGTATTGCCGAAGGAGTAGGTTCTCCTGAATCACAAGCAGGAGATATCAGTATAAATGCTACAGAATCGGTAAGAATAATTGGTAGTGGAGGAGTCGGCGAAGATACTTCCGACATAAATAATGCGATCGCTTTATTGTTTAACGATTATGATACGGCAATTCGCAATGTAGTAGGATTTCGTCCTAATATTCCAGGGGATTTTATTCCAAATTTGTTGAGAAATCCTAACCCCGAAAGTAGTGCGATTGGAAATGCAGGAAATATTAATATTGAAACTGCCTCTTTAGAAATCAGCGATCGCGGTTCATTAACCGCAAAAGTCTATGGACAAGGGAATACGGGCAATATCGACGTTTTAGCCACCGATATTATTATTACGGAAGGAGATGTTTTAAATCAAGTTATTTCGGGTTCGGGAAATACGGGAGATATTAACTTTGATACCAATAATTTAAGAGTTGTTGGTTCTCCCAACAGCATTGATGGTGACGCTTCTTTTATTTTGGCAGATACTCGCAGTTTAGGAGATTCAGGCAAGATTAATATTACGGCTACCAACCAAATCGATTTAAATGGGGTTAGTTTATTGCAAACTCAAATTCTGGAAGAAGGAAATGGAAACGCAGGAGATATTAATATTAGTGCTGTGGCTTTCAATGCTAATGGTGCTTTTCTACAAACTAATAGTTTAGGTATTGGTAATCCAGGGAGCATTAATATAGATGTATCAGGAGACATTGTTTTTGAGACAGTACTGCTTAATTCTGCATTAGCTAACGAAGGTACGGGTAATAGTGGCAATATCGTAATTAGTGCCCTTAATTTAGATCTAATTAACAGTTCTAGAATTCAAGCGAATACAGAAGGAGAAGGCAATGCTGGTAATATTGTCCTGACTGTAGAAAATGCGATTAATTTTGATAATAGTCAGATAATCTCCCAAGTAGACGATGGTGCGGTAGGAAATGCAGGAACGATTGAAATTACTGCTAATACTTTAAATCTAGATAACGAATCAGAATTCAATACTCAAACTCTGGGACAAGGAAATGCAGGTAATATTACTATTAATGCGATCGAAAGTGTCTCTTTAGATAATGAGAGTACAATCGAAAGTAATGTTGATAATCCCGATGTCAGAGAAGAAAACAGCGACTCAGAAATCCTCAACAATAGTGCTGTAGGCAATGCAGGAAATATTACTATTACTACAGGAGAATTAAGACTAAACAACGATTCAGAATTAAGCAATCGTAGTTTTGCCAGGGGCAATGCAGGTAATATTACCGTCAATACTAGCGGTGGCTTGTTTCTAGATGGTAGTAGTGCATTCCTGAGCGATGTGAACGATCTTAGTAGTGGCGAATTCGATGCTATTGGTAATGCAGGTACGATTAATATTACGGCAGGAGAAGTAATCGCCAACGACAATTCTACTTTTCAATCTTCTACTAGCGGACAAGGTAATGCGGGGAATGTAATTATTAACGCTACGGGTAATGTTAGTTTTGATAGCAACTTTTCGGGAATCTTTTCTCAAGTTAGGGGCGAAGGAGTTGGCGAAGGGGGTAATATTTCCATTACCGCAGGGGATTCTATCTCAATTACCAATCAGTCTATCTTGCTGGCTAATACAGCAGAGGAAGGACAAGGTAACGCAGGAAGCGTGACTCTCAATGCAGGAAATACTTTTTCTGCGAGCGAAAGCCTTATTTTAAGCCAGATTGAAGGAGAGGGGCAAGGGGATGCTGGAGGTATAGATATTACAGGTAATACGATCGATATTGGTAACTTTTCTTTAGTCTCTACCAACGTCCAAAGAGATACTATGGGTTCAGCGGGAAATATTAGCCTCAATGCTGCCAACATTATCGTTCGAGAAGGTTCGGTTGTCGATGCTTTAACCGAAAATGGTTTTGCTGGGGGAAGTATTAGTCTCAGTGGTGGTAATTTAGATCTTGTTTCTGGTGGTGCGATAGTTACTTCCACCGATAGTGCGGGGGATGCGGGTAACATTACTCTCAACCTAACGGGAGATATTACCATTGATGGTGAGGGGACAATTCCTCGCCCCGAAGAAGTCTTTGAATTATCCGAACAAGCATTGAACGACTTACAAGAGTCTACAGGCTTATTTTCTACTAGTATTACCGACTCACCAGGAAGCAGTGGCAGTATAGAGAGTACTAACTCAGGTGCTCTTTCTCTGCGTAATAACGGTACTATTTCTGTTGAAACTATTTCAGGAAGTGGCGGAAATATCAATATAAATACTGACTTTATCGTAGCATTCCCCAATCAAATCGATGGCAATGGCAGCGATATCATTGCTAGTGCAGTAGGAGGAGATGGAGGCAATATTACCATTAATGCAGATGCTGTGTTGGGTATTGTAGAACAAGATGCGATCGCCGATAATAATTCTAACGACATCGATGCTAGTTCTGATTTTGGCTTAAATGGTACAGTGTCTATCTTTACTCTCAATAATGATGCTCTAGAAGGAACGACCGAATTACCCCAAAACGTAGTAGCAGCAGAACAAATTACGGCTAAAGCTTGTGGTGTCGGTCGAGACAATATTGCTGCTCAAAATAGTTTGGTCATTAACGGGAAAGGCGGGATTCAAATCGAACCAGGAATGCCTTTGAGCGCAGATTCTTTGTTCGCTAGTGAAGAACAAGCCAGCCAAGAATTACCCGCACCAATTTCCACCGCTAAAGGTGAAATTATCGTAGCCAGGGGCGTAGAAGTTAAAGCCAACGGCGATATCTTTTTAACTCCTTACGCAACGCAAAACAATTTATCTACTGAAAATTCTAAATTTGCCAATTGTAATTAAATCTCTTCATATGGAGTTGTTTAATAAGTACGAGCGAACGTCTGTTCGCCTGTACATAAGTAATAACCAATTATCAAGTTGCAATAAGTTTGGTAGATAACCCAATAACTGTATTGCGATCTAATTTACCCAAAACAAAAACATCAATTTCTGTTTTTCCCACTAAAAAAACTCGTAGATCCTCTAAATTATCGTTCAACAAATCGTACAAAATTTGATAGCGTTTCGTTTCTGTTTGTTCTATCTCATCATGCCATTCTTGCTCTAAGATTGCAGAGGCAAAAAATGAATCCAAAGTTGTAGTGGCTATTTCAATCTCAGGAGGATAATTATAGCGTTGTCGCAAAATATGGCGCTCGCAATTACTTTCATTTTGCCAAGACACTACCTGCCAAGGATAGTCCGATTCACTCAGCCATAGCAAGCCTGAGACTGCTTGATTTAATTGTGCGATTAATTGTTCTTGATCGATCTTGTTATTTTCCATACATTTCAACTGTTAATTTAAGCTATTAGCTTTTAAGATTAAATATCCTCAATCGATCTTTAAAGTTATGGCTAATTTACAACAAATTAAACAGGTAGCTGCTCAACTCCATCTCAATCTAGATAATCCTAACTCGGTGCGGGAGCAACTCAAGGGGATTAATCAATCTCTAGTACAACTCCACAAACTAAGACAAGAAGTTAATACTAAACTACAAAATCTCAATCAACCCAACCAAGCTTTTGGTTTAGATGAAGCAGCAGCTATTGGGTTGCATCTCTTGGGCAAACATGGTGTCGCCCGACAAGTAACCAGACAGGGAAATAGAGCCGAGCGCCAGGAGAAAAGACAACAAAACAATGCTCGCCAACCCCACATCAAAATGAAAAACTTGATTGATAATTATGTCTTTGAGGGAGATCGCTTGAAACTAATGGCACAAAATTATTTAAAAGAACAACAATCAAAAGAAAAATAGAAAATAGAAAATAGGAAATAGGAAAATATTGCCCGTCAAACTACCGCACTTTCAACCTGTAAAAACTCTTTGACTACTTGGAGATAAGCCTCTGGATCTTCTAGCATAGGGAAGTGGGACGTTTCGGGCAATTCTACGTATTTAATGCCATCGTTTAAAGCTGCTGCTTGTCTGCCCATTTTCGCGGGGATAATAATATCTTTTTCTCCCGATACCATTAGGGTAGGCACTGTAATTTGGGCAAACTCCTTCGGCATAATTTCTACTGCGGTTTTACTGACAGAAGTATAAATTGTGCCTACTGCTGCTTCATAGTCTGCCAGTAAAAAATCTGCTAAAAATGCCATGCGATCGCTTTTTGCAATGGGACGATGTAAAAACCGCGACATAAACATTCTGTCCGCTAGAGGGAATTTGAGAAACCAGTTGTAGCGGAATTTAACGACATATCCCCCAAATTTATGAAAAGCAGCAAATGCCCTGGCATCATATTCAAAAATACCATTACAAGTCAGAATTGCCCGAGCTATTCTATGACTATAACGATTGATAAATAAAGTTGCGATCGACGCTCCCATAGAATGAGCATTCAGACATACTCGATTTAGATTTAACTTATCTAGTAATACTGCCAAATCTTCGGCATAGTCTATCATATCGTAGCCCAAGTTAGGATTATTCTCCTCCAAAACCGAACGACCGAATCCCCGCATATCGTACAATAAACAATCAAAATCTTCTGCCAAAGCTTCTGCGGTGCTGCGCCAATATCTTCCAGAGCCTCCCCAACCATGAAGAAATACCATTACAGGCTTATCAAATTTGCTTTGAGGATGGCGAATCCATTCGTAATAATGGTTGACTCCACGAACATCGATTAGAGGCATAGGAATTAAGTAAATTAAGTAATTAATTAAATTAAAGTCTCAAGTCTTAAGTAAAAAGATTAAGATTTACTAAAATTTAAAACGTCTATTCAACATCTGCTATAAACGCCTAAATAGGTAGGATATATTGGTCGAATGAAAATAAATAAGTTAATCATATTAAAACAGGCGAGCTATGAGCGATACGGATGTAGAACGATGGTGTCAAGCAAATAATTGGAGCGAACCGAGACAACTAGAGCTAGGAATTTGGGTTGCGTTCCCCCCAGGAGGAGTAATTGAAACACCTCTACCTTTACAAGTACAAAAATCTAAACCCAAACTAATTGAAGATCTTTTGGATTTTTTTCTGCTAACCATAGTTACCACCATTGTATTTGCGATCGCCGTAATTATCTCCCCCTGTTTTATTGAGCCAATAGTCAGTCTTCGCCGAAATAGTTTAGACGAATTCTAATTTGACTATGCCTCAGGATAGAGATAAATTCTCTAGAACAAAAAGCATCCCTACTCTAAGATAGATTTTTTATTGAAACTTTTCAATTAGTCTTGTGTTTACGTAACAAGACCAAATCAAGATAAATTATTAAGTATAAATATATTATGGGATCTCTTAATCCACTACAAACTGCATGGCAACAGTTATTGCAGATGGTCAAAGGGACAATCGAACTGCTGCCGAATATAATAATTGCAATTGTTGTTTTTACTGCTTTTTGGTTTGTCGCTAAATTCTCCAGAAGACTAATTAAAAACCTGACCCGAAAAAAACAGTCTCGTAATCTGGGTTTAGTATTGGCGCGACTGTCCCAAGGATTTATCATCCTGATCGGTACATTTGTCGCCTTGGCAATTATCATTCCTTCTTTCAAGCCAGGAGACTTAGTACAGTTACTAGGAGTAAGTGGAGTTGCCGTTGGATTTGCTTTCCGCGATATTCTGCAAAATTTCCTCGCAGGTATTCTAATTCTAATTACCGAGCCTTTTACTCTCAACGATCAGATTATATTCAAAGAATTTGAAGGTACAGTAGAGAATATTCAAACTCGCGCCACCATTATTAGAACCTATGATGGACGTAGAATTGTCATTCCTAATGCGGAACTATTCACCAATTCAGTTACCGTAAACACGGCATTTGATAAACGTCGCTTGCAATATGATATTGGAATTGGCTATGGCGATGATATTGCAGAAGCCAAAAAAATTATTTTAGAAGTGCTGCACAACAATACAGATGCTCTCCAAGATCCACCTCCAGAAGCATTAGTAGTAGATTTAGCGGGTAGCACGATTAATATCCGCGCTCGTTGGTGGATTAACCCCCCTCGTCGTGCTGATGCGATGGATACTCAAGATGCGGTTTTGACCGAGCTAAATAATAAACTAGTAGCTGCGGGGATTGATTTACCCTTCCCCACCCAACAAATTCTCTTCCACGATCAGACAGAAGAAACAGATGGCGATCGCACTCGTCAGCGAGAAGGATGGCCCGCAGCTAAAGGAAATAACCCCGAACCCAGACGCATTGGTAATTCTTTACAGCAATTAGCTCAAGCTAGTAGTGGCGGAGGAAACGATCGCACAAACCATAGCTAGGATGTTAACAAGATTTAGAAGTTGGCTCGCAAATCGACGTAGTTTTCTTTTTTCTTGGTATACCAAAGATAGAAAAGAAACTCAAGAGCCAGAAAAATCTCTACTTCAGTTGCCCCAAGCAATCAAGAAAAAGCTAGGGTCAGCTGTCGAAAATCTTCCTAGTAACCCCGCCGACCAAAAAGCGATCGCCGAAGCTTTGAACAAAGTTTACGATCGCTGGCGAGACGAGCCTGATGGTGCGGACAACTCCATTGTTATTTTAAGCAGTCCCGTTACTACAGTGTCTCGTATTCTCTCGGAAACTCTTCAAGAATGGGCGGACGAGAAGCAAGTTCCGATGAAACTATTACCCTTGACGGCAAGACCTCATGCCATTGAAACTACTCGATCGAAATTAGAACATCATCTCAAGCAGAAGTCTGTCGAAGATGATTCGGAAGAAACACCCTTAGAAGTGGTAGTGATTCCCAATCTTAGTTGGTGTTTTTTGCGCTCTCTTGAAGGTTTAGAAGGTATAGAATACTTACAGTATTTGCTCTGTAATGGTTCTAAAAACCGTTTTTGGATTATTGGCGCGGGTCAAGTCGGTTGGCAATATTTAAACTCAGTCTGTAGTCTAGAGGCCTATTGTGGAGAGGTATTTTCTTTGCCCGCGATCGCTTCAGAAGATTTAGAGCAGTGGCTTACTCCAATTTGCCAAGATTTAGATATAGTTTTTGACAAACCGAGATTGGATCGACAACTTCTAGATGGAGATAAAAATAACCAGACTAACTATTTTGCAAGTTTGGCTTCTATTTCCAAAGGGGTCAGTACTGTTGCCGTACAGGGCTTTCTCAAATCTATTCGCTATCAAAAACCAGAAGGAGATGAAACGGAAGACCAAAGAAAGCAAGAGTCAAAATTGGTCGCCCAGATCCCCAAACTGCCAGAATTACCAGAGCTTGAGCAAGTAGATCGATATCTTTTATACTCTCTATTGTTACACGGCGATTTAACTATATCTGCATTGGCCGAAAGTTTGGGAGACGAAGAAGCCGAAGTGCAAGCAAGAATTGAAATATTACGGCGCAAAGGTGTCGCCGAACAAAAAGATCGCGTCGTCAAAATCAACCCCATTTATTATCCCAAACTAAAACAAGAATTATCCAGTAATAACTTCATCATCACTAGGGAGTAACTATCGAGTGTCCGCTATCAATTATCAATTCTATTTATTAGCTCAGTCTGCGGGAGATGCAGCCAAAGAAACAGCGGAACAAACTAGAGAAATTGTTTCTAAAATTACTACGGGGAAAATCGCTCAAGGAGTGTTTATTCTTCTGGCTGCATACCTGACTCTAAAAATATTAGACAAGTTAGTACTATGGCTGTCAGAGAGAATCGCTAAAGAATGGCGTTTGCGAGTCAAACAATTTTTGCCTTTTCTGCGGATGATCGTATTGACTACTGCTACTGTGGTTTTGATGAACTTGTTTCTCAATCTTTCCAAAGAGAACATTCTGGCAGTAACAGGTACGGTAGCCGTAGCTTTGGGCTTTGCCTTTAAAGACTTTGCCAGTTCGATTATTGCGGGAATTGTGGGCTTATTTGAATCTCCCTATGGAGTGGGCGATCGCATTAAGATCGGCGAACATTATGGAGAGGTGGTTAGTTATGGTTTGCGATCGGTACAAATCCAAACCCCTAACGATAATATAGTTACTATTCCTCATAATAAAATCTGGACGGAAGCACTATCCAACTCCAATGCAGGTGCGCTAGAAGCTCAAGTGGTGACAGAATTTTATTTTGCCCACGAAATTGATGTTAATCTGGTGCGTAAAATTCTGTATCGAGTAGCCCAAACCAGTAAATATACTGCCTTAAAATTGCCCATTGCAGTGGTAATGACAGAAAAACCTTGGGGAAGTTCGTTCAAACTAAAAGCCTATCCCCTCGATGCGCGGGATGAATTTATCTATCAAACCGATTTGACCGTTAGAGCAAAATGTGCTTTTGCCAAACACAAACTTAGCTATCCCCGTATGTTTGATGTAGAAAATAAAAATATCTCATAATATACGGTTATCACTCACGCCAGTGAAGTATAAAAACTTCAATCCTTAGCTAAAATCATAAAAGTTAACTTAACAAAACAAAATTTTTCCTCACGATGCACCCTGAGGAATCAAACACCATTTATCGCTGTTTGATTGATGTTCTTACCCTAATCGGCAAACCTCTTTAACAGTGGACTATGAATAAAATGGTAAATACTCTTCCTACTCGTGGTGAAATAGAACGCAATCTTTCTCAATCTATTCAAGCTTTTTATCGCAATCAGCTAGGATGTCGTACGGACAAAGTAAGTTGTCATTTATTAAACGAGCAAGTTGCGATCGCAATCAGAAATCCGATTACCCCTTTAGAGCAATTGCTTAATAACTCCAATGAAGATGGTTTTGTCCAAAATTTACGCGATCGCATTGATACTCTCATCAAAAATGACTTGATTTCTACTATGGAAAAAGTCTTGGGGGTTGAAGTTCTGGCGATGACTATCAAGACAACCGTAAATAACAATCTCACAGGTATCGTTGCTTTGCTGTCTCAAAAGCCGGAATTAAGGGATGTCAAGCGTATTTCTAACAAGCTCAAGGTCAATAGCAATAGCTGCGAGTCAATTGATCGCACGAGTTAATTGACCAACTTTAGCCACCAACTCATCTAGATCGAATGGCTTGTACAGAATTCCATCGGCCTTGCTGTTATTTAGTTGCTCGTCTTTAAGGCGATCGACAGCAGAAACTAAATAGTATCAGTAAAGACTTATATTCCTGCTGTTGCTTGATGTCGCGAGCAACTTGCAACCCATTAAATTCTGGCATCATAATGTCTATTAAAATCAGACTTTTTTAGACTCAAGGATTGAGAAAAGTATCTAACTTTAGCTTTATGTACAAAGAAAGTAGGATAATTATCTCAACCTAAGAATAAATAATCTGTTATTAGAGAAAACGGCAGTATGCATTTAAGCGAAATAACTCACCCCAATCAGTTGCACGGTTTATCAATCCGCCAACTAGAGGATGTCGCCCGCCAAATAAGAGAAAAACATTTAGAAACCGTCGCTACTAGTGGAGGTCATTTAGGGCCAGGACTGGGCGTCGTAGAATTAACTATTGCTCTATATCAAACTTTAGATTTAGACCGCGATAAAGTCACCTGGGACGTGGGACATCAAGCCTATCCTCATAAATTGCTGACGGGTAGATACAACGACTTTGATAGTCTGCGTCAAAAAGATGGTGTCGCGGGCTATCTCAAAAGAAGCGAAAACAAGTTCGATCATTTTGGTGCTGGACACGCCTCTACTAGTATTTCTGCTGCCTTGGGGATGGCAATGGCTAGAGATGCTAAAGGAGAAGATTTTAAATGTGTGGCAATTATTGGTGATGGTGCTTTGACTGGAGGAATGGCACTAGAAGCAATCAACCACGCAGGACATTTACCCCACACGAACTTGATGGTGGTGTTGAATGACAACGAAATGTCTATTTCTCCCAACGTAGGTGCAATTTCTCGCTATTTAAACAAAGTTCGCCTATCTGACCCCGTACAGTTTCTTTCTGATAACTTAGAAGAGCAATTTAAGCAGCTACCTTTTGTTGGCGAGTCTTTGACTCCCGAAATGGAAAGACTCAAAGAAGGCATGAAACGCTTGGCAGTACCCAAAGTAGGTGCGGTAATCGAAGAATTGGGCTTTAAGTATTTTGGCCCAGTTGATGGTCATAATCTAGAAGAATTAATCTCCACCTTTAAACAGGCGCATAAAGTACCAGGTCCTGTGTTAGTTCATGTGGCAACGGTAAAAGGGAAAGGATATGCGATCGCTGAAAAGGATCGAGTAGGTTATCACGCTCAAAGTCCTTTTAATTTAGCGACAGGAAAAGCTATTCCTGCAACTAAGCCCAAGCCGCCCAAATACTGTAAAGTGTTTGCCGATACTTTAACTACCCTGGCAGAAAATGACCCCAACATTGTGGGTATTACTGCTGCTATGGCAACAGGCACGGGTTTGGACATCTTACAGCGCAAATTGCCCAAGCAGTATGTTGATGTGGGTATTGCCGAACAACACGCTATAACCTTGGCAGCAGGTATGGCTTGTGAAGGGATCAAACCCGTAGCTGCTATTTATTCTACTTTCTTACAACGAGCCTACGATCAGATTATCCATGATATCTGCATTCAAAAATTACCCGTTTTCTTCTGTTTAGATCGGGCGGGAATTGTCGGTGCAGATGGCCCTACTCACCAAGGAATGTACGATATTGCTTATCTACGTTGTATTCCTAATATTGTAGTCATGGCTCCCAAAGATGAAGCAGAATTGCAACGAATGGTAGTTACAGGCATCAACTATAATGACGGGGCGATCGCTATGCGCTATCCTCGTGGTAATGGTGTTGGTGTTCCTTTAATGGAAGAGGGATGGGAAGCTATTGAAATCGGGAAAGGGGAAATTCTTCGCAGCGGAGACGACCTACTTCTTGTTGGTTATGGAACTCAGGTATATCCCGCACTACAGGTAGCAGAGATCTTAAGCGAACACGGCATCGAAGCGACGGTAATTAATGCCCGCTTTGTTAAGCCTCTAGATATGGATCTTATTGCTCCTTTAGCCAAACAGATTGGAAAAGTTGTTACTATGGAAGAGGGCTGCTTGATGGGTGGCTTTGGTTCGGCAGTATTAGAAGCTCTCCAAGAACAAGATATTCTCGTTCCTGTCAAACGCTTTGGCGTACCCGATAGATTAGTCGACCACGCTACTCCCGATGAATCTAAGGCTAGTTTGGGCTTAAGTAGTCCTCAGATGGCAGAAAATATCTTAAATACTTTCTTTGATAGCAAGAAAAAAGAGCCTTCTGTAGTTAGTCAATAAGAAACACAATAGTAGTCAGGTGTTAATATTATGACGATATATAAACTGTCACCCAAATATCACATATATCTGGTAAGGACTATAAACTATTAATTGTGTGTGAGGAGTAAGTGTAAGAGAAAAAGGTTTTGGGGTCGAAACACGGCAAGACTCCCGAAACCTTTTTCATTGGGATTTTTTTAGATAGTTTTACAGAAAGGACGAGAGTAATTATTCATTTCCTTCAATGGGTGCAAATCCCTGACGCTGAATATTCTCTGTCACTACCCGAGGATCGAGAAATTGCAGTAAATAATCGGGTCCCCCTGCTTTTGAACCAACACCAGATAGTTTGAAACCACCAAAGGGTTGACGAGCAACAATCGCCCCAGTAATGTTGCGGTTGATATAAAGATTGCCTACTTCAAACTCGCCAGATGCCTGTTCGATATGACTGGGAGTGCGGGAATATAAGCCACCAGTCAAGGCGTAATCTGTACCGTTAGCTATCTCTAAAGCTGTATCAAAATTATCTGCTTTGATTACGGCTAATACAGGGCCAAAGATTTCCTCTTGAGCAATAGTATGGTCTGGTTCAACTCCTGCAAAGATAGTCGGGGGAATATAGTAACCGCCTTCAGGAGTGGGCAATTCTAATACTAGCTGACTTTGTTGTTTGCCAGCCTCGATGTATTCTAAAATGCGATCGCGTGCTGTAGCATCAATTACCGAACTCATTTGCACGCTAGGATCGTCTGATGCACCAACATTGAGAGACTTGGTAGCTTCAACCAGCCTTTCTAAGAAAGCATCGTAAATATTAGACAAAACAATTACTCGCGAACAAGCAGAACACTTTTGACCGCTATAGCCAAAGGCTGATTGGACAACTCCTACTACCGCTTGATCTAAATCGGCACTTTCATCAACGACAATGGCATTTTTACCACCCATTTCCGCAATGACTCGCTTGAGGTGTTTTTGTCCTGGTTTTAATTTGGCTGCTTCGGCATAAATACGACAGCCGACTTCTCTCGATCCCGTAAAGGCAATTACGTGGGTGTCTTTATGTTCTACTAAATATGAACCAACTTCCGAACCCTTACCAGGGACATATTGAAAGACTCCTTTGGGAATGCCCGCATCGACTAAAATCTCGGCGATTTTCGCAGCAATAACAGAAGAAGTCGCAGCAGGTTTGAGCAGGGTACAGTTACCTGTTACCAAAGCAGCAACAGTCATTCCAGTGGCGATCGCAAAAGGAAAGTTCCAGGGGGATATGACTACCGCAATACCTTTGGGTTGATAGAAGTAGCGGTTGTTTTCTCCTGCGATATCATAATTTATGCCACTGTCTAATCTTTCCATTTCGCGAGCGTAGTAGCGACAAAAATCGATCGCCTCGCTAACTTCCCCATCTGCTTGAGGAATTATTTTACCTACTTCTAAACAGATCCAGGCGTTTAATTCGTTCCGCCTTTCTTCCATTAGATCGGCAGCTTTACGGAGTATATTGGCTCTATAAGTCGCAGGAGTTTTTTTCCAAGATTTGAAAGCGGTTTTAGCAGCATTCATCGCTTCCTCTGCTTGTTTTACCGATATTTGTCCTACTTTACCGACTAGTTCGCTATCTCTAGATGGGTTAACCGAATCAAGATAATTAGCGGTTTCTACATATTCGCCATTAATTAAAGGTCGATAGGTTTTGCCCAACTGTTGTTTTACTTTCTGTAATGCTTCTTCTGCTTTGGTACGTTTTTCTGTATCTGCATAATCAGTATCGGGTGCGCCTTGAAAATCATCTGGGTGGGAGAACAGCCGTTCTCCTTTACCATCATCATGATTAACAACGGGGGGTGCAATTAACTCCTCAACTGGTTTGTCTGATTGATTTTGCTTGATAAAGGAACTATTTGCCGTATTCTCCAATAATCTACGAATCAAGTAAGCCATTCCTGGTAACAATTCACCATAAGGTGAATATACTCTTACCCTATGTCCCCGTTTAACCAAAGCCTGTGCTAACTTATCTCCCATGCCATATAAAACCTGCATTTCAAAGCGACGGGGAGGAATATTAAGAGTTTCGGCGATCGCACAAGCTAAAGCCTGGGAGCGCACATTATGGCTGCCAATTGCTGCATATAAATATTCATGGTTTTCGAGCAACAATTGGGTCATGCCCTCGTAATTTTGATCTGTTGCTGCTTTATCGTTATATACGGGCTGTTGCCAGTGATTTTGCTCTGATTTAATGGTTTCTTGATCCCAATATGCTCCTTTTACTAATCTAACAGTTAAAGGATTTCCTCTCTCTTTTGCCCAGGCAATTAAACCTTGCAAGTCTTGATAAGAATCCCTTAGATATGCCTGGAGAGTCATACCTAAATCTGTACGGCTGCGAAATTCTTCTTCCATCAATAACTCTTTAAGAATCTGTAGGGTAAGATCCTTGTAGCGATATTGTTCCATATCAAAATGGATTGCTGCGCCCAATTCTGCTGCTTTACGTAACAAGATGCGAATGCGATCGCATACTTGCTCTTTACTACCTACAGGATCTAAGGGATCAAACTGGGAATAAAATGCAGTTAGCTTAACCGACACCTGTACCTGGGGTAACTCTTCCCCGTCAGCTAGATCGATTCCTTCTTTACGTTGCCAATTTTTAGCCTGTTGGGTCAACTGTTCGATTAAATCTAAATAGCGTTGTAGATAATCTTGGGCTTCGGTTTCGGTAATTACCGCTTCGCCTAATAAATCGATAGAATAGGTCATCCCATCTTTACGCAGACGTGCGATAGTTTTCATCACCTCATTAATATTTTTCCCCGATATATATTTATAAGCCAGGGTTTCTACTGCTTTAGTAATAGTAGCTGCTGCGGTTTGGGCTGGTAAAGACTCAGCACTGCTAAAATTAATCATCCCCTTCAGCGCGCTGGGTAACTCAACCTCTTCTGCACTCATATATTGCTGGAAGTGATTGGCGATTTCCGCTTTACTTTGCAGTGAGGGAATCGTATCGATAAAGCGGAACATTTGTACCCGCAAACCAGGGTTTGCCATAGTCCAGTCCAAGACTTTATCATCCCAACGCATACTGTCGCGCATTTTGCTAAAGATATTGTTATCCCTAGTGCTTTTGATTAATTCTTTAGCAATCTCTTGGGTTTTTGCTTCATAGCGATCGCTTATTTGAACTTTATTTGCTTGGACTACCACTTATTCACTTACTCCGAATTACGAACAACTGATTGAATTTTGTCTATATCGATCTCGATAGATTCATACATCCCAATATTACGGATTGTCTAATTTTATTTATTCAGTCCCAGGTAATAATTTTAGATGCACTGTAGATCAATAATCTTGATTGTTGGATGTTACTTGGCTTTACCCAGCTCGATCTCTTAGTAAAATTCTCGAACAAGCTTATAATTATAGAATCTATAGGCTTTCAAAACGATAAATGTTAGAGATTCCAGACATTTTCTGGAAAGAGAAAGGCGATCGCTATTTTCTATAGAAGTTGCAGTTTGAGAAATAGAATTCCAGACTACTAAAGAACTATTACCAAAAATTCAACTAAAGAATATAGTTTCACTCCAAAATCTAAAATTAGCTTCCTTTCGCCAAGCATTTATTTGAAGATTATTAATTTGTGTTAATTCTAGTTTTTTAACAAAATTAGTTATATAGGAAACTAGATAATATTGGTTAGGAGCTTTGTTACTTTGAAGAGTAATTTGTAGCCAGTCATTTTTAATTATTACTGTTGCTGTTGTTTGGCGATCTTTGAGAAGATAATTTAAAGAATAAGCAATTGCTTCAGCATCTCCTTGTTTAGCAAAGCTAATTTACTGGCTGTTGAAGAAATAGCTACGGATGGTCTAGTAATTTCAGGAGATTGGAATTTCTCTTTATTAAATTCTTCTAACCAATCAGGAAAATCGTCATTCGTTAGCTGACTGCAAATTCTAATTTTTTTACAATTTTCTATATCTAAGTCAAAAATTTTATTTTTAATCGTAGAAGCAAACTTTGGTGAAAGCTCTTTCTCGGATACAAGCGTTATTCGCAAGCAATCATCTTTCCAGCTAGCTTTGACATCAATTGCATTTGTATTTAAATCGCCATAAAGCACAGCAATAATAGATTCAATATTTCTTTTTTGTGCAAGTTCGGTAATATTGACTGTAACTTTATTGCTGATAGTTAGTTCAGTCGTCCATTCAGGAAAATGCTCTTGTTTTTTACGCCCATAAACTTTAATACTATCTATTTTACTTTCTTGGGATTCAGTTAGTATTTTCTTGATTAATGCAAGACATTTTCTTTTTCCTAGAACATTTTCCGATTCGAGTAAAATTTCCAAGTAATTTTTTTTACTACTGATTTTAATGTCTATTTCTTTGATTTGAAAATATAGTTCTAATCTAGATTCAAATAACTTTAAGTTTAAATTATTATTATTACCGATAGTTAGTTCCGTTGTCCATTTAGGAAAATGCTCTTGTTTTTTGCGCCCATAATCATGGTGAGTGTATCTAAAGTGTGAAGTTAAATTAAATCTATACTTTGTTTGTCATCACACTTATAATTCCCACTCAACATTTTGAATTTAACAATTTTCCTTGGATGTGAATTTGCGATCGAGATAGACACTTTTAGAGTAAAAAAAATTACCGATCTAAAAAAATAAATAGCGATCGCGATAAGATTGCAAGCAAACCATCTTATAATACGAGTGTCTTTGCTCCAAATGGGTTTATATATCTTAAAAAAAATAAATATTTATTCCTATAATTAATTGGCAAAATTTATTTTAGTTATTTTTCAATTATGGTCTTAATCGCAAAAGAAACCATCGAACAACAAGCAAACAAACTTTTAGAACAATCAATTATTTATTATAAAGAACAAGCTGTCGGGGCTGTAGCAGCTACAGATTCAGAAAGAGATGCTCTAAATTACGATCAGTGTTTTATTCGCGATTTTATTCCTGCTGCTTTAGTATTTTTGATTCAAGGTAAGACAGATATTGTTTATAATTTCTTGATTGAAACTGTTGTATTGCAGAAGAAAAAAAGGCGCATCGACTGTTATCAACCACCCACAGGTTTAATGCCAGCCAGCTTTAAAGTAGAATCTCAAGGAGATAGTCAATACCTCCATGCGGACTTTGGGGATAAGGCGATCGGGCGAGTTACGCCGATTGATTCTTGTCTGTGGTGGGTTATTTTGTTACGAGCTTATGTCAAGGCTACGGGAGACGAGACACTGGCTAAAAGCGATAGTTTTCAAGAAGCTCTCATCTTTATCTTAGAAATATGCTTGGGCCCTCAATTCGAGATGACTCCTACCTTACTCGTCCCCGATGGTGCTTGTATGATTGATCGCCCGATGGGATTGAGCGGACATCCTCTAGAAATACAGTCTCTATTTTATATGGCTTTGCGGGCTGCTCGCGAAATGTTGGTCAATGATGAAGCTGGTCAAGCTTTAACTGACAAAATAAACAATCGCTTGGGTAGTTTAAACTTTCACCTAAGGGATTATTATTGGCTCGATCTGCAAAAATTAAATCAAATTCATCGTTACGAAGCAGAACAATTTGGGGAGTCGGTAGTTAATAAATTTAATATCTATCCCGAATCTATTCCCTATTGGTTAACGGATTGGATGCCTGATGTTGGAGGTTATTTAGCAGGAAATTTGGGGCCAGGAAAAATGGACTTTCGTTTTTTCGCCTTGGGTAATCTAACAGCCATTATGGGATCTTTGACTACAGAAAAACAGTCAGAGGATATATTAAACCTGATCGAGCATCGCTGGTCAGATTTGGTCGGAAAAATGCCAATGAAGCTATGCTATCCAGCTATTAAAGGTTTGACTTGGAAAATTATCACTGGTTGCGATCCCAAAAATACCCCTTGGTCTTATCACAATGGCGGTAGCTGGCCAGTATTATTGTGGATGATGATGGCTGCTTGTCAGAAAATGGGACGGGGGGATTTAGCAGACCGAGCCATGGAGATTGCGGAAATACGCTTGATGAACGATGAATGGCCCGAATATTATGATGGTAAAAATGGTCGTTTGATCGGAAAATCTTCTCGTAAATTTCAAACATGGACGATCGCGGGATGGCTACTGGCAAAATTATTAAGAGAAAATCCAGACTGTCTCAATTATGTCTGTTTTGAAGAAGATACAGAAGCGATCACCTGTACGATCTAACTATTAAGAAAGTTCAAAAAAACTACACTTTTTATGATTTCTTGATTTAAAAGCGATCGCTCTCTTCCAGGATAGTAAGAATGCTTTTTCTTATTCGATTTAATAAATTTAACTCAATTAGTTGGCGAGAAATTTACTTTTTGTTCGCTAGATTACAGGTAGAGATGTAAAAAAATCTTGCATTAGCAAATTAAATTGTTATACAGGTTTTTTTTGTCCTAAACTGGGATATATATGAAATATGCCTAAACTAATTTTTATTCGGGTTTTTACACCATAATAAATTAATGCTTATCGTCCAATATTAATATTTAAAATACTTGGTCGTGGTCATTTCTGCGGGTTTATTCATCTAAAGATGTTGCGATCGTAGTCTCAATCCCAACAATCTATCGCGCTGGTTATTTTAACCGACAATCATTCCAGGTTTCGTCTAAATTAAGGCGAGTTAATCTGTGGTGACTAAATATATTTAAGTTCTTATAGGAAAAAAGTTATATGGAATCTCATGGAAAATACGTTAGAGATCGCTTGTCTATCTTCGTAGATGGCAATAATATGTTCTACGCTCAACAGAAGAATGGTTGGTTTTTTGACCCCAGAAGAGTATTAGAATATTTTACCCAAGATCCTACAGTAGTTTTAATCAATGCTTTTTGGTATACGGGTTTAAAAGATGCTCAAGATCAAAGAGGCTTCAGAGATGCTCTGATTAGTTTGGGTTATACAGTACGAACCAAAATCCTTAAGGAATATTATGACGATGCTTCTGGTCGTTACTCCCAAAAGGCTAATCTAGATATAGAAATTGTTGTAGATATGTTCAACACCGTCGAACAATACGATCGCGTGATCCTATTCAGTGGAGATGGAGATTTTGAACGAGCGATCGAACTATTGCGTTCTAAAAATACTCATATTACCGTAGTTTCTACAGAGGGCATGATTGCCAGAGAGCTACGCAACGCCACAGACAGATATATAGATCTAAATGATGTGCGGGGTCATATAGAGAAAAGCGACTTTTAAATTAATTGATAATTAACAATTGACAATTTTTCGGAATGCGATCGCCTTATAATAAGGCGATCGCATTTCTACTTCTTCTCTTGGGAAATATAGCCTATAATTCTTAAGTAATGTTGCTCAATCGGGATTCAAAAAACAACCCGATGGCTTTTTAGCAAGTTAATAGCTATTAGCCTAAGAATCAAGCAACACAAAACAAGCAACGATCTATCAACAACGATCTACAAAGTTTAGATTATGGACAATTCACAAGACCGCATTATTATTTTCGACACTACTTTAAGAGATGGAGAACAATCTCCTGGCGCGACTCTCAATGTTGAAGAAAAACTAGAAATTGCCCATTCTCTATCCCGTCTGGGAGTTGATGTAATTGAAGCTGGATTCGCTTTTGCTAGTCCTGGAGATTTTGAAGCAGTACAGAAGATCGCCAAACAAGTGGGTACGCAAGATGGTCCAGTTATTTGTAGTTTGGCAAGAGCAATCAAGGCAGATATTAAGGCTGCTGCTGAGGCATTAGCACCTGCTGCAAAAGGAAGGATTCATACTTTTATTTCTACTTCGGATATTCATTTGGAGTATCAGCTAAAGAAATCTCGCTCGGAAGTCTTGGACATCGCCCAAGAAATGGTGGCTTACGCGAAATCCTTTATGGAGGATGTGGAGTTTTCGCCGATGGATGCAGTGCGGACAGATTCCCAGTATCTTTATCAAGTATTAGAAGCTGCGATCGCAGCAGGGGCAACTACAATTAATATTCCCGATACTGTGGGTTACACTACTCCTACAGAATTTGGCGAATTGATTAAAGGTATTTGCGAAAATGTGCCTAACATCGATCAAGCAGTGGTTTCTGTCCACGGACACAACGATTTGGGTTTGGCTGTGGCTAACTTCCTCGAAGCAGTTAAAAACGGTGCAAGACAGCTAGAATGTACCATCAATGGTATCGGAGAGCGTGCGGGAAATGCAGCCTTAGAAGAGCTTGTTATGGCTCTCCACGTCCGTCGTCAGTATTTTAATCCTTTCTTGGGCAGACCAACCGAATCAACCGCACCCTTAACGAATATTGATACTAAGCAAATTTACAAGACTTCTCGCCTAGTATCTAACCGTACGGGGGTTATGGTACAGCCTAACAAAGCTATTGTGGGAGCGAATGCTTTTGCTCACGAGTCGGGCATTCATCAAGACGGAGTGCTTAAAAATAAGCTAACCTACGAAATTATGGACGCGGAGTCTATTGGATTAAGCGATAACAAGCAGATTGTTTTAGGCAAACATTCTGGACGCAATGCTTTTCGCACTCGCCTAAAAGAATTAGGCTTTGAGCTATCAGAAACTGACCTCAATAAAGCCTTTGTCCGCTTTAAAGAGGTTGCAGATAAGAAAAAAGAAATTAGCGACTGGGATATTGAAGCTATTGTTAGCGATGAAATTCGACAACCCCCCGAATTATTCCGTTTAGAACTAGTACAAATTTCCTGTGGCGATCGCTCTCGTCCTACTGCAACCGTAACTCTTCGTACCCCAAATGGGGAGGAATTAACCGATGCAGCAATTGGTACGGGGCCAGTTGACGCAATTTATAAGGCAATTAACCGCGTGACAAACATCCCTAACGAGTTAATTGAATTCTCCGTCCAATCCGTTACCGCAGGTATTGACGCTATTGGCGAGGTAACGATTCGCCTCCGTCATAATGACAGGGTTTATTCGGGACGTGCTGCTAATACGGATATTATTGTTGCTTCTGCTAGGGCTTATATCAAGGCGTTAAATCGTCTCTTTGCTGCTTTGCAAGAAGAAACTAAAGTCGAGTCTCAAGTAGGCGTTTAGTCCGATTGAAAATGATTTTTAACAAGCGATCGCATTTACTGATAAAGCGATCACTTTTTTTTGCCAACTAATCCTAAATTAAATATTATTGGCTATAAATCAAGATAAATAGGAAACTAGATTGTGACGGATATATATCAACAGATTTGGAATTGCGATCGTCATAAGTTTTTAGTTAGTCCTCGGGATCTTAACGGACAATGGATCGACCCCAATGCAGATATCCTACTAGACGAACAAATTGCAGCCTCCCGACGACAGGATCTAGATTTGGCACGCAAACCACTGTTTTATCGAGTTAATGAAGAAAAATTAAATACTATTCCTACTTATGTGAGTTTGATTAAATTGTTGGATAACTATCAATTCGACAATCAGAAATCAGAAGTAGTTACTAAATTAGAAAAAGCAGAAATAGAGCAGTTTATTGATGATATTTTGCCAACCAAACCAATCGAAATTGCGCGCAATTATATTTATCGCAATCTTAATTTTGAAACATCTATAGCTAATTTTGAATTAACCTTAAAAAGTATTTGGTTCGATTTATATACTAATTATTTTGGCAATTTTTCAGTTAGGGATACTTCTGGATTTGAACATATATTTGTTGGGGAAGGCAAATACGATCTCAAGGAAAAAACAAGCGATCGCATTTCTGGAGAGATTTCAGGCTATCATTCTTGGGTTAAGTTTTATCTGGACGAACAACAACAACAAGTTAATTATCGAGGTCACAATTATGAACTTCAAGGAAATATAGGTATTGATAATCCTTATGTGGTGGCGGTGCAAATGCTTTGGCAAGATTGTGATGTGAAAAGTAATCTTGCTATAGAATTATTTAAGAAAAAGGGTTGCTTTTTTGTTGGTACGAGTCCAGAATGCGAAATAGCAATGGGAACAGTAGCTTATTATGAAAGTTTAGCTAACTATAAATTTGAAAAAGAAAAAAGAAGAACAACTATTAATGGTGCAGTTTATGACTTGGCACTATATCGAAATATTGAGTTGGATGGTAATCGGGGTAATTATATTCGCTCTTTTTATCCTAAATTTATACGATAAAAAAATATTAATAAGTAATAAGTAATAAGTAATAAGTAATAATTAATAATTAATAATTAATTATTACTTATTACTTATTACTTATTTGGGAGCGAACAGCTATTCGCCCCAGCAAGCCCTAGCTATTTAAGAACCCCGTCCTACATGAATATCTTTAACTCTAACGGGTACGCAAGCATGGGTCATTTGAGCTATTTGCATCGGCTCTCCTTTACCGCACATATTAGTACCACATTGAACTAATTCAGACTCCCCACCAATAGCATCAACACTATTCCAAAAATCCGTAGTCATGCTGTGATAAGTAACGTTTTTCAGCATTTGAGTAACTTTACCGTTTTTGACCGACCAAAAAGCATCGCCACCGAATTGAAAGTTACGTCGTTGTTGATCGATAGAGAAACTACCAATACCATCAATTAAAATACCATCTTTGGTATCGGCGATCATTTCTTCTAAGGTTGCGGTGTGGCTATCTCCTGCTTTACCTGGCTCTAAACCTAAGTTGGGGATGCGTACCATGGGCGTACTCGACCAACTATCTGCATAGGCACTACCATTACTGCTTCCTCTTCCCAAACGATAGGCGGTTTCTCGATCTGTTAGGTAGTCATTGAGAATGCCGTCTTTTACCACGTACCATTTTTGGGCGGGTACGCCTTCATCATCATAAGCCATTGTACTGCGCCCTTGAGGTTGAGTGCGATCGGCAACAAAATTTACCCAAGGTGCTGCGTATTGTAGTTTGTGAAGATTATCGGTGGTAGCAAAACTCGTTCCTGCAAAGTTGGCTTCATAACCATACACTCGATCTAATTCGGTGGGATGTCCTACAGACTCGTGGATAGTTAGAAAAAGGTTGCTTGGTTTTAATATTAGAGTTGTTTTGCCCTCATTGCTAAACTCTGGTGCGTAGACTTTCTCGATCGCTTGATGGGCTACTCGTTCGATATTACCTAATAAGTCAGCAGCATCTATATGTTCATAACCAATATTAAGGGGTGGACGTTCGTAGTTTCTCTCTTTGGCATCACCATTTGCGATCGCAGTACAACCCATGCCAGGATAACTACGATAAATGGTTTGTTCGATCGCCGAGCCAACAGTAGAAGCAAATATTTTCTCTTCTTTAGTAAAACTAAGGAAAGAATAGGCTTTTTTGATTCCTTTGTCCTCATAAGAGAGAAATTGCTCGTTGATATTTAATAGTAGTTCGGCTTTCTCTTGAATAGCTACTTCAAAAGGATCGATTTTAATAGGAGTAATATATTTATCTTGATAAGCTTCGACGGGGACTAGTTTAACTGGTTGTTGTTGGGTGAGGTGGCTTCCTTTAGCAGTTTCTATGGCTAGATGGACTACTCTGTTGATTTCTTCTGGAGTAATGCGATGAGAAGCAACAAAACCCCACGCGCCATTTAATAAGACTCTAATACCAAATCCAGAATTAATATTATCGGATAGTCTGGTTAAAGAGCGATCTCGCGCGGATAAGTTTTGCTGGCGATAGTGAGCGATCCGAATATCGCCATATTCGCAACCAGCTTGGCGAATTGAGTCTACCGCTATAGCAGCTAATTCTCGATCGGTTTGTTGAGGAGGAGCTTGTACCATTATGAACTTGAAGGAGTGTTGATTGCTTATATTTTATACATTTACAGTCGTGGAGCGTAAAGACTATGCAGGAACAATTGCAGGGGTTAGTTATTCTATTAGCTAACAACTGAAAATATAAATTTATTAAGTAAATCATGAAATTTAGATGGAACAATTATCTATTGCCGATCGTTGTCGGTGTTATTTTATTCGGCATATTGTTTAGTCTAGATAGCGATGTTGAAACTTTATTACAAGGTAGAATACCAAACAAAAAACCAGGAATTGTTGTCAACCAAGTAGGGTATTTGCCTCAATGGCAGAAAAAAGCTTTTTTTCGTCATAATACGGGCTTAGACAGTCAAGTAAAACTGCAAAATACCACCCAATTAATCGATCGCGATACCAATAAAGAAATTGCCACTTTCTCTTTAACACCAGAAACAATCGATCGCGATAGTGCAGATGGGATCTCAACCATTGATTTTAGCGAGATTTCGCAACAGGGTAATTATTATCTCCGCAATGGAAAATTTAAGTCTGTACCCTTCGCCATTGGTACGGATATTTATCGAGATCCCTTAATTAAATTATTGCGATCTTATTATTTACAGCGATGTGGTGTAGCCATCGACGATCCCGTGTCGGGGATTTCTCATCCTCCCTGTCATGTGAGAGATGGCATTTTAGCCAATGGAGATGAACCAACAAAAATCGATGGGGTAGGGGGCTGGCACGATGGAGGATCTTACAATAAGTATGTTGCTACAACTACCGTTAGTATAGGGCGTTTATTGACTCTCTACGAGGAAAACCCCAATCTGTTTCCCGATAGTCAATTAAATATCCCTGAAAGCGGAAACGGAAGATCGGATTTATTAGACGAGATGGAGTTTGGTTTAAACTGGTTGCTCAAAATGCAGCGGGCTGATGGTGCGGTATATCGTAAGGTGGCTGGTGCTACTTGGGCATTGAATTTAGCCCCCGATGAGGATATTCAACCCCGCTATGTTTATGGTATTTCTACCCCCGAAACGGCAAAGTTTGCTGCGGTAATGGCGATCGCCAGTCGTAATTTTGAATTGATTGATCGCGAATTAGCCGATAAGTATTTAACTTCGGCTAAGTTGGCTTGGGAATATTTACAAAACCAACCCCAGATGCAGGTTGACTGGAAAGCAGAAGACGATCTCGGATCGGATAAGTATCTGGCTTCTCAATTTAATACAGAAAAAAGTTTGACTACGGATATTGACGATCGCCTGTGGGCAGCAGCAGAATTGTATATTACGACGGGGAAAGATAATTTTGCTAATTATTTTAGCGATAATTTAGATAAGGTTGAATACGATGTATTTGAATGGAAAAATCCCGTTTCTTTAGGGGCGATCGATTATCTCAGACAAAAGCGTCAACCAGTCTCAACAGAAACCATCAGCCAGATCGAAACTAAAGTCAAACAACAGGCAGATCGTATCTTAGAGATAGTAAATCAAAATCCTTATAATATTGCCAGCGATCGCTTTATTTGGGGTTCAAATAGAACAGTTGCCGAATCGGGAATTGCTTTGATTTATGCCTATCGAATCACTGATAATACTCAATATCTCAATGGTGCAATTGCTCAACTAGATTATCTTTTAGGGCGCAATCATTTCAATCAAACTTTTATTACCGATATTGGGACAAATTCTGTCCAAAACTTAAGTAATTTATATACTAGAGCTAAACAAATTAAAATTCCTGGGGTGGTAGTATCAGGAGCAAACGCTACTGCTCAAGATAGTAAAGTATATAAAGACAAAGGTCATTTAAGTTATTCCGATGACGAGCTTTCTTATGCTACTAATGGCAATGCCACTGATTATAATGCTGCGGTTATTAGTTTGATTGTTAATTTATTAGAGAATTAAAAAGGTAGAAACAAACCCGCACCAACACCAATATTATTATCCTCTCGCACTCTTAATTGATGCCAAGTAGACGCACCCACTCGATTAGTCAAATATAGCTCTAAATAAGGATCGCTATTATTATTACTAGCTTCTCTGTTTAATAAAGATAATGGCAGCCAACGCACCCCAATATTCCAGGGAATTTTATTCTCTCGTCTTCCATCTACCAGGCTATTTCCTTCTCCACCAAGATTTGCCCCTACTTCTCCCATCAATCTAATCTCTTCACTTAATGCGATCGCACTTCCTAAGTTAAACCCACCGATCTCTAATCCCAATCGTTGGACATAACCTAAAATAGGAGTAAACCAGACTGCCGTACCGCGATCTATTTCATAATGTACGGGTAAGGCTAAAGTCAGAATTAAGAGTTCTCGGCGATCGCCATTATCTCCTCCTGGGGTAAAAATAGGAATAGTTTTATTAAAATTACTATCCTCAAAAGCATTGCTATCGTTTTCAAAAAAATTGATCAAGACTTCGTTAGTTAAACTAGCCGTAGCAGCACCACTAATAGTCAAGGGTGCATTATTTCCTTGGCTCAGAAAGCGTACTTTTCCGCTAATCCCCTGTTCCGATTCATCTACATTCCCTCCTATATAATCGAGAAAGATACCTCCTGTAAAATCTGGGAGAAAGCCATAACGTAAAGCAGTTAAAACTCCTTGACTACCCCCTTGTAACTGTAGGGAAAAGTCACCACTGGGTATAGTTCCACCGTCAAAAAAAGCCAAACCATCAGTGGTTAAAGATTCTACTTGTGAAGTATCAGAAAAGAGATCGGAATATTTCTGATTTGCCGATATAGCATCGGGCATAAATACCAAATTAGCACCCAAACCGAGAAAGTCGCGATCGGCAGTTAAAGACAAAGGTGCAAACCTAGCAAAAGTATTTGTAGCATAAAGATCTAAAGCCAAACGGGGATTGGTAAAAAAACGCAATCCTGCATTATAGGCGATCGCTTTATCTGGCGATCCAGAATCCCGATTAATACTGTTATTTCCAGTTACAGGTACAAACACATCGCTAACTAAAAATAACCGCGAGTTTGCTCGATATGAAACTCCTGCGCCCAAACCCAAAACCGTACCAAAAAAACTATCTTCATCATCGGGAAGACGATGGAAAAACACGGCACTTTCATCCTTGAAAAATGCCACTGTGGGAGATACAGTAAATTGCCAGCGATCGCCCATACTAGTGGTAAAGGGAACTGCTAAAGAGACAAATACATCTCGATTATTAATTTCAGTTTCTTCTCCCCCCCTAGTAAACATAAACCCGCGAGTACCCCAAGAAGCAGCAATAACCCCGCTTAATTTTTGGGTTTGAGCCTCATTACTCCAGAGATTGTGTTTGAGTTCCATCACCGCTTCATTATCTTCGGTGCGTTCGGAAATAAAGCCTCCTTGTTTTACGGGAGAGCTACTATCTACGTGCTGAAACTGTAGAGTGAGTTGCAGATTGTCATTTATTCCCCAGCTAAAACCAGTATTAAAATTAACCGCACTGTCTTCATTATCTACCCCACCAGAAACTAAATCGGGAAACAAAAAAGTACGAGTATCAAGATTAATTAGTACTTCTCCCTGACTTAAATGTTGGGCGGTGGGTTGACTAAATAATTGCGCTGCCAAAGGAGTAAAAGTTATAGATGGGGGAGAGTTTTTTTGAGATAAATTTGAAGAGTCTTGAGCGTGAACCATAGTGGGATAGAAGATCGGCAAAATAGTCAAACAAATAAATCTTACCCACCATATTTTCATGCGATCGTTCTCCACCCTATTAAACAAGGCTAAATTCTATCAGTTATCCCATCTAAATCCAGATAATATAAAACCGCTGCAACTAAATCAACAGGAATCGCGACAGAGTTCATATTTTGATAGTGACTTTAGTCACTGGTTATCTAAAAAGACAACTTTATACTGGCTTTATAGACAACAAAAACACTTTAAAAAACTTTTATAAACCCAGGTCAAAATCATGAAAAAACACTTATCCCTTGCTCTATTAACTCTTAATATTCTCACTCTTAATATCCTACCTGGACAAGCAGCAACAAATAGTGTGGAAAGTGACGCAGCCAGCGAAATTAGTGAATCTACTGTTGTTACCGATGGCAACTGGTGCGTACAACTTCCTTGGATGGGTATTTTCTGCTACGATTTTTAATTATATTGAGCATCGATAAATTATTAATATAATCTTTTAAAACTTATAATTCCTATTAATTAATATTTTAAAAAATAACTATAATATCAAACGCGACTCAGCTATTTGGGAGTCGCGTTTTTGTTGGTTGATTAAATTAAATTAAGAGCTAAATCAGCTATATTGTTCTTCTGTATCTAGATCGAATAGCATCTGTAAAGAGCGCAAACAATGACGACGAGCCTCTATATCTTGTTGCGCTCTTAACTGTACCATCGGTTCGTGAAGAATTTTATTCACAATTCCTCTGGTTAGTGCTTCGATTACTTCTTGATGTTTTTCGGCGAACTCCGAACCCAAACGAGATAGAGCTTTTTCCATTTCTTGCTCTCGAATGCTTTCTACTTTGCTACGCAAACAGCTAATGGTGGGGACTGTTTCTAGCGATCGCCACCAGGTAATATAGCCAGCAACTTCTTGTTCGATGATTCCTTCTGCTTCCCGCGCCATTTCTCTACGGTTTTCTTGGTTTGCTGCGACTACAGCTTTAAGATCGTCAACGTTATAGACACTAACACAGCCTATTTCATTCACATCCGCAGCAATATTACGAGGAACAGAAATATCTACCAACATCAGATCTCGCTCTAAAGTTAGATGATTTTCTAATTTAACTCGGTTTAGGATAGGTTCTGTTGCACCAGTACTAGTAAATACTAAGTCCGATGTTGCAACGGCTTCCATCATTTCACTAATGGGATATATTTTTAAATTAGCACTGGCAAATTGGTCGCAGAGTTTTTGCGCTCGTCGGTGAGAGCGATTAACAATAGAAATATCTGTCACGCCTTTAGAAAGCATATGCTTGACTAGCAAGCAAGCCATCTTACCCGCACCAATGATAGTAATACTATAAGAAGGTAAATTATCTACCTTCGTATAGACTAATTCTACCGCAGCAGAACTGATAGAAACCGCCCCCGTACCAATACTAGTTTCGCTACGAACTCTTTTACCTGTAGAAATAGCTTGCTTAAATAATTTATCTAAAAGCCTACCTAAGCCTTGATACTTTTGACCTAGCTTGTGAGTATTTTTGACCTGAGCGAGAATTTGTCCTTCTCCTAAAACCAAACTCTCCAAACCAGCAGAAACGCGCATCAAATGGCGCAGAGCATCTTCCCGCAGCAGGGTAAATAGATTGGGACGGAGTTGTCTTAAGGGAACTTGAGCTTTTTCCGCCAAAAACTGACTAATTTCCTTAACACCTTGTTCGATATCTATGGCTACACTATAGATTTCTAAACGATTACAGGTACTGATAATCGCTATTTCCTTAATGTGAGGATAACCTTTGAGAGTGGCGATCGCTTCTTCTATATTTGCTTCGGGAATGCTTAATTTTTCGCGTACATCCACCGAAGCAGTTTTGTGACTTAAACCAACAACTACAATATTCATATTAGTTTTTTACAAATTTTGCTTTAACCTTCAAGATTGAGGTTGGGCAAAAGATTTCTTAATATTTTATAACTTTGTTTCAACCAGGTTTTTTTTATAAAAAACAGAATTAAGAAAAGGCAATAGCAACAGGTCAACCCTCTCACTATTTGCCTTTATCCTTATCAAGTTATACAGTCTTGTCGTATCTTATTACCGCAGATCGCGATCGGGATTTACATATCTTTAACTATCTAAGGTTGATACTTTAATTTGAAGCTCAATCTGCTTTTACTTTAATTGTAAAGTCTTGGGCTGATCGAACATATGTACTGTGTCAACAAACCGAGCAGTTTTGGACTGAGAAGAGATAACTAAACTTTCAGTTCTCGCACCACCTTTGAAGAAACGAACGCCATTCATCAAAGTACCAGGAGTGATACCGCAAGCTGCAAACAATACTGTGTCGCCACTAGCTAGTTCTTCAGCACTGTATACTTTGTCTGGGTCATTAATACCCATACCAGCTAATCTTTCGAGGTTGCTCTCTTTACTCTCACCAATGAGACCAGTTTTAACAATCGCAGGATCATAAATCAATTGTCCTTGGAAGTGTCCGCCCAAGCAACGCATTGCAGCAGCAGAAATTACCCCCTCAGGGGCAGCACCAATACCCATTAGACCGTGGATGTTAGATCCAGAAAAAGCGCAGGAAACCGCAGCAGATACGTCACCGTCGGCGATCAATCTAACTCTAGCTCCAGCATCGCGAATTTCTTTGATTAGACCTTCGTGACGAGAACGATCCATCACTACAATCACTAAATCTTCGATGGAACGGTTGAGACAATCAGAGATAATTCTTAAGTTCTCAGTAGCAGATTTATTAATATCTACGTGACCTCTAGCTGCTGCTGGTGCTGCTAATTTTTTCATGTAGAAATCAGGTGCTGCAAATAAGCCACCTTTTTCGGCGATCGCCAAAACAGCCATCGAACCATTTTGACCGTATGCTACGAGGTTAGTTCCCTCGCAAGGATCGACTGCAATATCGATTTCAATTAGTTCGTCTGGGTTGCAATAGTTTTTAGCATCGGGCTGAGTACAAATACCTACTTCTTCTCCGATATAGAGCATAGGCGCATCATCCCGTTCTCCTTCCCCGATCACGATCCGACCGCGCATGTTGATTTTGTTCATGCGTTCGCGCATTGCTTCTACTGCTACTTCATCAGCAGTATCCTTTTCGCCTTTTCCCATCCATTTGGCAGAAGCGATAGCAGCTTGTTCTACTACCTCAATAATTTCTAAACCCAGGGTATTTTCCAGCAAGGTCTTCCTCCCTAATTGCTCGTTGTTAAATTTTTTTTCTAAAGCGATGCTTGCTCAAGGAAAAAGTCTACCACCAGAGGTATATATCCGATCTTTATTAAATTTTAATAAGCCTCAATCTATTGTTCGAGGTCTATTGAAACATCATGTGACTTTTTTATAATTAAAGTTATTAAGATTGGAGACGACTTTTAAATTGAGATCGGCTTTTCGCCATCAAGTAGGTATTTTATTATATTTTGGGGCAAGTTCAGCTTCTGTTTTGCAACACGCCACAGTTTATACTTAATTCGATCAAAGAGTTTGAAAATAGATAATAATTGAGAAAATCAAAAATTAGTAGCTTTAATGTATGTCCATCTCGAATCAGAATAAATATGCGATCGCCCTGCATACTAGTACGCCACAACTAGGCATAGCGATTAATAATTATGCTGGAGATCGTCGCGATCGCCTATGGGATTTAGGCAGAGGATTGGCATCTGAACTACATCAGTATTTACAAGAAATTATCGCGCCTCAAACTTGGCAGGATCTGAAATTTATGGCAGTAGCGAAAGGACCGGGAGGCTTTACTGGCACTAGAGTAGGGGTGGTTACGGCTCGTACTATAGCCCAACAGTTGAATATTCCTTTATTTGGGATTTCTAATTTGGCAGCAGTTGCAGCAGCACAAAACGATGGCAGTGCTGATTTACTAGCGGTAGAAATGGATGCTAGACGAGAACAATTGTTCGTCGGGATCTATCAGTTAGATAGTCAGGGAAACCTACAAACCTACCTTGAAGATTCTTTAATGACTGTTCAAGCTTGGCAAGATACTTTAGGAGATCTCAACTCTTCCTATCAGTTAATTAAAGCAGAAGAAAATATTGCTGCTACCGTAACTAATGTTTTGGATTTAGCTCATGTGAGTTGGCAAAAAGGTACAGTTTCTCATTGGTCGGCAGTAGTGCCTTTTTACGGTCAACATCCAGTTAATAATTAACTATACTCCACCACAATTAACCGAACCTAAGGGAATGCGATCGCCTAAGCAACTAGATATTGATCGCAACCTTGAATTTGATTTTATTAATTATTATTATTTTTCCGAGTAATTATACTCATAGTAAAGAGATAAATCTAACCAATGAAAGATGAAAATAAAATTAATATTGAATATCTTAACTATATAAACTTTCAAGGAATCATGAGATATGCTACACACTCAAACAACTACTTCCGATCTATTTAAAATCTATACCCGAAAAGTCGCGATCGCATTAATGGCAACCGCGATAGTTATTTTGGCATGGTCAAATCTTTTCTTTAACATCAGTATAAATGCAAATGCTGCTACCTTAGACGGAGTTAGCGACCAAATAGAAGGAAAAGTTCAAAAAGATATTGGCACAACAAGACGCGGTGTAGGGGATCTTTTAAATAATCCCACAGAAGAAGGTAAGGGCGCAATAACTCAAGCGAAAGGTAAAGCCAAACAAGATATTGGTACTACTAAAAACAAGTTAAATGATGCTCAAGATGCAGTAGAAGATACTTCCGAAAGCTTGGTTGATTCTGTCAAAGACTTCTTTAATTAATTTATTCAAGATGTAAATAGATCGTTGAAGATAATTGAGATTATGCAAGAACCAAATTTAGACAATACAAGTCGTCCTGTAGCAAAAAATCATCTAGAGATTGGAGACACTTTTCAAGATGCAGGAACAAGACCGATTGAACAAAGTCCCGATTTTTTGGTATCCAAGGAAGAAAATATTGATAATATAGATAGGCAAAATATTTCTCGAAAAAAAATAGTTCGCAAGATAAATAGGAATCCTCCCCTTGATTGAAATACTTGATAATTTGAGTTTAAAAAATTAAGTCAAAAGATACAAAATAACCATAATACTTGTTGTTGTGGTTATTTTTTAAATAGGTCACAGTGATAAAGCAGAACTATTTAAAAGTTTGTCATAGACTTCTCTATGTTCAGCTAAAAAAGTCTCTTGAGTAAACAATTTCAAAGAACGTTCTAAGGCTTTTTCACCGTATTGTGATCGCTCTTTTTCATCCATTAATAATAACTTTAAAATAGCCTCTGCCATTTGTTCGGAACGACTGGCGCGAACTAACAAACCCGTATCGGCGATCGCTTCGCGGACTCCCCCCACATCAGTAGAAACAATAGTTGCTCGACTAAGCATGGCTTCAATAATAGCAAAAGGAAATCCCTCAGAAATACTTGCCATGGCTACTACATCGGCTTCGCTATAGGCTCGCCAGGGTTCGCTCGTAAAGCCAGCAAAGTTGATGGTATTTTCTAATTTATGTTCTTTAACTAATGCTTCGCATTGAGCAAAATAGTTTTCATCGGAAGCTTTGCCATAAAAAATAAACTCCACATCGGGAATTTGTTCGCGAACTATTATAGAGGCTTTAATTAAATCTAATTGACCCTTGAGAGGAAAGATTAACCCCATATTCATTACTTGGGGGCGTTCTTTTTTTATGGGTGGGGTAGGGTGAAATTTCTCTGGATCTGCACCGTTATAAATCACTTTAATCTTTTCTGGAGGAACTCCCCACCATCTTTCCCAACGAGCGTTAAACTCGCATACAGGAGAGATTAGGTCGGCATAGTGGAAGTTTACTTTAACCACTGCACCCATCAGGCGATAGAGAAACTTACGCACATATAACGAAGGGATATTTTGATTGAGGTTCAGATATTGCTCGCGGATATTAATACCATGTTCCGTAAGTAGATAGGGAGTACCCCGTTGCAGTTTGGCAATTACACAAGGAAGTCCGCAAAAAGCTGCTGCGGAAGAGTGGGTAAGATCGGTTTCTGGTACGGGGAGATGAATAGTAATTAAAAACCGATATAGCAAGCGCATCACTTCGGTTAATTCGGTTAAGGTGACTCCAGTTAGATCTTCTTGTTGACAATAGTCCCAGGCTAGATGTTTGTAAGTCGACCAAACCCAAGAAGAATTCATCGTCTTGTGGTAGTCATAAACTAAGAAATATTTGTGGAGAGAGAGAATCAATTTCCCTAAAGATTTGGCTTCTACTTCTGCACTCAGAATGGAACGTAAAAAGGATGACCATAAAGGAAGAAAAGTCTGTTTAATCAGATTGGGAGTGACTCCTTGTTTGCTATGAAGCGCGGAGGAAAAAGGCGATCGCCAGCTATATTCTACTGGATCGTCCATACCCCATAAGGGGATTTTTGATACTTCCAAAACATTTGGACTTAACTCATAGCGAATTTCCTGATAGGGATTTGCTACCACAGCCAGAAGTTTAAAATCGATTTCTGGTAACTGTTGAGTTAAAACATGACACCAAGTACTCACTCCCCCTTTAGCAAAAGGATAAGTTCCTTCTGTAGTAAGGAGTACGCAAGGTCTAGCCAAATTTATTTTCCTCCAGCAATTGTCTGAGGCATAAACTGTACCCGAGCTAATTGACCGACTAATAATTCATCAGTCGAGTTGGTAAATTCCACTTCAACTAAATAATTCAATTTTTCGGTGGGTAACGGATTTACAGTCGTAATTTTACCCTCAAATTTTTGGGCTGTCACTCCCGAACCTAATTTAATTATTGCTGCTTGTTCGAGAGATAGGGCATTAATCAGACGAGCGTTAACGGGAATGGTAATTTTGAGTTGCTCTAGTTTGGCTAGTTCGACTACGGTATTACCACTATAAATTTGTTCTCCTTCTGTCACGGGCAATTTTGCCACAATTCCCGCCTCGGTGGCTTTGATTACCTTATGAATTTCAGGAACTTGGTATTTGTTTAGTTGGGTTGCTTGTTGGCGCAATAGTGCTAATTTGGATTCCGCTTGTTGATATTCTAATCTAGCAGTCTGCTTCTGCTTTTCTAAGGATGCGATCGCATCTTCTTGTTCTTGGAGAGCTAGTTTTTCTTGTAATTGAGATAATGTTCTTTGGTTTTGGGCTAATTCTGCATTGGCTGCTGCTGCGGCGATCGCCATATCATAGTCTAACTTGGCGATCTCTAGTTCTGACTGGGCTTGTTCTAGTTTTTCTAGGGAAATTGCACCCTGTTGATATAAATCGGATAAACGATTAAAGTGAGCTTGAGATCTTTGATAGACAGCTTTGGTTCTAGGTACGGAGTCTTGGCGTTGGCGTAGAGGAAGTTTATCCGCATCACTTTTGGCTAAAGATACTTGTAGGTTAGCCTGGGCAATTTTGGCTTTGAGAGGGGCTAAATTATATTTGAGGCGATCTATTTGTCGATCTAGCTCTAATAGTCTTTGTTGGGCTGTTTGTTGCTGTTGCAGTACTGTTTGTTGCTGTTGTTTGGTAAGTTGCTGTTCTTGAATTATTTGTTTTTTCTGGGCTTCTGCGGATAGGTTTTTGAGAGTTAATAAAGGTTGACCGATTTCTACTTTGTCTCCTACCTGCACGTATACATTATCGATTATTCCAAGATCGATCGCTCCTATTTTAAAAGTTTTTGCTGGTACTAATTTCCCGCTAAACTCGGTAGTTGCTATATTGTCAGATTGTTGAGTATGACTCAATGCAGGTAAAGGTTGTCTCAGCCACTGACGAAAAGTATATATTCCCGCAGTCAAACTAATAGTAACGATTAACCAAGCCAATATTTGTTTTTTTTGCGAAGTTGTTTTGGTTGGAGTTTTTTCTACTGTAGACGGGATAGCTAGAAAAGACGAATCTAGAGTTAGCTCTTCTTCAATAACTAAGTCGAGGGATGAAGAATGATCCTCTACTATGGGTAACATTTTGGCAAATAATCCAGCACCGAAATGAGTGCAGCCCTTGGATACAAATCGAATAGCTTGTTCGATTTCTTCGTCAGGTGAACCTTTGAGTAAATATCCCGTTGCTCCTGCTGACATTGATTGACTCACATATTCTTGTTTGTCGTGACTGCTCAATACTAATATTTTGATGTTGGGAAAGTCTTTGGAAATTAGCTTTGTTACCATTAAACCACTAATTTCAGGCAATTCCATATCTAGCAAGACAATATCAGGCTGTAATACTTGCACTTGAGCGATCGCATCTGAGCCATTTTCGGCAATGCCAATTACGTTAAAATCTGTCACCGATTGTACTAAGTATTCGAGTCTGGCGCGTACACTTTTTTGATCGTCGACAATTAAAATATTAATCATAATTGCTATATTTACCTAATGGTTGGGAGATATATTTATAAGTTTTTTTATTAGATCACTCGGAATTTTTCTGTTTTTACGTAGAAGATTTCACTGAGTTAATACTAATTTGGCTTACAAACAAAGAAATTAGGTTAAGTAGCAGTGAATTATTCATGAAGTTTGTGATAATCTCAGAATAATCGATCCCGCCTTAGGGTTTTGTCATTAGTTGTCACTAGTTAGCTTTTGATTGAAACAATAACATCGTCGATCTGTATTTCCTTGAGGGAACAATAATTGATGCTGAATCAAAACTTTTAAATCTCTTTGGAGAGTGCGCCGAGATACATTATCAAACATAGCTTCGCAGTTTTGAATGGTTATTTCTGAGGCGTTAGCAGCGTAGCTTAAAATGAGACTTTGACGAGAAGTAAGTTGATATAAATCAGCCAGTCTATCTATCGGTTGAATGTTGCGATCAATCGCATCATCTCCCAGATCGTTTTCGAGATATTTTTTGAGTAAAATTTCGATTTCGCTAAAAATTTCCTGGCTGTGAGAGCGATCGCTGCGTAAAGCTAATAAGATTAAGGTATTGATGCCGTGTACGCAGATTTCTCCTAACAATTGGCTGCGCTTGTTGGATAATTTGGGATTGCGGGTTTTGAATAGTTTCGCGATAAATTGGATGGCTTCTTGAGTGAAGCTAGTATCGATATTTTTAAAGATTGCGGGGGAAGTAAAAAACTGTGAAAAGACAATCTTAGAGGTAGGTTGTTCAAATAGTTTTTGAAACTCCCTTATCAAAGTATGAATAAAATCAGCAAAGGGTAGACTGAATATTTCGGGGCGCAATAGTCTTTCCCAGATGACATAAACGCGATCGACGTGGCGTAACTCCAAAGCATTAAAAATTGCCAGCTTGTTAGGGAAAAATTGATAAAGCGAACCTATTGCAGTATTAGCACGAGATGCGATCTCGTGGGTAGTTGCAGCTTCAAAACCCACTTCATCAAATACTATGGCTGCTGCGTCTAAAATTTTTTCGACTCGCTCTTGACTGCGTTGTTGTTGGGGTTGACGACGCAGAGATTTTTTTTTAGTATTCATTTGACAAAAGTGAATTATATCTCATATATTTGAAATATATAAAAGGTAAAATTTAATTTTCTTCTATAGCTTCTCTATCAACAGCAAAAGCAATATGTAGATAGCAATAGTAGAACTTAGATCGTAAACTTGCGACAACATTATAACTATTTTGTCGCTCATAATTGTTCGACAACTGTTTGTCAAGTCAAAGTTAGTATTCCACCATCCAAAATTAACAACAATATGACTATGTTAAAAGGTGCGCCTTGGCTATTGGCGCATAAATCCATGCTACAAATAAACCAGCCCCAGAAAGTTTCCCTCTATGGTGAAGACTACGTTATCTGGAAAGACAAAGCAGGAGAAGTTAATGCTTTATCAAATATATGTCCCCACATGGGTGCAATGCTGTCAGAGGGTTGGTGTGAAGCTAAATCAGATAACTCTAGTACGGTGGTATGTCCATTCCACGCTTTAGAATTCGATCGCGATGGCCGTACGATTTTACCAGGTACGAATAAAAAAACTTTGCCTCAGTTAAAGTCTTTAGAGTTGATTATTAAAGATGATTTTATTTGGTCTTATGGCGATTGTAAACCGAAGATTCCTATTCCCGATATTTTAGATCGAATTAGCCAAGATTATGAATTTATTGGTTTTACTGCCGATACTAGTGTAGAAACAGACTTGCGATCGATGCTATTAATCATGCACGATTATAATCATCAGAATGGTACCCATCGAGATTTATTTGAAATTACTGAAGTTCAGTTTAAAGAATTTATTGATAATGGCTATCATTCGGAAGCTTTTTTTAGTACTCCCACAGCATCTAAAACTTTCTGGGAAAAACTCAAGCAACCAAAGCAATTTTTAATTCCTGATGTAATTGAAGCTCATTTGTCAAATTACTTTCCTAGTATCGTTATATTTTATGGCGATATGCCATTAGGAAAAATTGCCCAATGTCATCTTTTTGTTCCCGAATCAACAACTCAAACTCGAACCTACGTCTTACTATTTGGCAAGTCAAATAATCCTATGGCAAAACTTTTAAATAATCAATTTTTGGGAGCAAGTAAAATTGTCGTAGAACAAGATGCTAATGTTTTGAACAAAATTTATGCTAATGCACCACAAAAAATCAAATTAAACAACGAAGTAGGAATGGATTGGGTTAAGAATAACTGCGATCGCTGGTTGAAAGATAATAATTAAACGCCGTCCATGTTGAAAACTGGAGTTTCGTAATGATCATGAAGTTTAAGTAGGAAAAATAAAGAGTAACTTACTCAAGAAAAAACCTAGTTCTTAAATATCAATTCTCATTCTAAATCATCACTTCTACAGCACTACCTATTTTTTGCAATTTCCTTAACCGATTTTAGCTGGTTAATATCCCTGCTGATAGACATTTGAAAGTTAATCTTTCTCCTTCCACATCCACAAAGATCGTATCGCCACCTTGATATTCACCCCGCAGGATTGATTTGGCGATCGCCGTTTCTAAATACCTAGAAATAGCACGTTTTAATGGTCTTGCCCCATACACGGGGTCGAAACCGAGATCCGCTAGATAATCTAAACCACTATCGGAGATTTTTAAGGAGAGTTTTTGTTCTGACAAACGTCTTTCTAAACCTTTAACCTGTAGCTGAACGATATTGCGTAATTGAACTTTGGTTAAGGCATGGAAAATAATGATGTCATCAATACGGTTGAGAAATTCGGGACGGAAGCTATCCCGCATTGTCATCATAACTCGCGATCGCATTTCTTCGTATTGGCTATCATCTCCTGCTACATCGAGGATATACTGCGAACCAATATTACTAGTCATAATGATAATAGTATTGGTAAAGTCCACCGTGCGTCCTTGAGAGTCTGTCAGTCTGCCATCATCCAATATTTGCAGCATAATGTTGAAAACATCGGGATGGGCTTTTTCAATTTCATCAAACAGAATTACCGAATAGGGGCGACGGCGTATAGCTTCGGTTAATTGTCCCCCTTCGTCATAACCGACATATCCTGGAGGCGCGCCAACTAAACGAGAGATAGAATGTTTCTCCATATATTCGGACATATCGATCCGCACCAAGGCTTCTTGAGTATCAAACAAGCTTTGAGATAGTGCCTTAGCAAGTTCAGTTTTACCCACCCCAGTTGGACCGAGGAAAATAAAGCTAGCCGTAGGACGTTGAGGGTCTGCCAGCCCTGCGCGAGAACGTTGAATTGCATCTGCTACAGCGGTTACAGCTTCTTCTTGTCCGATTACCTGTTCGTGTAGTTCGGATTCTAGATTGAGCAGTTTAGATTTTTCCGACTCAATAAGCTTTCTAAGGGGTATGCCAGTCCATTTTGCAATAATTTCGGCAATATCAGACTCCAATACCTCTTCTCGTAATAAAGACTTGCCAGAGGTTTGTCTTTGGGCTAGTTTTTGTTCGATTTCAACAACTTGTTCTTGGAGTTGATTTAATTTACCGTACCGTAATTCCGCAGCGCGATTGAGGTCATAATCTCTTTCTGCTTGCTCGATTTCGATGGTTATGGCATTGATATCGTCTTTAAGGACGCGAATTTGGTCGATTACTTCTTTTTCCGACTGCCATTGAGCGTTTATTTCCGATTGATCTTCCTTCAGATTTGCTAGTTCTTTTTCTAACCTGTCCAATCTCTCTTTAGAAATAGGATTATCTTCTTTTTCTAAAGACAGTCTTTCCATTTCCAACTGAAGGATTTTGCGATCGAGTTCATCTAATTCTTCGGGTTTGGAAGTAATTTCCATTTTCAACTTAGCAGCAGACTCATCCACCAAATCGATCGCCTTGTCGGGCAAAAAGCGATCGCTGATATAGCGGTTAGATAGGGTTGCAGCAGCCACCAAAGCAGTATCGGTAATACTTACCCCGTGATGTCCTTCATAACGCTCTTTTAGCCCCCGTAGAATGGAGATCGTATCCACCACGTTAGGTTCGTCTACTAAGACAGATTGAAAGCGTCTTTCTAAGGCTGCATCTTTTTCAATATACTTGCGATATTCATCTAGGGTAGTCGCCCCAATACAGCGCAACTCTCCTCTGGCTAACATGGGCTTGAGTAAATTCCCCGCATCCATCGAACCTTGGGCCGCCCCCGCACCAACAACAGTATGAATCTCATCAATAAAGAGAATTACACTACCATTCGATTCGGTAACTTCTTTTAAAACAGCTTTAAGACGTTCTTCAAATTCACCCCGCAGTTTTGCCCCTGCAATCAACGCACCCATATCTAAGGCTACCACAGTGCGATCGCGCAAAGATTCGGGAACATCTCGGTTAATGATGCGCTGGGCTAACCCTTCAACAATTGCCGTCTTACCAACACCTGGTTCGCCAATTAGGACGGGATTATTTTTAGTCCGACGGGATAGGATTTGAATGGTACGGCGAATTTCTTCATCCCGTCCAATTACGGGGTCTAGTTTGCCTTCTCTAGCTAGTTTGGTTAACTCTCGCCCGTATTTTTCTAAAGCATCATATTTGCCTTCGGGATTTTGGTCGGTTACTTTTTGTTTTCCCCGCACTTGTACGATAATTTCTTTAAGTCTGTTTTCTGTAACGCCGACTTCTTGGAATAGCTTCCGTCCAAAGCGATCGTCTTTAGCAAAACCAAGTACCAAATGTTCGATAGAAATGTAGTCATCGTCAAATTCAGTACGGTATTTTTCTGCTCGATCCAATAAGGTATCTAAACTACGTCCCAAGAAAACACTACCGCTGGAATTACTAATTTTGGGCTGACTGGTAATAAAGCTATCTACCTTGTCTTGTAGTCTTTGAATACTTAGATCCGCTTTGTTAAAGATACTATTCGCCAGTCCTTCTTGTTCGAGCAAGGCTTTAAATAGGTGTTCTGTTTCTACCTGTTGTTGCTGACTTTGTTTGGCAATATCTTGTACTCGGGCGATCGCTTGCCAAGCTTTTTCGGTGAATTTTTGTGGGTTACTGGGTTGCATCTGTTCTTTCTCCCTATGATTAGAAAATAAAAACTGTAATTTAGTAAGTTTGATTTATGAAGGTAATTAGTAATTAATAATTGAATGCTGATATAAATATTCGACTTGATATTATTGTAGCGATAAGGATCTATATAGCCTGGTAGGATACCCCAACTATTTAAGTCTGGTTTTCCCGATTAAATATTAAATATGAAATAAATTTCCCAATCTCATCAAAAACATCAAAGTCCCCTTGAAATTGTGGGACTATTTTTTGATTTGTCGATCGCGGCTGATTCACAACTAAGAAATATTGAGGCTCTCCCATCATTTATGATGGGAAGCATCAAGACACCTAATCTCTCAAATAGGCATAGCATCAGAAACATTAATATCTGGAATGGGTTGTTTCGTCAGACAGTGCCAATGGCAGGTAAATAGGTCTGGTTTTTGAGTTTTGAGAGTTATCAAAGCAGGTGCAGCAGGAAATGGCCACAAGCGATCAAATACGATTTCACCATTGTGCAAGCTAAACTGTAGCAAATAAGTGGCAGGAGGTGCATCCAAAGAATCTAGAAGTTGCTCTGCTAAACCATGAATAGATTTCCTCTGACGACTGGGGATGGGTATGGGTTGTTCGTAGGAATTTGGCATCGACCCCTCACCAATAACTTCGGCAAAAATGGGCTTATCGGTCAAAACGATAGGTAACCACAAATGTCCCAGCCAGGAGTCGCCAAAACTAGTTTTAAATCCTAGGGTCTTTTCTACCCATCTTCTTCTGGCATTTACATCTTTGCAATCGGAATAAATTTGCTTTTGAGGAAAGTCAAAATACTCTGGTAACTGAATTGTCAGAGGAAAGTAAATTGCTGGATCGTCTTGGCTTTTCTTGATGTTTATTGAATGTTTAGACCACAGAGTTGCCGCAGACACAATTTCTACAACTGTTGATGGACTGGAATATTCAGCAATACTACGTTGCAGGGCTTCAACCATCTTTTGAGTTACTGGCGACGCTGAAATTAAATTTCCTTTTTCGCTAACTTCGGCGTTGATAATAATTACAACTTTTTCCATTCCCCTTCCATAATCACGAGATTTTGTCATAGCTTTTATGAGTTGAACCTGATTTTCCCAGACGTTAAACGCTTTGTTGGTGAGTTGCTAATATCGCTACTTTTACAGTGTGAAAAAATAGTTCGTGGTAGTTGTAGGGCATAGTTGAATAGGTGAATCTATTTTAGTTGAGAGTTTAATGGTTGTAGCAAATAGAACCAAAGTAGTTGGCATTGAGAGATACTAGAACATAAGTATAAAATATCAGCCGAAAATATCAACAAAAGTGCAACATTTGTTACTTTTGAGCAATAATTTTTATTTAAGATGGTTCTGGCTTAAAACCGTACCCATAATAATTGCTTCTTGAGTGGATTTTCAATCTAGACTAACAAATAACTGAATATTTTAATAATGTAAACAATATAGCGCAGTGATATGTGCTTTTAAAATGCCTTGGCACTTTTGAATATTTTTAATTAATCAAGAGTTGGTATTGTGACTTATTGCCACCTAGAAAAGTATATATAGTAATTTATCGATCGCAACACCTCATGGAACTACTAGAATATCAAGCTAAAGAATTATTTAAAATGGTAGATATTCCTATTCTACCGTCTCAGACTATCAAAGATTCTAGAACGATCAAACAATTACAAATTCCTTATCCTGTGGTTTTGAAGTCTCAGGTGAGGTCGGGAGGAAGAGGAAAAGCTGGCGGCATCAAGTTTGTGGCGAATACGATTGATGCGATCGCAGCAGCACGGACGATTTTTAATCTTTCTATTTTGGGAGAATACCCCCAGGTTATTTTAGCTGAAGCTCATTACAACACAGAAAGAGAATTTTTTCTAGCAATTGTCTTAGATTACGATCTCCAATGCCCCGTACTATTGGGTTCGGCATGTGGAGGAATGAATGTTAATTCTCTCTTGGCAAATTTACAGCAGGTAGTAATAGATGACGAATTTTCTTTGTTTTATGCCCGTCGTTTGGCTGCCAGCATGGGTTTGTCGGGACAATTAATCTGCTCGGTGAGTGAAATTATTGCAAAAATGTATCGTCTATTTCAAGAAAAAGATCTAGACTTGATTGAAATCAATCCTTTGGGGGTCAACAAAAATGGAGAATTGATGGCATTAGATGGAAAAATTACGATCAACGACCACGCTTTAGGAAGACAGCCAATTATCGCCACCTTGAATTTTCCTCAAGACCAAGTAAAAAATGCTTTAGATCGCCCTAATTGGCATTGGTTAGATTGGCAAAATAAGTCGGGTAAAATTGCCGTTGTTTGTAGTAGTTTCGATCTGGCATTGCTATCATGGGATTTACTGAATCAAAATAGGCTCAGTCCTGCTTGTGGCATCACGATCGATCATAATTTTGTCGATTTAGAAAGTCGTTCTCAATTTTATCGAGATAGTCTACAACAAATTTTGGCAGAATTGGAGTCCATCGAGGGACTAAAAGCTGTTTTAATTAATATTTGGGAAAGTGAAGCAATTAATGGCGAGATTATAGAGACTATTGCCGATTATATTCGAGCTACCCAAGAATCAAATTTACTCTCCCAACAAGAAGAGACAGACTATAATAGCGATCGCTCTCAAACCCTACCTAAATTTATTTTAAGAATCTTAAAAGGGGAAAATTTTAGCAATCTGAAGATTGAAGAAAATATGTATTTGTCTAGTAGTCTAGAAGACTCCATAGATAAAGCGATCGCTGTGGTTAAATCTAGTTAAAGGAATTATTGTCTAAACCTTGCTAGAAGAGAAGTAGATTCAAAACTGTAACTCAAAGAAATGAATTTGCCTCCCGATATTTACTACTCTAATTTGGACGATTCTTTTGCTACTATTAGACCCCTCGAATTCGATCTCCCCGATTATTTACCTGTCAATTATTCTAATTTTATGAATTGGTCGTCTCCAAATAAAGTCATTATTCAAGGAATCACAGAATTGGAAGCTGCTTTTTATGCAGTACAAATGAAAACCTACGGTACAGAGGTTATTGCAGGAGTCAGCCCTGGTCGAGGAGGAACAAAGGTAGAAGATATACCTGTTTTCGATCTGGTAGAACAGGTTTTGACCATCACAGATAAAATAGATACTAGTTTGATTTTTGTTCCTCCCTATCAGGTTTTAGATGCAGTCAAAGAAGCGATCGCCACAGGAATCAGAAGAGTAATCATCTTGACTTCCAATATTGCACCCCTCGATACTATTGAAATTATTAAACATGCCCAAGCCCACAATACTTTAATTTTGGGTCCTGGTAGCGATGGCATCACTTTACCCGATCAAGTTTGGCTGGGTAGGTTGCAGCCCCATTTTTATCAACCAGGCAATATTGGCTCGATCTCAACTAGTCGGGATTTATCCTACGAAGTAGCAGCAGAATTAAACCAGGCGGGTATGGGACAATCAATAGTTGTTGGTTTGGGAAACGATCACATTATCGGTTCTAATTTACTTCAATGGTTATCTATTCTTGAGGAAGATCCTCAGACTGACGCTATTATTTTTATTGGAGAAAGAATTAAACAAACCGAGGAAATCTTAGCCCATTGTAGGGATGCAGGTTGCCATAAGCCAATTATTGCCTATGTTGCGGGGTTAAAAACTCCTCAAGAAAGGATATTTCGCGATGCAGTCACTATTATTAGCAACCATTTATCTGCATCAATTCCCGTCGCAAGTCAAGAACGACGTATTATCAATAAATTGAAAAAAGTAGGAGTCAGAGTAGCTAAAAGACCCAGTGAAATTCCTTCTCTGTTATCGGAAATGCTGCACAGCAATAAAATATAGTCTATTTTTGTAGAATCAAGATTTTTTTCTGATTTTTTCTTGACTACCAACCGATGATGTAACGACTATTACCCTTAAACACTAGCTTTAATAAATGGGCGATCGCTATAGAGACAATTACTACTAAAAAAGTAGCTACAATCAAAGTGAGTATGTTTCCCTGGATGCCTAATTCTAAGCTTCTAACCAATTTTGTTATCGGCTTGAGTAGGAAGGGATGAATAAAATAAATAGCAAAACTAGTTTCAGCCGTTTTTTTCATGGCTGTAATATCTGTATCCTCGTATTTATCTAAAACAGACATCAATAAAAAGCACAACAATATTTTTTGTAGTAAATTCACATCTGGTACAGTTATCGACCAAAAACCTTTACTAAAGTTACCGTGGACGTTAAATATTAAAACTTGAATTAAACCCAAGGCAATTGCTAAGAACAAAATGGTAATTTTAACCTGATTACTTTTTAAGAAAGCATATATTTTCTTTTGGTTAATCGAGCTATATATTCCTAGTAGATATATCGGTAAAAAATAAACCAGAGAATGAACGGGATTAGTATTGTGTATTGGTCGATGGACGAGCATCGAAATTGGAATTAGACCCAGAGTTATATATATTAAATATTTGGATTTTATGATGGCATTAATTAAAGGAGAGATCGCAAAGATTAAGATAATCATCGGAATATACCAGTAGGCATAAACTGCTCTCCCTGTGGCTAAAAACCAGAGTATTGCTAGGGTCGGTTTATCTTTGAGACTATCTAATAGAAAACCACCTTCTATATCAATAAAAACTGCATACAAAATTGGCAATATAGAACAAACTAAATAAGGAATTAGAACATATTTAGCTTTTTTAATCATAAATTTTTTATAGTTAAATCTGGGATAAAAAATGTGGTTGTATAAAAACCCAGAAATGAACATAAAAAACACGCTGCCATTCAAATTCAAAGCATAAAAAAACTTTTCAAACAGAGTAGGATCTTGATAAACATTCCAGTTAGCTATACCATAAGAATGAGCGGCAACAATAATAATAATTGCAATTCCTCGAAAATAGTTGATTGAGTTTAAAAACTTTTTTTGGGGAGGAGATACGACTATCATTATTCAGTATTTTTGTTTTAAATAAAATTAATCTCTAAACACTTGAGACAATTTATTATAGATCCAATTGCTGACGCCCGTTTTGCACGATGGTTAGCATTTGCGCCAATCTCTCCTCCAAATCTTTTAAAACCCTGTCTGCATAAAGATCGACGTCTTCTTCAATGTCCTGACATTCGGCGATCGCATTTTGTTTTAATCGAGCTACTTCAGTTTTAGTTGCTTGTTGCAATTGTTCGCATTCTTGTTCGATTCTGAGACGAATTTTGGCAGCATCTAATTCTGCCTGACGTAAGATAGCCGACTCTTGTACTATCTGATGAGCTTTTTCTTCCGCAGACTTAACGATCAAACAAGCATAACCTTGAGCATCAGCAATTATCTCTTGTCGGCGATTAACTATTTCCACCGCCGTCCCTAACTCGATCGGTAAGTTCTCTTGTATTTGTAAAATTTGTTCTAGCAAAAGTTCCCGATCAACGATCGCCAATTCGGTAAGAGGGATGTGAGAACTACTCAAGATTAGTTCTTTTAAACGATCTAATTCTCCTTCAATTGCAAAACCAGTATGAGAATTATTAGTAATATCTACTGCTGTTTGGGACTCGTTATACTGTGTTTGAGGATCGTGGGAATAATTTTCTTGTAACATTATTAAATAGAATTATCTGAGTATATTTGTAACTCAGTTAACCAATATTTGCCAACATTATATTTAAGACAATCAAACATTTGAATCACGAAATGTTGTTTTGATGGCAACCGTGCATTTAAACTAGTTTTTTTGATATTTTTGATGCATATCTCTAGCAATATTTGCTGACACTAAATGATCGACTGACCCTCCAAATTGAGCGATTTCTTTGACAATACTACTACTCAAAAAACTATATTCTTTAGTGGTGGCTAAAAATACTGTTTCAATGTCTTGATTGAGGGTTTTATTAGTATGAGCCATCTGCAATTCTTTCTCAAAATCGGATAGGACTCTCAAACCTCTTAATAATACCCCTGCATTATGCAATTTGGCATATTCTACAGTTAGTCCAGCAAAACTATCAACTTCTACATTACTAATGTGTTGAGTACATTGAGTAATTTGCTCTAATCTTTTTTCAACGCTAAACAAAGGATTTTTACTAGGATTAGAAAGCACAGCTACAATAACTTTATCGAATAATTTTGCCCCTCTTTCAATAATATCTATATGTCCTAAAGTTACAGGATCGAAACTACCGGGATAAATGGCAATCATTTTTTTAAATTACTTACCTATTGATATTCTTAAACTTCTACAGGTATTTCAAGATGTTCGTTGATGGACTTAAAAATAGTCCATAAACTTTTGATAAAACTAGCTACGGGGACTGCCAAAATTAAGCCTAAAAAGCCTCCTAATTGTGCGCCAATCAACAAAGAAACTAAGACCAGAACTGGGTTTAAACCAGTGAATTCTCCCAACAAACGAGGGGCGATCACACTTTCAACAATTTGCTCGACGACAAAAGCGATCGCCAGTACTTTCAAGCCCAACCAAATACTTTTTAGTGCCATCAAAAAACTAACCAAACTGATACTCAAACCCGCACCAAAAGGAAACAGTGCCATGATTCCCACTGCCAAACCAAATAAAAATGCAAAGGGGACTTGGATAATAAAAAAGGTAATAGTAATTACTACTCCCATCACCGAGGCAACAGTTAATTGTCCGCCAAAATAATTATTAAAAGTTTGTTTTAAGGAGGCGCGAATTTTATCTGCTGTCTCTTCAGGAAAAATCCGAAACAAATCTTCCCATAGTTCGTTACCGTGTAGTAACAAATAAAAGGTCAAAACAATAGTTAACAGTAAATCGACTAAGCTACCCAACACAGAAAAGACACTACCCAAAATCTGCCCGCTTAACTGTTGCAATTGATAGGATATGCGACCGAGAGCATCGGCGACTATACTACTAACGCTAACGGGAAAATTGCGTTCGTCAGCCCAAATTTCGAAGGCTTTTGCCTGTTCGCTACCAGATGCAACGTAACTGGGTAAACGATCCAACAGTCCATTAAGCTGATCGATCAAAATGGGGATAACCGTTACGCCGATAATGCTGAAAAGTAAAATACCCATCAAGAGAACAATGAGAATTGCGATCGCTCTTTTGATGCCTTTTTTTTCCAGAAAACGTACGGGATAATCCAAAATAAACGATAACAGGGTAGCCGTAGCAAAGATAGTAATCAAAGATTGAAAATATTCAAATACTAAGATTAATAACCATCCATTAAGTACTAATAGTGGTAAAACTAAACCTCTAGTAAGCCACTTCGGTAATTTAGAAATTGTGTCGAGCATAAAATAAAAAAGAGAGAAGAAAGAGGAATAAACTTACGTTGAGGATTTATAGAACATAACTCTATAGACGGGTAGATTTTGTTCTAGCACATACAGTTCTCTTTCTGTGGCTACTGAAAAGGGGTTTGCATCTAACCAGGTTGTTGTATGTTGTAGAATTAATCGAGAATCAGCCGTAAAGCGATCGCGCATTTCTTTTGCTACTTCTTCAATATCTGATTGCAGAAAAACTCGCCCTCCTTCTCCTAGGTAGTTTACTAAAACCCGAACTAACTCATTTTGGACGACTCTGCGTTTATTATGACGTTTTTTGAACCAAGGATCGGGGAATTGTACCGAAATGGTTTTGAGAGCATTACCAGGAAAAGATTTTAATAGCACTTCCGCCGAACTATTCATATTACCAAAGAGATAATGGAGATTCGCTATGCCCAATTCATTCTTCAGTTGATTAGCAGCAGAAACTAAAGGCTGACGAATTTCAATACCTAAAAAATTAATTTCGGGGTGTTGTTGCGCCATTTCAAGCAAAAAACCACCCCGCGCACAGCCAATATCCAAATGTATATCCTGTTGGGGGTTTTCCAAGACTTCTTGCCAGTTGGGTATTGTTATTGGCTGTTGAAATTTACGCGCGAGGGGATTGACGTGCTGACGAATACGAATTGGCATATCTGGAGAATTAGTAAAAACGAACCTTTAGGAATCTTTTAATTCTATAGAAACGACAGTACCATTAAAGTCGTAAGTATTGCCTTGTAATTGAATAGAAGAACCTATTTTTACTTTTTTACTTCCTGGCAAAACAAAACCAGTACTAGTCGCTTCCGCCTTTCCTTCGACAGTAACCAACATATCTCGAATCATCATAATTTCAGGGCGCGGATCGGGCAATGCTTTCACTGTACCGTCTGGCTGTGGTACGGGGGTTGTACGAGGTAAAAGTTCATTGCCAACTATTTTTACCTTTCCTGCGGGTTGGTTGCGAATCACAATATCCGCCTCTTGGTTTTCTTTAAATTCTTTAAATAAACTATCTAAATTAGTCACACCCAATCCCCTAACTAATATTTCCACTTCAATGGGCTTTTGTTTGGTTTGAGCGACAATATTATTAGTTAAAGGAGTACCAGGGAAGAAGAAAATACCGACAGCGACTAACCCAATTACCCCAGCAGCAGCAAAGTCGAGAATGCTTAACTTACCGAATAGTCTTCCTTTGGAATCAATAATTTTCATAATCAGCCGTCAGATATTTTAATATCCAAAATAATTTCGTTTACATTATACGCATCCCAGTTGTAATGAGGTTATAAAGACTTAATTCTTCGGGCTACTTCAAACATTAATGTAACAAGTCGTTAAGAGGCTAATCTATAAAAGCTTTTATTAATGACTTGTTACCGAAGCGCAGCGATGTTACCCTAAACCCAAATCAGTTACGCCACCCAAACTACTAGAAGAAACTAGCTTTGCATACTTCGCCAATACCCCTCTGGTATATTTGGGTTTTCTGGGAGTCCATTGACTACGACGCTTAGTTAATTCGGCATCGTCTACATTAAGTTGTAATAATCTTTGACGAGCATCAATAGTAATACTATCTCCTTCGTTTACCAAGGCAATAGTACCGCCTACAGCTGCTTCTGGGGCAACATGACCGACAACCATGCCATATGTACCGCCAGAGAAACGACCATCGGTAATTAAGCCGACCGAATCGCCCAATCCAGCACCAATAATAGCAGAGGTGGGGGCAAGCATTTCCCGCATTCCTGGTCCACCTTTTGGTCCTTCATAACGCACGACGATAATATCTCCTGCGTTAATTTTGCCATCTAGAATGGCATCTAAACATTCTTCTTCTGATTCAAAAACTCTAGCTGGACCAGTTATCACAGGGTTTTTGACACCACTAATTTTTGCCACCGATCCTTCACTGGCAAGGTTCCCTTTAAGTACTGCTAGGTGTCCTTCGGCATAGACAGGTTTACCCCACTGGCGAATCACATCCTGGTCTGAGGGAGGATGATCAGGGACATCGGCTAGGGTTTGGGCTATAGTTTTGCCTGTAACAGTTAGTGCATCCCCATGTAGCAAACCATTAACCAGAAGCATCTTCATTACTTGAGGAATCCCCCCTGCATTATGAAGATCGACCGTGACGTATTTTCCTGATGGTTTGAGGTCACAAATTACGGGGACTCGCTGACGAATAGTTTCAAAATCGTCAATAGTTAAGTCAACCCCCATAGTATTGGCGATCGCCAGTAAATGCAATACAGAATTAGTCGATCCCCCCACTGCCATAATTACGGTAATGGCGTTTTCAAAGGCTTTGCGAGTTAAGATCTGACTGGGTAGAATTTGTTGCTTAATTGCTTCAACTAAAGCAAACGCAGACTTTTCGGTACTTTCTGCTTTCTCTTCATCTTCTGCTGCCATAGTCGAAGAATAGGGTAAACTCATCCCCATTGCCTCAAATGCAGAAGACATGGTGTTGGCAGTAAACATTCCCCCACAAGAACCCGCTCCAGGACAAGCTTTGCGTTCGATCGCATCTAATTCGGCTTGGTCAATTTTTCCCGCACTAAACTTACCAACTGCTTCAAAAGCACTGACGACGGTTAAATCTTCACCATTGTGCTTGCCTGGTTTAATTGTGCCACCATAGACAAATATACTGGGAATATCCATTCTAGCGATCGCCAACATTGCTCCAGGCATATTTTTATCGCAACCACCCACAGCCAACACTGCATCCATACTTTGACCGTTACAAGCTGTCTCGATGGAGTCGGCAATTACATCGCGGGATACTAAGGAGTATTTCATTCCTTCTGTACCCATAGAAATCCCGTCACTAATAGTAATTGTGCCAAACATCTGAGGCATTGCTCCCGCATCTCTTAGGGCAGATTCCGCACGCAAGGCTAAAGTATTGATACCCATGTTGCAAGGAGTAATAGTGCTATAGCCATTAGCCAAACCCACAATGGGCTTATTGAAATCATCATCACCAAAACCTACTGCTCGTAACATAGCACGGTTAGGCGATCTACTATCTCCTTTGGTTACTTCTTGACTTCTTCGATTATCAGCCATTTATTTCTCCTGATATTATTTCGGCTATTGACTATGAAATGTGTTTTAGCTATTAGCTGTTAGCTATTAGCTATTAGCCATTGAACTAATATTTATTGAGCGATTTATTATTCCGCTACTGTATCTGTGGATAAACAAAATTATAATCCCCCGTATATCTATTAAAGATAGACAGAAGATTAAATTAAACATAGATTTTCTCTATGTATGTTCAAAAAGCTTTAGATAATCCTGCTAACGAGTTTGTGGCTAGTTTTGTCGGTAGTTCCCAGTTAAATCCTCATCCAAAGATTCATCTGTCTTTAGGCAGGAAACCTCCTGCTACGCAGGGGGAGGAATGCCTACTCAGGTAGGGTGTTGATTTTGAGGTTGATTAACAGATAAAATGTCATATGAGTTCTCT
>NZ_JADWDC010000027.1 GCF_020640915.1 Waterburya agarophytonicola KI4 | reverse complement strand
ACAGCTTACTTTTTCGATTATTAGCACTGCTTAATCCTTAAACAAGAAGTATTGACTCCCAAGGGAGCTAAATGTGCTATCCGTGCTTGGTGTAAACGAGTACGCTCCTGTAAACTTTCCCAGTTCGACAGCTTTTTAGGCACTATAGAAACCTGGCTTGACCAGATTGCCAACTATTTTCTGGAGCGACTCACCAGTAGCTTCGTCGAAGGTTTTAACAACCGAGTCAAGGTGCTCAAGCGACGTTGCTATGGCATTTTTGATGTAGACCATCTTTTTCAACGACTCACACTTGACGTTCATGGTTATCAAAGATTTAGTCTTACCTGACTACCCACCATATCTAGTGTCTACCACGGGAATTACGGTAGAGCCGAAATATTCTGTTCGACTCTTGATGCATTACTTAAGATTTAAAAAAGTCCCTATCCCAGCACGATCCACTGCTCATTGAGCAATGCCTACGGTAGAGCCAACATAGTTTAATTGTAGCTACTTGTTTTTGCTACAACTACCGAGCCAATTACCTTGATTTGATTACGCCGTAAAATTTTGGCTGATTCTTTAATTGTTGTTCCCATAGTGTAAATATCATCTAGCAATAATACGGGATGTTGCGGGGGCTTTTTTCCCAAACGAAATGCACCCTGCAAGTTTTTAATTCTTTCTTCTGGACTCAAGTCAAACATAGCTTGAGTTTTTTTGACTCGAATTAAAGCCTGAGAAGACAAACTATATCCAGTTAACTGACAAAAACCCAAGGCAATCTTTTCCGCCTGGTTAAAACTCCTTTCCTTCATTTTGTGGTGGTGCAAGGGTATAGGAATCACGCTAATTTTAGTAAATTTAGCCAAATTGCTGGCTAACCAAGTCTTGGCTAGCAATTTTCCTAACATAATCCCTATTTCTGGATGGTTGTCATATTTCATTAAAGCGATCGCTCTTTTTAATTGTCCGTCATATCTACCCCAAGCAAACACGGGTGTCTCTCCCCACCATCCAGTGCGATCGGGCTGTTTTAACTGATGGCTTGATAGCTTATTAAAACAATATTTACAAAAAGTATGAGCAGTAGTTTTTTGACAACAAGGACATTGAGATTCCAAGAAAACCGAAAGCAATTGTTTAAACATACTTTTAGTTTTCCCAAAATCCTAAGATTGATTAACTATTATAGGACTTACGCATTGACAGAAAAATTTAAATCTGCGGTATTGGTTTTGGGTATCTATAATTTTGGTTTTTTCACTTTTAGGCGATCGCCACCTTTTAAAAGATGTTTGAAATAAGGCTACAATCACCTATTTTCGTTGTCAAAATATAGTGATTTTGTACGATGCGTAAGTCCTATATTATTAGAATGTCTCAGCTTTTACCAATCATCTGTTTCGGATTGTCTTTCTAACATTGAAATAGCCAAGATAATAGCTTTCTTGATCTCTTCATCAGCTTCTCGATCTAAAGCTGCTTTTAATGGTTCAATAGAAACGCGATCGCAAATTTTCATTAAGGATAAAGCTGCGGATTTACGAGTTTCTCCCACTTCATGATTGAGTAAATCTGTTAATTTAGGAATTGCTCCCTTGTACTTTAAATTACCTAATACTGCTGCTGCCTCACTCCGAACATTAGCTGAGGAATCTTGTAGGGATTCTAGTAATAAATTCATTGCTTTAGTATCATCCCGATTTTCTTCGGCTACTTTAGAAATTGCACCTACTACTGCTGCACGTACTTCAGGAGAATCAGAATCATAGGCAGTATATAATCTATCTTTTGCCTTTGCACCAATAAACGCTAATGCCCAAGCTGCATGACCTTTATGGCTTTCTGAAGAATTTGATGATGCTAATATTTCTAATAAAGACGAAACTGATGCTTCTCCCGTACGAGCTAATGCTCCAATTGAAGAACCTTGAACTACCGTATCTTCATCATTAAGTAGAGCATAAACTAAATGAGGAACTGCTTGGGGATCTCCAATCAGTGTCAAAGTCTTGGCAGCAGCACGCCTAACAACTACATTAGCATGATGTAATAAAGCATCAATTAGAGGCTCAACGGCAGGTTTGCCTATTTTTCCTAAGGCTTCGGCAAATCCTAAGCGCACCATTCCCCTTGTATCTCCTAAACCTTCAACCATTTGCAAAATAAGTTGTTGATCTTCTTTGTCGAAAGTCCCTTGGCTAATTTGATGATTAACTCTAGCTAATAGTTCGTCTGTTTCTACGTGAGAAAGTAATGTAGTCTCACCATTTTTAGCAGTTTTGGGTATATCTATCATTTAATTCTTTACGGTTAAATTAGCCTGTTGTTCGAGAAGTTGTTGAAGCTTTGAGTCAATTTTAATAAGATTTACCTAAATTTTAAATCTAAAATTTGACTGTCAAGGAAATTATTAACTATTGAATTTAATTACCATCTCTAAACGAGATAAAGCACTAACCGCCGACTCTTGAAGATATGGATCGACTGATTCATCTTGACTAAGCTCAGTTAACACTTTCAATCCCCTAGGATCGCCCATTGAACCTAAAGCATTAATAATTGTTACTCCTACTGCTGGGTTATCAGAAGTCTTGAGAGTGTTGACTAATAAATCGAAGACAGGCGAGCCTATTTCACCCAAAGTCATCACCGCAGGAATATACACTACAGGATTAGGATCGTTTAACGCTTGTTTCAATCCTTGTATGCCTTCCTCTGGCATCGGCATATCAGGATGGTTGACTACAATCTGAGCTAAAGCTTTGGCACAACTAGAACGCACTGTCGGATTATCGCTATTGAGCAAGGAATCAACTACGTAGGGGACAACATCTGCACCAATTACCCCTAATGTTTTGACGGCAGTTCTTCTATAGGTCACATCTTCTTCGTCAAGAATACCCATCAGACGAGGAATAGTGTTTTCATCCCTGGCTTCGGCTAATTCCCACATCGCTTTTCCCCGCAAATTAGGATTGGGATGTTTCAGTTTTTCAAAGATAGCGTCTATAGTCATATAAAGAAAAGAATAAAAAACAACGAGGGCTTTAAGACTGACACTCAAACTAATTAAAAGTCAAAGCAACAGACCTAAAGCCCCCATTCACCAAACAGAAAAACTATCTACTTGGTTATAAAGCTGGATTAACAGCTTTTCTTTTATGAAAGAGAGTTGATTACATAGTCTAGAAGAGCGTTATACTCAACCAAAGCTTGAGCAGACATATCGCGAGGAGCGCAACCACGGTTACGAGCAAAGCTTAGAGCCTCAACGTAAGGAGCAGTAGGCAAGTTTAGAGCGCGATACACTTCACGTTGTCCAGCAATACCCCATTCGTCCAAAGGACCAGTACCACCAACAACCAGGCAGTAGTTAACTAGGCGCATGTAGTGCTTGATGTCGCGAAGACACTTGCTTTTGAAAGTGTCATTGGAGTTAGCTTGACCAGCATCATTTAAGTAGGAATACTTTTTGATGCAAGCATCGTAAGCTTCTTGAGCAACATTATCGATGTTGCTAGCTAGTTTCTCAGCAGCTTCCATACGAGCAGCAGCACGTTGAAGACTACCTTGAACTGACTCTAGGTCAGAAGTAGAAGGAAAGCGTCCTGCAGCGTCAGCAGCAGTAACAACTGTAGTTACAACAGATTTCATAGTTTTGGATATCTCCTGAATTGCTTATTCTAAAAAAGCGAGAATATATTCACTTTTCGCCAATTGTTTGGGATTATTGGCTAAATCACAAGGGGTTTTTAGCTAAGAGCAGAAATTACACGATCAAAGTAGCTTGCTGCTTCAGAAGTTATAGCAGAGCAATCTCCATCGATCATTTCGTTTTTCTTATATCTAGAGCCACCAGCAGCTTCGCTGTTGTTACCGTTGATGTGAGCTAAAGAAGAAGCTTTCATAATACCAACTGCACGACCAGTGGACTGAAGAGGTACACCAAGAGCAGTGTAAGTTTCTTTCAAGCCGTTCAAGCAACGATCTTCTAGAACAGAAGCGTCACCAGAAAGCACAGCATAAGTGATGTAACGTAAAACGATTTCACCATCACGCAAGCAAGCAGCCATACGACGGTTAGGGTAGCAGTTTCCACCAGCTTGAATCAAGCCTTGGTTTTCACAAATCATACCAGCAACAGCGTCAGATACGATGCAGCTAGCGTTACTAGCAATTACGTTTACAGCGTCTAAGCGTTTGTTTCCGTCTGCGATAAATGTTTTTAGAGATTGTAGTTCTTCACCACCGATGCAAGCAGTCTTGCTATCTGCACTTACTACAGCTCTGGAAAAAGCGTCAAGCATTGAGCTCTCCTTAATTTTGACAACAAATTTAGTTTTTATCTAATTTGACAGATGTGTTTTCATTCACCTGTCGAAATTAAACATAAAAGATTAGCCCTACTAAAATCTCTTTTATTAAAAACAAAGTAATAATCTGTAATGTTTAAGTAAATCTTGTTACACTTTTGTCTATTCAAATTGCTTTGCTTTGATCAAATACATTAGTCAAAGCTTTATGTGGCGAAGCAACAGTAATATTGAAATTAAACTTTATTCAAATTAATTTTTCTTAATTTAATGAAAATTATATTATTTTGATCGCAATTATTATTGAGTTGACTTGGTTTTGCAATATTGATTCAACCAAGTTGCGCCAGTTAAAGACCGAAAAGGAATTATTGATAAGTCAGCTTCGGAAACTTGTAGATTTAGTTTGACATCGGAAACACCCATGCCCAAAAGTTGTAGCAAAGAAGATAAATTTTGAGTTTCTAGATCGACTTTGCAAAAACCTTCAAGCCAGGCAATTTGATTTTGTAATGGTTTGATCGCTTCTGCTCTAACCGCTCTAATAGTCGCTCTAACTTCGGGAGATTCTTTGGCAAGCATAGCTTCAATTTCTTCTGGTGTTTCTCCCAATCCTGCTGATAATTCAGCAGTTTCATAAAACATGGGCAAAACAAAATGTTCTACCAAACCAACTACTCCTTGAATAATGGAGACAAACTGACCCGCTTGTAGTTGAATAGTTACATCACCATCAACCCCCGATACTTTGACTAAACCCGCAGGACTATCGGTTAGAACTCCGATCAAAGAGGAATTATTGCCAGGATTGTGCTGTATAAATAAAGCCGTTCCTTGAGAAACTATTTTGGCTTGAGGAGTGCTAATAGTACTCTGCCCTTGTTCGGGACGAATCATAATCAAAGCAGCACCGCTAGTTAATTCAAAACGACGTTTGCCTGGGGGAAAACGGAAAGTAGTTCCCGCACCCGTTCTAACCAAAGTGCCTTCATTAAATAGGATATCAGCGCGAGAATCTGCCCCAGTTCGGACTGAATCCCTGGGAATAATTTTGTCGCCGACTTCAGCCCGATTCCAATTTGGTTTATTTCTGTAATTTACATCTACCTGATTGCGTATTTGATAAATTTCAGCTTCCTTAACCACACTATCGGCAGAGGCTGGATGAATCGAAACAGAAGCTATTGCCAGGCTAGAAACTAATTTGGTAAAGAAGCTAGCAATGATTTTAGAATGTCCATAGAAAAACTGCTGCATAAAAAACAGAAGCGGATATATTGAGACAATAATGTATTTTCAATGACTATATTTGCAGTAACTAGTTTTTACTGTGCTAGCTGGGAAATAGTTTGAGCTAAGTCGAAATCCATTTGGGTTATTCCTCCTGATTCATGGGTAGTCAAGGATATGGTGACTTTATTGTAGGAAATTTCAATATCTGGATGATGTCCCGCTGCTTCGGCTGGTTCAACTAATTGGTTAACAAAAGCGATCGCTTTAACAAAGTTTTTAAACTTAAAAGTACGAGTTAGAGTTCGATCTTTTTGTTGCCATTGAGGAATAGCAGTAATTTTGCTATCGATTTCGGTCTGAGTTAAAGACATGGTATTTGCTCTAAGGTTTAAGGGAAATAAACAAAAACTACCTGCTGCAACCAAAAGCATTATTTTAAATAGTGGCTGCTTGAAAATTGAAAACATAATTGAATTCCTAATTTAAACTTTTTCGCTTACTTCTGAATGATGACCGTTATTTTGTTCTAAAGGAGACATCAGAGTGTAAAAAGGCTGGTGCAGACTAATCAACTGAGTTAGAGTTTTCTTCAATTGAGTCCGAGGCACAATTGAATCGACAAAACCGTGTTCCAAAAGATATTCAGAAGTTTGGAATCCATCGGGTAATTTTTCTCTTAGGGTTTGTTCGATTACTCTTCTTCCAGCAAAACCAATGGTAGCTTTCGGTTCGGCAAGAATAATATCGCCTAACATGGCAAAGCTAGCGGTGACGCCACCCATTGTCGGATGAGCCAGGATCGGAATATAAAGCAGTTTAGCTTCTTGATGACGTTGCAACGCCCCTGAAATTTTCGCCATTTGCATCAGGCTAAACATACCTTCCTGCATTCTAGCTCCACCAGAAGCACAGACAATAACTACAGGAAAACTTTCAGCAGTAGCGTGTTCGATCAGACGACAAAGTTTTTCTCCTACCACAGATCCCATACTACCGCCCATAAAGCGGAAATCCATTACTCCCAAGGCAATAGGTAGACCGTCGATTAAACCCGTACCTGTAGTTACTGCATCGGTTAAACCTGTTTTAGATTGATAGTCTTGCAATCTAGCTTGGTAGTCTTTGCGATCGCGAAACTTAAGAGGATCGATGGGATGTATATTTTCATCCAAAGGCTTCCAAGTACCAGCATCAGTTATTTGCTTAATTCGTTCGTCGCTGTCAACTCGATTGTGATATTTACATTCTGGACAGACTAGTTGATTTGCCTGTAGATCTTTGGTGTAGGCTACCGAATTGCAAGAACTACATTTCGTCCACAATCCATCAGCAATTTCTCTTTCTTGTTGCTTTTGCACCGCAGGTTCAGTTTTTCTAATGTTAGCAAACCAATCAAATAAAGATGACATAGACTTATTTTAAATTTTTTTATAGAGCTTTAGTATTAACTTAGTTCGGGAACATCTTCTGGAGGACTCAAAAGCAGCAAAGCCGTCCAGCGATCTTTAGATCTTACCTGTAGTGCTGCTTGATTTCCTTGTCCGCAATAAATTCCCGCGCCAATATTCAGAACACGAGAGGGAATATCGTAGGCGGTTAATATTTGTTGCATTAACTCTGCCTCCCAACGACCTTTTGTCGTCTTTAGTGTAATCCAAGACACTGATTTATACTATTTTCGAATTTATGGTAGCTGTTTTATCTAAGAAAAATTGGGAATCCGATCTTTTTCTTACTCTGTCATTGTAAAATTTTCTGGGTAGTAAAACTAAAAATTAAATTCTGCAAACTTGTCTCTATCTGCTTGAGAACATTTACTAACAGTTGGTGTATAAACCTGTTGTATTTCTTTTTTAAGAAAAATTCTAAATTTCTTGCCAAATTGAGGGCGGTCGGAATCTAAGTAATCTCCATTCAGCTTGATTAAAGTGCATTTGGCATGGTGAAAAGAACTAAATTTTGCCAAATTATGTTCGTTTTTAATAACTTGGGGAGTAATACCTGCTCTAGCTAATCCCCATTCTATCAAGCGATCTCGATTAGTGGTGACTATTACTTGCCCTGGTTTCATCTCCACTGAACGAGCTAAATTAGCGTGAAAAGTACTGGGAAGTTTGCGTTTGAGCAAGCGATCTTCATCAGTAGGTTCGTAATAGTAGCGCATGAGACTGGTTACGGCCGTAGGAGTTTTTGCCATCAAATGAATCAAATCCCAGATCTGTTGTGGTGGATCTATAGAACCTTCTAAATTTTGCAATTTGACTATTATATGTTCTCTAATATCCTCTAGAGTCGGCACTCCCAACCAAGAAGATTCTTCTGAACCAATTAAATTTAGATATCCTTTAACTATATTTATATTATTAATCATCTAGAAAACAAAATAATCCTTCAAATAGTAAAAAAAGCAGAATTATTATATTTACTTAGATTATATTTTTAAGCAAGATGTAGTTATTAAGCTTTACAGAATCAAAACAAAGGGCTGACAATTACTATATATATATCAACTGTTAGTTTACAAAATAGATAATAATCAGTGAACTTATCGTCAATTTTGCATATCATCGTTCTTTTATTAAAAAACTAGTGATAAATTTGAAATATCAAACAGGACATGAGTGTTGGAAGCAAAAAGTTCAAAACTCGATTGATAAATATATTTGTTTAATTGATTTCCAATGCTTCGGTACTGTTCAAATTAATTGTTAATTATTTAGATAATATTCAAGTCATGAAAAAACTTTTATACAGTAGTTTAATTTTACTATCAGCAGGGATTGCTAATCCTGCAATGGCAGCAGAAGTAACACCTCAAAATTTAGTATCTCAAGGATACCAAGGACGTTTAAAGAGTGAAGGAATTCCTGGCTATGCCACTTTTCGCCAAGCAGTTTTTCTAGGAAAAGTGGATGCAGAAACATTAGTCAAAGGAGCAATTACTCAAGGAAAGCTAAACCCTAGTATGGCTAACGATGAAACTTATCTCAATGAAGTTAAATCTTCTTTATTTTTGCTCAGAGTAAATGGCAGTAGTCGTTAAATTTCTCTCGGCTTTGTCATAAAAAGTATCAATAATTAATTATCTTCCCGTAGCTTTCGGCAAATTGGTATATTAATCATGTTTACCAGTCCATAGTCAGGAGAGCAATATTGTGGAAGATTCTTGTTTCGCTCGGTTTGCTCCCATAGTGGCGATCGCAACTTATTCTCAAGCAGCCCAAGTATTAACCCCCTTAACCCAAGACCCCAATATTCAACTTTGGTTGCCCGATTCATTAGAAAAACAAGGGAATTCCCAACATTACGAAGGCTCTCTCAAGGAACATTTGGCTTCTATTTGGGCGGAAAATCAAGCCTTCATTTTTTGTTTGGCTGCGGGTGCAGTAGTTAGATTGATCGCTCCTTTGTTAAAAAATAAAGCAGAAGATCCTGCGGTAATAGTAATTGATGGGTCAGGAAATTATGTCGTTAGTCTTTGTAGCGGACATCAAGGCAAAGCGGATCTATTATCTCAAATAATCGCCCGTCAGCTAGGAGCAAAAGCAATTGTTACAGGGGGGTCTAGTGCTTTTGGTTTACCCGCAATCGATACTTTTGGGTTCATTTATGGTTGGCACAAAGGAGAAGGAGACTGGACGGGAGTAATGGCAGCGATCGCCAAGAAATCGACAGTACAAGTCATCCAAGAATCTGGTTCGACTCTTTGGCAGAAACATTTACCCCCCAGTCATCCTTTTCATTTTGGGTTTTCTGAATCCTCAGCAGAACTCAATCCTCAGGCTCGTATTTGGATTAGCCCGACCAAACGTAAGATTGCGCCAAAATCTGATTTTCCCAAGGTACAGTGGCATCCTAGAGTCCTCTGGATCGGTATTGGTTGTGAAAGAGGGACATCAGCACAATTAATTGAAACAGCTATTGATGAAACCTGCAAAACCTATCATTATGCTACAGAAGCGATCGCGGGAATTGCCAGTATTGACCTCAAAGCGGACGAAGCAGGAATAATCCAGGTATGCCAGCGACGTAATTTACCTTTTAAAACCTTTACCCCCCAAGCATTAAAAAAAGTTGATGTTCCCACTCCTTCGGAAATAGTACAACAAGAAGTGGGAACTCCCAGTGTTGCCGAAGCTGCTGCTATTTTAGCAGGAGAAAACCTCCAAGTATCTAAACAAATTTTTAAATCGGATACTCAATTAGGAGCAGTAACCGTCGCGATCGCCCAAGCAAATATAGAATATATCGGACATACTGGAAGATTATATTTAGTAGGGATTGGTCCTGGGGACTTAAATCAAATCACTCCCGCAGCCCAAACTGCAATTACAGAAGCTGATATAGTAATTGGTTATACTCTTTATCTCGATTTAATTGAGTCTTTAAAACGTCCCGAACAAGTAATCGAAGCTTCTCCCATTACCCAAGAGCAACAACGAGCGCAGCGAGCAATTAAACTGGCTCAGTGGGGTTTGACTGTAGCAGTAGTATCTTCAGGGGACTGCGGGATCTATGGTATGGCAGGTTTGGTTTTAGAAGAATTGCAGGAGGCAGGTTGGAATGGCAAAAGCCCCCAGGTACGAGTATTTCCTGGTATATCTGCTCTCCAGTCAGCAGCATCGAGAGTAGGTGCGCCTTTGATGCACGATTTTTGTGCCATCAGCTTGAGCGATTTGTTAACTCCCTGGGAGGTAATTCAAAAACGACTCCACGCAGCAGCTAGTGGTGATTTTATCACGGCTCTTTATAATCCGCGATCGCAAAAACGTACCGAACAAATTGTTACGACTCAAGCAATATTTGTGCAACATCGTCAAGAAGATACTCCTGTGGCAATTGTCAGGGGTGCATATCGGCAAGACGAACAAGTAACCATTACTACCCTATCTCAGATGCTAGAACATCCCATAGATATGCTCACTACCGTAATTATTGGCAATACTACCACCCGCAACTATGCCGATTGGATGATTACTCCCAGGGGATATTTGGATAGAACGAGGAACGAGGAATGAAATACTAGAGGATCTCTTGATCCTTTTCAGACTGAGCTAGATTTGATTGGAGAATCTCCCATAGTTCGAGTTCTGTCGTTTTAACATCTTCGATAATTTTGCTTAGTTCCAGGTCAGATTGCTCTTTTCTAACCAATTTTTTAGCAAAAATATGTAACTTGTTTTGCTGAACCCACTCATCAATTTCTACCATATTCATAAAAAAAGAGAATATATAAACAAATTTATAATAATAGTAAGTATATGTTATACATACTTACTATTTTCTTAAATTCCTAAAAATCACTTGTGATGATTTTAGAAAAGTAGCAGACTATCGTGTCAGGGATTTATAGAGCAAGGGAACTATACGAAAATAAGTTCAATGAGTTAATTTTATTGTATAAATTTTAACATTTTCGATAAAACTCCCGATAAAACCATGTGTTGAGAAATTCTTTCCCAAAAATTATCTTCTGATTGATTTAAGGTCATCTAAATTTTTAATGAACAGACACATAACGAGATTTTTTCAACAGGGAGATGTATTACCCGAAGAATCAAATCATTTATGGTTAATTATTGATGGCGTTATCAAAAGTTATACAGTCGATCAACAGGGAAAAACTATCATCTTGGGATTTTGGGGTACACAAGAAGTCGTAGGTAAACCTTTATCTAATATGGAACCGCACTTCCTTCAATGTATGAAAGATGTTCAAGCGATCGCTATCCCTACTATTCAATGGCATACCCTATCGGGTAATCTACTAAATAGAATTAAACAAATACAAGAGCTATCAGATATCATTCGCAATCCTCAAACAAGCGATCGTCTCTGGCTATTTTTACAATGGTTAGGAATCAAGTTCGGTAGAGATATTCCTGAAGGACGATTAATTGACTTTAAAATAACTGAGCTGATTCTAGCTCATGCCTTAGGCATGAATGAAATTACTGTGGGTGAAATTTTAGATCAATTTGAGCGAGAAAATTTGATTCTACAACCAGAAAATCAACATATTATTTTGCTGCAAAATTAAAAATCAGATCTGCTAATGTTGCTTCAATAAAAATCTCTTCAAACCTCCTCCTATCATTGCTAACTCATACCAGTAGTTTTTATGCGATAATTCATAAAAGAAAAATATTTTAATATTTGCTTAACATAAAGCAATGAATGAGCCAGCCAAAGAAGAACAACCAGTCCAAGAGGGAACTCTATCTAAAGAGAAAACTCTAGCCGAACAAGCCCCGTCGAGTTACGAATGTCGCTCTTGTGGATATGTATACGTGCCATCAAAGGGAGATAATCAAGGAAATATCCCTGCTGGTACGCTGTTTACCGAATTATCTAATGATTGGCGATGTCCTGTCTGTGGAGTTCGCAAAACTCAGTTTGTCGATATTGGCGCACAGGGCGCACCTTCTGGTTTTGCTGAAAATTTAGATTACGGCTTAGGAATAAATCGTCTAACTCCTTCCCAGAAAAACATTTTAATTTTTGGAGCGTTAGGTCTAGGTTTTTTGTTTTTCCTTAGCTTATACGGCTTGAACTAGAAACCGTCTTCGACCTGCAAGAGGAAAAAATACAATAATTATTTTATTCTGCCTAATCCAAATGTATGTTTGTGCTTTGCCAGACATTGCTTTTATATGCCTTAACCAGTCACCAAAACGTTTATGAATTCATTGATTCAACAACGCGATGGGATCTGCGCTGTCAAAACACGCATTCCCTTCGTTCAAAAAATAAAACAAGTAGTTGTCTTATTAGCAGTTTGTATATTTTGTATTAGCTGTAGTAAAGTTCCCTCCACTATTACTAATCCCTGGAAAGTACTTTCTTTACCCTCAGAAGCGATCTTTTCCGATCTTGCTTTTACCAGTAATTTGGATCGCGGTTGGTTAGTGGGAACTCAAGCCAATTTGTTTGAAACCACTGATGGTGGAGAAACTTGGTCGCAAAAAGAAATCGATCTCGGAGATGAAAAAGTATCATTAGAAGCAATTAGCTTTGATGGAGACGAAGGTTGGATTGTCGGTCAGCCTTCAATACTGCTTCATACGGTTGATGGTGGTACTAACTGGTCGCGCATTCCTCTCAGCAGCAAATTACCTGGTTCTCCTCTAGGCATTATTGCTCTCGATCGCTCCACTGCCGAAATGGTAACTAACTTAGGTGCTATTTATAAAACTAGTGATAGTGGCAAAAATTGGAAAGCTTTAGTGGAAGGTTCTGTAGGGGTTGCCAGAAGTATCAAGCGTTCTAATGACGGTAGATATGTAGCAGTTTCTGCTAAAGGTAATTTCTATTCTACTTGGGAACCAGGATCGACTGAGTGGGTTCCTCACCAGCGAACTTCTTCCCGTCGCTTACAAAATATGGGCTTTAGTGAAGATGGTAGGCTGTGGTTACTTGCTCGTGGCGGTCAAATTCAATTTAGCGAATCGGCTAATGATTATGAAGCCTGGGGAGAACCAATTTATCCCGAATTTTCCGCTAGTTGGGGATTTTTAGATGTGGCATATCGTACCCCTCAAGAAATGTGGTTGTCAGGTGGTAGTGCTAATCTATTAGTTAGTAGTGATGGTGGAGAAACCTGGTCAAAAGACCGCGATGTGGAAGACGCACCATCCAATTTTTACAAAGTAGTGTTTGTTTCTCCCGAAAAAGGCTTTATTTTGGGCGAACGAGGCACAATACTTAAATATGTACCCGAAGCTGGTACTGCCACTTAGAAGTTTTTGGAAACTTTTATGGTTGTAGGCAGATACCTTTGTTTCGTATTATGTAGAAAGCTTTAAAACTTTTAATAAGGAGAAATAGAAATTATGGCAGGAGATACTGGAGAACGTCCATTTTCCGATATTATTACGAGCATTCGTTATTGGGTAATCCATAGCGTTACTATTCCCATGTTGTTTGTTGCAGGATGGTTATTTGTTAGCACTGGACTTGCTTACGATGCTTTTGGCACTCCCCGTCCTAATGAGTACTTTACTCAGGATCGAATCGAGTTACCCGTAATTAGCGATCGCTATGACGCAAAAGAGCAAATCAAAGAATTTAATCAATAAAATTTGTTGACAAAATAATAGGAAAAAAATATGACAGGCAATAGTCCTAATCAACCCATTTCTTACCCCATCTTTACCGTTAGATGGTTGGCAATCCACACTCTTGCAGTACCCACTGTATTCTTTTTAGGGGCGATCGCCTCTATGCAATTCATCCAACGATAGGAGCATCACACAAACCATGGATAAGCAAACAAATCCTAATAGACAGCCAGTAGAGCTAAATCGTACTTCCCTTTATCTGGGTTTACTTTTGATTGCTGTTCTTGGCATTCTTTTCTCTAGTTACTTCTTTAACTAGAACGACACTCTGACCGATTTAATTATTAATAGCAAGTAGGAGATTTATAACAATGTTTGCAGATGGAAGAATTCCTTTGTGGATTGTGGCAACAGTTGCTGGCATGGGTGTCATCGCAGTTGTTGGTGTCTTTTTCTACGGTGCTTATGCTGGTGTTGGCTCTGGAATGTAGAGTTTAATACCGTCTAATTACACCTTTAAAAGTAGAACCAATAGGTATTAAAAACCGCCCAGTATTTTGCTAGGCGGTTTTTTGGTATTGTTCTCGCATATTAATTATTAATTTTATCTTGAATAACATATTTCTTAATATATTATTAGTAGTAAATTATCCTACTTTGAACCCATGACAATCAATAAATCCCTCTCATTTCCTCAAGCTATCGAAGCGACTCAATCATTAATGAATAAAATAAATGCTGGCAAATTAGACGAAACCAACATAGAAAAAGAAGTTTCCTCTATAGTAAGTACCAAAAATGGCGGAAGAGGATTTTTTGTAACTTACTTAACCAGTGACATGTTATTGGCAGATAGACCTTCTCTAGGTACGATTAATGGCTTAAAATCTTCGATAGAAATAGTGAGTGAATTATTAGTTAAAAATTTAGCTATGTCCTCTGCCATGGCGATCGCTCATGCTCGTAATGGAGACCTAGATAATGTCCGAGGTTCGCAAAAAGTTTATCGACGTACTAGCAATTTAATTCAGCAAATCAAACTAGATCAAATCGATCAAGAACTCGAAAAACTAAAAACCACAATCTCTACTGGAAAAGGTTATTATGATGATTTTATAGAGCGTTGGGGCTATGATGTCGAACAGCAAGAAGCAATTCAAAAAGCAATTGTAGATACTTTGGTTTAATAAAATTAAAATGAGGTTAGTTGATCCGATCTAGATCTAATGTTATTCCAATAAAATATTAAATTGTACTCGATACACTATCAACTTCAAATTTATAGCCAACACCCCGAACAGTCTGAATAAAACAAGGTTCGGCACAATCTATCTCAATTTTTTTCCTGATTTGACCGATATGGACATCCACAACTCTTTGATCCCCTACATAGTCATAATCCCAAACATTTTGAATTAGCTCGTCTCTTCGCCATACTCTTCCAGGTCTGGTGGCTAAAAAATGCAGTAGATCGAATTCTAATGCTGTTAATGGAATTAATTCCTCATTGATTTTCACTTCTCTACGTACGGGATCTATGATCAGATTGCTAAATACTAAAGGTTGTTTCTCTGATGTTGTAACTGTTCTTTGTCGTTTTAAAATAGCTTTGACACGATATTCCAATTCTTGGAGATCGAAAGGTTTGGTTAAATAGTCATCTGCGCCTTTTAAAAATCCTTCTTTTTTGTCAGCTGCATCAGAACGGCTGGTTAGCATCAGAATAAATACATCAGTATTGCTCTGCATTTCTTGACAAAGATTGTAGCCCAGAGCATCGGGAAGATTAACGTCAAGTATTACTAAATCTGGGTTGAACTGTTCAAAAATTTTTAATGCAGTTTGCCCGTTTTCGGCTGACTCCAGCAAATAGTTTTTTTGACTGAGAAAACGATATATTAAATTACGAATTGCAGGATCGTCATCTACGACTAAGATTTTTGCAGAAGCTGTATGCATAATTTTAAGCAGTAAACTAAGAATTTAGAAAAGAATAATTTACAGACTGACAGGGGAAACTTGTAGTTTTACATTCAGCCTTTTAGATAATTATCGGTGCATAATTATTTAATGCCAACAACATAGATCACTTTTATAGTTATGTCTATCTTTTACTTTTATGATTTGGGACGATTTTGTCTTCTGCGGTCGAGATCTAGAAATTAGTAAAGTGATTTGGAAGCAATCTGAAACATAGAAAGATAAAACAATTCCAAGCGATCGCCATAACTCGATCCCAATACTTGTTTTAACTCTGCTAACAAAGTATTTCTTGAGGATGATTCTAATCTGATAAACGAAGAAAGAGTAGTCAATAAAGTTAAATATTCATCGACTGTATAACTGACCTGACAAATGATTTGTTCCCTGACTAAGTCTTGATAGTAGCCCGAATCGATTATTTCTCGACCAAACTTACCGATATTTTTCTGATGATTTTGCAGATCTTCCTGTGGTGCTAATTCTGGTGCATGGGTCTGATAAATTGGAGTTAATTCTTGAGCTACTTCATAACTAGGTTGGGGCGGAGTATTCCACAATAAAACTAAATAACCATCATCTTTTAAAGCGGATGCGGTTTTTTTCATCCTCACTTCTGGTGTTACCCAATGAAAAGAAGTTGTAGCAATTATGGCATCAAATTTTTGCTCCTCCAAACCCCACTCTTCAAAAGTACTGTTGACAAACTTTACCTGGGGATAATCGATACATTTTTGTTTGGCTAATTGGCAAGCGGATAAATTCGGCTCGACTGCAACTATATTCAATCCTAATTTAGCTAACTCAATAGTAGCAATACCAGGCCCCGAACCAATTTCCAAGACTTCTTTCCCTGGCTTGAGTTGTGCTATATTTTGCATTTTGTCGAGCAATATAGCGGGATATCTGGGTCTAGTGCGATCATAAGCATCTATTACACTGCCATACCAACTACTTTTATCTGCACAACGATAAATATTGTTTAATAGGCTCGATACATCTCCATGCCAAGCTTGGGAGTTGGTCATTTTGAGTTTATCTCCTGCTAAAAATTAAAAAAAGTTACATAAATTAACAAATATCTGCTATATTTAGAAACATAAGTTAACAAAGGTAGTTAATAGATAAATAGAAATCATTTAGATAGCATTAATTCGGAGTTTAAATTAACTCAGGGCAATACTTCTAAGTGTATTCAACGTTTTATATTTATATATTTAGTTTTTTATCTACAAGTTACTCAGTTAAATTTATTGGCAACAGAGTGCGAAAGCAAGTCAACAATCTTCTCAAAATCAACTTCTCCTGATAAACTCCAGTCTGGTAGCTGGGGTTTTTTATTTGTTCGTCAAAATTTGTATTATTCGATATTGACCGAAAAGCTGTTGTAGCGACTCATTGATTTTTCTATCCCTTCTTTTAAACTAAATTCGATCGCTTTAACACAAACATACAAAACTTCTTCAATTATTTTGTTCTCAGCAGAAGCAAATTTACCCAAAACGTGGGTCACTGTTTGTTTTCCATCAGCCGATTTACCGATACCAATTCTCAGGCGAGGAAAGTCTTTTCCTCCTAAATGAGAAATAATCGACTTCATTCCATTATGCCCTCCTGCCGAGCCTGTGAGGCGCATTCTTAACCTCCCCACAGGCAAATCCATATCATCATAAATAACTAAGACGGATTGAGGCTTGAGCTTATACCAGTCTGTGACTGCTCTGACTGATTGTCCCGAACGATTCATGTAAGTAAGAGGCTTCAACAGACGAATTTTCTTACCTCCTGGAGCGACACCTTCAGCAAATAAACCTTGAAAACGCTTATGTTCTTTGGGATCGAGTTGCCAAATTTTAGCTAGTTCATCAACCGCGCTAAAACCAATGTTGTGTCTAGTATTGTCATATTTTGATTCGGGATTACCCAAGCCAACAATCAATTCAGGAATTATCAACGCAGTAGAATCAGTACTCACAGCCAATTAACAAACAGTAAAGATAGGCAATAAAGTATTTTACTACCTAATTAGATTGGAATAGGGTTTCTAAATAAACTCTGGCACAAGCTCGATAATTCTGGGACGCCTCGCTATTTTGTCCGTTGTTGTTTTGTAACAGAAACAAAGATAGAGCCGCAGCAAAAACCCGATCTTGATCCCAATGTGGATGGGTTTCTAAATAGTTTTTTAATGATAAATGAAGTTCTTCGGGGATTTCTGCCAGGATGCTTACATTAGAGTTCATGGTTGGTTAAATGCTCCAATTAATATGATTTTTGGGTTTTTATGAGACACAAAACAATGCTTTCTGTTTAAGAATGCAAAACCAATGTGCTTTTAACTGCTTTTCAAGGTCAACGTCAAGCACCGTCTGAAAAAGGCAGCGAACCTTTGATGGTTCAGAAAATCTTCTATCTAAGGTGAGAAGTTTTAAAAATGGCTTTACAGATTGCCTTGCTCAATTACTAAAAACAAAGCCTTAGGCGATCGCGACCAAACTATAGTTTTTGAGTGCTTGCTAAATTGCTTACCGATTCATTGTCGTCTGAAATGGGGGGCATTTGTCAATATTACGAAATATTAACACAAGTCGGTAAAAATTTATTGGTTTACGCAATGTATGGGGTTAGCACCCTTTTTTTGTTACATTTATTCGCATTTCATGGTTAATAAATGATTAATAATTGGTAAATTATAAAATCCACGGTTCAATACTCAACAGTATATTGCTGCGTCATGCCCTGTGGAAAAACCTGGGTAAAATGTGGAAAATATTGCAACCATTTGTGGAAATAGGGAGGAATCTATGGGGTAAAATAGTCGCTTAAAATAAGAAATAATAACTTTTCTTTGCTTGATCAAAAAAAATACTAAAGTACTAGTCTTTAAGCTTATAAACGGAATTTACCGAACATTTACTGCATAAAAACTTAAGCTTGTATTACCATAGGTTGTGGTACGATACATCTCCAATTCAGGTACTTGTTTGGCTTGCCAGATTTTAGGGTTATATTCCACCGCGATCGCTCCTTCTGGGGTCACTAGCTGTAGAGCAGAAATCGCTTTTAAAACTGGCAAATAGAGATAACTATCATAGGGCGGATCGAAATAAATCCAATCAAATTGCTGCCCTTCTAATGCTTTGATTTTGACTAATACGTCACCTTTAATTACCTGAAAAGACTGTTCTGGTCGGGCTATTGTCTGCCAATTTTGTTCTATTATGCTACAAGCTTTGCTATATTTTTCGATACCAACTACTTTGCTAGCACCGCGACATAAAGCTTCTGCACCCATCGAACCATTTCCCGCACATAAGTCTAACCAACGACAATCAGCAATGCGATCGCGCCAGATATTAAACAGTGCTTCTCTCACCCTTGCAGCAGTAGGGCGAGTTTTTTGTCCTGGTAAAGTTTTTAGCTGTCTATTACCGTAAATTCTCATATCCTATGGTTTGGAGAATGACCAATGACCAAGTTTAATCAGTTGAAATTACGTTATCTTCAGGCTCAACCAAACGCATTAACTTCTGCTTAATTTGAGTATCAAAAACTTCCCACTTGAGCTTAGTATATTCTGAATTATCATTAAAACCATTCAAGAAACCGACAGGGATTTCAAATCCACCAGCCATATATCGACCGCCACCAAAGAATCTTCCTTGAGTATCTTGACCCAAAGTTTCCTTAATAAATTCATCGGGGTCTAAAGTTAATTTAGTCGTTCTTAACGAACCAATAACTAATTCTTTATCGTTGTCTTCATTATGAACAATGCCATAAACTACTGCGGTGTGAATATCTTCTTCTGTTACCAAAAAATCTGCTGCTTGGGGAATAGCATCCCGGTCGTCATAACGTAAATAACCAACCCCTGAAATAGAAAAATTCTTTTTAATAATGCGATTTCTTAAAGCTCGTTCGATTACGTCCATAACTCGACGCGATCGCGCTGATTGTAGGACGGCATTTAACAATTGAGAATCATAAAAACGACTCAAATAAGCAGCAGCAATAAAGTCTTCTTCCTTGGCTTGCATCAAACGATTAGTATCCGATCTCAAGCCATGCATCAAAGCAGTAGCACATTTGACATGGATCTCGTTGCTACTATCAAAATCTAACATTCCCGATTGAATATACTGAGTTAGGATGGTTGCGGTTGCTCTGGTTTGAGGACGAAGATCGATAAATTCAGCGTCTAGATCTTTTTGTTTGCTATGGTGATCTATGGCTACAATCAAAGGTATACCTGCATCTTCTACCACAGAATAAAGCTGACTGTTTGTACCTTGGCTATCAATCAAGACAGATCCTTGATATGCCGACCAATCTTTTTCTTTTAACCCAGTACTAACAATTCTTTGAGCAGGTAGACCAGTAAGCCTAACTAAAGCAATATTTTCTTGGTGGGATAAAGTACCACCATAAACAATGTCACAACTAATTTGATAGTTAGCAGCAATTAGCTGATAAGTCCAAGCACTAGATAAAGCATCAGGATCGGGAAAGTCCTGAATCACAACAATTTGCTTCTCTCCCCGATGCTTCTCTAAAGTTTGACTTAGTTTTTCGACTGTTTTACTTAAGTCATTAGTTTTTTTAGTTTCTGAATTAAACTGGCTACTATCTACCGCTTCTAACTGCTTTTTAGTAACTTCTTTTTTGTTAGCCAGACGACGTTCCAGAGAAGTGTTGAGGTTTGAGGACATATGTTGAGTGTTATTGGCAACTATAAGATTACCAAGTATAGGATAACTATATATTTTTATTTATCTAGAGCTTAGAGTGTACCACCAACCAATATAATAAGCGACTGCCATTAGAATTAAATCCCGATCGCGTATTTTTTCCATTCCTGATTAGAATTACCTCTGGTGTGCTTGACTAGTTCAAAGTGCAAACTGCTATAGGGACGACGAGGCTTAGTCAGGAGCATCATATCTGCTTCTTTGGGAGTTCGACTACCTTTTTTGACATTACACCGAACACAAGCTGCGACGAGATTTTCCCAAGTATCTCCTCCTCCACGGGATCTCGGAACTACATGGTCGATGGTTAGTTGATCTCCTTTTGCCGTGCAGTATTGACAAGTGTTAGCATCTCTCTCTAGAATGTTACGGCGAGTGAGAGGAATTTCTTTATAAGGAACTCTGACGTAATAACGGAGGCGAATTACCGTCGGTAGGGGAAAATCAGCATAAACGATTTGTCCCTTATGCTCTAGTTGCTCTGCTTTACCCTTGAGGAGTAATACCACTGCTCTACGCCAGCTAGTGATATTTAAGGGTTCGTAGGAAGCATTCAATACTAAAACCTTACCCATAACAAAGATTTTATATTAATTTTATTTATCAGAGATGGTAACACAGTTGAACTAATTACTGTGGTTCGGTAACTATTACTTAAGGCTTTTTAAGATTATGATTTGCTGACTTTATTAAGAGAAACTTGACCTTATCTTTTTCTGGACTAATATTTGTGAATAATACCAGCAGCAAAAAGTCACAAAATTAATTTTAATATGGCGATTGGGCAACAGGATCGACAAATTAATAAGACACACCAACAAAACACTTTATCTTTCTTGGTAAACCGTCAACGCGCCTGGGTGGAAATCGATTTAACAGCACTAGCCCATAACGTTAAAACTCTCAAGAATTTTATTCAGCCACAAACAAAATTAATGGCTGTAGTCAAAGCAGATGCCTACGGACACGGTGCTGTTGCTGTTGCTCAAACAGCTTTAACTAATGGTGCAGATTGTCTGGCAATTGCTACCCTCCCAGAAGGGGTAGAATTACGCCAGGCAGGAATAAATGCACCGATCTTGATTTTGGGGGCAATAAATGCGGTCGAAGATATTCAAGCTATAGCTGCGTGGCAATTAGAGCCTACTATTTGCAATTTAGAACAAGCATTAGTTTTCGATCGCACGTTGGCTTCTTTAGGAAAGTCTTTACCCGTCCATCTTAAGCTGGATACGGGAATGTCTCGCTTGGGAACAAACTGGCAAGATGCTAATTCTTTTGTGTCCCTGGTTAAATCTTTATCTAACTTAAAAATAGCCAGTATTTATTCTCATTTTTCGACGGCGGATGAAAGCGATCGTACGACGATGAATTTACAACATCAACGCTTTCAAAATGCTATTACTCAATTGAAGGATGGGGGATATATTCCGCCTCAGATACATTTAGCCAATTCTGCTGCCACTTTATGCGATCGCTCCTGTCACTACGATATCGTGCGGGTGGGACTAGCCCTTTACGGATTATATCCCGCACCCCATTTACGTAATTCCATCGAGCTTAAACCAGTTTTACAAGTTAAAGCCAAAATTGCTCAAGTTAAAATTATTCCTTCAGGGGAAGGAGTTAGCTATGGTCGTAAATTTATTACCAAAAAAGACACTAAAATTGCTGTAGTCGGGATTGGTTATGCCGATGGTATTCCCCGCAATTTATCCAATCATTTACAAGCAATTGTAGGAGGAAAGCTGGTCGATCAAATTGGTTCTATTACGATGGATCAACTAATGTTAGATGTCGATCATATTCCCGATTTGCGATCGGGGGATATTGTTACTTTGATCGGGCAACAAAACGATTTAAGCATTTCCGCCGAAGACTGGGCAAATACCCTTAATACTATTTCGTGGGAAATTCTTTGTAGTTTCAAGCATAGATTGCCCAGAATATATATTTAATATTTATTAATCAGTAAAGTAGCAGATTCACAGTCTACTGCTTCAGAGAAAAGATATCCTTGACCAAATTTGCAGTTGAGTTTTTTCAAAACTTTGAGTTGTTTGATATTTTCTATCCCTTCAGCTACCACATCTATTTTTAAAGTTCTAGCTAAAGTAACTATTGTCTTAATAATTTCAAAATTTTCCTTTTCTTGTAACATCCCTTCCGTAAAAGATCGATCTATTTTCAGAGTGCTAATGGGAAAACGGTTCAAATATTGTAGAGAAGAATAACCAGTCCCAAAATCATCAATATTAATTTTAATACCCCTATGTCTAATTTTATTGAAAAGACTAATAGTTTCTGGCTCGTAGTCCATTAAAGTACTTTCAGTGATTTCTAAATGGAGAGCCTTTCCCGATAATCCAGTTTGCTCCAAAGTTCTGTCTAAAATACTCAAAAACTGCGAGTCTTTCATCTGTTGACTGGCAACATTGACACCTACTTTCAGGTTTGCTGCACCAGGATATTGAACCTGCCAAATACGTAGTTGACGACAAGCCGTTTCTAACGCCCAACGACCAATAGACTCGATCAATCCCGTTTCTTCGGCAACATGAATAAATTTATCGGGATAAATCATCCCTTTTTTTTGATGATTCCATCGTAGTAATGCTTCAAAACCATACAAGGTATCGTTTTCTAAAGATACTATGGGCTGATAGTAAAGAACAAATTCTTTGTGTAGAACTGCATTACGTAAATCGTTTTCAATTTCTAATAACTCTTTAGTTTCGGCATACATTTGTGCGTCAAATACTTCATGTCGCGCCTTACCATCAGACTTGGCACGATACATAGCGATATCAGCATCGCGCAATATTTCCGAACTATCTTGATATTTGTTATTACCTAAAACTATACCAATACTAGCACTAGTAAAAACAGTATGACCTTCCAAAGAAAGAGGAGTTTTGAGCTTAGCTTGAATTCGTTCGGCAATATTATGACAGTCTTCTAGACTTTCAACATTACTGAGGAGAATTGTAAATTCATCTCCTCCCAAGCGAGCTACAAAATCTCCGAAACGAGAACAGTCAGTTAAAATTTCGGCTATGGATATTAATAGTTTATCCCCGACTAAATGACCCAAACTATCGTTGACAATTTTAAAACGGTCTAGGTCGATAAACAAAACCGCAAATAAATAATCTGGATTTTTGTGACAACATTTCAAAGTTTGCTCTACTTGTTCGATAAAAGCGGATCGATTGGGTAGATTAGTTAAAGAGTCATGTCTGGCTTCGTAGCTTAATTCCTCTTCAATTTTTTTTCGTTCGGTAATATCACAAATAATGCCATCTCTACGATTTAAACTGCCATCATCATCATAAATTATACGACTGCGTTCCCATACCCAGCGAATTTTCCCATTAGGTTGAACGATGCGATATTCTAGCTCGTTGTTGTGATTGAGAAAACTAGCTAAAGACAATTCTACGCGATCGCGGTCGTCAGGATGAATTGACTCCAAACGTAGGTCAGGATTTTTTAATAATTCTTCTACAGAACGACCGTAAACTTTAGTAGCAGCGGGATTGAGAAATAATAAATTGCTGGTGGCGACCTCTGCCGACCAAACTACTTCTTCTAAAGAATTAAGAATGCTTTCTAGTTTTTCTTCGCTTTGTCGCAGTAATCTAGTAACTTGTTCTCGTTCTTTGATTTCATACTTCAATTCTTGATTGGCTGCTTCAAGTTGTGCTGTACGCTCTTGAATACGCCGTTCTAATTCGGTATTTAATTTAGAGATTTCTTGTCGGGCAGCTTTGAGTTGTAATTGATTTTTAATCCGTAGCAGAACTTCATTAATCTGAAAAGGTTTGTTGATGTAGTCTACTGCACCAACCCTCAATGCTTTAATGCGATCAATAGAGTCGTTATTGGCACTTAAGAAAATAATAGGAATATCTTTGGTTTTCTCATCGGCTTTCAGTTTTTCACATACTTGGTAACCATTTAAGTCAGGCATCATTACATCTAACAAAATCAAATCTGGTGTCACTGAATTGGCTACCATCAAAGCCATTTCACCATTGATTACGCATTTGACTTCGTATTTTTCGTGGCTTAAAGCATTAGACAAAAGACGAAGATTTTCTGGCTTGTCATCGACAACTAATATTTTTAGTTTTGTTTGCTCCAAAGTAAGTACGCTCATTAGTTAACTGATTTGGTCAAGTCAATAATTTTGTCACAGCGAAAATGCTCGACTAAATTTTCTAGTCCTTGAGCCAGAGATTCATACTCTTGAGGAATATCAGACAATAATTGTAAAATTTCTTGATTGTCGACTCTTGCTGCCGCATCGTATAATTGCGATCGCCATTCTGAGGACATTACCGCCAAACTTTCTTGACTTAACTCCTCTAGTAACGCGAGTTCATTCGATACTACGTCAATGGTTTCTTCGTAGAGATAATCGATATTAAGGTATTTGCCAATTTTTTCTAACAACTCGGCTTCATGAAAAGGTTTACGCATAAAATCATCGCAACCAGCAGACAAAATAACTACTCTTTCCTCTTCAAAAGCACTAGCTGTTAGCGCAATAATAATCGTATCTTTTCCTTTTGGCAGAGATTTGATCTGTCTTGTCGCTTCATAGCCATCTATGATGGGCATTCTCATATCCATTAAAATTAGATCGGGATTCCAGCTTGAATAAAGTTCTATTGCTTGTTGACCGTCCCCTGCTTCTTCTACGGCAAAACCAACTTCTGTAAGTATTTTTCTGAGCAAAAGACGGCTAGCTGACACATCATCTACCGCCAGAATACGGTATTGAGGTCGATCGCCCGCTATTCCCACAACTCTTTGAGTTTCATCAATTTCCCGACTATTGAATATTTGAGAAATATCTGTATTTTCTACCTTGAGTAAAATCTCAAAAAAGAAAATACTTCCCTCTCCCACAACACTTTCAACTTCTAATTTACCTCCCATCAACTCGACAAACTTTTGACAGATAGACAAACCTAAACCCGTTCCTTCATTAGAAACCCGACCGACTTTAGTCTGCTCGAAAGGAGAAAATAGCTGCTCCATTTCTTCGGTTGGAATACCAGGTCCAGTATCTTGCACAGAAAAATAAAGACCATAAGTATCGGAAAATAAAAAATCAAGATTATTATTTTCTACTTGAGTATTTTCTTGAAGTTTGACTGTCAAAACAATTGCACCTTTGGTAGTGAACTTAAGAGCATTTCCTAATAAATTAATAATAATTTGGCGTAATTTTCCTTCATCTGTATAAATATATTGAGGAATATTACTAGCTAGATCGAAAGTTAAAATTATATTGTTAGACTCTGCTTTTAAGCGGAGCATATCTTCAATGCTTTTGAGCATTATATGCAAGTCAAATTTAGTTTCGTTGAGGGTTATTTGACCTACTTCAATTTTAGACATCTCTAAGATATCATTAATTAACTTTAATAAATGCTCTCCACTACGATTAATAATTTGAACATTTTCTCGATGTTCGTTGCTAATAGAACCATCTCGACACATCAACTGTGTGAAACCCAAAATAGCATTGAGGGGAGTCCGTAATTCATGACTCATATTAGCTAAAAATCTACTCTTAGCTTTGTTAGCATTTTGTGCCTGGGCTAAAGCAGCTTCTGTATTTTGAATACTTTCTTCTAACTGGGCAGTTCTTTGCTCTACTTTTTTTTCTAGTTCTTCAGTAAAGCCTTCTAGTATTTTGACTATACTACGATTAGTTTTAATCAAATTATTGATAATTTGCTGTGCTATAAAAATAATAATTATTAGCAAAAATAGATAGGTAAACAATCTATATATTTTAATACTTTTTTCGATGTCATCTATATTCTGGAGATAACTTTTCTCAAAATCATTTAATTTATGTTCGAGATTAGATATTTTTAGTTGGCGACTTATATCTTCAATTTTTTCCTGAAGATCTATAACTTTGTTGGCATGCTCTATTGATTCGTTTACTAAAATTTGTTCTCGAACAAAATAATTTTCTTTAGTTAAGGATTTGATCTTACTAATTTGACTTTTGATAGTCAAATTAGCAACTCTATCTTTTTGGTAACATTGTAAAATAAGGTTGCTTAATAGATCTTTGATCGTCAATGCTAAATCTTGATTAAAGCTTAGATTTTTATAGTTGAAATCGTTTCTAAGTTTAGGAATATATTGGCAAGACTGATTCAAATTAAATTTATTTTCTTGAAACTCCCGAATTAGATTTGCTTGAGAAGTAAAAAAAAGCTCCTGAGTTTTTAATTTACTATTTAAAATATTTTGCTCTATTTCATTTAAAAAAATAGGTGTATTTTTTAATTTATCGATAGATTGTCGAGTATCATCTAGCTCGATTTCTAGCTCTTTATAGGTACGGCCTGTAGAATATATTGATTTTAAAATATCTTTTTCTAAAGAAGATATCTTTTGTTTTGCCAATTGAATATCTTGGTGATATTCTTTCATTTTTTGCCCATCTAACGGCAAACTTTGTCGAACTAAAAATAACATCAATAGACTACCAAGACCACCAAGAATCATATAAATGTATATTTTGGGCGATCTATAAGTATTTTCTTGAGCAAATAAACTCACAGTGTTTTCCTCAGCTTGTGGCTAAAACATAATGCTATTTTGTCTTTTTGCTTGAAATTTAACAATTTTTATATCTTTAAAAATAAAAATAAGCCGAATTAAAACTTCAGTTAAAATACTTATTTTTTATAGATTGATTGAGTAATAAATATAAATTTAAAAATCTGCAAAAGTAGCATAATGCTTTTTAAAAAAGCTAAATCAGCAAATCGATCTCCAAAATAACTCTTGATATTAAATACTGTAAATCCGAAAAAATCCTTAGATGAATTTAAGCGGTATCAACAAATTTGTCTTCTATACTCTATATTCACGTCACATTTTTTGGGACAATGATCGATCGAGGCAACCTAATCAAAGAAATTACCGTCTTTTGTATAATTATTGTTATTTGTTTCAAGATGTTTCAGAGATTTTTCAGCTTTGGTTCTCGTCACTATCGCCGTATGTTATATGGTTTTATGACTTTTGTCATTACCATTAGTATTAGTGTTAGTAATATTCACCCCAGTTACGCTCTCTCTTGGGTGGAGTTGATGATTCGCGGGATACAAATAGTCCAACTATCTAATATTTCTAATACCCAAGAGCTAGAACTGGGAAAAGGAATTAACCAAGAGATAATTAGCTCTGGTAGAGCAAAAATATCTAATAACTCTTTAATTAATCGTTATATTAATCAAATTGGACAGCGACTGGCTAAGACTAGCGATCGCTCCGATCTCCCTTATACTTTTCAAGTAGTTGACGATGATAGTATCAATGCTTTTGCTACTATGGGAGGCTATGTATATATCAACCAAGGTTTGATTGCAGCAGCAGACAATGAAGCAGAATTAGCCAGCGTCATTGGACATGAAATAGGTCATATTGTAGGTCGCCATGCCATTGAGCAAATGAGAAATAGAGCTTTGTCTCAAGGTTTGCTTTCGGCAGCGGGACTAGACCGTAATAATGCAATTCAAATTGGTGTAGAATTGGCTATTAGTCGCCCTAATAGTCGCTCTGATGAGTTAGAAGCCGATCGCTTTGGCTTGGAGAATATGATTAAAGCGGGCTATGCCCCAGCAGGAATATTAGGCTTTATGCAAAAGCTCCTACAACAGGGAGGGTCTCCTCCTAGTGTTTTGAGTACTCATCCTGCAACCTCCGAGCGCATTAGAATTCTACAAAGTATGATTAATCCTCAAACAGTTAATCGGGGTAGTGGTTTGGATCGTAGAGCCTACAAAAATCGTATTCGATCTTTATGAAAACCATGGGCTATTAGCGATCGCTAAATACTATTTTAGGAAAATTAATGGGAATGACCACAGATGAGTGGTTGCAGATTTTGCAGCAACATAAAGCGATCGCCGTGATTCGTTGTGCCGATCTAGATTGCGGGTATAAAATGGCTCGTGCTGTGGCAGCGGGAGGAATGAGCCTCATTGAAATTGCTTGGAATAGCGATCGCCCTGAAGAGTTAGTAACCCGACTTAGAGCAGATTTACCCCACTGTATTATTGGTGCGGGGACTATTCTAAATTTAGATCCCTTACAAGAAGCAGTTTCGGCAGGATCTCAATTTGCCTTCGCACCCAACTTCAACCCAAATTTGCTAGATGCTGCGACCAATCATCATCAAATACCTTTTGTCCCAGGAGTCTTTTCTCCTACGGAAATAGTCAACGCTTGGCAGCACGGAGCAAAAGTAGTCAAAGTTTTCCCCATCGAATTATTAGGAGGTGCAGAATATATTCAATGCTTGCAAGCCCCCTTGGGTCATATTCCTCTGATTCCCACTGGTGGCATTACGATCGACAACGCCAGGATGGCGATCGATGCTGGAGCAATTGCCGTAGGAATTTCTAGTAACTTGTTTCCCGCAAAAGCGATCGCCAAAAAAGACTGGTCCACTATAACTGCTAGAGCTTATTACCTACTCGAACAATTATCTAAATAATAAATCTGCTCCCCTAAAAATAGAAGAGCAGCTATTCAAAAATATCAAGTTTTCTTAAAGGTCGCCACCGCGTAAAGCCAGTAAAAATATTACGACAGGACCAGAAATCATAATTAATGCCACACACAGTAGTTGAAAAATTACTGTAAAGTTAATATTGCCAAAAACACTAAAAAGGTTTGTTACAAAATCCATATTTTCTCCTAAAATTTACCAAAATTAGATCTATAAAAATGTGGCTAAATTCTATATGCCATCATCTATAATACCTGGGAACTATCCGCTATCCTGACGCAACTATATAAAACTATATAAACTTTTATTACGCCATACTGATAATTTTAAATTAAAGTAACCACAAACTCAATCACTAATATCTTTGGTAAGAATGGGGTACTTTTTCAAGAATTAGTTACCTTGCGATCGAGATTAATCTGATTTGTAAGCTGCTCCGAGATACAATTCTCCCACTTTGGGATCGTTTAATAAATCTGCCCCTGTTCCTTCAAAACGATCTTTCCCATTTTCTAATACATACCCTCGATCTGCCATCGCCAAGGCTTTCTTGGCATTTTGTTCTACTAAAACAATTGCTGTTCCTGTTTGATTGATGGCTTTTACTTGTTCAAATACAGAATTGACTAATATAGGTGAAAGAGCAGCAGAAGGCTCGTCTAAAAGCAGCAAGTCTGGTTCTAACATCAATGCCTTACCCATAGCCAACATTTGTCTTTCTCCTCCCGATAATGTTCCTGCTTTTTGACGGCGACGAGAACCCAATTTAGGAAACATGTTATAGATAGTATCTTTGAGCGATCTGAGAGAACCAGTGCGAATAAAAGCTCCCATTTCCAAATTTTCATCTACGGAAAGAGAAGCAAAAACATTAGTTATTTGAGGGACATAACACATTCCTCGTTTAACAATTTTGTCGGATTTTAACCCTCTAATATTTTTTCCTTGAAAGATAATTTCACCCTGATTGGGGGAAAGCAAGCCAAAGATAGTTTTTGCCAAGGTGGATTTTCCCGCACCATTAGGACCAATGACTGCAACTAATTCCCCAGGCGCGATGTGAAAATTAATTCCCTGTAATATATTAAGATCTTTGATATATCCCGCATAGACATTTTTTACTTCTAAAATATTTGTTGTCATACTCTTTTGTTGGGAAAACCATTAACATAACATCTCGATTTTCTCTAAAAGTCTTTTTGATAACAGTTCTTTAAGTACATTTGACTCGAATGCGCCGATAAATGTGAAACTTGTGTGAAGTTTATACTTTAATCTCATAAAGATTTGCTATGGGAAAGTATATTTCTTATACTACTAAGAGTAAACCTTAAAGCCCACAAGCCTTGCTACAAGCTGAGTATATATCTTAATCAAATGTAACTAATTTTAATTAACTAAAATATTGGCTTAATAAAAATAATGTTGCATATAAATTAGGATTAGTACGTATATATGTTTATATTACATATCAGCATTTACAACGTTGCTGGTGGATTTTAAACTTCGGGAGGCCTATTCACACCATGAAAACCAAACTTTTTTCTACATTATTAGTAACAGGAGCTATTTCTTTAGGGGCTGCTCCTGCGATCGCGGAATCTACCGAAGCACCTCAATTCAATTTTGCTTGTCAGATGAGTGAAGGTGTTCCGACTACTGTGGCACAAAATGCTGAAGGGGAAACCAGAGCAGTTTTTAATTGGAAAGAAGAAACATTAGCATACAGAACGCCTTCAACTCCTAAAGAACTGTGCGACAACGTATCTAGAGATTTGCAAGAATATTCTAATAATGGATACGATCTTTCTCAAATTACTTTTGTAGGTACAGAACAAGCTGGCTTACCAACTATTTGTGCTACTACTGCTGGAAACAAGTGCAGCAAAGTATTGTTTACTTTAACCAGAGACGAACAGGCTGCAAATGTTGCTAACGATGTAGTAACAGCAATTCTCAATCCAGAACTACAAGGAAAAGTAGTAGCAAGCTATAACGATCGCGGAGTTCAGTCCACCTCTTACGAAGTCAACTTTTGGGATTTATTTAGTTTTGCTCCCAAAGGATTATTCAAGTAAACAATGGGATTGATACTAATCGATTTTAAGTGATACTGCGAAGATAGATATCAAAATAGCTAGTAGATCGAACTAACTATTTGATTGTTCCAATCTCTGCTCTACTTTTTCTAAGAGAGTTTGAGTTGGTGGATAGTCTGGATTTAACTTCAGAGATTCTTCGCAGTGCGCCTTTGCATCCTGATATTGTTCGAGATCGTATAAAGCCCGACATAATTGAGTCCATGCTAAATAAAAGTCAGGCTTTACTTTTAATACTTGTCTAGTCGCGTCGATCGCTTCTCTAGGACGACCTAATTTTAGTAATACCTCTCCCTTATTTAACCAACCATTATAGTAATCAGGCTCTACTGCGATCGCCTGATTGTATTCTTGTAATGCCCGTTCGTACTGCTTGAGATCGTATCTTGCCAATCCTCGACAATTCCACGCCCCAGAGAAGTCGGGATCGACATCAGTGGCTTGAACGCAAGAAGAAAACTTCTCTAGATGACTGCCTAATTTGCCTTGGGCATAGCCTTTATTTGTCCATGCTTGAGCAAAATTACTGCGATTAGCGATCGCTTTATCAAAGCTATCGATTGCCTGTTCGTATTCGCCATCTTTGATTAAAGCATTCCCTTCGTTATAATATTTGAGAGCTTGTAAAGACTTCCAGATTTTAGGGGCAAGAAATAATAGTCCCATACTCAAAGGCAACACGACAAACAATAGCAGTCTTTTAGTTCCCGAACTCTTAGGAGGTATGGGCGGTGTAGGAGGAAAAGGTGTAGGAGGTACGGGGGGTGTAGGAGGAAAAGGTGTAGGTTTGGGGATGCGAATATCTTCTAAAGCTTCGTTAGCATTTTTATATCGCTGCAAAAAATCATTGCGCACCATTTTATCCAGAATACGGGCTAGTTCCTCACTACATTCTGGAGCGCGATCGCGCCATTTGATTTCTCCTGTATCGCGATCGCGGGGCAGTTGATCGGGATGAAACCCCGTAATAGCCTGAACAGCAGTAACCCCCAAAGCATAGACATCACTATTAAACCTGGGATCTCCCCTCTGTTGTTCGCTCGCCATATAGCCAGGAGTACCAATAGCCACTGTCAAGACGTTTCCTTGTCCTTCTGTAAGGGTCATATTGGTGATTTCCTTAACCGCACCAAAGTCGATTAAAAAGATCTTGCCATCAGAATCTCGACGCATCAAGTTGGAAGGCTTAATATCGCGGTGAATGACATTGTTTTGATGCACAAATGCCAAAATTTCCAATACTTCAATCAGAAATTCTCGTACCTGAGATTCATGCCAGCGTTTCCCTGGTACGATTTCTGCATGACTTAAATCTTTACCCTCAATATATTCTTGAACCAAATAAAATTCTTCCTCAACCTCCAAGTGAGCTAATAGACGAGGAATTTGTGGATGATCGTTTAATTTATAAAGAACTTTGGCTTCATTATCAAACAGTCTTCTGGCAGTATCCAGAACAAAATCTTCATTGGATTGAGGTTGTAGTTTTTTGACCACACAGAGTGGATGGTCGGGATTTTTGGGAAGATGAGTATCCCATGCTACATAAGTTTCGCAAAAGCCTGTGGTTCTCAGACATTCTTTAACTCGGTAGCGTCCTCCTATTAGCTCATCAGACATAAGGTTCGAGAATTGAATAAAATAAACAGAGCAAAAATATGGAAAATTATCAACTATTCAAACAAGTAATTGATAACATTGTTAATAATCGATATACAAGACTATATCAAAGGATTTTTAATAAAACACCCCCTGGGCTAAGTCTGTAAGCTTAAAGCAAAATTGCTCTGTAATCAATACAACAACATTCTAGCTACTAAACGATGTTATTACTTACTAATTAGGCAAAGTATTTAATAATTGCCTGGGCAAACTCAGAACATTTTAGGGGAGGATCTACAGGAGGATTCATTAACCGAGCCAGATCGTAGGTAACTTCGCCATTAGCGATCGCCTTTGCCAAGCCAGTTTGAATTAAATCCGCAGCTTCTTGCCACCCCATAAACTCTAACATCATTACCCCAGAAAGGATAACCGATCCAGGATTGATTCGATCTAGCCCTGCGTGTTTGGGTGCCGTACCGTGAGTTGCTTCAAAAATAGCGCAGTTGTCTCCAATATTCGCTCCAGGACTCATCCCTAGACCACCTACAATGGCAGCAGCAGCATCAGAAAGATAATCACCATTAAGATTCATGGTAGCAAGAATCGAATATTCATCGGGGCGAGTTTGAATTTGTTGAAAAATACTATCGGCAATGCGATCGTTGACCATAATTTTAGTCTTCCATTTTTCATCGCCGTGGGTATCCCAAATATTGTCTAAGACATTTTTAACTTCTTGACAGATTTTCTCTTGCTTTTCAGGAGTCAGAGAATCGTAGCCAGGATCGATTTGGCGAGCATTATCTTCTACGGTCAGTTCGCCATTTGCTTCTTTATTACTCAAGATCCAAGATTCTCGCTCGGTAATACACTCACCGCGAAATTCTGTAGTAGCTAATTCATAGCCCCAATCGCGGAAAGCCCCCTCGGTATACTTCATAATATTGCCTTTATGTACCAAAGTAACCTGTTGTTTGGCGGGAGGAAGTGTCAAGGCGTGTTGGATCGCTTTTCTGACCAAACGTTGCGAACCAGTTTTACTAATCGGCTTAATGCCAATGCCCGAATCTAGGGGAATTTGTTTGTTGCCATGTTCGGGAGTATTGGGGATCAAGTCTTGATTGAGCAGATCGATTAACTTTCTCCCAATTTCATCTCCTTGCTTCCATTCAATCCCCAGATAAATATCTTCTGTATTTTCGCGATAGACAATAACATCGAGTTTTTCAGGGTATCTATGGGGAGAAGGAGTACCTTGGTAATAACGACAAGGACGAACACAGGCATAAAGCTGAAACAATTGACGCAGAGCAACGTTCAGCGAGCGAATTCCGCCCCCTACTGGGGTAGTTAAAGGCCCTTTGATGGCGACTCCATATTCCTCGATTGCATCGAGGGTATCTTGAGGTAGGTATTGATAAGTACCATATTCATCGCAGGCTTCATCCCCTGCATAAACTTTGAACCAGTTAATCTTGCGCTTTCCGCTATAGGCGGTTTTTACTGCAGCATCAATGACAGTTTCGGTAGCTGGCCAAATATCTACTCCAGTACCGTCTCCACGAATAAAAGGGATAATCGGATCGTCAGGAACATTTGGCTTTCCATCTTGAAACACAATTTTTGAGCCAATAGTAGGAGGAGTCAATTTTTCGTACATAAAACTTTGTTCGAGAAAAACTAAATATAGCTACAGTACAATTAAATGGCGTTGACTTGGCAGTAACAAAATTATCTATTTTGTTTTCTTTGATGAATAACTTTAAAATACAGAAGTTATCTTAAAGGGCGATCGGAATTTAGATGAGAGACTAGAGTATAAAGAAAATAACTAGTTAATAATTGACCACAATATTTAATATATTTTTGTCGCTTTTAATAATATCAAAAGAAAAAATGAAAAAAATATTAATAGTCGATGACGATCCTCTATTACGTAAAGTTTTGCAAAATTCTCTGGAGCAAAAAGGATATCAAGTAGTTTCTGTCGGCTCGGCTAAATCTGCTTTAATTCAGTTTAATCAAGACGTGCCAGATATTATTGTGTCTGATGTGTCCATGCCAGAAATGGATGGTTTTGAATTTTGTCGCCAATTGCGATCGCAGCCATCGGGAAAATTAATTCCGTTTATTTTTCTCTCTGCCAAAAATGATTTAAACGATCGCATTCAAGGACACACTATAGGTGCAGATAGTTACCTATCTAAACCTTTTGAAATGAAAGAATTACTGGCAAATATCGAAGCTTTGATCGAACGTTCTCGTCGAGTACATGCAGAAATCGTACATTTAATCGAACAGTTAGTCAGTTCTCAACCTCCGAATGTTTTAGCAAATATTCATCATAATTCAAGCTCCAAGCAAATTATTGCACCACCCCAAACAGAAAAAAATGAGTCTTCCCCCAAACCACTTCCTTTGACCCCCGCAGAAGAAAGAGTTTTTTGGGAAACTATTCAAGGATTCACTAACAAACAAATTAGCGAGCGTTTATTTATCAGTCCTCGTACCGTTCAGACTCATCTCAGTAATATTTTAAATAAACTCAACTTAAACAATCGTACCCAGCTAGTACGCTTTGCTTACCAACAAGGATATGAAAAAGTTTGAATTACGATTTAGTCCGCCGTAACTTTATAGATAGAGATGGATATTTTTGCAGTAACTTTAACTTAGATCTCAACCAAACCATGATAATATTTGCTTAAGTAAGGACTGAGTACATACACTCATAAAATAGTCAGGCAATTGTTACTAAGCATGGTCTACATTCCTTCAGTTTCTAATAGCGGTAGGCTAATCGTGGTCAGAAAAAATTTGTATGAAAAACACTAGCGGTTTAAAGCACCAAATATATTCAGAGCCAGAAAAAAAACAGTTAGAGTCTGTTTCTCAGTTGTTAAAAGAAGGTGAAACTGGTCTAGATGTTCTGATGGATTGGATGGTTTCGGTAGATAAAGAATCTAGCAATTTAGCTTTGGGAAAAGCATATCAAGCCTTATATGCAAATAAAGCTCCTCAAGTCGAGAACTTTTTGCAGCATAATTTCCCCGATGGTATAGTACCTTTAAAATCAGATCGCGGTATTGACTACAGCCCCCTACAGAAGTTATTAGCGCAGTCAGATTTTCAGAGTGCTGACGTAATGACTTTACAGAAATTGTGCGAATTGGCTGGTACAGCGGCAGTAGAAAGAAACTGGGTTTATTTTACCGAAATAGAGAGTTTTCCTGTTGCAGATTTGCGTACTCTAGATAAATTATGGTTAATGTACTCGGAGGGAAAATTTGGATTTTCGATTCAAAGAAAAATTTGGCTCTCTGTTGGCAAAGATTTTGCGAAATTGTGGTCAAAAATAAACTGGAAATCTGGTAACACCTGGACTCGCTATCCGAAAGAATTTACTTGGGATACCAGCGCACCTGAAGGTCATTTACCTTTATCCAACCAACTCCGCGGTGTTAGAACTATTGACGCAATTTTTGCCCATCCTGCTTGGAAGAAAGACTAAGAATTGCTTGGGGAAGTAATTTTCTGCGCTCGCAGAAAAATTTTACTTTACTTAGACTCTTTCCTGTTTAATAAAGGTTATTTTGTGGCTTAAACATCGTTATTTTGTGAATCTCTGCTTAAAATGTTCGTTCGTAGAGCTTTTGGGGAACTTTAGAACTAGCTCGCCAACAAATATCCAAATTTTTGGCTAGTTAATTAGAAAAAATTTTCTGACAAATTTTTGGCTGAATCCTTGGTTTAACTCTCGATTGAGTTGTTAAAACAGGATATTTATTCCAGCCCCATACAATAACTCTTATTAAAATCCAGTGATACCAGTGCAAGCAGTAAATTTAGGGTCACAAGTCACCAATATGACTAAACCAAAAAACCAACTTTTCTGCCGTTTAGACAATCTAACTTCTTCTGCTAGAGAGCAGTTGAAACTAGAAACTCTCAGTAAATTAGGTTTGCTAGTGTCTGAAGCCGTGCCAATTTTTGAGGAAGCAACGCAAAAAGCTGCAACTTTTTCTGGCGCGCCAATTTGTATTTTAGGTCTAGTGGTGGAACAAGAACTTTGGTTTAAGTCAACTGTTGGTCTGTCAACAACGGGTTTGATGAATCAAATAGCTGCTCAAAGAAAAATATCTCTGAGGGAATCTTTTAGCACTTATGTTGTCGATAGTCAGCAACCTCTAGTAATAGATAATACTTTAAGCAATGCTGTTTTTGCCAATAGCATTTTGACTCAACATTGTGGCATCAAAGCTTATTTAGGAGTTCCTCTGATTGCTTCTAATGGTCTTTGTATTGGTACTTTGGAAGTGATGGATTGGAAGGAAAGAAATTTTAGCGAGAGAGATACGGAGTATTTGGCTTTGTTAGCTCGTTGGTGTTTGGGAGAGTTTGAACGAGATCGTTTGATTAAAACCAAACAAGATGTATCTCAAGTGGAGTTAGATCGACCTCAATGGAAAAAAGTACATGACTCGCTGCTTAATTTAGACGATCGCGTTTCTTCTAGCAATCAATTAGCTACTGAAACTATGACTACTGAAGCGAAGGATCGATCTAGTCCGATTAAAATCAAATTACTATCCCAGTTGACCCAAGAATTAAGAACTCCCCTAACTTCGGTCATTGGTATGGCCAGCGTCTTGCATCGAGAAGTTTATGGCCCTTTAACCATCAAACAAAGAGAATACCTCGAAATTATTCACGATAGCGGTCAAAACTTGATTTCTTTGGTGGATGAGATTGTTAATTTAGGCATTTTGAACGAGCAGAATTCGGAAATTAATGCAGGTACAGTAGATATTGAAATGCTGTGTCAGCAGGTAATTAATAGTTTACTCGAAGGTGCAAAACAAAAGCAGCAAGAATTGAACCTTTCTGTCGAACCAGGAAATCGTATTTGGTCTTTAGATAAAGAAAAAGTACGACAAGCTCTTTATTATTTAATGACTAGCATCATAGAAGTGTCGGAACCTGGAGGAGAAGTTAAAGTTCATGTTTCCCGCAGACATAAAGCTTTAAATATTGCGGTGGGAATCTCTCATCCTTGGTTGGGAGAAGGTTTTGGGGAAGCGAATGCCCAATCTAAAGCGATCGCCAAAGCTTTGAAAAAATACTCTATTCCACCTTTAGAAAGCAATGGCTTCAATGCTGGAATGAGCGATATTGCGCTCGACAATCATCAGATTCTCACTTCTTCAGCTTTGATGATGACCATCAATGATGAATATACTATCGACAAAAATGCCAACAAAGTTCCCCGCGATCTTTTAGGCTTATTGTTCTGTTGTCATCTAACTGAATTGCACCAAGGTCAAGTAGTAGTGCAAGGATCTATTAATTCTAGTTACCGCTATGTATTGCAATTTTCTAAAGCGCAAATAGAGCATGAAAGTTAATAATTAATGATTCGCGATCGATAAATAATTAGTTTAGGATAAGGATGTTTAATTCAGCATCTACTCGTCCTATTAATGAAAACCGCTTGGTCAACTATTATGCTCTCAAAGCCACAAATACTTCAGTGGCAAAAGGGTAGTTATCTTTATCGTTTGGTTGGTTGGTTATCGAATTGGCGACAGGGAAGTTGGCTATTACAATGGTCTGAGGCGATCGCCGCTTGTTTGATTAGTTTGGTTTTTTTACTCGCCCCCTTTGTCTCGACTTCTTTGATTGGTGTTTTGTTAATTGCTGTTGCTGCATTCTGGATTCTGAACAATGTTTCCACTGCGGAAAAAGCAGTCATTACACCAGTTCATATTTTGATTTTTTTGTATTGGTGCGTAGCGACTGTTGCTACTGCTTTTTCTCCCGTCAAATCAGCAGCTTTAAATGGTTGGGTAACTTTAACTTTATATTTAATTTTATTTGCCTTAGCTGCTCAAATATTGCGGTCGCCCAGGCTCTGTAACTGGATTATTACCAGCTTTTTATTAACTGCTTTAGTTGTCAGTGCTTATGGGGTACGTCAAGAGTTTTTTGGGGTACAGCAACTTGCTACCTGGAACGATCCCAATTCGCCTTTAGCCAACGATACGAGGGTTTATAGCTATTTGGGCAATCCTAATTTATTGGGAGGATATCTTTTACCTGCGATCGCTTTAAGCTTTGCAGCGATATTTATCTGGCGCGGTTGGATTCAAAAAACCCTAGCAGCAGTTATGGTGATGATGAATTCTGCTTGCTTGTATTTTACCGATAGTCGCGGTGCCTGGTTGGCGATGGCAGTATTAATCGGAGTATTGCTATTACTCTGTTATTTCTGGTGGCAAAAATATTTACCTCGTTTTTGGCAGATATGGTTGTTACCTTTAGTGTTTGGTAGTTTGGGCGGATTATTTATTGTCGCCTTTATTTCAGTCGAACCTCTGCGGATTAGGCTATTAAGCATTTTTGCAGGAAGAGAAGACAGCAGCAATAACTTTCGCATCAACGTCTGGGAAGCCTGTTTTAAAATTATTGAGGACTATCCCTTAATTGGAATTGGACCAGGAAACGATGCTTTTAATCAAATCTATCCCCGCTATATGAATTCGCGCTATCCTGCTTTAAGTGCCTATTCTGTCTATCTAGAACACATTGTCGAGATGGGATACATTGGCTTTGGCTGTTTTTTATGGTTGATTGCCGTCACTATCAATCATGGAGTCAGACAACTTACCCGCTTGCGTCAAAGTCGAAACAAAAGAGGGTTTTATTTAATTGCTGCGATCGCAGCAACTGCAAGTTTGGGTTTTCATGGCTTTGTCGATACTGTGTGGTATCGTCCCCAAATTAATACTATTTGGTGGTTAATGCTGGCAATTGTCGCTAGCTTTTATGACAATATTAAACTCGATCGCAACTCCAATTATTATTAAACAACTGGTCGTAACAGCAGGTAAATTTCAAGTAAATTTACTTAGGGAGCGAATTTTTGGGATAATTATCCAGATAGCTCAAATTTTAAAGAAGGAATCATCAATTTAATGGAAGCGTATGATGCGATCGTCATTGGTGCTGGTCATAATGGATTAGTCTGTGCTGCATATCTACTTAATGCTGGCTATAGCGTTTTATTATTGGAAAAACGCCCCGTTCCTGGGGGTGCAGCTACCACAGAAGAAGCTATCCCAGAAGAAGCCCCAGGCTTCAAATTTAACCTTTGTGCGATCGACCATGAATTTATTTTCTTGGGCCCGATTATTGAAGAGCTGCAACTACAAAAATACGGTTTAGAATATCTGGCTTGCGATCCTCATACTTTTTGTCCTCATCCCGATGGTAAATACTTTTTAGCTCACAAATCTTTAGAAAAAACCCACAATGCGATCGCCCGTTATAGCGCAAGAGATGCCGACAAGTACGTCGAGTTTATTGGCTATTGGTCAAAACTAATGAGCGCGATCGCGCCTTTTTTCAACGCTCCTCCTCAATCGGTGTTGGGTATTGCCCAAGGATATAAAAAAGATAATATCTTAGATGCTCTGGCGATCGCAGGTTCTAAAGATAAAGCATTAAACTTTATCCGCACAATGATTACTGCCCCAGAAGACTTGCTCAACGAGTATTTTGATACGGAACTAGTTAAAGCACCTTTAGCCAGGTTAGCAGCAGAAATTGGCGCGCCTCCATCCCAAAAAGGCATTACCGCAGGATTGATGATGTTAGCCATGCGCCATCATCCTGGAATGGCTCGTCCGAAAGGAGGTACGGGGGCGTTAACCCAAGCACTAGTCAAATTAGTGACTGCCAAAGGAGGCAAAATTTTAACCGAACAAATGGTTAAAGAAGTAATTGTGGAAGACAATCGCGCCGTTGGGGTAAAAGTGGCAGGAGGGGCAGAATATCGAGCCAATCGAGCCGTTATTTCTAATATTGATGTCCGCAGGTTATTTTTGCAATTAGTAGCTGAAGATGCGATAAATCCTAACTTGCGAGAAAAGGTAGATCGTCGTATTACTAACAACAACGAAACAATTCTAAAAATTGATTGTGCCTTATCTGAAGCACCCCGTTTTACAGCTTACGATCGCGACGATGAAGAAAATTTAATCGGTACAGTGTTAATCGCCGATTCTACCGCCCATGTAGAACAAGCCCACTCTTTAGCAACAATGGGGCAAATTCCCGATGCTAATCCTTCGATATATCTCGATATTCCCTCCGTACTCGATCCTACCCTCGCACCAGAAGGAAAACATACTCTTTGGATTGAATTCTTTGCACCCTATCAAATCGCAGGAAAAGAAGGAACGGGTTTATACGGCACTGGTTGGACTGACGAACTTAAAAACCAGGTTGCTGATAATGTGATGAATAAATTAGCCGACTACGCACCTAACATCAAAGATTCAGTCATCGCTCGTCGTGTAGAAAGTCCCGCTGAATTAGGGGAAAGATTGGGTTCTTATAAAGGTAATTACTACCATCTAGATATGACTTTAGATCAAATGATCTTTTTACGTCCTCTTCCTGAAATAGCAAATTACACTACCCCGATTAAAAACCTCTACCTGACTGGTGCGGGGACTCATCCTGGGGGTTCGATATCGGGAATGCCTGGGCGAAATTGCGCCCGTGTTTTCTTAAACAAACAACAACCATTAGCTAAAGCACAAGAGTCAGTTAGTGCTATATTGCGATCGCTTTTAGATCTAGAAAAGTAACCTAAATCACTATTAAGAAGCAGAAGAAACAGTTTGACCCTTAAACATTTCTCTAAGTACTGAGGCAGGATCTATATAGCTTCCGTTATACTTGAGAACCCAGTGTAAATGAGGCCCTGTCGTGCGTCCAGTCATGCCAATACGTCCTATTCTCGCTCCTGCTGGAATATCTTGTCCTAAAGCTATTTGAATTCCTGCATCGCGATCGAGCAAAAATCTACCGTTGGGATTATTCTCAACATAGCCTTCCATATGACAATAACTATGAGTCCAAGCACCAGATTGAACAGTGATAGATGTTCCACAGGCAGTATCGTCGGATAAGTCAGTTATTTTACCGCCCCACCAGTTACGGATGTAGCTACCCCGAGGAGCAGCTAAATCTAGTCCATTATGAAACTGGCGTTGTCCATTGACAGGAGAAGCCCGATAACCAAAGGGAGACGTGTAGGATTGAAAATTTTCTACTGGAAAAGAACCTTTTTGCCAAACTGCGGAAACATCTTGAGCAAGTAAAATTTGTTCGGGAATATCTGATGCGATGGACTGAGGATTCCTCCAACTATGAAATCCTAAAGATATTAAAACGGTGGCGATCGCAATAGTTAGCCAGCGATTCCATCTAATTATAGGTCTGTAACTCATTTATTTAGGTTCAATCAATATAGGAATTTACGCTTGTCAGCCCTAATTTATGCTTGTTAGCGGGTTAGATGGAAATTCGGCTGTAAAAAATTTTCCATCCTAATTTCTAGCAGAAAATAGCTAATTTTTGAGTAATTACTGGCAGACCAAGTTCAATAAAATCAAAAATACTTTTGTAAATTTAAACAGTCCTTTCCAAATATACTGTTTAATTTTTTGACTAGCAATATTACACTAAGTACTTATACCGAGCTTTATCATAACTTTTCATTGGAAATACACTTAATTTAAAGTTTCGTTGAAGTAATTCAAAATAATATAGTTATAAACAAAACATGATCGTAGACCTAATTGCCTTTTCTTTTGAGTTAGATACAGTCGATTTAGCGGGTGGATGTATTTGGTCCCTGGCACTATATATAGGATTGGATTCAAGCAAAACTTGGATTAGCAATCAATTGGAAAGATGGTTTAACTTTGCTGAAGGATTGCTCTATACTTCCGTCGAGGAATTTGAAGAGACTCGTCCAGCCAGAGAGTCCCAAAATGCCTTTTATGCCTCTGTATTTAGTATTATTCCTTTTTTAATTGCAGGAGTATTTACTAATTGGGCGATCGATATTAGCTTTGGGGGGAGTAGCTGGGCGATCGCATTAGGCTTGATGACCTGCGCTATCTGTAGTTTGTTTGCTTTAGCAAATCAAGATTATGACAGCCATGAGGATTGAGCAAACATAATTTAATATTTTATAAAAATGTATCTTCTCAATCCTCTCAAAGAAACTTATTCGTAGAGCCAAGATTGTCTGACAGGCTTCCAATCTACTAACTCGTCTTCGACAAACCACAGAGCTATTTCTGTTTGAGCGGTCTCGATGGCATCAGAGCCATGAATTAGGTTGCGTCCAATGCTAACACCAAAGTCTCCGCGAATTGAACCAGGATCGGCAGTTGTGGGGTTAGTTTGACCAATTAGGTTTCTAGCTGCACTAACTACATTCTCTCCTTCCCATACCATCGCAATGACAGGAGCAGAAGTAATAAAATCAACTAAACCTTTAAAAAAAGGTCTTTCTTGATGAACGCTATAATGAGTTTCTGCTAATTCACGAGAAACCTGCATCATTTTTAGTCCGACTAGAGTAAAACCTTTGCGCTCGAAGCGATGAATGATTTCTCCAGTTAGATGACGTTGCACGCCATCAGGTTTGATCATAATAAAAGTGCGTTCCATGTTTTCTTCAAAAGTTGATTATGAATTGTCACAAATTTTAGAGTAACCTAGATTCGTCTTTTTTGAACGGATTACTAGTACTTGAGATGCTGGACGAACAAAAGCACTCCGCCTATGATGTGAGGGGAGTGCTTTTAAGATTTGACTGTGCTAATTAAGTCAATTAATTCTACATTCCAGCAGCAACTAACTGGGCTAGGTCAACAACACGCTGAGAATAACCCCACTCGTTGTCGTACCAAGCAACGACTTTAACCATGTCACCATCCAATACTAAAGTTAGTTGACTATCAATAGTAGAAGAAACGTCAGTACCTTTAAAGTCAGAAGACACTAAAGGCAAATCAGTATATCCCAAAATACCTTTCATTTGACCTTCAGCAGCCTTTTTCAAAGCATCGTTCACTTCTTCGGCGATAGTTTTCTTTTCAACTTGGGCAACCAAGTCAACTACAGAAACATTAGGAGTAGGTACGCGCAATGCAATACCATTTAGTTTTCCTTTCACTTCAGGATAGACAAGTGCTACTGCTTTGGCTGCACCAGTTGAAGTAGGTACGATGTTGGCTGCTGCGGCTCTAGCTCTTCTTAGGTCGCGGTGACTAGCATCTAAAATACGTTGGTCGCCAGTATAACTGTGAGTAGTAGTCATAGCACCTTTAATGATACCAAACTGCTCGTTAATAACTTTAACAATAGGAGCCAAACAGTTAGTAGTACAACTTGCATTACTAACGATATCAAATTCACCAGGAGTATATTTCTCGTGGTTTACACCCATGACATAAGTACCAATGTCAGGACCACTACCAGGAGCAGTAATAACTACTTTTTTAGCTCCAGCTTGGAGGTGTTTGCCCGCCCCAGGAGCATCGCGGAAAACGCCAGTAGATTCAATAACAATATCAATATCCCATTCTTTCCAAGGCAAGTTTAAAGGATTGCGATCGGAGACGCATTTAATTGTTTTGCCATTGACGATTAGAGAATTGGTATCATAGCCAATGTCTGCATCTAAAGTACCTAGCATGGTGTCATATTTCAATAGATGAGAATTAGTTTTAGGATCGGAAGTATCGTTGATCCCTACCAACTCTAGATTAGTGTCTGTTCCTCTACTTAATAGGCACCTGACAAAATTACGCCCAATACGTCCAAAACCGTTAATTGCTACTCTAACCACTATATTTTTGCCCTCTATTTTATTGTGTTAATAGTTAAAACATTCTTAATAAGACTCATCATATCGTAAAGTAAGCACATTTCAAGACCCTATCTATAATCAATTTTGGGAGCATATCATTAACAAAAAACTCGGCAAAATAGTTTGCTTGATCGCGAAATTGATCGAGATAACTCTTAAATATTGTCTCTAACGTCATGGAACTGTCGATTTCTTGGTTGATTGTGCTAAGTGTATGTAGAAAATCAATAATTCAATCTTTAACTAGTTAAGATTGATACCCAACTCCAAAAAGATACCTAACTCCAAAAAAATCTTGTTATCATATGCCGTATTGTTTAGAACAATCATAAGTTATGGAATACTTTAACTTTAGTTATAAGAGAGTATTCTGTAACCGTTGAGCAGAGTAATCGTGTTATGGCAGGAGATAAAAGAGTGGCAAAAGTAGATTTGAACGGGAAACCATTTCACTTTATTGGTATTGGCGGAATTGGGATGTCGGCTTTAGCCTATATTGTTGCTCAACGTCAACTGCCAGTGTCGGGTTCCGATCTTCGTTCTAGCCATATTACCGATCGCCTTGAGACTTTGGGAGTTAAATTTTTTCCCAGTCAGTTAGCTAGCAACCTAGATTTTTTTAATAATGTTTCGGTAGAGAAACCCCAACCATTACCAGTTAGTGCAGGAGTTCAACCAGAGATAGCCGAATCAATATCTAATATTAATCAAGTGGATAATTTACCCCAGGTAGTTTGCTCCACAGCGATCGCCAAAACTAATCCAGAATATCAAGCAGCAATTAAATTGGGTTGTCCTATTTTTCACCGTTCCGATCTTTTGGCTGCGCTGATCGAGCAGTATCAAAGCATTGCTGTTTCGGGAACCCACGGGAAAACAACTACGAGTAGCTTGATTGGTTATATGCTTTTTGCATGCGATCTCGACCCTACTATTATAGTTGGTGGTGAAGTCGATGCTTGGGATGGTAACGCTCGCAGCGGACAAGGACAATACTTAGTAGCCGAGGCAGACGAATCTGATGGCTCTTTGGTCAAGCATCATCCTAGTATTGGAGTAATTACTAATATTGAACTCGATCATCCCGATCGCTATCAGGATATTCAAGAAGTAATTGGTATTTTTCAAACCTTTGCCTCTCAATGTAATACTCTGATCGGCTGTATTGACGATCCCATAATTCGCGAGGAGTTAGCATTAACTATTAGTTATAGTCTCGATCCAGATTTGGGAGCAGATTACACCGCTCAAAATGTTAGCTATCATTCCCAGGGAAGCAACGCCGAAATTTGGTCAAGAGGAGTCTGTTTGGGAGAGTTAGAATTACCCATGCTAGGAGAACATAATCTTAGTAATGCCCTTGCTGCGATCGCCGTAGGCAGACAAGCAGGATTAAAATTTAATACTATTGCCCAATCTCTAACTACTTTTGGCGGTACAAAAAGAAGATTCGAGCATCGGGGAGAAGTTAATAACATCATCTTTATTGATGACTACGCCCATCATCCCAGCGAGATTGAAGTTACTTTGGCTGCGGGAAAACTTAGAGTCGCAGGTAACAATTCTCTACAAAGAGTAGTGGCAATTTTTCAACCCCACCGTTATAGTCGTACTCACACCTTTTTAACTGAATTTGCCGAAGCTTTTCAAACTGCCGATGTTGTTGTCATTACCGATATCTACAGCGCAGGAGAAAAAAATATTTATGGTATCAGTGGAGGAGATTTAGTTAAAGAAATTGCGAGACAGTCCGCTGGCGGGGTTCCCCCGCTTGAAGGAACTGTCGAGGGTGCTCTCAAACACAAGAATGTTCATTACCATGCCTCAGTAGATTCTATTGCGGACTTTCTTCAACAACAAATATTGCAGCCAGGAGACTTGGCAATGTTCTTGGGAGCAGGAAACCTTAATCAATCCATTCCCAAAACCATCGCTCTATATCAACATTAGTAATCATGAAATGGAAAATTTAATCCAAGAAAGTATATCCCTAGCAAATCAAACCTCTTATAAAGTAGGGGGAGATGCTCAATGGTATGCTGCACCAAGAAATTGGGATGAACTTGAGGCTAGTTTTGAATGGTATCAACATCAAGATGTACCTTTAACTCTCCTGGGTGCTGGTTCAAATTTACTGATTAGCGATCGCGGGATTTCTGGATTGGTACTTTCTACGCGATATTTTCGTAGTTATGAGTTCGATCCCGAAACTGGGTTACTAACTGCTGATGCGGGGGAGGCGATCGCTAAATTAGCCTGGAAGGCAGCTAAAAGGGGCTTAAAAGGGCTGGAATGGGCGGTGGGTATACCAGGTACGGTAGGGGGAGGAGTGGTGATGAATGCGGGCGCACACACCTCCTGTATGGCAGATATATTGGTTAGTGCAACTGTTTTGTCCCCTGACGGCACAATTAAAGAAATGAAGCCAGAAGATTTAGCCTATAGCTATCGTAATTCTAATTTACAGGGAGGCAATAATATGGTGGTCAAAGCGACAATGCAACTTGAGCCTGGCTATAGCAAAACTGAAATTATGGAACTTTCCAATCAAAATTGGACGCAACGCAAAACATCTCAACCCTATCATCTTCCCAGTTGCGGTAGCGTTTTCCGTAATCCTCAACCTCACGCCGCAGCCAGACTCATCGAACAGCTTGGATTAAAAGGTTATAAGATTGGTGATGCTCAAATAGCTCATCGTCATGCCAACTTTATTCTTAACTGTGGTACGGCTACCGCTAAAGATATATTTGAATTAATTCGCTATGCTCAAGAAAAAGTAGAATATCATTGTTCAATATCTTTAGAGCCAGAAGTTAAGCTAATCGGAGAATTCTAGATTGCTTGCTTGACAGTTGAGATAAACTTTCGTAGTCACTAAATAAATAAGCTAAAAATTAATAATAGATATGGCAGGAAAAGGATTTGGTCCACTAGGAAAAATGAAAGAACTTGCTGATGCTTTCAAAAAAGCGCAGGAAGTTCAAGCAGGAGCGCAACAACTCCAAAATGAATTGGAACAAATGGAGATTGAAGGAACTAGTGAAGATGGACTAGTCAAAGTTGTGATGAGTGGTAATCAAGAGCCTCGTCGTGTAGAAATTTCCCCTGATGCGATGTCTCAGGGTGCAGAAGCTCTTTCTGTATCTGTAACCGCAGCAATGACTTCTGCTTACGAACAGTCTACCGAACTAATGCGCGGACGTATGGAAGAACTAACTAGCGGTTTAAATCTTCCTGGGATGTAGATTGTTTTCCAGATTTTGATTTTAAGGATCGACGGGGGTTTGTTTAATCATCCTCCCGTTTTTTTTTAGATATTTTTGATTTACTTAAAATATGATGAATTCTGACAAGAAATTTGCTTTTTTAGTTTTAGGAATACCTTTAGTTGGTCTAGTATATTGTGGTTTGGGCATTACAGCGATGGCTTCTAGCATGACGATCAGAACCCATCCCATTGTTTCGGGAGCAATTTTTATCTTAATCCCCTTGGGTATTGCTGCTTTTACTTGGATTAGAGCTTCAGCCAAAGCTTATAAAAAATAGAAAAGCGATCGCTCTATTCATAGGCGATCGCAATTATTGACTATCAATTCAATCAATCTTCAGTCGCGATCGAGTTAGAGATTAACAAAGTCGGCACTAGTTATATCCGCAGGATCTACTCCCGAAACATAAGCCAATATTTCATTACCATTACTGGCATCTTTAATTACGCTGCTAGTACCAGAAGAAGTACTAACAATAGTCAAATCGCCAAAGGTTAATCCGTTGCTTAAGCCAATCATGTCGATATTATCAGCAAAGTCTTTAATAACATCGTATTGGGAATAAGACTGTAAAGCGAAAATATCCATTCCTCCATCGCCAAACAGATTATCTTTACCATCTCCTCCGAAGAGAAGATCTTCCCCATCTCCACCTCTGATAAAGTCGTTACCCGCGCCACCATTCATGGTGTCATTACCAGCATTACCCGAGATTGAGTCTTTGTCGTCATCACCATAAATCAGGTCGTTGCCACCATCGCCATAAATCGTGTCTGTACCATCACCACCAGTAATTTCGTCATTATTGTTTCCACCATTGATTTTATCTGCACCATCGCCACCGCTTATGGTGTCGTTGCCACCATCGCCAAACAAGCGATCTGCGCCATTACTACCTTCAATTAGATCGTCGCCATTACCGCCACGAATGGTATCATCGCCATAGTAGCCATCAAGATAGTCATCACCGTCACTACCTATAAGGGAATCATTACCATTACCACCATTAAGAGTACTGTTACTATTGCCCACTGCAATTAAAACATCATCATTATCCGAACCAAAGACATTGATTATTTCAATGTTGCTAAATTCAACCATACCTTCGTCGGTAGAGTAGAGAACATTTCCACTATTAGTAACGCTAGCAGTCACTCCATTGTTATAAAGAGACGAATAATCCAGATTGACAACATCAAAACCACTTCCACCATCAACAAAACTATTACCTCTTGGAGTATCAATGCCAAATAAAATCGAGTCATCTCCAGCACCTGTGTCGACAACATGACTGGTATAGCCAAGTTCTACAACATCATTACCTTTACCAGTTGTCAGATTGATTTTCTCAATATCAAAGTGCTGAATATCTTTGAAGTTTCCAGTGTCAAGAACGCTAATCGATAAGTTGCTACCATTGGAATATACACTTAAATCGCTGCGAATTTCAGAGTAATCAACCACCAATTCGTCAATTCCTTCGCCTCCATTAATCATGGGCAAGAAGTATAGATCGCTACTATTACTGGTACTTATAGGTGCAACTAATACATCATCATAAGCCGATCCATAAATGCTTACTGCTTCAATATTGCTAAACTCTACCGAATCATCATCAGTGATATATTCACCGCTGTTGCGATCGCTCAGACTGGAAGTTACACCACTTAAGGCAGTACTAAAGTCTAAATTCAGAACGTCGTATCCACGACCTCCATCAACTACATCATTTCCTCGTCCCGCAGAAATAAAGTCATCTCCTGCACCCGCATCAATAGTTTCGTCGGAATACATAAATTGATCGAGGTTGATATCATCATCACCGCGACCAGTAGTAATGTCGAAGCTTTCAATACTATAAACATCGAGGTAATTGCTGTGGTTGGGAGAATTGATATTTAAACCTGAATAGTTTTCAATCTGTAGGTTATCATTGCGATCGCTTAGATCTATAATCAATTCATCGAAACCTTCGCCACCATCAATATAAGGAATAAATTCAGTGGTGTTACTATTACCAATAGGTGCAGCTAATACATCATCGTAGGATGAACCATAAACATTAACTCCTTCAATGTTGCTAAATTCAACTACACTTTCATCGCTGGTATATTCTCCACTATTACTATCATTAAGACTAGAAGTTACCCCACTGTAGTTACTACTAAAGTCTAAGTTGAGAATATCAAATCCAGTACCACCATCGACAACATCGTAGCCTTTACCTGTAGAGATATAATCATCTCCCGCACCAGCATTAATAGTTTCATCGGAGTAGTTGTTATAACCTAAATCAATGTTGTCGTTACCGCGACCAGTAGTAATATTAAACCTTTCAATATCGTTATATTGAAGATTATTAAAATAGTTACCTGTAGACATCGAATAAGCATCTATACTGCCAGAAGAACTCCCCGTAGAAGTAATCTGTAAGTCGCTATTATTGTCAGAATAGTCTACTACTAATTCATCGATTCCACTACCACCATCAATGTAGGGAAAAATGACGGGTGCAGGATTGTTACTATTACCAATAGGTGCAGCTAATACATCATCGTAGGATGAACCATAAACATTAACTCCTTCAATGTTGCTAAATTCAACTACACTTTCATCGCTGGTATATTCTCCACTATTACTATCATTAAGACTAGAAGTTACCCCACTGTAGTTACTACTAAAGTCTAAGTTGAGAATATCAAATCCAGTACCACCATCGACAACATCGTAGCCTTTACCTGTAGAGATATAATCATCTCCTGCACCACCTTCTATGGTTTCATCGGAGACAATGCCATTATTTGAATAAGAACCAAGAGTATCGTTGCCGTCACCACCAAGTAATTTCAGCTTTTCAATGCTGTAAAAATTAATGTTGTTAGTAAAATAATTGGGACTGTAACTTTCTACATATACCGAACCATCTCCAGTAGAACTATCGTAACTAGAAAGATTAATATTTAGATCCCCATTGTGATCGCCATAATTAAAAGTTAATGTATCCCTTCCCGTATCGCCATAAATAATATCGCTACCTTCAGTAGTTTCGATCTCGTCATTTCCACCAAAGGCAAATATTTCATCTTCTAAAGCAGTATCTAATAATAAGTCATTATTTTCTGTTCCAAATATTTGATTTTCAGCCATGTTTGTATTCCTATAAAAGAGATGTTGAGCTATATGGTTTGTTGGACTAATATTTATTTCTAAAAACTAATCCAAGCCATCACATTTTCTATTTATAGCTTTTGTAGTATTAATCCACATCGATAGAAAGCGCAGTGTTTTCGATCGCATTACCAATTGATTTCATTCACTACTTAAGTAATCTTACACAGCAAAAAAGGCGATCGCCTTAATCAAAAAGCGATCGCCTTAAAAATCAATTTTAAATTATTAGTTATTTATGAGTTATTTAGCCAATTCTGTTTCAATTGCGCCAACTAATTCCGAGGAAGTTGGAGTAACTCCGCTTTTATATCTAGCAACAACATTTCCTTGTTTATCAATTAGAAATTTCTCGAAGTTCCAAGCAACATCTCCTTGGGGTTCGACAGAAGAAGTCAGGGTTTTATATAAAGGATGTTGTTCTGCACCTTTGGCATGAACCTTATCGAATAAATCGAAGTTTACGCCGTAGCTAGTTTCGCAAAATTTAGCAATTTCTTCGTTCGATCCTGGTTCTTGCGCGCCAAAATCATTACAGGGGAAACCCATTACTTTTAATCCTTTGTCCCCGTAGTCTTGGTTTAACTGTTCTAGTCCTTTATATTGAGGAGTATAACCGCAATAGGAAGCGACATTAACGATCAACAATACGTTTCCCTGATAGTCGGCAAATTTTTGTTCTTTGCCATCGATGGTTTTTACACTTATATCCGATATATTACTCATTATTCTGTCTTAGAATTAAATTTGCCAGCTATGTTAGATCCTACATTAATATCCCCTCCAGATACTCAGGTAGTTCAAGTTGACGAACTGACGGTGAGAATTACTAATTCAACAGCAGAATTAACTCAAGATGCCAGTGCCTTGGCAATAGAATATTTACAATCTTTGTTAACCCAACAGGAAACCGCTAGTATTATTTTGGCTACGGGGAACTCTCAATTACAGTTTTTAGATGCGATCGCACGAAATAAAGATCTTGATTGGTCGAGGATTATTGTATTCCATTTAGACGAATATCTAGGTATCAAAGCAGATCATTCTGGCAGCTTTCGCTACTATCTACACCATAAAGTCGAAAAAAGAGTCAAACCCCGCATTTTTCACTATATTAATGGGGATGCAGCTGAGCCTCTTCAAGAATGCGATCGCTATAGTAAACTCTTACAGCAACAGGCGATCGATCTCTGTTTGTTGGGTATTGGCGATAACGGACACCTTGCTTTCAACGAACCCAATCTGGCAAATTTTAAAGATAAAGAAGTAGTCAAATTAATTAAGCTGGAAACCAAAACCCGCCAACAACAGGTCAATGGTGGCTATTTTCCCCATCTAGAAGCCGTACCCAATTACGCCTACACCTTAACCATTCCGACAATTTGCGCTGCCAACAAGATTTTCTGCTTGGCGGGGGGCAAACATAAAGCAGAAATAACCAAAAAGACTCTAGAAAATGCGATCGCACCCAATTTCCCCGCAACTATTTTACGCCAACAACCCCAAGCAACCCTATTCTGCACGGGGAAGAATCCTATTGAATTGGCTCGGTATTACCAAAACTGATCTCATTTTCTTCATATTCGGGTGGTTCGACGTGAATCAAAACCCTTACATTACCAAAACGCTTTTCTAACAAATCTTCAATTTGTTCGGTGATTTGGTGGGCAATAAATATATCATCAGTATCGACGATGAGGTGCATTTCAATAAATACTTGTCTGCCCAACATTCCCCGAGAAGCAATATCATGACAGTTAATTACTCCTGGCACTGTCATCACCAGATCGTTAATCGCTTCTGGTGCGATCGCCATTTCATCCACTAGCCAAGGTAAATTGTCGCTAATTACTTCCCAACCGCTATAAAACACCAACAACGCCACAGGAAAGGCTAAAGCTACATCTAGCCATCTTAGTTGGGGAATATTGAGATTATTTGCTTGCCATACCCCTACCAAACCAGCAATCACAATCATAGTAACCCAGATATCGCTCATAGTATGTTTGGCATCGGCAATCAAGATAGGACTATGAACCTTTCTACCCACACTACGTTCATAAAATGCCACAAAAATATTAATTCCTAAAACTAGCAGCAATAGCCATAATTCAGCAGGAGATACTTTAACCGTATTTATATCTCCCGTAGAAACAAAAATCTTTTCTACGGCTACTTTCAAAATTTCAAAGCAAGCAATCCCCAAAAAGGCTGCAATCCCTAACGCACCAACAGCTTCAAATTTTTGATGTCCGTAAGGATGTTCTCGATCTGGTTTGGGAGAAGAAAAGCGATTAGTAACTAAACCCAGTACGTTATTGGCACTATCAGTTACGCTATGTAAAGCATCTGCTTGAAGGCTGAGAGAACCAGTGGCAATGCCTAAAGAGAACTTGAGTGCCATCACAAATAGATTTAAAAGTAAAGTCAGCCACAAAACTCGGCGAACTTGAGAGCGATTATCTTGCATGGTTGACAATAAAAAAGCAAGCAGATTCTAGTTCTACAATGATAATCCGAAAAATGTGGGAGATCTCCATTGAATAGTATTTATCGGTATATTTAGTTATGAAAAAAAAAGTAACTTATTGAGATATTTTTTGACAGTTAGATTTTCAAGTATCCTCTAATTGATAAATTGAGAATTGGGATTGAATCTCAATTTTTATTTAATTTAATTTAATTTAACTTTAACTTTAACTAATGACTCGATTAACTCTCAATTTAGTTCAAGGTGCGGTTAGCTTCAATTTTTCAGAAGAAGCAGCCAGACAACTACAGACAGAAATATCTGCTTTGATGCAGAGTCTTAAAACTATTGCTAGCCTTACTCCTGGTGCGGGTAGTCGCCCGACTCCTCAAAAATCGATGGAATATCGCCATACAGGAGACATCTTTCTCGAAATATTCTGCAACCCCAATATTTATCCCAGTCCCTTTGCTGCCAAGATTTTAGTTACCCTGAGAGACGATCGCATTCGTTTGACTAGCGAAGCCGAACTAACTCAACTGATTGAAGATATCAATATCTATTTAGAAAGTTAAATTGTTAAATTGTTTCAACCAAGATTTTGGTTATTCTTTTAATAGCCAGAATCCTGCAAAAGATTCCGAATCAGGTTCGGTTTGTACGGCGACAAAGTGTACTCCGTTAGCTTTTTCCTTAGCTGTTTCAAAGCTTTCCGCCTCTTTGACCATTTCTTTGTTGGTTAGATTGACCAAAGTCCAGCTATCGCTTAATCCCGTTTCTAATCTTAATTGAGAGCGTGCGGACTTTTCTAACTGAAGATAACCCATTTCTAACCCCGACATCCACGCTGCTAGGGGAGTTGCGCGGGGAGAATAGACGATCAAACCAGGAATTATAGTATCGGGAGTAGTATTGACCAAAGAAAGAGAAAAAGAATCTTCAAAAGCAATATCCCATTCTTTCATTTCATCAAATGCTGATGCGGGTAAACTAACCAAAGTCCATTTGTCTCCGCGATCGCCTTTAACCGCATCGGGTAAAGCAATAGGGTTTAAAGGCGGATATTGTACGGAGGGGGTTTGGGCTGTTTTGAGATCGTATCCCTCCTCATGGGGATAAACATCATCAATTCTAGTTTCAATCCATTGATTTAAAGCATAGGTGCGACGACTGGGTAGAGGAGTAATTCCTATATCTTCACAAGCTTTGACGATCATGTTGTTCATTTGACGGCGAAAGAAGCGAATTTTCTTGGGAGATGTTCCTGCTTCGGCGATCGCTCTTTCGATGGCTTCTCTCAACCACAAAGAGTTAACGCTAGTGCTAGAACAATATTCAGCATACTTAAATAAAGTATCAGGCGATCGTTCTATATCGTTGGGACTTTCACAAATCAAAACTTCCCATTGCTTTTTGCCATTTTCGTCTAAAACTGGACGTGAATAAAAATCTAATTCCCAAACTATATTACTCATATCCACTCTATATTTGTTTGTTATCTCAAGTCGGCTAACAGCCGTTAGTTTTTATAAAATCATGCGATCGGGCATATCTATATAGTTTACCGATAGGAGTGCCAATTGAGGAACGAGGAATCAGGAATTAGCGGAGTCATCAATAGCTGCATAAATTATTCTTCAAAAACATATTGAGTAAGTGTCAGAAACAACCATTAATTGAGGAGTAGGAATATGGTTATCGCAGCACCCACTTTAAACTTTAAACCCAAACAAGCTACCTTACCCGTCAAAAGCTTTTTACAACGCTTGATGTTAGTTACCGATGGCAGAATTACCGATATCATTCAAGCATATTCAGGAGAAACAGTAGAAGCAGTTAAACTACACCAAAAACTAGTTAAGTGCGACTCTCAACTTTCATCCCTTCAACTAGAGTCAAAACAACAAGTCATCGAACGTTCGATTGTGCTTCAGGGAACAACCAGCAAAACCAACTATCTATACGCTGATTCCTATCTAGTATTAGAACGTCTCGATCCAGAAATTCGTAATAAATTAATTTTTAGCCGTCAACCCATTGGTAAGCTACTTCGAGAAAACAAAATCGAAACCTATCGCGAAATTATTGATTGTGGAATCGAACCTGCGGGTAAATTAGCTAAATATTTTAAGATCGAAGCCAATGCAGAGATTATTTATCGCACCTATCTAGTCTTAATGAATGGCTTACCCGCAATGCAAATTACGGAAAAATTTCCCACCAGCCACTTTGTTGATTAAATTTCCGTCATTCACATTTAACTATCGAGGAGAAGTAATTATGTCTATTAATCAAATCGCTACTAAAGTTTGTATCATTGGTGCGGGTCCTGCTGGACTACTAATCGCTAATATTCTACGCCAAAATCACATTCCTTGCATTGTGATTGAGAAATACTCCCAAGCAGAAATATATGCTCGTTCTCGTGCTGGTTTAGTAGATAATCAGACAGTTACAATTCTCAAGGAACACGGCTTGAGCGATCGCCTTTTTGCCGAAGGTATACCCCACGGTAAATGTGAATTCCGCACTCCAGAAAAAAGCTTTATTTTAGATTACGCTAGAAAATGTCAGGGACAAACTCACTACACCTATCCCCAACAGGAAATATTAGTCGATCTAATTGAGAAATTTGAGCAAGCAGCAGGGGAAATTTTATTCAATACTCAAGGTATTAAAATTACCAATAATAGTCACGGTGCTTGGATTAAGTGTCAGCAAAACGGAAAAACCCTCCTAATTAAATGTGACTTTATCGCAGGATGTGATGGTTTTCATGGTGTTTCCCGCGCTTCTATTCCCGAAACCATTACTAAACCCTACGGCAAAGATTTTGACTATGCTTGGTTGGCAATTACCGCCGAAGCACCGCCTTCCACCGAGCATATCATTTATGGCTTGCATCCCAACGGCTTTGCAGGACATATGTTACGCAATGAAAAAATCTCCCGCTATTATTTACAAATTCCTTTAGAAGATAAGGTTGTTGATTGGTCAGACAGTCGCATTTGGTCGGAACTTCATTTAAGATTGGCAAAAGATGGCTGGAAGCTAACTGAGGGTAAAATTATTGGCAAGCAAATATTAAAGATGCGTAGTTTTGCCACCCAAACCATGCAACACTGTCGTCTATTCCTAGCTGGAGACTCTGCCCATATTATGACTCCAGCAGGAGGAAAAGGCATGAATCTTGCCATCCAAGATGCAGATGTATTGGGCAAATCTTTTGTTAGTTACTATCGCTATCACGACAATCTTCCCCTGAAAAAATATTCCCAAAATCGTATCCCTGCAATCAGACAAACACAACAGTTTTCTGAATCTTTATTGCATATGATTAATGTCCAGGATAATACGATTGAAGGAAAATCTCAGCAAAGAGTTCAACAATTCAAGCGATCGCAATTAATGAATTCGGAAATTTATGCTCTTGATTTTGCTCGTAAATATGTAGGCTATCTTCCAGGCGATCGCTCTGCAAGCAAATCAATTACTGCTAAAAAAACAACTCAAGTAATCAAATTAAATCCTGCTGAATTACCTCCTTTGAGAGTAGGGTAAATCCATAAGTAATAAGTAATAAGCGTAGCTTAATCTGATTTAGAGATCAAGCTACGCTTTTTTATAATCAACCATTGACTTGTTAAACATCAACAAATTTTAAATATTCCAAAACTTAGTTAACTTCTTGCGTCGTTGAAAATTAACTGCTACTAAAGAATCATGGCTAAAGGAATACTCCGAACCTTCTTTGTGAATCTTATCTACTATTTGAACAATAACTTCATCAATTTGAGTTTGATATTCATTAATGTAAGTTGTTTTTAGTTGATTGTATTCTTCTTCTGAAGTTGCATATAAAGAAGTGACAACATCATGATTGAGTACCAAAGCACAAACATCAGATAAATTTATGCGTCTAACTGCATTGGGATATTTACTATTAACGCATTTAACAGCATCTTTGATAACCTGAAATTCGGCTACATTAGCTAAATTGATAGTCGCTAAAATTTCTAATAAATTTTCATCGTCTAATGGTGAAGCACTTCTAGAAGTATTGATAGCCATTGCCAAATCTTGAGTTAAACTTTGAGGCAATCCCGATCTAATTATCTTGTCCAATGCCCAAGGAACTAGCTTTTCTCTGATTTTGAAACCATTAATACCAAATTTATTTTGAAATTCTAATACTTGATTATTATGACCTCTAAAAGAAGTCGCATATAAATTTGGTATATCGTCACGATTGAGAATTAAAGCAGCTACTTTTGCTGGCGAAATCATTGACTTATGTTCTTGATAGTGAGTATCAATAAAACTCACGACTTCTTGAATAATTTTAATTTCGGTGACATTAATCAATCTAATATCTGCTAAAACATCAATTAAATCAATGTGACCCGTTGGTACTTCTCCCAGAAAATCATGCATATATTTCTCTATCCTAACCAGTTACTTCAACTCGATTCTAGCCTAGGTAATCGATCATGGCTAGAATCGAGTTGAAGTAATAAGTAGCGATGCAAAATTAATTACCTATATGTAGAATAAGATGAAACCGCTAAAATAGTGTCTTCATGAGATATATTCGAGATCTAAACCCAGAAAATATCAAGCTACTACAGCGAATCAGTAAAGAAAGCAAATATTATCAAGTTAGAAATAGAGCCAAATGCTTGATACTTAGTTATCAAGGATTACCAATCAAGCAGCTAATGGTTATATTTGGTGTAGGTCGTAAAACCATATATAACTGGTTTACTAAGTGGGAAGATGAAAAAATAGTTGGGTTATATAATAATCCAGGCAGAGGAAGAAAACCCAAACTAAACCAGTCCCAGAAAGAACAAGTAAAGGCTTGGGCAAAGAAAGAACCCAAGACCCTATTAAGGGTAGTAGAAAAAGCGCAAAAAGAATGGGGAATAACCCTTAGCAAAGATACCGTCAAGAGAATTATAAAAAAGCTGGAGATGAGATGGAAAAGAATGAAAAGAGGATTAAGCAAAGAACCTGATGAGTGGGAGCTTGAAGTAAAGATACCAGTACTTACAAAATTAATAGAGCAAGAGAGAAACGGAGAAATAGACCTGAGATATCTCGACCAAA
>NZ_JADWDC010000127.1 GCF_020640915.1 Waterburya agarophytonicola KI4 | reverse complement strand
ATCGCTCTTTTTTTTCCCTGATTATAACCTAAACTAGGTGCGTCTAAGCTTATCCAGGTGCAACAGTGCGCCATGCCAAGTTACAGGCAATTACCAAAATAGAAGAAAAAATCGAATATGCTTTAGCACTACTATTTCTTCCTATTGTCTGTCAGTATTTCACTGTAATCTCCAATTCAACCAAGAGAGACAAAAAACAGGCAGCCAGATATGCCATAGTGATACCTGATGTTCTGGACTTTGTAGCAGCAGCCAATAGATGTTGGCAGTTAAATAGCAGAAAATATCAAGACTGCTTTGTAACTAATCTGGGAGAAGCAGCCTTAAAAAACTATAGTTCTTCTGGAAAAAATCTCACTTCTCCACAGAATTGCCAGGTTTTACTCTACGAAAAACTAAACAAAAAATCTCGCCAAAGAATAATCTTTGACAATGAAGACTTTACCATTACCCCCCAAGCAGTCAAAGACTACCAGTTTGTCTCAAAAAACTTCATAGATAACAAAATTTTCATTTACGACAACCAAAGCTTTACGGTCAAAGTCAACTCCATCCGCGCCATCATTGTTAGCTTTAGCCAGTTATAAACCACAAAAGTTTTCTTTACGCAAAATACCAATAGTATTTTGGGCTAAGTTACTTGAAGTTAATTATCAAGCAGCAATTTTGTTTCTACTTCAAGACTCTATTTTGGCAATCTTTCCCGAAACTCAGCAAGAAGCTGGATAAATTTATGTCTAGATATTATTTATTTGGTACTTTTTTAACTCACTATGGTTCGGCATCCCTCAATCATGATAAAAGCAAAGGCAATACAAGTCCCTTACAAAAAGCTAGATGGCACAACAAGCTTCATTCAGTAGTTAATAGCGACGCTATACGCTGGGCATTGCGGTTTTATTGGCAACAAAATGGTTATCCTGTCAATCGCAATTGGGATGGAGATGAATTTGTCAATAATTGGGAAGATGACAATTTTAATCCTGAAAGGTTTATTGACGATGATGTATTGGGTTTTGCGAATTTAGAAGCAGCAAGAAGAGAAATAACTGAAGAGGTTAATGATAATGATCAAGAAGCATCGCAAGCTGAAACGACACAAAGAACTAGAATTGCTTATCCCCAAAGGTTAGGAGCATTGGGAGTTAATCGTGCTTTTTCCCTCACTCCTTTCGATGGTGGAGTTACCTTTAACTCTAAGAGTGGAGAAAAAGACAGTACCTCGCTGCACTTTATTGAATTTCATAACACCCGTTATCAATATGTCTTTGCTCTTGACTGCAATCATCTCAAGAAAAAATCCCGAACTTTAGATCTCTTGGATGGGTTAACATCTGTCCGTCAGGTAGGAGGACATAACAATGTTTTTTGCTATGACTTCTCTCCTGAAAGTTTTGTCTTGCGCTGGACGCAAGATCCTTCGCCAGATATGTTTTACTGCTTTGAACAGTTGGAAGTTAGTCCAGGGGTTTATGCCGAACCTTCTATTTCTCGGAGTCTAATTGAATCAGTATCTAATGGGGATATTGAAGCAGATGAATTGTGGATTGGGGGTAAATTTGCCAAAGATCTCGCCCTAGACAAGGCTCACATTTATCCAGGAAGAAAGAAGGCAATTGCCGAACTAAAACAAGTTATTGCCAGAGATTTGAGTTTAAACGAAGCTAATGCACAAACATGAATTCAATCGCTTTATACGTTCACGTTCCCTGCGCTACTTTTCGACATTCACGCAGTAGGGAATATGGTAAAACTTATCCTGTTCCCCCTCCTTCGACAGTTTATGGAATGTTATTGTCATTGGTGGGAGAAACTGATTCACAAAGACATTGTGGTGTAAGACTGGCAATAGCTATGTTGTCTCAGTCACAAAAGTCTAAGATCTTGAGAAAAATGAGACGTTTTAAAGCTTCTTCTCTTGGAGATCCCAGAAATACTAGTCCCGAACATCAAGAGATTTTAACGGATATTAGATTTATTGTTTGGGTGGAATCATCCTTAGAATCAGTAAATCCAACTTTGGTAAAAAGAATAGAGCAAGCAAAAGCTAATCCTGCTACTATTAAACGTTTTGGCTGTCTTTATTTAGGAGAAAGTAATGACTTGGTTAATTCTGTGAGATTAGCTTCAGAACGTCATTTAAGTCAGCCTAAGCAATGGTTAGTACAAGACAACACGGGTAGCATTACTTTACCTTACTGGGTTGACCATGTGGGTTCGAGAGGAACGAGATGGCAGCGTTATTCTCTTGAGGAATTAGAATGTAAAACACCACCTGATAGCTCTTGGACGGTAATTCAAACTGAGTAAAATGCAAGCACCTCTGCTTGTAGAGAGGTTTTGTAGGGTAAAAAATGCTGAAAACTATAAATATCAAGCAATACAGCTATTCAAAGCCATGAGAAGATCCTTGCATTTTGCTAAAGCTTTGTAAATAAAGGGTTTCAGCCATCGAAAGATTCTTTATTATATAGTTGTGAGCTTAATTTGCAGTGTTTTAGATGAGGTGCTTGCATTTTTGATTCTCAGCTATTGCCAAATATGGGTCTGGGAGACTGCCCTGCATCATGGTTAAATGCCTTTAGGCGTTGCTCACACTGCCTCAACTCTTGGTGCGAAAGGGGCAGTGGATTCTGCATCATGGTTAAATGCCTTTAGGCGTTGCTCACGAAGCTCTTAAGTGAATTAAATTATTTTCCATGGTAAAAATCTGCATCATGGTTAAATGCCTTTAGGCGTTGCTCACGGATTGGCAGAAACTATAGTTACAGGACGCAGTAGCCTGCATCATGGTTAAATGCCTTTAGGCGTTGCTCACTTAGGGTAATTGTCTTTGGAAAGCAGAATAGTTTAGATTCTGCATCATGGTTAAATGCCTTTAGGCGTTGCTCACCTTAATTCCCGTACCTGCCAGGAAGATCGGATTGAAACTGCATCATGGTTAAATGCCTTTAGGCGTTGCTCACAATAAATGGATTACGGAAAAAAGAAGAAATAATGCTGCATCATGGTTAAATGCCTTTAGGCGTTGCTCACCTGTGGGACGTTGCCCAGCAAAAATCAGTTATTTGCTGCATCATGGTTAAATGCCTTTAGGCGTTGCTCACTTAGAAAAGTTGTAAGCTTTGAATTTTAATATGCTGGATTCATTAGGATCAATCAAGTTCGGCGATTAAACATCGAAGCGAGAGATGATCTTTTGCTGTTTTTTTGAATTGGATTTTTAAAATTAATCTCAAGTATCTTGCTTATACTTGAAACATCCTCTTTCATTAGTTGATCTACAGATATTTTGGCTAAACTACATATTGGAATCAGCAAACCAACTAGATTTAAAGGTTTATCTTGATGCTGTGTAATTGCAATTTTTAATTGTTCTAAAGTTTTCCCTAATGCTATAAACTGGGTTAAATCTTGCCTAAGCGATCGCTCGAAAAAGAATTGAATCAGTTTGAGTTTTTGAATTATGTCTGGGAGAGTAGGCGGAGAATCTAGATCGGGTGTGGTAGCAATTAATTCTCCAATTCCTGCCAAGATTTGACGTTCTTTATCTGCTATCTCTAATTCATCATTAAGATTATTGCCGAGCCATTGTTTACAGCGATCGCAATAACCTAAGCGAGAATGATTAGCGATCGCTTTTTGAGGAGAATCGCAATGAGGACAACGATTGCTTAACTGGCAGCTATGTTTAAGGCAAAAATTTACATCTTTGAACGACCATAATAAAGGCTCGTAAATAGATTTATGCTCTAGCACCCATTGCTGAAAACACTTCGGACACCAAGCTTTATTTTGACGAAATAAGCCTCGCTCTTTGATAATCTCTTTGTATGTTAAGCAAGATAGATACTTTAAATCTTCACGCAAAGTTAATTGTTCGAGAGCATCAACAAGCGATCGCGTCATGTCTCTCATGCCATTGATTGCTGGTTTCGCGTCGCTATTACCCAAAATACTACTGACACTTTTCAATAACATTTCAGGTTGATATTGATCGCTAAAAATTCTAGGAGCAATTTCTCCCAGAACTAGCTTCTTTAAAGGGAGGCAATGTTCTTCGGCTAATCGAGTCAAATGGCTGCTAAGACTTTCGGTCGATGGTGTTCCTATTCCAATAGGTTTAAGAGAATATAAACGGCTTCTTTCAGGTATCTTAAGGGATTTTGGTAGTGTGATGCGATCATATATTTCTAAATCGCTTTGGTCGAACATCTTACTCTATTTATAGTATTCCTGATATTTACGGACAGTAATTATTCCTAATTTTAGAAAAATGAAGATCGAATAGCTTTATTTGGGAAAACTTTTAAGTATATATATCTCTTACTTATATTTACTTATTTTGAGTTTTATTCAAACTAATACTGACTCTCAAGAGCTAAAAATTGCAATCTCACCAGAAGAATTAGATGCAGTTTTGATGCTGCAATTTTTTGTTGCCTGGGCAGGGGAGGGATTGACAGATCCTTCTCGATTAAATTGGTGGAGTACGCAGTTACTAGATGAGTGGGGAGGAGAAGATCTATTCAAACGTTTATTACCACGAACTTTTGAGTGGGCTTTGTTGGAAGCTACTCGACAGGTTGCCAATACTTCTTGTTTAAGCCCAGAAGAAAGTAAAATGATGATTATTTTGAAAA
>NZ_JADWDC010000126.1 GCF_020640915.1 Waterburya agarophytonicola KI4 | reverse complement strand
AAACGAAACTTTTGTCAAGTACATTTTATACAAAATAAGATGAGCTTACCCTGAATTTAATTGCTGACTAAATATTTTTGTACAGTAAAAATATGAGTAAAACGTGAGTATTTTTTTTGTTTCAGATTTTTTACTAGCAAAAGAGAATAAACTCACAATTTCTTCAATTTTCTTGGTGTCGACTGAAATTAATGGCTGATTTCCTAGCTGAAAACTTTTTACTTTATCATTAAATTTAGTTCTGATCTTCTCGATTATTGACATTTTGAAAAAAAATAACTATTTAGTTATTAAAGGGTGTCATCAATTGACAACACCCTTTAGTTGAAGACCGCCGAGAAAGCCAGAAAACAATCCTAGCCACAGTGGAAACAAAGGATAATGATAGAAGGAAGATTGAAACAGACTAACTGTCAAAATACTTAAAGACGAGAAAGAAATACCCAAGTAAAGAGTAGAGTTAGACAGAGAATTATAACTGACTAAAAATTTCATAACAGGAATCAAAATGAAATAAAAAATAGTAGCTATACATAATAAAGTAACGATCGCACCACCATCAGCAAATAATTGCAAAATAAAGTTATGACCATGATTTACCCCTCCATATCTTGCTTTTAACTGTTGCTCGCAGAGGGCAGACGTTTTATCTATTCCCCATCCCGACCAAGGCTTTTCTAAACCTAGTTTCCAGTAACATTGATATATATAAGTTCTATATAGGTTAGTGCTGTTGGTTATGTTGATAAATCTGGTAATAAAGACAAATTTAGCAAAAATCAATTTATATAAAATACTTGCTAATCCCAAAAAAGCAAATGAATAGAAGAATATAGCCTTGATTGGTAAACAATTGAAATCATCTTTAATTGATTTTTTTAACAGAGTTTTAAAATGTAAAAATAAGATCGAGACAATTAATATTATACTAGTATACAGAGAGCTTCTAGAGCCTGAAGATATAAGCATTGTCAAGCAAAAAAACAATGATATTATCCCTAATAAAGATAATATTTGATTGATTATTTTATGATTATTTGTAATTTCCAGATCTACGCTACAAAATTGGGATATCAAGAGGCAGATAATTAAAGGCAGACAAATAGCACAATAAATTCCTAGCCCATTAGGATTATAAAATCCCCAACTGTTTCTAAACTGAAAATTTGCCCTGGCATAGTGAAAGATAAATACAATTATTGGACTTAAACTTATAGCCGAACATACTAGATCGCATTCATATTTCTTGAGGGGATAAAGTTTGATAATTAAGGTGGTAATAGCAACCCATAAATAATCATAATAGGATACAGGATAAAAATGAATACGTGATTCTAGATAAAAATCTGCCATAGCGATCGCGATCGCTATGGATAAAGCTATTTTAATCAAATGAGTTGATTTATCCTGTTGATAACTTAATTCTTGCCCATCGAAAAATAAGATTCTCATTACCAAAAAACAGGTAAAACAAACAAGAGAAATTTTCAAAGAAATGGGAAACACTAGACAAGAAACAATCAAATAAATACTGTCTTGCTTCAGTAAATTAATTGATAACTTTGGCATTAAAACCCTGGGCAAATAGTAATTATAAGAGAATCATACACTTAAGTAGTATTATTGCTGAGTATGAGTGACAAAATGAAATCTTCTGAGTTAAACTTGTTCGCTTCCTTAATTAATTAATTACTACCAGGATTGATATCTTCAGTCATAACTTTAAGACGGACAATACGATCGCCTTCTTCGTCTAAAGGCACTTCAATAATTTCTCCCGTCAAAGACTCCAAACAAGTTAAAAGCGATCGCAAGTGAGGATTGGAAGCCCCTGTCTCTACATACAGGCGATCGGCAACATTACTCATCCGTTTCCAGGTAGTATAAAGTTTTCCTACGGTTTGTTCTAAAGTAGTCGCTTGTTTTACTAGATCCGCAGCAGTATTAATACAATCTAATCTTAAGGCTTCTTCTAATGCCATTTCCATATCTACGGCTTTATCCCGCAGGGTTTGTACCTGGGCAGCAGCATCGAGATATTTAGCCAAATTCTTGGCTTCGGTGGTCATCATTTTGACCGTATCAATATCGGGACTTTCGGCAATTTCCCGCTTAATTTCAATCAAATGGGAATCGGGTAGTTTTTCCATTTCCCTTACCAATGGGGCTAAGTGACGGGCGGGTAGAGAGCCTTCTGCTGCCTTTTCCTTAATTTCATCAGGTAATAATTCCGAACTCATAGCCGTCCATTCATCGGCAAGTTGTTTTACTTCCCTGCGGGTAATGCGATCGCCTTTTTGGGCTGCCTCGCTAACTAATTGTTGAATTTCTGGGGCAGAATTTGCCGTCTCTACAAATGCCCGCTTGCTGAAATTATTAATACTATCTGGATCTAACATTCCATCCGCCAACAAAGTATCCGCGCTGTTTGCTAACTGAATCAAAGCATAAGCCTGAGACTTAGTAATTTCGCGATCCTTAAGCCAGTTCAAAAAGCCCGCGCCCCTACCTTCACCACCTTTCTTTTCGCGATCGCGAATCGAACGCAAGACTCGCCCCCGCCAAATATCTGTCTGTAAATCAAAGCGATCGCAGATCTGCCAAATATTGTCTAATCGATTTTGAAAATCCGACTCCCTAATCTCTTCATCTTCAGGATCGGGCAAATCGAAATTAAAATCGGCGGGAATTTCTAAAGCTGCAACAATATCTTCATTCGAGACTTCGTTGCCATTAACTACGGTCACTTCATTCATGCGGGGCAATAGCAATATATATTAATTATTAATAAAAGCAGGTTATCACAGATAGTCATAGCTTCAATTGGTGTTTTAGTCGCAATACTTGACTTGATCAGTTTAGATCTGTCCAAAAGACAACTGATGCGATCGCATGATTGAAATTACTTCAAAGCGATCGCTTTTTTTAGAGCTTAAATTCAAGAGATCGAATCTAATCTCCCAAACAAATACCCAAACCTCTAGCGGTTTTAACCAAAGTACCTTCAGGATCTACCGCACAATAATCTTTGATAGCATCGGCAATAGGAACACTAGTGACCATGCGATCGTGCCAAGCAACCATGCGATCGTATTTCTCTTCAGCAATTAAATTAACCGCTGCTACCCCAAACGCAGAAGCCAGGATGCGGTCTAAAGGAGATGAAATCCCTCCTCGTTGAGTGTGACCCAAAACCGTTACTCTTGTTTCCGCACCGCTTTTTTCGGTAATTTGTTCGGCTAAATATTGACCAATACCGCCAAGACGACAATCAGCAAAATGACCTTGTTCTAATACGTCTCCCGACTCCGTACACACAGCTTCTGAGACTACGGCGATCGAGTAATCTTGTCCCCTGGCTTGTCTTTTTTTAATGTGATCGCAAATATTTTCAATTTTATAAGAAATTTCAGGAATCATAATTATATTTGCCCCTCCTGCAATGCCTGCATTGAGGGCTATATGTCCCGCATCTCTCCCCATTACTTCAAGAATCAGAACCCGACTATGACTGGCTGCGGTAAAGTGTAAGCGATCGATCGCTTCTGTAGCAATATTAACCGCTGTATCAAAACCAATAGAACGCTCGGTAATACCTACATCATTATCAATCGTCTTGGGAATACCGATAAGATTGATTCCTCCTTGTTGGGCTAGCTTTCGTAGGATAGCTAGGCTACCATCTCCCCCAATACCAATCAAAGCGTCTAAATCTAGCTGATTATATCCTTCAATAATCTCTGTCGAACGATCTACGACTGTACCGTCAGACATGGGGAAAGCAAAAGGATCTCCCTTATTGGTTGTGCCTAAAATTGTACCTCCCATCGTCAAAAGGCTATCAACTTTAGTAATATCCAAAGGCATTGCTTCAGGAGGGCGAGTCATCAAACCATGAGTCGCCTTACAAATTCCTAAAACTTCCCAACCGTAGACATCAACTGCACATCGAGTTACCGCCCTAATAACGGCATTTAAACCCGCACAGTCGCCACCACTGGTTAAAATACCAATTCGCTTTCTTTCTGGCATTGTGATTAGACTTAATTTAGCTACGTTCTAATTTTTCTGCCTAATGGTTACAAAAGATGCAAAATTAAACAAATTTCTAGAATCGACGATCGCCGTTTAGATCTCAACCTGCCAGAATTTGGCATCTATTTAACTTCAAGTTAAACAGATGCTTGATTTAGAAGAAATCCTGCCGTTGGTGAGTGCGTAATGCCAAAAGCCTTAAAATGAGATGATAAACTCTCCTCTAAAACAAAAGAACTCTTGCATAAATATTTTATGTTACAATAGTAATTTAACTTTTTTTTGCTAAAAATGAAATATTGGAAAGCTCGTAAACTTTCTGCCAGAAAATTTAAGCGTTTTTGTGGAATTGAACGTAAAACTTTTCCCTTGATGGTTAGATTAGTTAAAGCACAACAAAAATTCAAGAAAAAACCTGGTTGCCCAAGCAAATTAGTTGTTGAAGACCAGATTTTAATAGCCTTACAATATTGGCGAGAATATCGAACTTATTTTCATATAAGTCTTGATTGGAAAGTGTCTGAGTCCACTGTATTTCGTTTAGTAAGAAAAATCGAAAATATCTTAATTAAATCTCGAAAATTCAGTCTGCCAGGAAAGAAAAAACTATTAAGGGAGTTCCAAATTAAAAATCGTGCCATAATTAAACAGAATTATAAAAA
>NZ_JADWDC010000026.1 GCF_020640915.1 Waterburya agarophytonicola KI4 | reverse complement strand
CTTGGTAATTACTGTTTGGAGCGTTTTATATTTAATTCCACCTAGCTACTTATCTACTTAATTATACTTAGATCAATTTAGCAGTTAACCGATCGCAAAAGAATCTGGTTGATAATGATACCAGTTTTGATAAGCTTGTTCGGCAACTAGAGGACGAATTTGAAATTGGGAGCGATTTTCTCCTCCAACATCAATTCTTAAACAAGAATAAGGTCTCTTTTTATAGATACCATGACCTTTGCACCCCAAAAACAAACGAGATCGAGCAACTTCTCTAGTTTTAGCACCCTGTATTTCTGTAAGAATTCCTCCTTCGAGACGTTGACGACGAACGCTATGCCCTCCTGCTCCGCAAATTAACCAATTAATATCAGAATCTGCATATCCTGTATCAAAAGTATACAAATGCTCGAAACAATGAGCGTGACCAGAAATCACCAAATCTAACAGAGGACGACTTTGATTATATCCCTTTAGAGTTTGAGTGACTTGATTCAGAATTTGGCGGAGATGATGGCGTACTTTTAGAGTCTCTTCTAGCTGATATTTAGTCGATTCAGTAACATATGGTGAATGGTGAAAATAGAGAATTCTGCCCCTAACTGTCGAATCTGACCAAGATGAAATTAATTTGTTTTTGAACCAATTTAACTGCTCGTAGTCGAAGGAGATATCTTCGGCTTGTAATTTTTGGTGAATATTTTTCTGCTTATCTGAAATTTGGTGTAATTTTAATTGATAATCATTCATCAAATCTTGTTGGAAAGGATTGCCCAGATCGAGCTTTTGAGAATTAGATTTTAATTGCTCGTATTGTCGATCTAATGTTTCCAGTTGGGCTATTAACTGTTCCCGTAACTTTGCCCCTTCTGGTGTGTCGGCAATGGGTACAGGGGTGTTAAAGGTATTAGAATCGAGGGCAATAAAATCAAGATTGCCATAACGAAAACTGTAATAACGATTGGGCAGACGGGTGAAGCGGTGGGGTTGATAGTTCAAACAGAGACTATCTTGGAATTTGGCAGTATAGTGGCGGTCTAAGTGGTGAGCTAATTCTTCTGTGGTTAAATCGGCAGTATAGTCTAAAAACGCTTTGGCGTAGATCTCCCCTACATCAGAGCCAAATAAACCCAGATTCAAATTACTACCAGAGCGTTTGAGCCAACGTAATGATTTGGCAACCTGAGCTAAAATGCTCTGGGGTAGAGATAAATTATAATAATCGTGGTTTCCTGGAACGAGTAAAAAAGGGATTTTGAAAGTAATGCGATCATAAGGAGTTGGAGGAGGCATTTTATTGCTAACAATAAACTCCTGGTAAGGATGAATAAAGTTTTGCGGATAATATTCCTTTGAACCTACCTCATAGACAACATCCCCTGTATGCAAAATAAAACTGACTTCATTTTGATGTTGCAGCATTAATTGGGCTACTTGCTGCTGGGGACTATATTGCTTGTTTCCATTGCAGCCAGTGTCTCCCACTACCAAAAAAGAAAACTCAGAATTATTGCCCTGGCGATCGTCTATATTTAATTGAGTCTGATCTATTTTGCGAATTCGGAAAGCCTCATCTTGCCACCTTACTCTTTGTTGCATTCGAGCAATTTTGTCTGAGATCGGCGGATCGAAAGCAAATTTCATCGAATGAGGACATAAATTAGATTTTGGATTATTAATATGTTTCCCAAATAAAAAATAAAACTATCTTGTGATGGCTAGATCAGCAATATAAGCGATCGCAAGGCAATCTAAAATTAAACAAAATAGACTCTTGGAAATGGTATTATTGTTGAAATTATAAATTTTCTCTCATAACTTAATTACCGATGCCCAAAGTTTTCTCTCCTTTGCTGCGTATAGGTATTTGTGTATTGGGCTTTTTTGGTGCTAGAGCCGATATCACTCTAGCTGAAGTAAGACTTGCTCAGATAACCCCTGATGGCACAGCCAATACTCAAGTAAACCAAAGTGGTAATATTGCAGAAATCGAGGGAGGTATAACTAGAGGTACTAATCTCTTTCATAGCTTCCAAGATTTTTCTGTACCGACAGATAATACGGCTTTTTTTAATAATGTTTCTGATATCTCTAATATCTTCAGTCGAGTAACGGGGGGAAATACATCTAATATAGATGGCTTGATTAAAGCTAACGATAGTGCCAATCTATTTTTGATTAATCCCGCAGGTATTATTTTTGGCGAAAGTGCAAGATTGGATATTGGAGGTTCTTTTTTGGCTAGCACTGCCAGGGGGATCATCTTTGAAAATGGGGAATTTAGCGCGGTAGATTTAGAAAATCCTCCTTTACTGGCAATTAACGCCCCAATTGGATTGGATTTAAGGAATAATTCCGCAGAAATTGTTAATCGTTCTCAATATAAAGAAGTTGCCGAATCACCCGATTTCGATCCCGATGCACCTGTTTCAGATATAGACTTTCCTGAGTTCGATTTTTCTCCTCCTGTGGGATTAAAAGTAAACGAAGGAGAATCAATTAGGTTTAATGCTGGTAATATTCTCTTTGATGGAGGTTTGGCAACTGCACCAGGAGGCAGTATTAATCTGGAAGCTACAGGAAATATCGAGATTAGAGGAGATGCGATCGCTGATTTTACCTTCAGAATGCCATCCCTCAATACATCTTCTACTTTAGGTGATGGTGGTGCAATTGAGCTTAATTCTTTGGCGGGAAACATCAAAATTATCAACTCTAATTTGGTTTCGAGTTCTCTTGTGGAAGAAAAAAATGGTGGCAGCATTGTTATCAATGCCAGAGAGTCTACTATATTGACCGATAGCTTTATTAACAGCACGAGCAATTCTGCCATAGATCGAGGGGGAAATGTAACTATAAATGCAGATTCATCTATTAGGCTCGAAGATACTAGAATTGATGCAGGCAATTTCGGCGATGGTCGTAGTGGTGACATTACAATTGCTACTTTAGATCGGGGAAAAATCGAACTTGTTGGCACGCAAGTAGCAGAAATCGATATTTTTGACGATTCCGATCTGAATGCAAGTTTAGCAGAAGCAGCGATATTTGTTGATGCCTTTGGTGGCGAAGGTCTGACAGACAGACAAACGGGAGGAACATTAAGCATTCAAGGAGGAGCGATCGAGATTGACAACTACAATCTTATTAGTCGTGTCAACAAATTTAGTGAATTTCCCCCAGAACTTGCTGATATTGGGCTGATTTCCAATCTCAATACTCAAGGAAATGCAGGAGATATTTTTATTTCAGGAAATTCAATCGCAATTAATAATAGCTCTTTGGTAACAGGAACTCTCGGTAACGGAAATGCAGGAAATATCGATCTTAATGCCATTGATGGTGTTGTCTTGAGTAATGGCACGGAGTTGAGTACTAGAACTGTATCATTTGGTTCTGCGGGTGTTGTTAATATTAAAGCTAATTCTCTAACGATAAATAACTCTTCTATAGAAGCTTCTAATGTATCTTCAGAATCGGCTACAGGAGAACTAGAAGTCTTTGCTGGAAATATTAATTTGAATTTAGGGGAAAACTTAATTTTACGAGCTGATAGTACTATTTCTGCTATAGCAAATGGTGATGCCAATGGTGGCAATATCAGGATTGAAGCAGCATCTATAATTGCTTTTCCCGCTCAAAATACAGGCAGCGATATTATAGCCAGTGCTACAGGAGGATTAGGGGGCGCGATCAATATTACTTCTGAATCTATCTTTGGCATTGCTGAAGGTTCTGAAATGGATTCGAGCAACGATATCGATGCTAGTTCGGGGGTTGATGGTTTGGACGGTACAGTATCGATTACGACATCTAATGTGGATGCTCTCCAAGGAGCAGTAGATTTGACCAACAATCCTCTCGATTCTAATGATGTGACTAGTCGCACCTGTACGGTAGATGATGCTCAAGGTAGTACTTTGACGGTTAAAAATATAATTGGTACTCCTCTCAATATTAATCAACCATTTATTTCGGAAAATATTTATATAAATGGTCAAAACTCTTTTGATCGAGCAACTTTAAAGCAGAACTCTACTAGTGAAGATCTCTACCAGGAAATTATTCCAGCACGAGGAGTAGTTGTCCAAGAAGACGGTCAAATTGTCTTAGTTGCCTATCCTACACCAGATACGGTGTCGCCAAGTGTTTATGGGTACATAAACTGTCAAAACAGCATGAATCAAGGTTAAAATCATGAAAATCAAAAGTATGTTTGCATCTAAAAAAATCGGGCTTGTGGTACTTTTTGTTGCCTCTGCGATCGCCACTTTATTAATGTTTAATCAACCCCGCGCGATCGCCCAGGGTGTTAATTTGAATGATGTTCGTAATGCTTCGGCTAGTTCTTGTCGAAAATATGGTTCTCAGTGCAGTAGCTGTGCAAGCAATTTAGCCAAGAATTATATCAAGCAAAGTGGTATCACCGACCAAAGAACCCAACAAGCAATATTTAACGCTGCAATCTCTGGTTGTAGTTAAGGGAATCGAGGAACGAGGCTATTAAATAAATAATCAATAAAAATAGCCTTATTTATGTTGAATAAAGGGAACAGAAATAAGTTCTCCTAGAGCATCCCCTACCCGAACTTGTAAGCCTTCGCCTCCAGCTTTGGTACGGATATAGCCTAAGCCATAGCTGCCTGCTGCGGTATCGGTGCAGCTAGTAAGTATGCCTACTTTTTTATCTTCAAGAGTGATGGGGGTTTCGGGTGCAACGGCTCGATCTAATTTAATTCCCCAGAGTTTTTGCTTGACTCCGTTATAGGTATGCAAACGAGCGATGGTTTCTTGTCCGATATAGCAACCTTTGTCAAAAGAAATTGTTTGCCACAGCCCTGCTTCAAGAGGGTTATAGTCTTCGGTAAGTTCGAGGTCACTTTTTGGTCTACCCTGTTGAATCCGCAAGCTTTCCCATAAGCTTTCTCCTAAAGGAATTGCTCCAGAATTAACTAATTTTGCCCATACCGCTTCTGCATTCTCCTGCTCGGTTATTAGAGTGTAACCAGGAGTAGCCAAGCCACTTCCTAAGGCAATTCTGACGGGAAGATCGGCGATCGCGATTATTTGATGAGAGCCTGTTTTTTCTAGAGTAATATTTTCCGTACCTACTTGGGATAGTAAACTGTTACTTGGTTGACCGATCAGGCTAAAGACAGAGAATTGAGAAGATATATCGGTTAATTTGACTTTATCGAAGGGAAAAATAAATTTATCGAGCCAGGTAAATAATTGTTCGCGACGATTGGGAGAGATTAAGGCGATCGCCGAATCTTCAGTAACATAGGTGGTAGCTAGATCTAAAGTACGAGCAGTGGAGGTAACGAATACCGTATCGCAACCTTCTCCTGGCTGTAGCTTTTCAAAATCGTTGGTACTTTGATTGTGGAGATAACGCAAGCGATCTTCCCCTGTAATTTTAATAATGCCCCAATGAGAGCGATCGCATATTGCCACTCCACCTTCGACTGCTTTTAAAGCTGCTGCTTCATTATCAAAACTTAAAGCAACTCCCTCTTTGTTAAAAATTGCTCCTGCTGCTTGTTGAACTTCTTGTAAACTCATTGTTGATAAATTACTCAATCTTTAAAATATTTAACCAATTATTTAAACCGTCAATTGTCTAATTGCTTCAAATAAACCCACAGAGACACTAACAGAAAGATTTAAACTCCGTACATTAGGCTCGGCAATATCAATCCGTACTAATTTATCGCAAGCATCAATAACTTCTGGTGGCAATCCTGCGGTTTCTTTACCAAAGAGCAACCAATCCGTTTCTCGATACTGACAGTCGAGATAATTACTCGTACCGCGAACGCTAAAACCAATCAATCTACCGCCTCTTTGATCGTGTTCTTGCCAAAAAGCAGCTAGATTCTCATGGTAGTGTAAATCTACATAGGGCCAGTAGTCCAGCCCCGCACGTTTCAAGTAGCGATCGCTAATTTCAAATCCTAACGGTGCGACTAAATGTAACTCTGTTTTGGTCGCAGCACAAGTACGAGAGATATTGCCAGTATTGGGGGGGATTTCTGGATTTACCAGTACTATTTTAACCATTTATCCAGTGGGAGGGTAAGCAAATAAGATAATTTTCTGTGTTAATGAGCAAGCTTTTATTGCTCGTCTCAATGGGATAGATATACCCCAATCTATGCCATTAAAGCAGATTGACAGACAGCATATTCTAAATCGCGCTCTTGCTTGGCTATATTTTGAATATCTTGTTGAATAATTTCTTTTAAAGACATTCCCTGACTATGGAGTGTCAGCCACTTTTGGGCGGTATTACCCTCGCGGAGAATTTTTTTCAGGGGAGATAAGAAGCAAGCAAATCCTTGTTGTTTGGCAATAGGATATACATCATCATAAATTTCATTAATCCAATCTCTTGCTGTAATCTTTCTGCCATCTTGCCAGTGGCGCAATTCGCCATCTAAGCTATTACGAGCTGCTGCTATTTCATTTCCATCGGCCAGAGTGACTAATTCTTTAGGAGATAGAATACTCTGTTTTAGAGGATCTATGTCGGGATTTGCCATCATTTGCATAATTCTGGCTTCTAACAATGCTGTGATAGCTAATAAAGCGAGAGGATCGACTACTAGATCGCAAATTCTTAATTCCAAACGATTGAGATTGTAGGGACGGCGATCGCCATTGGGACGCACTGCACTCCAGAGATGGCGCACATTACGCATACTTTTAGCTGCTAATTGTTCTTCTGTCCAACGAACAAAATGACTGTGGCTGGCAAACAAAGGGACGTTTTGAGGAGTTTTGGGAAACATTTGCCAGCGAGTGGAATGAGAACCCGTTACTTTGCTGTCAATAAAAGGAGAAGAAGCACTCAAAGCTAAATATAAAGCAGCTTCTACCCGAACCAAACGACAGGCTTGAATCAGTACTTCTAGATCTTCGATGCCTACATTAATGTGAATGCTGGCAGTGACAACTTTAGTACCGTAGGTTTGTTCGATGTAAGTATGATAGGGGTTGTTGGGATCGGAGCGACAAAAGCGATCACTTCCTCCCAGAGGCATCGTACTGCCAGGAATCAGGGTATAGTCACCCAAATGCTTGAGATAGTCTCTCAGGGCTTGCCTGGGTTTTAATAGGGCGCAGAGCAAGCGATCGTAACCACAAAAAGGCGCGGTGGTATATTCAACATTGCGACTGTCGGGTTCGCGCACAAAACCATCTAAAGCTCGAACAATTTTGTCTGACAATCCTACAATCTCGCCTTGAGGAGTACCAGTGTACATTTCTACTTCAAAACCTTTAGACAGTAACCTCATATTTTCTCGTTGGTTGAGCTACAGATATATATCGGGATATAACCTATTCGCTATTCGGGACAGGTTATACGGTTATTAGTGTAATCGATCGCAGTTGTTAGCAAATCTAAAGATTATAATTTACCAAAATAGTTTTATGTGGGTTAAAATCGCAAACTGATACAATCAAATCAAATTAATAAAAATTTATTTATGGCAACCCTGTTATCCAATCAAACACTGAAAACAAAGTACTATCAAACAAATCAGCAGGTTAAGTACCTGCATTTAGAAGCAGAAGTGGATATGCTACTGCAAAAATTAACTGCTCTCAAAGACCAAAAACAACTTTTAGAAGAACTTTCTGCTAGATCGACTAAGTAGAGAGATAAGAGAAGTCCAATTAAAATATGGAAATAGAACAAAAAATTAGTTTCCCTGAGAAACCCTGGGCTTCTCTATAAATTGATAACAAATAAAAAAGTATTGTTGACAAGCAAGATAATTAGTGGATTACTTAGATTGGCATAATTTAGCTGTCTTATATCGATATAAGTATCTCAACAATCGTTTAAAAGAAAAATCCTTCGGTTATCAATCTAGTAATTTAGGAATTCCCTGTTTTCCCCGTAACTTAAATCTCCGCAAATATCAACATCAAGCGGTGGCTAATTGGTTAGATAATCAGGGAAGGGGAACATTAAAAATGGCAACGGGTAGCGGGAAAACTATCATTGCCCTGGCGATCGCCACAGAATTATATCAACAAATTGGTTTGCAGGTACTGTTAATAGTTTGTCCCTACCGCCATTTGGTCAATCAATGGTCGAGAGAGTGTCAGAAGTTCAGTCTCCAACCGATTCTCGCTATGAATCGAGCAGACAATTGGCAAGGAGAACTATCAACTCAACTATATAACTTAAATACCCAACCTCGGTCTTTTATAACAATTATTACGACCAACTCTACCTTAATGAGTCAGGGGTTTCAATCTCAGCTTAAATATTTTCCTGCTAAAACTTTGATTGTGGGTGATGAAGCTCATAACTTAGGATCGAGCCGTTTAGAATCTAGTTTACCTCGCAAAATCGGCTTGCGCCTAGCTTTATCTGCTACTCCCGAAAGACAATACGATGAAATGGGTACGGAAGCTTTAATAAATTATTTTGGTGCGATTATTAAACCAGAATTTACCTTGAAAGATGCGATCGCCCAGGGTGCATTAGTCCGTTATTTATATTATCCCCTATTTGTTGAGTTGACTGCTGGTGAAGCGTTAATTTATGCCAAGTTGACCAAACAAATTGGCTGGGTTTTAAGCAAAAATAATAGCTTTGATCGTCATGACAATCTAACATCTTTGCTAGCAAAGCGATCGCGTCTGGTTGCGAGTGCAGCCAATAAGTTAAACAGCCTCAAAGAATTAATGCTATCCCGACTAGATAGCACCCACACTATTTTCTACTGTGGCGATGGATATTTAGATCGAGATCGTAATGTACGTCAGATAGATGGAGTAACTCGTCTTCTGGGACAAGAATTAGGCTATCGCGTCAATTCCTATACCACCGATACGCCCACAGAGATAAGAGAAAATCTACGCCGTCAATTTGAATCTGGAGAATTGCAGGGTTTAGTTGCTATTCGCTGCCTAGATGAAGGAATAGATATCCCTGCCATTAAAACCGCCATTATTCTAGCTAGTACGAGCAACCCCCGTCAGTTTATCCAACGTCGCGGTAGAATCTTACGCCCCCATCCAGATAAAAAGCGAGCAACTCTATATGACATGATAGTCATTCCCCCAAACTTAGATCGGGAAACTTGGCAAGTAGAAAGAAATCTCTTACGTAAAGAATTAATCAGATTTCTCACTTTTGCCGAGTTAGCCGATAATGCTTCAGAAGCTACCAACAAGTTATTACAACTTCAAAAACAATATCGACTATAAAACTATTTTTGATTATTTCATTATCTTCCAACCCATAAATTTAGGATCGAAATCACTGTCAAAAAAAGTGTCGCGGTCGTAATATACTTCGTAAGTATAATGCAAAGGTAACATAGCTTTCTTCAAATTTGCTCCTGCAAAATTCGCTTTTGCTAGATAGGCTCCTCTAAAATCTACACCCTCCAAGACTGCTGATTGAAAGTTGGTTTTTTCTAGACGAGCGTCGCGAAAATTCGCTCCAGTCAATTTAGATTTAGAAAAGTCGACTCCTGTGAAGATTGCTTTGGTTAGATTTGCTCGATCTAAATTTGCTTCGACAAAACTAGAATGACTGAGATCTGCGCGAGTTAAGTCAGCTTTGGTTAAATTTGCTCGATCTAATTTAATGCCTTGGAAACTAACTCCCATCAGAGGTGCTTTGCAAAGCTCAATTCCTTGAAAGTCTTTTTCTCCTTGGGTATAGCTTTCCAGTATTTCATAAATCTTTGCCAGGGCTATGGTATTGGAGTCTCTAGTATTTAAAATATGAGCAACAAAGCAATCTACTGTTATTTGTTTGAGATATCCTTGTTCGACTGCCAAACGATGAAAACGTACCTTATTTTGTTTGAGTTTTTGCAATCTTAAGATAGCATTGATCTGTTTCATGTCTAGCAATCCAGCTTCTTGAAAATAATATGCCAAAGGCTTTTTTTCTTCTTGGCTTAATTTTGACCATCGTTCCGCAAAAAAGTCTACTGTTTCTTGTTTTGTCCAACCATGTAAGACGATTATTTCGCCAATTCTTAAATCGTTATATTTCTGCTCTTGAAGAGCAATTTCAATTTGGCTAATGGATATTATTCCTGCTTCAATTAAAATTTGTCCGAGTGGCTTTTTGCTAGATTGCCTATCTTTCATGATTATCTATATTTCAGAGATGAAAGCAATAAAGTGAATATGCACGACCATATTTTGCTCACAATATTTGATTGTTTTTGGTGTCTTATTGTGGGACTAAGATAAATTACAAAGTCATACTTTATAACTCTAGCCAATCTTCTTTTTAAGTCAATGCAAATCCTAACTACTAAGTGTGTATAGTTATAAATAGACTTGTAAAGTTTAATTAAGACAGAGTGAATAAAAGATCACAATGAGTAACTTGAGAACATCAATACAGCCGATCGCAGACTGGTTTAATAGTCTCGGAACGCCAGAACCCATAATACATTGGGGACATCCTTTGATGATGGCTATTGTGGCTTTTGTCATGGGTGTTGCAGTTGCATTAGCTGGATGGCGGGGTCGAACATTGGCTGTAACTAATACTGAAGTAGCAATCAAAAATAAAGCAGATCACCGTAAGATCGCACCATTAATGTATATATTTTTGTTGTCTGGCTATACTGGGGGTGTTTTGTCTTTAGTCATGCAAGAACAACCTATCTTAGAAAGTCCTCACTTTTTTACAGGTACCATAGTAATTTCTTTGTTAACTATTAATGCTCTAATTGCAGCTACTGGGTTTATTGGCAACAAAGAAACTGCCAGAACAATTCATGCTTATGTTGGTAGTGCTGCATTGATTATTATGGTAGTTCATGCCGTCTTTGGCTTGAAATTAGGTTTATCGATATAAAGCGTGTCATAAAATTAGCAAAAACAAAAAGTTGATGATTTTTTTGTCTCGATCTTTAAAATCATCGACCACTTCGACTTACTTAGTATCATCCAACTATTATCTATGGAGATTCGATATAGTAATAAAATTGAGATGATTGCCCCCTAAAGGAGATATACGTTTTGACCGCTACTTTTGATAACCCTATTGATGCCAATATACTGAAGCCAGCTAGATATCTAGGCAATGAGCTTGGTGCGGTACATAAACCTTGGACAGAAGCGGAAGTACGATGGGTGCTGACTTATCCTGAAGTATATGAAGTAGGGGCATCTAATTTAGGTCATATTATTCTTTACAATATAATTAATGCTCAACCGCAACAGTTATGCGATCGCACTTATCTCCCCGCAGCAGATCTATCAACCAAGTTGCGAGAAACTAACACGCCCTTATTTGCTTTAGAATCAAAACGCCCGTTACAAGATTTTGATATTCTAGGTTTCAGTCTCAGTTATGAGTTGGGGGCGACTAACATTCTAGAAATGCTTAGTTTGGCAAATATTCCTTTAACCTGGAAAGAAAGAGATGAGGGAGACTATCCTTTAATTTTTGCAGGGGGACAAACTGCTACGTCTAACCCCGAACCCTATGCAGACTTCTTTGATTTTATTGCATTGGGCGACGGTGAGGAATTGTTACCCGAAATTGGTCTTATTCTTAAAGAAGGAAAAGCAGCAGGGCTAAGTAAAGCAGAGTTATTGCTAGATTTGGCTCAAGTTCCTGGGGTATACGTGCCTAGATTCTATGATATGGCAGCAGATGGCTCGGTTCATCCCAATAATCCTGATGTACCAAAGCGAGTATTGCGCCGAGTTGCTACTCCCATCCCTGCCTATTCCATTGGCTTAGTACCTTTTGTCGAAACAGTACACGATCGCCTTACAGTAGAAATTAGAAGAGGCTGCACGAGGGGATGTCGTTTCTGTCAGCCAGGGATGCTAACTCGCCCTGCAACGGATGTCGAACCCGAAAAAGTGGTGGATGCGATCGAAAAAGGAATGCGGGCTACTGGTTATAACGAATTTTCTTTACTATCCCTGAGTTGTTCGGATTATTTAGCCCTTCCTGCGGTGGGAATGGAAATTAAAAACCGCCTCCAAGAAGAAAATATTTCTTTATCTCTTCCCAGTCAACGGGTAGATCGTTTTGATGACAACATCGCCGATATTATTGGTGGTTTGCGCAAATCTGGTTTAACCTTCGCCCCTGAGGCTGGTACGCAAAGAATGCGGGATGTAATCAATAAAGGGCTGACTAACGAGGAGTTATTGCGTGGTATTCAAACTGCCGTCGCTCGTGGTTGGAGTAAGGTTAAACTTTACTTTATGATTGGTTTGCCAGGGGAAACTGATGTCGATGTAGCAGGTATCGCCGAGACAGTTAGATGGTTGCGTCGCGAATGTACTCAGTTAAGTAAAAAACGTCTCAACTTTAATATTACCATTTCCAACTTCACCCCTAAGCCCCATACACCCTTCCAATGGCATTCCGTATCTACTAGCGAGTTTCTCCGCAAACAAGAATTACTCAAAGAAGAATTTCGCCGTATCAAAGGAGTTAAAATCAACTATACCGATGTCCGCATCTCGGCAATGGAAGACTTTGTCGGAAGAGGCGATCGCCGTTTAGCCCCTGTGGTAAAACGAGCTTGGGAATTGGGGGCAGGAATGGATTCCTGGTGGGAAAACTTAGAAAAAGCTTATGGCGCATGGGAACAAGCGATCGCCGAAGCTGATCTGACTTGGAAATATCGTCTGGTAGAAAATGGCGAGTGGAATATATTTAAGGAGAAAGAAACAGGGAATAAAGAACAAGGAGAAGAATTAAGTGAATTAAGTGATAGTTTAAATGCGCCCTTACCTTGGGATCATTTGAATACGGGTATTGATAAACAATGGCTCAAAGATGACTTGCAAAGGGCTTTAGATGCTGCTACCGTACCCGACTGTGCTTTTGAGGGTTGTTCCCATTGTGGTGTCTGCGGTACGGATTTCGGACACAATATTGTAGTTGAAGCACCAGAAATCCCTAAGTTTGCGGGACACTTTAAACCCAACCAAGAGAAAGCTCAAAAACTGAGAATGTGGTTTGGTAAAATAGATGAAATGGGGCTAATTAGTCATCTAGATTTGGTTCGTCTCTTCGATCGCGCTATTCGTCGCGCAGCCTTACCTATATCCTTTACTGGAGGATACCATCCTGGCCCTAAAATTTCCATTGCCAACGCTTTATCTTTGGGTATTACTAGCAACGGTGAAATAGTTGATTTTGAATTAACCGAAGAAATAGATCCCGAACAATTCCGTACCAGATTAGCCGAACAACTACCCGTAAATATCCCTATTTATAAGATTGAAGAAGTAGATCTTAAATCCCTTAATGCCAGTCGCATCATGGATAAAGCTGAGTATTTAATTACAGTACAGGCTGAAAATCCCCAATGGCAACAGTGGCTTGATGGGATTAATAATAGTCAGGAAATTATTTGGGAGAAATTTACGAAATCGGGTAACAAAAAGCAGATTAACTTACGAGATCGCCTTTTCTCTCTAACATTGCAATCGGAAACTGGCGATCGAGCCGAAATTTGTTTTACTGGTAGTTGTCGCAATGATGGTACTAATTTATCTCCCGATAATTTGATTTATATGTTGGAACAAGTCGCTAAAGTTGAGGTGCAATTACTCAACGTGCATCGCCAGCAATTGATTTTGAATTAATAATTAGGATGAAATTTGCCAATAAAACAATTATCATTACTGGAGCATCTAGGGGTATTGGTCGAGCATTAGCTATAAAATTGGCACAAGAAAAAGCTAATTTAGTATTAGCTGCGAGAAATGAGGCTGATTTAAACATAACTGCCCAAAAATGTCTTAAAGCGGGAGGTAAACCAATTGTTGTACCGACTGATATTATCGATCCACAAGCTTGTCAAAAATTAATCAAGGCAAGTTTGACTGCTTTTGGCGCGATCGATTGTCTGGTTAATAATGCAGGAATGAGCATGTGGACGAGATTCGATGAGATTGAAGATTTGACTCTGTTTAACAAGATAATGCAGGTCAATTATCTCGGTGCGGTTTATTGTACTCACTATGCCTTACCCCATCTCAAAAAATCCGCTGGTTTACTGGTGGCTATTTCTTCTCTGACGGGCAAAACTGGCGTTCCGACTCGTAGTGGGTATGCAGCTAGCAAACACGCTTTACAAGGTTTTTGTGATTCTTTACGGATTGAATTACAGGATGCGGGGGTTGATGTTTTGGTTGTTTCTCCTGGCTTTGTTGCCACAGAGATTCGTCAGAATAACGTTATCGGAGGAGATGGCAAGCCTATTAGTACTACGTTGAATAACGAGCAGAAAACAGCTATGTCGGTTGAGTTATGTGCGGATTTAATTCTGAAAGCAATGCAGCAACGCAAACGAGAGTTAGTCATGACTCTCAAGGGAAAATTAGGTCTGTGGTTGAAGTTATTCGCACCAAAATTGGTTGATGCGATCGCAACCAAAGCCGTTAGCTCTCAAAAATGCGATCGCTAACGGCTTAAAGGCTTTTATTATCAAATAATATTGAATACTGGATCGGTAATATTCAAGTTGCTGGGAACATCTTCTAAAACCCCAATCAACTCCCCTAAAAGATAGTTACCTGGGTTATAAACAATCTCCGCATTAAAATTACCCGAACCATTTCGATAAAAATTGAGACTGTATTGCTCTACTCTGCCCATTAACTTAACAGTATCTTCTCCAACCTCCAAATCTTTAATGACAGCAAAGTCACTTATTCCCTTACTAGCACTAATTTTGTCATCATAGTAAACCCTTCCGTCATTACCTAGAGTAAAGATATCGCGACCCGTCCCCCCTATTAGAGTATCTCTTTCATTCAAACCAAAATTTTCATCTTTGAATTTTGTACCATCCAAAACATCATTATCTTCATTACCATTGAGAATGTCGTTACCCCTATTTCCATTCAGGGTATCATTGCCATTGCCTCCATTGAGAGTATCGTTGCCATCGTTGCCATAAAGCTCATCTGCATTGTTATTTCCATTCATTCGATCCATGCCAGATCCACCATACAGCAAGTCTTGACTACTTCCTCCACTGAGAATATCGTCACCATCATTGCCGAAGAGAGTATCTCTACCAGCTAGACCGTTGAGACTATCGTTACCATCATTGCCATTGAGTAGATCGAAGCCGTCGTTTCCATTGAGAATGTCGTTGCCATTTCCTCCATTAAGAGTATCGTTGCCAGCTTGACCATAAATCTTATCGTTGTCAGCATTACCATTAAGACTGTCATCATTGATGCCACCCATAAGAGTATCGTTGCCATTTCCTCCATCGAGAGTATCGTTGCCAGCTTGACCATTTAAGCGATCGCTACCATCATCGCCAAACAAGACATCATCACCAAATTCCCCTACCAAGAAGTCATCGTTTTCATTTCCTCGCAGAGTATCATTCCCACCTTTACCATTAATAATATCGTTACCACCCAAACCAGAAATAAGATCGCCGTTAGAAGTTCCGTTTATTTTGTCAGGTCCATTTGTACCGTTAATTCCTAGTAAAGTTACATCTTTTTGACCAAAAACAACATATACTTCACCTTCTTTGGTGTATTCTCCTCCAATATCAACCCCAGGCGCGCTAGTCACAAAATCATCGATACCATCGCCATTAATATCTCCACCACTACTGATGGCACTACCTAACAGATCTTCTGTCCCAACTCCAGCAATTTTGCCACCATCTGCACTATTTAAACTATCCAAATTAATTTCAGCAGCAAAACCTTTGTTCTTACCATATAAAATATATGTTTCTCCTCGGCGATCGCTATAATTATAGCCCTCAAACCCTTGTATGGTTTGTCCTGCGGTATTAGCACCGAAGATCAGATCGTCAATACCATCCCCATTGATATCCCCCGCAGCCACGGCATTGCCTAAGTTATCGTCTAGATTTAACCCTGGAATAGCAAAGCCGTTACTACCATTGAGATTGCTCAGATCGAATTGAGGGGCAAAATTATTGTTTTTGCCAAAAATTACATATACTCCTCCTTCAGCAGTATATTCCCCAGTTTGATTGGCTGTTTTTGCACCCAAAATCAGATCGTCAATACCATCGCCGTTAATATCTCCTGCATTATTAACCGCATTCCCCAAACGATCTTCTGGGTTAATTCCTCCAATAGTAAACCCGTTACTTCCATTGAGACTATTGAGATTTAGCTGAGAATTAAAACCGTTTCTGCTGCCAAAAATAACATAACTCTCCCCCCGCCTATCACTATCGCCATTAGCATAAGGACTATCTAAAACGTCTCCTGCTGCGGAAGTACCAATAATCAGATCGTCAATACCATCGCCATTGATATCTCCTGCATTACTCAAATCATCACTTAAATTGTTATAAGCAGCTTTTCCCTCAATCTTGAAGCCATTGCTACCATTCAGTTGTGCCAAATTAGGAGGAGAATTAAAGTTTCTGCTGCCAAAGACAATAAAAGCTTCACCTCGGCGATCGCTATAGCTATAACCATTATTATTGGTAATTGTTTTTCCCGCATTGGCAGCACTAACTGCTAAGTCATCAATGCCATCACCATTGATATCTCCTGCACTGGTAATAGAAGTACCTAAGTTATCCTGAAAATCAATACCCCCCAGGGTCAATCCATTATTAGCATTGAGAGAAGCCAAATCGATACTAGCAGTAAACCCATCTCGCTTGCCAAAGATGATATAAGCTCTACCGTCTCCCACACTATATTCTTCACCATAGCTAGTGAGTTTTCCCCCTCCATAGGGCGCGCCAAGGGCTAGATCGTCAATTCCATCTCCGTTAACATCTCCGAGGGAAATTGCACTACCTAAGTTATTGTCTGGATCGATACCTCTAACGATAAAACCATTACTACCATTAAGATTAGCTAAATTGAAGCTAGAGTTGAAACCATTTCTCGTGCCGAAAATAACATAGGTTTCACCACGGCGATCGCTCTGTTGATAGCTGTAGGGACTATTGCTGGGGTTTCCTCCATCGATCGAGCTAACGATCAGATCGTCAATCCCATCTCCGTTGATATCTCCCGTAAGATCTACTTTTGTCCCCAAGCGATCGTCTTGAGTCGTACCAGGAATTCTAAAGCCATTATTACCGTTTAAGTTATTAAGGTTAAATAAAGATGTAGCCAAGATATGTAACTCCAATATTTACGTGGGTAAGATTGCCAGTTTGATTGATATTTATTCTTTTTTGGCTATTGATTTATTAGCCTTTATCAAAAAACGTAAGCTGTTAAACATAAAATTCACATCAGAGCATATTTATAAACATTTTTTTAGAATAGTTAAAAACTCAAATATGAAATATCACGTTGTTTTCGATAGCAAATGCAATCTCTGTACTAATTTTTCCCAAATACTTCAACAATTCGATCGAGAAAACATTTTTGCTTATATACCCATGCAAGATAAATCGGCTTTAGCAGAATTTGGTATTACCCCCAACGACTGCGAAGCAGGAATGATTTTGATTGATGCCAGTCAGCCCGACAAAAGATGGCAAGGTAGCGAAGCCGCAGAAGAGATTGCTCGCTTATTACCTTTAGGAGATTTATTTATTAATGCTTATCGTGCTATTCCAGGTATGAAGAGGCTAGGCGATCGCAGTTACGAACAGATCAGAGATAATCGCTATCAATGGTTTGGCGAAAGAAAACTTGACTAATTACTCCATATACTAAGATTTTGCAATTGATCTGTAATCTGCTTGTGGCATTAAAGGAAAGGGTAAAAGTTAAGGGAAAAAGGACAATAAATTGATTATAAATCCTAGATTATTAAGAATTTTCTTTTACTAGAAGAAAATTCTTAGTGGGCATTTGCCGATCGCTCCTGTTGATTAAATTACGACATAATACATTTTTTGCAAAAACTTTCACAATTGTTTTGTTTGCAGTACTACCTAATTACTAAAACCTTACTTCCTCCTTACTAAAGCTATTGGTCATTCAAGATATTATTTTCTCAACTAAATTTAAGACAAATTCAGCAAAAACTATTGATATTGCTTGTTAATACTCCAGATAAAGAACCTCATTATATATTTGAAATGCCAGAAATGATGCAACCGAAGCGAAGGGTCAGATAAACATCAAATTCTAACCAATAAACATCCACAGGTTGATTCTGTTATGAAAATAGCTTTAGTTCACGACTACTTAACGCAAAAAGGTGGGGCAGAAAGAATATTTGCCATGCTTTGTTCTTATTTTCCTCAAGGAGATATATATACATCTATATATAATGAAGACCAAACAGTAGACATGGAAGGAAGAGAAGTCAATACTACTTTTCTTCAAGATATTCCAGGAGTAACTAATTACTTTCGCTTATTTGCACCTTTTTACTATCCAGCATTTCGCTCTTTAGATTTACAAGAATACGACCTCATCATCAGTAGTACTTCTTGTTTTGCTAAAGCTGTACGCAAAAAACCAGGGGCAATGCACATTTGTTTTTGTCACAATGTTACCCGTTTTCTTTGGGATACCAGAACATACCTCCAGGAAAACAGTGGTTTTAGGTCATTTTCTCCCCTAATCAACCAAATCTTTAACCTGATCAGAAAAGTTGATGTGGAGTATGCCCAAGAGCCAGATTTATATATTGCCAACTCCAGTATTGTTGCAGAAAGAATCGGAAGACTCTACAAAAGAAATGCTTTAACAGTCAACTACCCCATTAATACCAACAAATTTATTTTTTCTGATGTTAAAGATGACTACTACTTAGTCTCTTCTCGCATGATTAGCTACAAACGTCTTGATATCGTAATCGAAGCATTCAACTGGTTGGGCTTGCCCTTAATCATTATTGGGGATGGACCAGAAAGAGAGAAATTAGAATCTTTAGCTCTAGAAAACGTCAAATTCTTGGGTTACGTCGAAGACGACTTTCGCAATCAGCTGATGTCGCAAGCTAAAGGAGTCGTTGTCATGGCTCTAGAAGATTATGGTTTAGTACCCATAGAAGCAAATGCTAGCGGTACTCCTGTAATTGCCTACGGTGCTGGTGGAGTTCTCGATACGCAGATTGACGGTGAAACAGGAATTTTGTTTTCACCTCAGACTCCAGAAGCTTTGCACAATGCCCTAAGTAAAGCAGAACAAACAGATTGGGATTATCACCAAATTCGCAACCACGCAGTCAACAACTTTTCTGAGGGAGTATTTTTTAGCAAGGTTAAACAAATTGTTGGAGAATTTTACGGTTCGTCTGCTCTAGAAATTTTCAACTAGAAGTCTTGAATGTCTAACTAATTAAACAACTATATTAAGGATTAACGGCATGAATCAAGATATTTATAATTTAGAAAATTCTACGGAACTAGGATACGCAGAACTATTTTCGATTTTTTGGCGACGAAGGTCTTATTTTGTTGGTGTTTTTAGCGGGATTCTGGCTCTTGCTCTACCTTTTGTCTTTGCCCAAAAACCTGAATATGAAAGCTCAATGCAGTTGTTAATTGAGCCTAATTATCAAAGTAAATACGATAGCGATGAATTCGATCCTACTCAATCAACAGTACAAATTGACTATGCAACTCAAGTCAATCTGATGCGTAGTTCTCAGTTGCTTAGTCGGGCGGTAGAAGAATTGAAATCTAATTATCCTGACATTACCACCGAAGACATTAAAAATTATTTAGTGGTAACCCAGTTGAAAGAACAAGAAGATAAAAAAGAGGTCGGAACTAAAATTTTCCAGGCTAATTTTAAAGGTGATAGCTCTAAGAAAACTCTTCAAGTTTTAGAGGCAATTCAAAAAGTTTATTTGGAATACAATTTAGACCAGCAAAGTAAACGATTAAAAGAAGGATTAAGCTTCATTAATGAGCAAATACCTGAAGTTCGAGCCAAGCTGACTAATTCTGAAAGAAATTTAGAAGAGTTGTTGACTGAATATAATTTGATTGCTCCTTCAACAGAAGCTCTCAATATGTCGCAAGGGTTGAAAGAAATTCAACAAAAGAGAGAAGAACTTAAAGCTCAGTACAGCCAATATGAAGGTAAGCAAAGCGCGCTCGAAGAGGATTTGGCTGATTCAGATACAGGGGCAAAAGTCGAAACTGATGCCAGATTGACTTTATCAACTCGCTATCAAAATTTGTTGGATGAACTACAAAAAGTCGATCTACAGCTAGAAGAACAAAGAAGCAGATTTACTGAATCTAGCCCGATAGTTCAAAACTTATTGAATCAGCGTGCTAATAAACAACTACTGCTAAAACAAGAAGCTAAGAAAATTTTGGGTTCAGATGAGTTGGCGTTGGCAGAAATTGATAACTTAGAAAATCGTCGCCCTCTAGATCCTGGAGATTTAGAAAAAGTACAGGCTTTGAGCGCTGCTCAAAATGAGTTGAGGGCTTTAGAGTCTAGAGAAAAAAGTTTGGCAGAAACCGAGCAAAAGCTCAAGCAAAGACTTAATGAATTTCCTAATCTAATCGCCAGATACAATAGCTTAGAGCAGGAAGTAGAAGTAAATCGGGCAACTTTAAAAAAATTACTCGAATATCGTCAAGAAATTGGCATCATTATCAATCGTGGTGGTTTTAGCTGGGAAGTAATTGAGCCACCCCAATCAGGCGAAAAAATTGGACCTAGTTTACCAAAAGATATAGCACTGTCTACTATCTTTGCTTTCTTTGCTGGCTCGGTTAGCGTTTTCGTTATTGAAGCTTCTGATAATAAAATTCGTGGCTCAAAACAACTACAAAATAAAGCTAATTTGCCTTTGTTGGGTACTACTCCTGGGTTGCCCAAAGTAAAAGAGGATGGATTTGTCGCTCGCTTACCCTTTTTCTCTAGCGATCGCTCTGAAGAATTACCGATTAAAATCATTGAATGGCTGCCATTTCGTGAATCTCTCGATATGGTCTATGAAAACATTCAAAATAGCCTAACTAAGCAAGATTCCAAGGTTAAATCTGTAGCGGTAACTAGTGCAATTCCAGAGGAAGGCAAATCTACTATCACTTTGGGACTAGCTTTAAGCGCAGCTCGTCGTCACAAAAAGGTTTTAGTAATTGATGGAGATTTACGTTGTCCCAGTATCCATGACAAATTAGGAATTACTAATGATATTGGACTGTCTGATTTATTGGCAGGAAGAACCAAAACCCCAAACACATCAACGGTTGCCCTTTCTAATTTGAGTATTGATGTTTTGACTTCTGGTTCGATCACGGTTGACCCTGTTCAATTGCTTAGTTCGGAAAGACTACAAGAGTTTATTTGGAAAGTCGAAGATAGGTACGATTTGGTGCTTGTGGATACTCCTCCTGCTATTGGCATGGTAGACGCCATCAAAATAGCCTCTTGCTGTAGTGGAACTGTGGTAGTAGCTCGTTTAGAAAAAGCCAGTTTTACCCAGGTTTCCGAAACGTTCAATCTACTCGATCGCCTAAATCTTTTGGGAATTGTGGCAAACGACTCCAAAGAAATCCAAAAAAGATACCTGAAAAACAAGCGTTATCTACCCTATGCCCAGGTTTAAAAGTACTTAAATAATTTAGGAAGTAAAAATAATGGTCAACTATGTACAGATAACTCAAATCAGAACTATCGGCTCTAACCAAGAGATTGGCACAAGTTCTTCTTCCATGGGTCAATGCCATTTAAAATGGCGCGACAAGATGTTAATGGTTAAAAGCGATCGCGACCTCAATTCGGTAGATGTGATCGCCTTAAAGTCAGACTGGTGGTTGCTTAATTGTCTCCAAAAGTCTCCCATTAAGCGTATCCGTGTTACCCCCAATCTAAGTGAAACAGAAGTGAAAAATTGGGTGATAGCAGCGAAAAAATCTGGCAAGCAAGTATTTTTGAATATTAGCTCGGATCTAAATATATTTTTGATACATCGCACTATAGCTTGGAAAGTTAAAAGGTTTGCTGATTTAGTTGCAGTTTCTTTGATACTGCTGCTGCTTTCTCCTTTGGGATTGGCGATCGCTTTTAAACGAAAATTATTTGGTCAGCCTGTCCTAGACAAGCGATGGTGCGTCGGAAAAAGAGGTTTGATCTTCCAGACTTTTGATTGGGCAGACAATAATTCTCCTAGTTTCTGGAGTCGTCAAGGATTTCGGTTAGGAATACATAAGCTTCCTCAACTAATCAATGTAATGCGGGGAGAAATGAGTTTAGTCGGTCATTATCCTTTTTCAATAGAAGAAACTCTCAATCTAAATTCTACTCAGCGCAAAGTATTAAATAGTATTCCTGGGGTAATTAGCACTACTCCTTGGCGATCGCCGAAAACAGATTTAAGAGCAATATCAACCAAAGCCTATAGTTACCTATGCCATTGGTCTGTGTTATCTGATTTTAAAATTCTTGCCCTTGCTTTACTCCGCTCATTTAGAGCCAAAGATCCTGCCAGCAGAATCGTCGAACTTTAGGCAGGAATGAAATGCACTCATTTCAACAATTTAGTGCCCGACCAAATTATGTCACCTAGTTATCTTACAGTCACCATCAAGGAATCAATATTAAATGCTCCAAAATTTAAGCAAAAAAGCCAGGTGGCTAATTGAAGGGAAAGGTACGGTTGCTGCCACCGCCCAAACCATGATGACGATGATTGGAATCTTGGGCATCAATGTCCTGACGGGAATGATTACGGCTAGAACTCTTGGTCCTGCTGGAAGAGGGGAACAAGCAGCTCTGATTTTGTGGCCAGAATTTCTCGCTAATGTGGTTACTCTCGGCATACCCTCGGCTTTGGTTTACAATTTGCGACGCTATCCAGAACAAAGAAACAAATTCTTTTCGGCTGCGGTGATTATTTGCACGATTTTGGGTGTTACTTCGGCAATTGTGGGCGTTATGTTCTTACCCCGATGGCTGTCTCAATATCCCCCTGGGATGATTCGTACAGCACAGCTGTTTATGCCCATTGTGCCAATTTTTCTCTTAGCTCAGTTGTTTGCTGTTTCTTTAGAGGCTTCTTCTCAATTTGCTATTTCCAACGTTGGAAAATACATGATGCCAGTAGGCACATTGATTATGCTGGTGGGATTTGTCGCATCTGACAACATGACTTCTTACAACGCAGCAATGGCGTATGTTTTGCCAGGGATTGTTGTATTTGCCACTAGAGTTGGCTATTTACGCAATATGTTTAAGTTTCGCTGGGTGGGCTTGAAAAATGCCTATCGTTTACTAGTAGGCTATGGTATTCGCTCCTATGGAGTCGAGCTAGTCAAAACTCTGTCTGGTCAACTTAGCCAGGTTGTCATTGTCGGTCTTTTAAGCAGCAATAACTTAGGCATATATGTCGTTGCCCTCAGTTTGTCCCGCATGATGAGTGTGTTTCAGACCTCTTTTGTCACAGTGCTTTTTCCCTCGGTGGCTGGTCGTCCCAAAGAGGAAGTGGTTGCCTCAACTGGCAGGGCAGTAAGAGCTAGTTTAGCCTTGACTTGCTGTGCTGGAATTGTAGTTGGTTTGCTTGCTCCCCTGGTGCTGGACGCTCTTTATGGAGAAAGATTTCTAGCAGCGATCGCTGTATTTAGAATTTTACTGGTAGAAATTATAGTTAGTGGCACTGTCTGGGTTTTTCTTCAGGCTTTTATGGCGGTGGGGAAACCAGGCTTTGTTACTCTACTCCAGGGTTTAGGAGTGGCATTCAGTGTTCCTCTAATGTTTTTGCTAATTCCTATCTATGGTTTGGAAGGGGCAGGAATGGCATTACTATGTTCGAGTTCGATTAGATTGCTTTTGGTGTATTTAAGCTATGGATTTGTCTTGAAAGTCAAGCCTCCTAGTCTTTTATTAAATAGGGAGGATTTGGCGTTCATTTTTCAATCAGCCCGCAGGAAACAGAAAAAAATTAGTTAATAATCAGCCAGCTTTTATTATTTAAAAATCTATAAAAATGAAAATCTGTTTGGTAGCAGTCAATTTTTTGACAAATCTTGGGGAAGGTAGAGTTAATTACGAAGTAGCAGCAGAAGCTATTCGTCGAGGTTATGAAGTAACTCTGGTAGCTAGAAATATTGCCCCAGAGTTATTAGAAAGCGATCGCGTTTCCTGTTTTAAATTACCCGCCAAAGGTTTGCCAACTCATATTTTGTCCTTTACAGGTTTTGGCTATCGAGCAACCAAATGGTTAGATCGACATCGTCACGAATTCGATTTGGTTCATGTGAGTGATGCTAGATTATGGACAGGGGCAGACATTTTTACCTGTCATTTTCTATTTGATACCTGGTTGCGATCGCCCTTTCACCCCTGGCAAATTAGACCAACGATTTATAGTCTTTATCATTTAATTGTTGGTAAGTGGTTTTCGTTTTGGCAAAACAAGCTTTTTCCTTCAGCACCTTCGTTGGTGGCAGTATCAGAAACTTTGCGTCAAGCACTAATAGCAAAGGAGATTAATAAATCTCAAATCAGTGTAATCAACAATGGAGTAGAACTAACAGAATTTTATCCAGGCACAGCAGACAGAAAAGCATTAGGGCTACCAGAAAATGTGACCTTGGCTTTGTTTGTGGGAGATATTAAGCTACCGCGTAAAAATCTTGAAACCTTACTGCAAGCCTTGAAGTCTTTACCAAACGTTCATTTGGCAGTGGCAGGAAAATTGCCAGGCAGTCCATATCCCAAATTAGCTGAAGAATTAGGTCTAAGCGATCGCGTTCATTTTCTTGGCTTTCGACGGGATATTGCCGAAATTATGCGGGGGGTAGATTTATTTGTCGTGCCATCAAGATATGACACTTTTGGACTAGTGGTATTAGAAGCAATGGCAAGTGCTTTACCCGTGATTACAACTGAGGCAATGGGAGTAGCTGCTTTGGTGACTCCCGAATCGGGAATTGTCTTATCAGATACAGAAGATGTGGATGCTCTAACGGATGCTATAGCCCAAATAACAGCTAATCCGAGAGTGGGTCAAGCTATGGGTCAGGCAGGAATGGCGATCGCTCAAAATCATAGTTGGAATCGTACCGCAAGTAAATATCTCGACCTTTTTGAACAGCAGTATTTGCTTAAACAGCCAGCCTTCAGCCCTAAAATGCTCCAAGTTAATTGAAATTATGGCGATTAATTCAACCAAAAAATTCTCTTTTAAACTACAACCTGCCCCCGCCTGGATTGCCATAATTGGTCTTATATTTATGGGGTTAATTGGCTCTGTTCCTCCTTTTGGCAGGTTTGTCACCCTGCTATTTCCACTGGCATCATTGTGTGTGGGGTTTTTCTTATACAATAGCTATCCAATCCTATATATTGGCTTTACTTGGTGGTTGTGGTTTTTGACTCCTTTTGTTCGTCGCTTGGCAGACATGGGAGGGGTTTATACCGAACCTAGTCCTATTTTATTAACTCCATTTTTGGTTACTGCTCTTTGCTCGATCACTTTATACAAGCAGATACCAAAGCTAAATCGCTTAGGAAAACTGGGAACACCATTTATTTTATCTTTGATGGGTTTATCTTATAGTCTTTTGGTAGGTGTTCTAACTCGTTCTCCCTCAAAACTTGTCATTGCATCTTTAGACTGGTTTACTCCAGTTATTTTTGGCTTTCATCTCTATGTTAACTGGCGTAGATATCCTGAATATAAGCGCAATCTGGAACGAGTTTTTTTATATGGTGTCCTAATTGTTGGTGTTTATGGCATAATTCAATATTTATTATTACCTCAATGGGAAGTCAATTGGTTGAGAAATGCTCCTATTGATAGTATCTGTGATGGGGGATTTGAACCCTTAAAATGTCGTGTTTATTCGACCCTCAATTCTCCCGAACCCTTTGCCGGTTTTATGGCTGCGGGGTTGCTATTACTTTTGTGTAGCACCAGTAAATTAAGTATGCCAGCACAGATTGCTGGCTACTTATCTTTCTTATTGGCAATGGTAAGAACAAGCTGGTTGGGATGGGCGGTAGGCTTTTTGTTTTTGATTTTCTCTCTCAAAGAAAAATTTCAAATTCGTCTAATTGCTGTTTTTTTAGCGATCGCACTATGTATTGTTCCCATGACTCAAATAGAACAATTTTCAGGAATTACCGAGCGATTTAGCAGTTTTAGCAGTTTGGAAAATGACGGTAGTGCTAGTGCAAGACAAGATACCTATGAAGAAGTGATTGGTGATGCTTTGACTAACTGGCTTGGTGATGGGCTTGGTGGGAAGCAATATGACAGTACTTTACTAGCTTTATTGATGAACCTGGGTTGGGTTGGTACAGCCTTTTACATGGGAGGAATGTTGTTGCTGATTGCTAACCTATTTTATCAATCTGCTAGTAGCAACGATGCCTTTGCCACTGCTACGAGAGGGGTTGTGATGACCATTATCGCTCGTTTACCCCTTAATAGTCCTCTGGCAGGGGTTCAAGGGATTATTTTTTGGGCTTTTCTGGGGATAGGTGTGGCAGCCCATCAATATCATCAAAATCAAAAAACCCTAATGAGACTGCAAATAGGAGAGCAATACATTAATCGGGAGAAAAAAATCATGTCAGGTTGATTCTTTAATGTTTCCCCTAAATTAGCTTTGATAAGTTCAATTATTTAGATAAACATTACTTTTAAAACTAATGCCCATATTAAAAACAACTCAAATCAATGCCATTACTGGTTTGCTACAGCTTAATGATTCTGGTAGTAAAGCCCCTGCTTATTTAGCCAACAATTTTGCGAAAGAAGGAAAAATCGGACAGGCGATCAACTACTATGCCGTTGCAGCTAAAGCGATCGCCGATAAGGCAATTTTTAAAACCAAACCTGGGTGGTTAGAAGAGCCTTGGGCAGAAAAAGCCTATATTGCTAACCACAAGTACAAGTTTGTTTACTGTCCCATTCCTAAAGTAGCCTGTTCTAGTTTTAAGCGTTTTGCGGTGGAGTTGAGCGACTTAGAAAATAAGCAAGAAGTCCTCAACCTTCCCCCCAAGCTATTCCACGCTTATGTAGACCACAACCTGTCTTTTTTTGCTAACTATCTTCACCAAAGAGAAACAGCAATGGCATTGTTGGACAACCCCGATTATTTTAAATTTGCGATCGTGAGAAATCCATGGGACAGATTGACTTCTGCTTATCTAAATAAATTTGTTAAACCCATAGACATCAAGCAGTCTAGCTCTCCTGGCAAACAGGTAGTAGAAGCATATTATCAAGATAAAGATCTCCCTGTAGATTACTCTAGGGGCATTACTTTTAAAGAATTTATTGAATATCTATTAACTCACCAAAACAAAGAGATTGATGGACATTGGCAACCCCAATCGATGTTTATCAACCAAAACAAATTTGACTATCTTGGTCGGATCGAAACTTTAGGTACAGACTTTGGTGCGATCGCCGAAAAAATTGGAGTAGAAGCTAACTTAGGCTGGGCAAATCGTAGTAAAAGAGCAGAAGTTAAAGAAAATATTTTAACAGAAGATTATGCTGGCTATACTCCTCATCAATTGCGTCAATTGTCTCAATATCCGGCATATACCGAATTTTATACTCCCGAACTTTTAGCCCTGGTTAAGCAAAGATACACCGAAGATGTGGAAAGTTTTGGCTATCGCTTTGGTGCTTAAAACAAACATAGTATTTTAAAAATCGATAATTTTATGAAAATTCTTTGTATTGGTACATCAGGCAAAGGGAGTCAGGATGAGCGTAGAATCTATCGCCTGACTAAATGGCTTCAGGCAGATATTGATATCACCTACTACTTTATAGATCGCAGCAAATCTAAAATTGAGTCGGCTAAAGATATCCGACGGGTATTAAATCAGCCTTGGGATTTAGTTTATCAAGAAGGTACAGGAATAGCTAGTGGTGCCAACCTTATTTTGGCTTCCCTACTCCGAAAACAACCCTATGTAGTCTCTTCAGGCGATCCTATTGCTGGTTTTTTCCGCACCACTAAAGGCAATTTAATCGGTAATCTCTTTGAGATTTATGAGCATTTGCTCTACCGTTTTAGTGCGGGTTTTATCGGCTGGACTCCCTATTTAACAGGAGTAGCGATGAGAATGGGCGCACCAAAGGCTGTAACTGTAGAAGGAGCAGTAGCTTCGGACATTTTTTATCCCTACAGTCAAGAAAGGCGTCGCGCAATTCGCCAAAAACTAGGCATTTCTGAAGATCATTTGGTGTGTGGTGTGGTGGGCAGTTTGATTTGGGTGCCACGTCAATCTTATTGCTATGGCTATGAATTAGGGGAAATTCTGCAACGAGTTAAACGCAAAGATATTTCTTTCTTGGTTGTCGGTGATGGCGACGGTAAAGAGCGTATGGAAAAAGCTGTACCCAGGGAATTACGCGATCGCATTGTTTTTACAGGGCGTTTACCAGAATCAGAAGTAGTCGAAGCCATGAATGCCATGGACATTGGTTTTGTAACTCTGTTTGGTGAGATGGGCAAATACCGTCTGACTACCAAACTACCTGAATATTTGGCCTGTGGTGTTCCTGTAGCCATGAATCCCACTGCTGCCTTTTATGACTACGCAGCCCAAGGAGGATGGGCATTACCAGAAGGACATCCAAGCGATCGCGAGTTTTTAGATCGATGTGCTGTATGGCTCGATAATCTAGGCTGGCAGGAAGTTAACGCCAAAAAAGCTGCCGCTGTCGAAGTTGCTGCTAAAAGCTTTGACTATAAGGTAATTGCTCCCAAGTTTCGCGATTTTATCCATCGACTACTCGATCTCAAGGATTCTGATTATATACAAGCAACTCAATCAGAAATAACTCCAATTAGCCAAAAAAACTAATTCGTAACATAGATTTTTCCTTTCTCCCTTTCTTTTTCTCACCACTTATGTTTGTCTTTATTGTCCCAATTAAAAGCGCGCAGGTATCTAACTCTTGGTCACAAGTTTGTAAGCTATTTGAACGCACCCTACGTTCGATATGTCAGCAAACCAACCAAAACTTCAAAGTTATTTGTGTATGTCACGAAAAGCCAGAGATTGATTTTATTCATCCTTGCGTCAGTTATTTACAGGTTGATTTTCCTATTCCCTACTGGAATAAAAAGAATTTTGTGCGCTCAGAAAATCACAATCAATGTGTTGATAAAGGACGTAAAATGTGGCTTGGTTTGGCAGAAGCCAAGAATTTTAATCCTTCTCATATTATGTTTGTCGATGCGGATGACTGTATTAGTAACCGTATAGTAGAATTTGTGCGACAGCAAGATTCTGATAGCAATGGTTGGTATTGTGACCAGGGTTATGAATACGAAGAAGGTAAAAATACAATCTTTTTACGACAGCAAAAATTTAATCAAAAATGCGGAACGAGCTACATTTTTCGATTCGATTTAGTATTTCCCCAATGGATTGAATTTGACGCTATCACCAGAGATTATCAACGTCACCAAATGTTTGGTAAATATTTAGCGGAAAAAGGAACGCCCCTAGATCCTCTGCCTTTTCCTGGTTCAATTTATATGACCGACAATCAAGAAAATATTTGGCTACAGAAAAGCTTTTTTACGCAAAGCGATCGCCCTGTAAAAGAGCAGGCTAAATTCATTGTAGGGGACTTTTATAAAAGAATTAAATCCCAAAAATTATCCGAAGATATCAAGCAAGAATTTGGCATTATGCCTTTGCATGACAAAGTTTTGCAAAAAACCATGTAAGTTTATTTTTTTGTTCTGTTTACAATCAATCAAATTGAAAACAATAAATATACATATCAAAATGAAAGTATTATTTTTAGATCAAACTGGTAAACTTGCAGGAGCAGAAAGAGTTTTATTAGATTTAGTAAAACCATACAAACAACAATGTTTAGTAGGCTTGTTTGAAGATGGCCCATTTCAAGAATTACTAACCAAACAAAATACTCCTGTAACTGTTTTGGCTAGTAAACCCATTGAAGTAAAAAGAGAAAGTAGTTTACTTCAGGGAGTCAGCAGCTTGGGTAAATTCATTCCCCTGCTGTTAAAAATAGTTAAATTAAGCCGTGACTATGATTTGATTTATGCCAATACTCCCAAAGCAATGGTAATTGGAGCTTTGGCTAGTGCTTTGAGCGATCGCCCTTTTGTTTATCATCTCCACGATATTCTGACTCCCGAACATTTCAGCACAACCAACCGCCGCCTTATCGTTATCCTAGCTAACCGCTTTGCCAACAAGATTATCGCAGTATCCCAAGCAGCACGAGAGGCTTTTATTGAAGCAGGAGGAAAAGCCGAGTTAGTCGAAGTGATCTATAACGGTTTTGAAGCCAGCCAATTTCAAGGCTATGAATCCCAAAGAGATGCCGTAAGACAAGAGCTGGGTTTTGATGATAAATTTATCGTGGGACATTTTTGTCGATTGTCCCCCTGGAAAGGTCAAGATGTATTGTTGAAAGCCTTAACCCAATGTCCCGACAATGTTGTGGCTGTTTTTGTCGGAGATGCACTGTTTGGTGAGGAAGAATATGCAGCACGGCTAAAACAACAGGTAAAAGAGTTAAATTTAACCTCACGAGTTAGATTCTTGGGTTTTCGTCGCGATGTACCCCGTCTAATGACAGGCTGCGATCTAATCGCACATACTTCCACTGCACCAGAGCCAGCTTCTAGAGTTTTGGTAGAAACAATGTTGTCTGGTAAACCTTTAGTCGCCAGTAAAAACGGAGGAACAATGGAATTAGTAGAAGAAGGCAAAATGGGTTGGCTTTTCCCTTCGGGAGACTATCTAGCACTAGCAAAAACTATCAACCAGTGTCAGCAAGATCCAGAAAATACCGCCAAGATAGCTGCATCAGGACAAAAATTGGCAAGCGATCGCTTTACCTTAGAAAGAAATCAGCAGCAGGTAGATCGGCTTTTACAAACTGCTTTAAGGTTCTAGACTCTAGTTTTTAAGGTTACTTTTTGCTTACCTTGAAAACTCACTAGTACTGTATGTTTTCGTTTAAGTTGAATCCAGCATATAAACCTTTTTCTATAAACAGTCAATTAGCATGAACAACTTAGAAATGCAAAATGTAGACTCAAAAAAATCGCAAACAAAGGGATTATTGGAAGAATTTAACGAGATATCAGACAAGATTTATCCCGATCCAGGATTGCTCTCTATTGTATCGTCCCTAAGAACATGGTTAGGTTTAAATGCAACGATACTGATACAGCGTTTAGGCTACAACAAAAAAAAGATTTCAGCATTGCAAGATAAGCCAATAGTTCTCAATATTGGTTGTCAGGGAAGTAAGAGCGAAGATTCAAATTGTGTCGATACAGACTTGCTGATTGGTAATTCAATCCTAAAGTTTGCTTTAGGAAAATTAGACTACGATTTGCTGCTCAATGTCACTTATTACGATAAAAATCTGTCAAATGTAGCTGAGGGAATTGTAATAAGTCATGTTTTAGAACATATTCCTTCAACACTAGTCATCACAGCTCTAAAAAATTGCTATGCTTATTTGAAAACAGGTGGATGTATTCGTGTAAGCGTTCCTAATTTAGCTCTTTATCATCAACCCAACTTTCCTGAAAGTGAAAAAGTTCACAATCGCATATTAGCAGAAAATTTACTAATTTATGCATGGGGACATAAATTTATGTACGATGCAGAATTGCTAACTGTTTTGATGAAGGAGGCTGGATTTAGTAATATTAAGGAAGTTACCTATGGTAAAGGTTTACTCGGCGATCAAGACCCTGCAAAACATAGCCATGAGTCGATGTATTTAACTGGAATCAAAGTTTAATATCATTAGACTAAACAAATGAAATGTTTTTAGCTATTAACCTCTCCATTTATTTAGTACAATTTATTGTTCGATTCTGAAAGAGATAGTTTATCTCAACTGCGGACACATTCAAGATTCAAGTAGGTTACTTTTTAATTACCTTTTCTGTTAAGAGGTATTGCTAGAATTTTAATGTATTATCAGTAAGCTCAAATTGAGTTACAAGAGCCATGTTGATAACAATTTTATTGTGGCTAGTTATACATTTATCTGAATTATATTCAGGTAAACATTTAATTGATGTAACCTATTCAATAAGCTAAATCAATAAAATTTAGGAGCAATATTTCCATGGCAGATTTAATTAATCAAGAAGCTCAAATTCAACGAGAATATTACGCTCAAACTGCTCAAGAATATGAAAAGGCTCACGTCAACCAAAATGATGAACATTTCTTCGCTTTATCATTTATGCTTTCTACCTTAGATTATTTAGAAGTTAAATCAATTTTAGATGTTGGTTCTGGGACAGGGAGAACTATTAAATATATTAAAAAACACCGCCCTGCAATTGAAATTTTGGGGATAGAACCCGTCGCTGAATTGAGAGATATTGCCTACACCCAAGGCATTAGTAAAGATGAATTAATTCCTGGAGATGCGACTAATTTATCTTTCCAAGATAATGAATTTGATTTAGTTTGCGAATTTGGAGTATTGCATCATATCAAAAAACCAGAAATAGCTGTATCAGAAATGCTAAGAGTAGCCAAAAAATCTATTTTTATTTCAGATAACAACCATCTGGCTCATGGTTCTCCTTTAATTCGTCTAACCAAGTATTTCCTACATAGTCTTGGTCTGTGGAAACTCGCTCACTTAATCAAAACCAAAGGAAGAGGATTTACTATTTCTAAAGGAGATGGTTTGTCCTATCCTTACACTGTATTCGATAACTATGAACAAATTGAACAAGAATGTCAAACAACTCATTTATTGAGTACAAAGCAAAGCAAGATTAATTTATATAGAACAGCTTCTCATATAGCTCTATTAGGAATTAAGTAACTTATTTTTCAAATTATTATAATTCCCTTATTTATTTTGTCTCAACTATGAGTAGGCGAGGATAATCTTTTGTTTCTAGATTCATAACCGCCAAATCACCTTTCTGTTTAGTAGAAACATCTGACAAATATTCATCTTGGAAAGGATCGTATATTTTAACTTTTAGTTCTTTTGAATCAAATCCTCTAATACTCACTGTATAGTTTTCTGCAATTAAGTCTTCTGCAATATCTCTGGTCATTACATAATAAGGAATGACAAATTTATTAGCGTTGACTTGATAAGGAAGAAAAGTAAATACCTCTCGGTTATAAAGATTGGGATGCTTCATTGAACCATCTCCTTTAAATTGATAATTGTTATGTTTTTCTTTGATTGAAACGACTTCCAACTCTTTAAGATCGATCAGATTTGGATCAAGATCATCTTTCATTTGCTCTACTATACGGCTAGTAGTTAACAAAGTTGGAGATACATATTTTTGATCGGATTGGGGATAATTTTCGCTACCCTGAGTAGCATATTGAGTAAAATTAGCCTGTACCACTCCATATCCCCTGTTATCGCTGTCACCCAGCACATTATAGAGATATACTCTTTCTGTCCCTTTGTTAAGATAAAAACAAAAGTAACGCATTGCTGCCTTTGCCTTTAGTACTAAAGCTTTAGTCTGATCTACATTAGAATCATCTTCTTCTGGATGAATATTAACCTCAGTCATCCAAATAGTCGTGGGTAATACCTTACCATCTACCACTCTAGCGTTGCGTCCATGAGTTGCTCCTCCAAATTCAACAGGAAATGGAGACATATCTCTAAGGATGGTTTCTGTCTGCAAAAAAGTAGCAAAGTATTCAGGAAACCAAATTGAATAAGTGGGAGTAAAATTAGTTTCGTTACCTAAAGCATCTAAAGCTTGGCTACCCTGATATTCTTGTTCGGGAAATTCTACACGACTTCTATAGGGATGTTTATTGATAGCTTTGATGCGAGATGGCATCTGTGAAGATGCGGGCCAAGGAGTTGTGTTAGAAAAACCATTGCTTACCTCTACCCCTGAAAAGTCTTGAGGATGTCTTTCAATATATTTGACGGTATCAACCACTATACTTTGCCAAATATCATTCTTTTTATATTTATAGATCTCTTCTTCATAGTATTCATTGATGTAGAGAAAATTTGATGCAAAAGAAAGCTCATTCCAGATCTCTAGGTCAAAACCTTTATCTTTGCTGTTAGTTGTTCCCAAAGTTTCTGTGACAAACTGAGTTACTGTCGCTACATATTTTTGCCATCCAGCTATAGTTTTTCGATAGTCTGCACTTTCTGGGTCAGCAAAAGGACGGTACTTCAGTGTGGCAATATCTATTGGTGTACCAACATTAATGAATTCAGGTATTGGTTTGGATAAAGTGATCCAATTTCCATTTACTTGAGTAATTAAAATCTCGGCAGCCCAAGGTTTATCAAGAACGTGGGATAAACCGCTGTAGTTAGGTACAATACCGTCGATATTGTCTAGTCTAATTTCTAGATCCCCCACATCAGCATTTCTAGATAGGGTTTTGCGAAATGTCTTCATTGGACAAGGCGCACCTTGATTAGCATTAAGCAAAATTAAAGGACGAATATTATGCTTTTGAAGAGCTAATAATTTTGGCGTAATTTCTTGGGTATTATCAATTTTGGTTTCGTCGTCATAATTAATATAGTTCCAATTGATTTCCACGCGAGCTTGTCTGACCCCATGACGAGCAACCATTTCTGCCACTAAATCTGGGTTGACATTAGTTTTTTCAAGATTAATATTAAAAACTACACCAATACCATCGATAAACTTTTGTGCGGGAATAGTTTCCATATAGGCTCTCCAAGGCTGTATCCAATGGGAATGATAGCCGAAGGGAATCTCTGTATAGTAGGCTGGATTAATATAGGAAGATATTACATTTACACCCCAAGAGGATGCGAAGTAGATTGTGATACTGGCAATAAAGCCTGTTAGAAAGCTATATTTGAGGACTTTTTTAACTCGGTCAAACTGAAAGCTTTGCAACCTCGGTTTTGTATAGTGCATATATAAAATTGAAAATGAGTTTAAAAAATTGAACAAATAGTTTGGAATAAAACTATTACAAATATATTTTTACCCAGTGAGTAAACTTATGAGTGTAGAGTGGATTTATTGATTGATCTTTATTATCTATACAGCTATAAACGATGGTTCGACGATAATTTATCGTTATGACTCAAAAAGAACATCTAGCCTAACTTAAATCGACTATACGATAAACGATAGATTTGCTTTTATATTTGCTTTACATAATATTTAAAGCTTGAATCTCCTTTAATAAGTAAGTAAATAGTGTCTAAATAGTAATCAGAATTTCATACATTATGGAATCCTATCTTCTTATGAATTAATTTAAGAGCAAAAGATATGTATTTTTTTGGTAGTAGTATTATTTGGAAAAAAAATGCTATCTTACTTTGCCTAATGCTTTCAAACATTAGGCAACTTACGCAAATTATCTTAAAACAACATTTAAAAGTTTATTAAGTAACATAGAATACAGATTTTAAACATGAATTTTAAACCTTGATTTAGGCAAATGTTTAGTCACTTTTTGTATACCAAAATTTACTATAAACGCGATCACACATAATAATTATTATGTATGATCAAAAAAGGCTATATCGGCATTAGTAGATTGACTTTTTTGAAAAAATTGCAGTTTTTAAGCGGCATAACAGTCTTCTAAGATTAAAAAAAACTTCTATTTTTTCACGAACAAGGTATTAAGCAAATGAAAAAGAGATTTTTAAATTCAATCAACTATTTTCGAGGTATTGCTATATTGATTATTGTTTTTGGTCACAGCTATGGCTTATCAGAAATTAATATAAATACTTTGTTTGACAGGGCTTTTTTCTCTTTAATGAAACATGGTAGCGTGTATTTCATATTCATTTCTGGCTTTTTATTAATGTCTTGGCTTGCTACTTATGAAGAGACAAATATTAAAGCTTTAAATCAGCTAGCTCAAAAAAGCTTTGCCATTTATTTTATTCATCCTATCTTGATGAGTTCAGGAAGGTGGATATTATTTAAAAATGATTTTTACTACGAAGGAAATTATTTCCTTTGGCTGACTGTAGGTTTTTGTTTGTTGTTGGGATCTATGGGAATAGCTCAGATTATAAAAAACATTTTCAAGAAAAACAGTCGCTACCTAATAGGATGGTGAAAATGCCCTTCTTCTGTCAGACTTCAAAAACTTTCATCATTTATAAAATAGAGAAGGATGTTGCCATCACTTCTCTATTCAGCTCAAATTTAAATCAATTTAGCTCGATTCAAAAGATAAAATTTTAGAAAATAAAACTGTCTGCTGTTATATCAGTAGCATTTACCCCTTGGAGAGTAATAAAGTCTGAGCTTGACGAAGTGAGATCACCATCAGGTTCGATTTTAATCACAGTATTAGAACCAGATTGAACAAACTCTAAATAGTTACCATAATCGCTACTACTGGCTGAAATCATTCGACTGACATCAATCAGATCGATTCCTGTTTGAAAATCAGTAATTAAATCTCCCCTGTCTTGAGAGCCATAGTAGATAAATACATCTGCACCCTGTCCACCAATCAGGCGATCTGCACTGTTTCCGCCACTAATAGTATCGTTACCACTTCCACCATTAAGAGTATCTTTGTTGTGGTTGCCATGTAGGATATCATTGCCTTGGCTGCCATTGAGGACATCGTTGCCATGTCTACCATATAAAATATCGTTACCATAAGCCCCATTGAGGGTATCATTGCCAACATTTCCACTAAGAAAATCATCATTTTGATTGCCATTGAGAACATCGTTGCCTTTTCCACCAACGAGGCTATCTTGACCAAATCCGCCCACTAAAGTGTCATCACCATAACCACCATTTAAAGTATCGTTATCAACACCTCCATTTATAAAATCATTATCTTGATTGCCGTTGAGTAAATCTTCGCCTTTCGCGCCAAAGAGAGTATCTTCGCCAAATTTGCCATTAATTACGTCATTATTGTCGTTACCGTTAAGAGTATCATTTCGGTTTGTACCGTTGATAATTTGCTCTCGGTCAACGTTTTCGACATCTTCATTTTGAAAAGTGGTTGAAAAAATTTCACGATCGCCATTGCTATCTATGCTATCTATTCCGGACCAAACTACAGTATTTCCAGAAATGCTTGGAGTTCGATCTTCAACATTATTGGTAGTAATTTGATAAATATCCTTAGTAGCTAGCTGGTAAGCAAAAATTTCGCGATCGCTTCCACTATCCGAACCTTCAAACCCATCCCAAACAATATAATCTGCCGAGATTTGTGGATTGGCATCATTGACTGTGTTGTTAGTTACCTTCGTAGTTATTCCTGAACCAAAATCGTAAAGAAAAATTTCATAGTCACCATCACTATCCATCCCAGACCAAACTAAGCGATTGCCAGAAATACTGGGATTTTGCTCGACGTTAGCATTGTCAGCGATTTGAACAGTTGTTCCCGAACCAATATCGGAGGTCAATACTTTGCCATCATCACTTAGCCAAACTGTACGATTACCAGCAATATCAGGTCTAAATTCATCCCCAGCATTATGGCTTAATTGAGTAGTTACTCCCGAATCAAGATTGTAGTTAAGTATTTCCTGGTTTGGAGTTCCTGTTGAACTAACATTTAGATTAGGTGAAAAAGTTACTTTTTCTTGACCTATAAAATCTCCTCCATTGGCTGTTGCCGAATCGATGGAACCAACATTTCCCCCATCGCGATCGCTATTTGCCATCAACATATAAGTTTGACCTTGAGGCAAAATATCCGCAGGATTAAAGCTAACGGACGTTTGATCATCAAGCTCGATCATGGCGTAAGGTTGGTCGGCAGTACTATCGGATCTATAAACCGCTAAACCAGTAGCATCACTGGGAATTCCTGATATCCGCACTACAGAATCATTACTCAAGCTAGAAAAATCCTCTCGATTGTGCCATACCCACATTTTGCGATCGCTTCCTTTGAGGATTAAGATACCGTTGTCGTGAGGATCGGTGTGAATAAAATCCATCCCTTGAGTTAGGGTCAAAGTTTCTTGTAATACTTGCCCTTTTTCGTTAGGCTGCCATACATAATTACCATTGCTGTCAAAGGAATAAGCATCTGCCAAACTAGTTTGCTTTTGAGGGTGACTACCAGTGATAGTATAAGGAGCAGAAAATAAACCTACTCGGTCATCAGCTCCCCCATTCCCCACTACAGATAGCTGATCCCAAAAAGCCGTCAAAAAACCGATACTGCGATCTTCATCAGTGCCTTCCCAGTTACGATAGTTAAATTCTCCTGCGATAAAATCTATATTTTTAGTAATTCCCCCTACTTCTTTGGCTCGTATAAAGTTTTTGCTGGGGGCAAAATCACTACTAAGGTCAATATTAGAATAATGAGGCTTGGCTTTAGAATCGTGATAGCTATGGAGGTTTAAAACCTGTAGAGTACCATCATTAAACAAAGGAGTTAGGGCTTCTAAGAAGTCGTCCGTTCGTTCAATTGACATGGGTGTTCCTCCCACACCAGGACTAGTGACCACATAGTCTGAATTGACTGAGTGTACCCCGTCAGCAAATTTTTCCACAGCAAATGCGACTTCTTGGGGAGAGTTCCCGCTTACCACATGATCTGGCTCATTAATAATACCGTAGGCTTCCACGCGATCGCCAAAATAGTCTGCATAGGTGCGACCAACTTGATACCAGTCAAAATCGTCAATAGAACCACCATCTAAATCAGTTCTATATTCTAAGTAGAGATAAATACTGACATCTTTACTGTTAGCATAGTCTACGATGGAATCGAAGTTTTGAGGAGAAAGAGAACCAAACGAGTTCCATTGCTTAGGTCCACCACTAGCCCTGCCCCAAGAAATATCTAAATCGTGAGCAAGATTAATTGCAGCAGTATTAGAAGTTAGTTTTTTGACATCTCCAGCATTACCTAGATGAATTCCTACATACGAACCTGGATCTCGATCTGTATCTAGAGAACTTCCTCCAAAACCCTCATACCTATTTTCCGAGTTTACGTAACCTTGCCAAATTATCTTATTTCCCGAAATTTGAGGTTGAAGATCGTTGTAGTCATTAGTGGTAATTTGAGTCGTATTACCTGAACTAATGTTATAGGAAAAAATCTCATAATTGTTATCCCTCCAGCCCGACCAGACTATATTGTTTCCTGATATCTGGGGGTTTATGTCATTTGTAGAATTAGTGGTAATTTGCTTAGTTGTTTGAGAGCTTAAATCACGAAGAAATATTTCTTGATTTCCATTAATCTCACTTTGCCAAACTAGATAATCTCCTGATAACTGAGGTACTAAATCTTGATGTAAATTGTTAGTTATTTTGTTGCTTGAAAAATTAGCCATAATAAAATTTTGGGTTTTAAAAACCGAACAATAAAGTTTGCGTATTGTTTGTGTATTGTTTTCGTAAACTTAAAGTTCCCACTTCAGACAAAAAAATTACTACAACGCAAAAATAACATCCAAAATACGGGTAACAAGCTAGATGTCTTGGTTCAGCTTACACTTCCTCGAACAGATAACTAGGTAGCATCTAGCAGAGGTTTACACACTTTTAAATTACAAAGTGGTCTATATATCAGTACTTTCAGTATCTAAAGTCATGGCATGATTAATTATCATGAAATCGACAAATATATTGATCAAAATTGCTTTTGAGCAGCAGTTTTTAATCAGGTCTTCGTAAAAACCATCAAACAAAGTTTTAATGCAATGGTGTATTCAAGATAGATTGATGAGAAACACAATTTCAGATCAAGATTTTCCGACTACCAATGTCAACAACAACAGTATTATTCAAGTACCCTCAAGACTTACTATCCTAGAGTCAATTGCCTTTGGCAGTTTTTGCTGCGAGTTGATTGATAATACCCACACAGACAGTAAATTAATCTTAAATTTAAGTAATACCAGTTTTATCGACAGTAGCGGTGTAGGAGCGTTAGTAAGAATTTATAAAGTGGCTTCCAAACACAATCATCAACTAGTGTTACAGAAGCCAAGACCATCGGTAGTTAGAGTTTTAGAAATATCAGGTTTGATCGATATATTTCAGATTCAACCAATCGCAGTACCTGCTGATATAAAACAAGTGTTATCCCATCCCTCTGTTAATTCTGAGCTTAAACGCTTAATAGATGTAATGGGAGCAATTGTTGGCTTGGCGATCTCCGCAATTATTTTTATTCCTATCGTAATCGCCATTAAAATTGATTCTCCTGGTCCAATATTTTTTAGTCAAACCCGTTGTGGTTGGTTGGGTGGAAAATTCAGGATGTGGAAATTTCGCTCTATGTGTACAAACGCAGAAACTATGAGAGCAAAAATTCCTAATCAGGCTCAGGGAGCTTTTTTCAAGAATGATTCCGATCCTAGAGTCACTAGGGTAGGAAAATTTCTCCGTCGTACTAGCTTGGATGAATTACCTCAATTTTGGAATGTATTAAAAGGAGAGATGAGTTTAGTAGGAACTCGCCCTCCAACTCCAGAGGAAATGGATCAATATCAAATTCTGGCTTGGCAAAGATTGAATGTTAAACCAGGAATGACAGGAGAATGGCAGGTTAACGGGCGATCTCAAGTTCGTGATTTTGAAGATGTTGTCCAGTTAGACTTGAACTATCAAAAAAATTGGAGCTTATCATACGATATCAAAATAATTTTGAAAACGATTATGGTTGTTTTTAATAAAAACAGTGGAGCAGTGTAGCTAAATATACCTTCGAATTACTTTTAGTTCTTTTGATCTCTAGTTTTATTCTTGTAGTGATGTAGAATCATTAATGTAAGCGCGTAAAAAGAGCCTTATATTACAAACTGAAAAATCAAGTAATAGTATTATGTACTTAATTTATGCTTCTATTAGTTACTAATACTAGTCTTACAGGAAGTCTTACAAGAAAGTATCTCAATTTAAATGATGGTTAGAAACAGTCTTGATTTACAACAGGCTATTAGTTTAGTAGATCGCAAAATAAATCCCAAGCATCTTAATCGAGTACAAGAAATAATCTTAGTTAAATCTTTAGAAGGACAAACATACTCACAAATTGCTATTGAGTACAACTATGGCATGGAGTATATTAAGACATCTGGCTCTGAATTGTGGAAATTATTGTCTCAAGCTTTCGGACAGCAGGTTAACAAAAGCAACTGTAATAGTTTTATTAGAAGGCAAATTTCTGAATTTGCTGTTAACACATTTTCTCAGAACAAACGAGCCGAAATCATTAAAGACAGACAAGATAAGGTCAGTGTTGAGAATGTCCAAAAAAAAAGTAGTATTTCTCTGATAGCTCCTGAGATATCTGATTTTCAAGGAAGAGATAGAGAGTTATCCCTAATTGAAAAATGGAGTAATAGCTCAGACTGCCGTTTTGTTTTGATGACAGGAATGATTGGCTGTGGAAAAACGACATTAGCAATAAAAGCAGCAGAAATACTCCAAAATAAATTTCATCGTGTTATTTACTTGTCGATGAGTAATAGCTTCAATTTGAAAAATTCAATCAAGTTTTGTTTACAAAGTTTAGACCCTAATTTAGAAATTAGTTCAGATATTAATAAGCTATTAATAGATCTAACACTATATTTAAAAAAATATCGCTGTTTGATTGTCTTAGATGACCTAGATTCAATTGTTGAATTCAAACAAATGGCATCTTATTATCGTTCTGGATGTGAAAAACACGCTCAGTTTTTACGTTGTCTGATTACAGCAAATCATCAAAGCTTAGTTATTGCTAGTAGCCGTAATACTATCAAGCAATTGAGCTACTATAGCAGCAAACAAGTAAAAACTTTGCATCTAAGAGGCATGAAGCCAGAAAACCTTTGGTCTATATTAAAATCTGAAATTACTACGGATATTTCTCAAGATGTCTGGAATAAAATATGCAGATACTATCAATATAACCCAGAACTAATGAAGATTTTAGCGAGCAATTTGGAATATTTGCCAGTATCAGATGCTAATATTTACCATAAATATGTACCTTATATTGAGGAGATAGATCTGATAATTGAAGAAGAGTTGAATTCTTTGGATGAAATTAGTAAAGAAGTAATTTACTGGTTATCTTTTAGTTTAGATAATTCAACTCTAGATAAATTGTTTCAAAAAATCAATCACCATCAAAACAAGATTTTACAGGTAATTAGCTTTTTAAAAAAACACTCTTTGATAGCAGAAGAAAATAACAGTTACGCTTTAATTCCTATGTTTAAAGACTACATTCAACGTTACTTAGTTAACGCTGCCAAACAGGCGGGTGATTCGTCCTAGTATGGGTAAGTAATAAATAATTCAACAATTGACAATGAACAATGTTACGTACCCTTGCACGAAAACTATTAGCTTCCCTTCCGATTAGGAATTAGCCCTAAAGCATTAGCTCTGTGTCGGACGAGGAAAATATTGGCGATCGCTGTATACAGTTTTCCCAGTCTCCAAGTCCCCAATCTACAATGACTAATCAGTGCGTAACACCAGTTAATCATTGTTCCAATACAAAGCACCGACAAGATCGATAATGCGATCGCGTAGCAAATAATCGTGTCTTTCTAATTCTCCTTCAATTACATTCCAATATTGTGCTGGTAAATATTCGTACAAAATTCTTAATGGCTGATCTAGGGAAATAAGTCCAATTTCCAATAAATTGAGGGCTTCTTCTCGAATTGTACTTATAGAATAACGTTGAATCGATTGGGTGGATATCATAAGAAGTACTTCCCTAATGATGAGATTTAAGGTTGGATGACGATCTATAATCGAATCTGAACTTAGGACAATTAGATCGTTAATTATCTGTATTGAGGATGACTAAGTCTCAATTGTTAAATACACTACTGATTTAGCAAGACTAAATTGATAAAATTAAGTGCTTTTACTGAGACATACTCAATAATATGTCTTTTAAAAACTTTTTGCTACTATTTACTACCATTAGATGTTATAGTTACCTGACATTTAAAAACTGTTCTACCTTGGGTACATTCACCCAAGCTTTATCCCGAGCAGATTTATGGGTCATGTCCATCAGCAACTGTGAATAAACTCCTTCTTTAAGAGAGGGAACGAGGGACTCGCCTTTATCAATTGATGCTACAAGACGATCTACCACTCGAATAAAAGGTGCTAGCCTGCCGTCGGTAAAGACCTGACTAAAATCGTATTTTTTGGGTATGGATACCCTTTTTAAAGTCTTTCCTGCGGGGGCTGCAAACAATTCAAATCCGTGGACATAATCTTTTAAATTACTACTGCCTAGGACTAATGTTCCTTTTTCTCCATATATTTCTACCCAATGCCCTCTTCCAGCATAGGTAACTGAACTAATAGATAGTTGTACGGGAGTACCATCTTCTAGTTCCATCATAACCAAACAAGTGTCATCTGCATCTACGGGCTTCATTATGCCTTCGTCATTATGGTCTGGGCGTTCGGGTATGGCACAATTAAGATAGCCAGACAAGCGATTTACCGAACCAAATAGCCAGCTAATATAATCAAAAGCGTGAGAAGCCACTGCACCTAATGCACCACCGCCAGCTTCCGCTTGAGAATACCAATTCCAATCTCGTTTAGGATTAGCGCGACTTGTCACCAACCAATCAATTTTAATTAATCTTTTCTTGCCGACATAATCATCTTTGAGATGTTCGGCTAATAATTGCCAAGCGGGTACATAGCGAAATTCAAAATCGGCGATCGCAACTACTCCTTGTTCTGTTGCTAGGTGATATAGTTCTCTAACCTGGGCAGCATTCATTGCCATAGGTTTTTCTAGCAAGAGATGTTTTTTTGCTTCTAAAACTTTTTTCGCCATCTCGTAGTGCAAAAACGGTGGAGTAGAGATACTAACTGCATCTACTTCAGTCAGCGACAAGATTTTATCGAGATCGCTGTAGGCATAATAGATTTTATTCTCGTCGGCAATTTGTTTGGCTTTATTAAGATCTCGATTGTGTACGGCTACTACTTCAGTGCGGGGATGGTGTTGAAACCCAGGAATGTGTATTTTCTGTCCAAATCCCGTACCAACTACAGCTACGCCAATCTGATTAGTAGATGCCATCTTAATTTTTTATTTTTGCTTCTATTCTTCCAAAATTATTTTATACGCTCGGTGTCTATATGCTGGCGATCGTTTATTATTTTTTTCTTTGAAAAGAAATATAAATCTAGTTTTTCAAGTATTCTCCGTAAAAATTCACTATAAGCATTAGCATTTGTAAGGGATACAAATTACTCTCCAGCAGAGTTATCAATATAGTGAACAGCATGAGATTATTATTAGTTTCCACTCCCATTGGAACTCTGGGAAGTGGCAGTGGCGGGGGAATTGAATTTACCATCACCAATGTAGCGCAGGAAATGCAACGTCGAGGACATCAAGTCACAATTCTTGCTCCAGATGGTTCGACGTTAGCTGGGATAGAAATGATAACTGTGCCAGGAAAAGGACAAATTTCTGTCCAAAATCAATACGAAGATGCTCCTATTACTTTGCCAGTTAACTCTGTCTTGGCAAACCTCTGGCAAAAGGCGAGGGAAATACAGCACAATTATGACGCTGTGGTTAACTATGCCTATGACTGGTTGCCGTTTTACTTGACACCATTTTTTCAGACGATTCTCTTACACCATGTCAGCATGAGTTTTGTGACTCATAGTATAGATCGCGCTCTGGCATCAATTGCTCAAAAATATCCAGAGCGACTAAAATTTGGGAGTTTTGCTCAAGCGCAAACTTTTTCATTTGATACGAGTTATTGTCCTGTGATCTATCATGGCTTGCCCGTAGACCAATATAACTTTTCTGCAACCCCCAAAAAATATTTGCTCTGGCTTGGTCGCATTGCCCCAGAAAAAGCCTTAGAAGATGGGGTTAGAGTAGCTCAGATGACGGGTATTCCCCTAAGAATTTTTGGTAAGTTAGAAGATAGGGAATATTGGGAAAACATTCAACAAAACTTTCCCGATGCACCCATTGAGTATGGAGGGTTTTTAGACAATAAAGCAGATTTACAACAAGTGATTGGTGAAAGCATGGCATTACTCATGACTGCTCGCTGGGTCGAAGCTTTTGGTAATGTGGTGATTGAAAGTCTTGCCTGTGGAACTCCTGTAATTACTTACGATCGCGGAGGTCCAGGGGAAATTATTACGGACGGGGAGACTGGTTTTGTCGTTAAACCTGATAGTGTCGTTGCTCTAGTTGAAGCTGTCAATCGTATAGCGGAAATAGATCGACTTTGTTGTCGTCGGGTGGTTGAGGAAAAATTCAGTTTGGAGGCGATGGGCGATCGCCTCGAACAATGGCTTACTTCAGCGATCGCCTAATTCTATCCAAACTACTCTCGAACTTTTTTGTTTGGGTATCGATCAAAATAAAGAATAATTGAAGATAGACCAAAATTATAAACTTGTAATTATTAAGATTAACGAATGATTGATTCTCAGGATATAAAGCAATATTTACAGCAATTTTTTTCAGAGGAAATTAATTCTCTCATCACCAATCAAAATGAAATTATTGCTAACCAAAACGATCTTGTTGCCAATCATTATTTAGCTCCCCTATCTACTTCTTATCTTCCTTGGACTAAATCTGCCATGCGTCCTAGTGGATTAGTTGCTGTTTTAAATGAAATTACTATTAATCAACGCAAGTGTATCGTGGAATGTGGCGCAGGAATTTCCACTTTTTATATTGCTAGATTATTAAGGGAAAAAGGCGGGCATTTACATACCATAGAGCATGACCAACAATGGTGTGAATTACTCAAACAAGAGCTATCCCAAGAAAATTTGTCCGAGTATGTATCTGTTATCTTTGCACCCCTGAGTTCCAGCGACATAAAAATAGACCGAGAAAATACTGATTGGTACAATTTATCAACCTTGAAAGCACAATTATCTTCGCTAAAAATAGACCTTCTAATTGTCGATGGACCTCCAGCTTATGAAATCGAAAAACAGCTTTCTAGGTATCCCGCCCTGCCCTTTTTATCAACCTATTTTGCTGAAGACTATGGGATTATTTTAGATGATATTAATCGACCTGGAGAGCAAGAAATTCTTAAGGCTTGGGAACAGCAACTAGGAATTGTCTTTGAACGACGTTTATCCCAAGGCAATATTGCGATCGCAAGATCCAAGCCATCTTTAATAATTTAGGACGTGCGATCAATGAACACCTGGCGATACATACCCCCGATAGAAGCATCAGGAGAGATGCAAATGGCGATCGATCGCTTTTTGTTAGAACAACATCGCCAGGGGAAATCTCCGCCGATAATTCGCTTCTATACCTGGCTACCTGCTGCGATTTCTTTGGGATACCATCAAAAAGATTTTCCCTCAGCTTGGAAGGATCTAATCTGGCAAGGAAAACCTTTAGATATTATACGTCGTCCCACAGGGGGGAGGGCGGTATTGCATCAAGGGGATTTAACCTATGCAGTAGTAATGTCTATTCCTCCTGGTAAGAGATTGGAAGTATACAAGCAAATCTGTCAGTTTTTGATTGAGGGGTGGCGATCGCTTGGCGTAGATTTGGAATATGGTATTGCTACCAAGGAATATATCCGCCACGATAACTGTTTTGCTACCGCTACGGGTTCGGATTTGGTGACAGCAGCAGGAAATAAGGTAATTGGCAGCGCGCAACTACGTCGAGGAAAAGTCGTATTGCAACACGGATCGATGATCCTCGATCCAGATCCGCAAAATTATCAACAAATCTTTGGCACTCCTTTAGAGGAAAAATTATTAACTAATATTAAGCAAAAAGGCGATTATGGCAAGCATTCTAGTGAAATAGAATGCTCTAGAGATAAAATAATACATAACTTAATTACAGCAGCGATCTCGACTTTTAAGATTGATATAGTGAAACAATCTTTATCAACCGAGGAATGGCAAGATATTGCTAGCGATCTCTCGTCGTTGAGATACTAAAATTATTAAAGTTAATTAAACCATTCAGATATTATGAGCATAGTTAGTCAAGTTATCCTCAAAGCGGATGACGAACTACGCTACCCCAGTAGCGGAGAACTAGAAGGCATTAAAAACTTTTTAACCACTGGCGAAAGGCGTATGCGTATCGCTGAAACTCTAGCCAATAACGAAAAGAAAATCGTCGATAAAGCTGGGAAGGATTTGTTCAAGCAGCATCCAGAATATCGTTCTATTGGAGGTAATGCTTACGGACAAAAAGAATATAATCAGTGTTTGAGAGATTTTGGCTGGTATCTACGTCTCGTTACTTATGGTGTAATGGCGGGAGATAAAGGTCCAATGGAACAATCTGGTTTAATTGGAGTTAAAGAAATGTACAACTCCCTGGAAGTACCCGTACCAGGAATGATTGATGCTATTCGTTGCTTGAAAAAAGCAGCCATCGATCTTTTGGGTAAAGAAGATGCTCAAGAAGCCAGTCTTTATTTTGATTACATTATTCAAAATATGTCTTAGATAAAAATCTATCTAAGTCTTGGGATAACCATGCTAGTCATGGCTGGTGTTTGTGTGGGTAATCGATTCGTCGATAATAAGCGATCGATTACCTATTATTATTTTTAATCGGTTAACAATCGGCAGTTAAAGAACCATAATTAATTATCGATCGTTGATCATTAGTCATGGCTTGGTTCAGAAAATTTCCTGGTATTTCTCTGTTTTTGTTACTGTTAACTTATGGCGTGGAAGGATGGCTGTATGGTGCTTGGGCGACTAAGTTATTAGAACAAGGGGATTTATACATCCAATTCGTCGAAAAAACTCGCTTTGGTATTTTGTATGGTATCGCCGTTGCGATTATTTTGTTTTGCGTAATTATTTTTACTTCGCCTATTTCTTTAATTGCAATTAGTATAGATAACTGGCTAAAATCCGATACGAGAGCCTTTTTGTCAATTTTCCTAGGAGCTTTTGCCTTTACTCTAATCGTGCAGAAAGTAGACTATTTTGCTAGATTTATAGTGTTCGTCGCCTCCGCATTATTATTAAAATTAGATTTACAGCTAATCGGTTTTAATCGTTGGCTTTGCTCTTTGATTCTGACGATATTTTGTTGGTTGGGATTTACGGGAGGTATACTAGCGTTCTATATGTGGAGTTAATCTAAGCTGATGAGCAAAAAGAAGAAAAACAAAACTAAAACCAAAACCCTAGTCAGAGTTGCGACACTAGTCATGGGTTTGGGATTTGCTGGTTCTACCTTGGCGATCGCTTTGAGTAGTGCCTTTAGCCAAAGTAATTATACCGCTTCGGAGTCAGAACAGTCTGGTGATGCTCCCTCGATCGAATCACAAATTCAGATGCGGGTGAGTGGTTATGAAAAAGTCTTAGAAAGAGAACCTCAAAATATTACCGCACTTGAGGGATTAGCCCAAATACATCTACAAACTAACAATACAGCTAAAGCAATTCCTGTTTTAGAAAAGATGGTGAAATATTATCCCGAAAGACAAGAATTTGCTGGTATTTTGCAGTTAATCAAACAACAGGAAACCAGTCAACAAACCGAGCCAGAACAACCCCAAGAACAACCATAGTTTATTGATAATAAGTTAAGCAAAGTCTTGCAATAGAAAGAGAGCCAAGGATTTTGTCGTGTTTTCCTCGACTCTCAAATTTTGTTCCCTCCTCACACGCCCGCAATCGTAACCAAGGCAATTTATTTTGTCAATATGAGTAATTCGATCAAATTAAATTTACTTTATTCCCAATTAACTATTGAGTAAATAGCCAAATTATTCAGTTTTTTATAAACTTTAGGGAGATTTCGATGGGCGATCGCCGATAGGTGGGAAACAACATTTAGCTATTCCAAATTCATTCCCAATTGGGAATAGTATTCATGCTCGATTGTGGGGCTGTAACAAATTAGTAATATCTGGTCCTGTAGGAATAATCCCCCCTGGATTCAGAGGAAACAAGTTGCCATAATAATCTCTCTTCACACTTTCGAGATCGCAAGTAGCAGCAACTCCTGGTAATTGATACAAGTCTTTCAGGTAAGCCCCTAAATAATTGTAATCCCTAATACGACGGCGATTGCATTTGAACAAGCCATAGTAAACAATATCAAAGCGAAATAGGGTGGTAAACAAACGTATATCTGCCAAGGTAAGGCGATCGCCACAAAGATAACGATTAGTTGCCAATACCCCATCTATTTCATCGAGGGTAGCAAATAATTCCTCGCTGGCTCTTTCGTAAGCTAATTGAGTTTGAGCAAAACCGCAACGATAAACCCCGTTATTAACGGTATGATAAATTTTCTCGTTCCAGTAATCGATTTTCTCCTTTAAAGCAGGAGGATAAAGCTCTAAGTCGGGGTATTGAGCATATTCATTAAACTCTCCATTGAGTATTTCAATAATTTCGGCACTTTCATTATTAACAATAGTATTAGTCTCTTCGTCCCACAAAATTGGTACGGTAGAACGACCTTGATAGCCCGATTGCCCCAATTGATATAATTCTGGTACAGTGCTACAGCCCAACTCAGCCTCGGATAAAACCCACATTCCCCCATCAGAATCGGGATAGACGGTTGATACGGAGATCGCCTTTTCTAGCCCTTTCAATACCCTAGTAACCAAGGTACGATGCGCCCAAGGACATCCCATCCCGACATACAAACGATAGCGATTTGCAGCGGGTTGATAGATATTATCTGGATTTTTGTTAATCGAATTTCTAAACTGGCTTTCAGGACGAATATACTCCCCTGTTTTATTGCGGGGTGCAAGCTGAGACATCATGATTTGCCACATGGTAGTCCAGACAAACTTGCCCAATTTAATAATTATTTTTCCAGGGAGAGACTTATTTTTTGCCATGAATATTTATCTTGCACGGGGTTCTTAAATCTTAGTTAAAAACGCCAGAGTGTAATAAGAACTATTATTAAATTCAAATTCGTCAATAATCTGCAAGTTAAGTTTTCTGGTATGGGCTGCAAGGGATCGCTGATTGAGTCGATTGATAAAAGTTATGCCGACAGGAAAGAGATCGACTAGATGAGAACGCATTATTTCAAATAAATCGGGTAGGGCGTTACTACCCCTGAGAGATTTTTCGATACATATTGGACCATACTCAAATGTATTGTGGACTGTTATTTCTGTTCCCTCAAATTGTAGTTGGGGGAAGCGAGAAACCATATAGGGAAAGATTGCCCATTGAGAAAAATAATCCCAATCAGCAGCAAAAACATAACCAGCGATCTTATTATTGTTTTCCACTACAAAAACACCTTTTTTGGCGATCGCAGTCTTAACTTGAGCATCTGTAATCGGAGTAGTTACAAATCCTTCTGCTAATTCTGCGACAGACAAATTTGTCAATAAATTGATTGATTGCAGTTGCAAGATTCCATCAACGTCAGATTCAGTCGCCAATCTTGTAATCATCGAGCAAGACAAAATAAGAAACAGCAACACTAAGCATACAATTAATCTAAAGCAATCAATCCGCCCTTAAGGAAACGCCAACTAAATCCAGCCAAATGAAGCAAAAATTAGAACAGGGTCAAACAGTCGAACTCGAAATAATTGACCTCAATACTAGCGGTGACGGGGTAGGAAGACACGAAGGAAGAGTCGTTTTTGTTCCCAATACAGTAACGGGCGATCGCATCAATGCCAAGATAATTCAGTCTAAAGCCAAATTTGCGCGGGGGAAAGTCGAGCAGCTATTAACCCCATCTCCTTACCGCATACGTCCCCAATGTATTGTGGCAGATAAATGCGGTGGCTGTCAGTGGCAGCACATCGAGCCAGATTATCAACGAAAAGCCAAACGCCAGCAGGTGATTCAAGCTTTTGAGCGTATTGGTGGTTTTGCCGACATCAAAGTACAGCCCATTTTACACACCCCCGATGTACTTAATTATCGTAACAAGTCTACCTATCCTTTAGGGAGATCCGCTACGGGACAAGTTCAAGCAGGCTACTATCGACAAAGCAGTCACAAATTAGTTAATCTCAATCAATGTCCTGTACAAGACGAGCGTTTACATCCCCTTTTAAAAGAGGTCAAGCAAGATATTCAGCAAAGAGGATGGTCAATTTATGATGAAAGCAACCATCGGGGAAAATTACGCCATCTCTCCTTAAGAATTGGTAGCCATACGGGAGAAATGCTACTTACTTTAGTCACAACCAGCGAGAAATTAGCGGGAATAGAAGAACAAGCGCAACTATGGTTAGATAAATATCCCGAATTAGTGGGAGTGTGTCTCAATCTCAACCCAAATCGCACCAATGCTATTTTAGGAGAAATCACTTATACCGTAGCGGGAAAGCCTTATTTGAGAGAAAAATTTGCAGGGGTTAAACTGCACATTGCAGCGGATACTTTTTTTCAAGTTAACACTAATGCAGCAGAACTTTTGCTAAGTGCGATCGTCGAACAATTGAATTTAACAGGAAATGAATCGATCATTGATGCCTATTGTGGTATTGGTACATTTAGCTTGCCCTTGGCTAAAAAAGTAAAGCAAGTAGCAGGAATAGAAATTAATCCCACTTCCATCAAACAAGCTCAAAATAATGCTGCTCTCAACAACATCACCAATACTAGTTTTTATACGGGAAAAGTCAAAGATTGTATCGAGCTTATTTCTTTTAAACCCGATATATTATTGCTCGATCCTCCTCGCAAAGGATGCGCTCCCCAAGTAATCGAAACAGTCCTCAAAATACAACCATCTTGCATCGTTTACATCAGTTGTAAACCAGCAACTTTAGCCAGAGATATTAAATTAATTTGCCAATCAAATACATATCAATCTCAATACATTCAACCTACTGATTTCTTTCCCCAAACTACTCATGTAGAAACTTATGTAATTTTACGCAAATGCTAATTGAGGTATTCAATCATTCTCATATTATTTCGTAAAGTTTAGTATAATTGGGGTGATGCTAGGTATATGTAATTTTGAAATACTCTAAGAAAAGCACTATGGTTGTATCTTCTGGATTGATTAATAAGCTTGTAGAGTCATCTTAGAAAAGAGGTTGTCAACATAAAAAATCTTAGCTGTTGATAAATAACAATTTTGTTCGATATATAAGACTGAGCGAATGAATTTATCCAGCCAAAAATTCTAAATATTCAACCTAGAGGTATATATTAGTGATTGCCATCCCTATCCCTTGGAGTAGAAGCAAATGGAGTACCATGAGTTTTACTTCAACCCTTTATCTCTGTCCCGTTCTCGATTTGCTATTAGTTAGCGTACCGACCGAATGGCAAACAGAAGTAAGATTAGGATTACAGGAAGCTTTAGTGAACGCTGCCAAGCATGGTAACAAACTAGATCCTAGTAAAACTATTATTGTCAGATTTACGGTTACAACCAAAGAATATTCTTGGGTAATTGTCGATCAAGGGAACGGTTTTATCGAAAAAAATAGCTGTAGGGCTAAATGCGATCGCTTTGACGAATTACTGCCAAACGACGAATCAGAAAATGGTCGAGGCTTGTCAATTTTGCATCATGTATTTGACTACGTTCATTGGAATCGAGATGGAACGCAATTGACTCTATCTAAAGAGTTCGCGGATATTAAAGAGAAAGAACCCGCTATTTACTAAAAAAAATCAAAAATATTATTTTAGTTCGATCTGGTCTTAATTATTTAAACCATAGTTAACAAAGTTTGCTATACTAATTAACGCACTGCGATGGTGTAATGCGCTTAAGTAGTCTGGACTATCTAAGACAGAGCAAACAAGTGTGGCGACATAGCCAAGTGGTAAGGCCGTGGATTGCAAATCCATTATCCCCCAGTTCGAATCTGGGTGTCGCCTTGGATGATCTATATATAATCTATACAATGATGTTTATCGGGAGTTCAAATAGGGTCTCGGATAAACTGGCTTAGGTGCTGGTGCTTGGGTAGGAACAAGCTGCATTTTAGGCATACTGGCAATAGCATAATAAAGCTGTTCGGCTACCTTTTGATTGGCTGCTTCATTAAGATGAATTGGATCGATAAAGCTAGGAGAGGGATATTTATCCGTGAGCTTGTATAAGTCTACCGCTTTCATATTTTTGGGGAAAGCTTTGGCTAGTTGCTGAGTAGCTTGAATCAATACAGGATAGCTATCTCTAACCTGCTGAATATAACTTCTACCTAAGTCTGTGGCAATTTTGCCTTCACTATCAGTTAATTGACTGGGATTTCGTCCCGTAATTTCTGGCTGTATTGCTACTACCAATGGCGCACGCGCTGCTGCACTCAAACTCAAAATTTGTTTGTGGCGATCTATGTAGCGACCGACTCTTTTTTGCAGTTCGTCCTTATTTGGAGGTAAATATTTAATTAGATTGGATGTTGGTTCATTGAGAATAAAGTTTTGTTTTTCATCGCCTTCGCCATTTTTTAGCCAACGATCTTGAGCAATTTGGGCTAAATAACTTTTATTTTCAATCGGTTCAATAAATTGGCCGACATAGTCAACAAAGCTAGTCGGTTTGTTTTGCCTATCTAAATCGATTTGAGGGGCTTGAACCGCTTCTTGCTCGCTATCTAGCATCAAATCTTCGTAACCATCTAGAACAACGATTAAATCTGGCTTATATTGAAGAATTTGCAAAGCTAGTTGGGCTAGTTCGTTACCAGAGGTGTAACCAGGGACGCTAGCATTGATTATGCGATAGTTCCCAGGCTTTATTTTGGCAGGTTTGGCTAAATATTTTTGTTTTTCTACTTTATCAAATGGCAGCACATCGGGCTTATATAGTTCGGGAGAAGCTTTTTGTTGTTGGAGACGCTTTTGTAGGCGTTGTTCTAAGTATTCGCTGATAGTCGTGGCGTTACTGGGGCTACCATAGCCAAATGCAGTTGAACCCCCTAGTAAGAAGACTCTGATCTCATCTTTAGGTTTGGCAAGAGAAATCGGATCGCGATCGCGAAATCCCTCCGCATTAATCGACCAATGTTCGCTATTTTGATTGCCCAATAACTGATAACCTACAGCTAAACTGGGTTTGGCTTTGAGGCTAGTGTTATCAGATTTTGGATCGAGATCGCCATTCTGACCGACAAATTGTAATTTATAGGCTTGGGTAAGATCGGACTTGGTATTTGCTCTAGCAAATTGACTTCTATTGCCCGTCAGGTCAACAAATATACGAGTCAGGAGTTCTAAGACTAATAGCACTAGCACCAAAGATGCGATCGCCGAAAATATAGAGAAGCGAGGGCGCGATCTTTTTCGACTAGTAAAAATTCTACGTTCTCTAGTTTTGGACTTAAACATAAAATTATTTTCCAATTAATTTTTGTGGGCTAAGGATAAAAATAACTACAAATATATAAGTTTTAGCAATAATTTTAGGTGATCGTACTGCCAATTGGCGGGTTTGTTTTGTTGACTCTGTGGTAAATTGACGACATGAATATTATGCAGGAGAACTAAACTAATTAAGAGGATTCGAGAGTATATATATCTGGCAAATTTGTAGCATCTACTTTAGTTTTGTGAGATATTTGTTTCACAATTAGGTAAGATCGGCAATCTATGAAGTATTTATTAGTTTTTAGTTATTCATGACCTATAAATTATTGTTTGTATGTTTGGGCAATATTTGTCGTTCTCCATCAGCCGAAAATATTATGAACTATTTGATAGCTGAAGCTGGTTTGACAGATAAAATTGTCTGTGATTCGGCGGGAACTTCGGGATATCATGTCGGTGCATCTCCAGATCGTCGCATGAATGCTGCTGCACTCAAGGGGGGAATCGAGCTACAAGGGAAATCTCGTAAATTAACTCCTGGGGATTTACAGCAATTTGACCTGATCTTAGCTATGGATCGCGAAAATTACCAGGATATTTTGTATTTAGATCGAGAGGGAAAATATGAAGACAAAGTTTATTTGATGTGTGATTTTGCTACCAATAAAACCGACAAAGAAGTCCCTGATCCTTATTATGGAGGTGCTGATGGTTTTGATTATGTCATCGATTTACTATTAGATGCTTGTGCAGGTTTATTAGACAAAGTAGTTAATTCCAAAGCATATCAAGCCAAAATATAACTCGAAAAACCAGATTTGCCGAGCATTGTTTTTGTAGTTAGATAGAAACGAAATGAATCGATTTAATTTAAAAGTTTTTAAAAAGTTTTGGTCTTTAGCAAAGCTCTATTGGTTGGGCAATGAAAAGAAAGGAGCGTTATCTCTTTTAGCCTTATTATTTATTTTACTAATTGCTTATACTCAATTAAGTGTTTTGTTGTTGCAGCAACAAGGGAATATTATTTCTTCCCTTTCGGCAAAAGATGTCGATCGATTCTGGACTACTGTGAGAATTTTTCTGGCAATTTTAGTTATCTATGTTCCTTTATTTGCAGGTTTTCTTTATGTTCAAGGAATACTGGGCAACTATTGGCGTAGATCGTTAACCCATCACATTATCGATCGCTATTTTAATAATCGAGCTTTCTATAAATTAGGAAATTTCAATAGTGATATTGATAACCCAGACCAACGGATTGCCGAAGATGTAAAGGGTTTTACTGTAGAATCTCTAAGTTTTTTACTATCGTTAATTAGCTCCGTTTTTCAAGTAGCAGCTTTTAGCGTAGTGTTATGGAGAATTTCGAGTAATTTAGTTTATTTGTTGATTGTTTATTCTTTAGCAGGAACAATTGTTGTAGTTGGAGTATACGGCAGAAAATTAGTCGGAATTAACTTCGATCAAATAAAAAAAGAAGCTGATTTTAGATTTGGTTTAGTCCGCATCAGAGAAAATTCAGAATCGATCGCTTTTTATCAAGGAGAAAGTCAAGAAACTCAAAGCCTACGCTATAAATTTAGTGAAGTATTTAAAAACTTCAACTTATTAGTTATTTGGCAAGAAATGTATTTGGGTTTATTTACCAATGCTTACGATTTCTTTCCTTATATTTTGCCCGCTATTGTGATTGCGCCGAGCGTTCTTTCTGGAGAGTTAGAAGTAGGAAAAGTAACCGAAGCTGGAGGAGCTTTTGCTAGGGTATTTGCCTCTTTAAACTTTATCGTAAATCGATTTCAATCTTTAACTGCTTTTGCTGCTAGTGTCGATCGCTTGTCTGTCTTTGAAGACTATTTAGAAAATCCTAAAATAGCTCTCGATAAAGACATTTTAGAATGTCCTACGATCAGCACCATTCAACAAGATAAAATAGCTCTCAAAAAAGTTACTTTACAAACTCCCAACTATCAGCGAACCTTAGTTAAAGACTTGTCCGTCGAACTGCCATCTGGTCAAGGTTTATTAATCATGGGTGCTAGTGGATGCGGAAAAAGTTCCTTACTCAGAGCGATCGCTGGGCTGTGGAATTCTGGAACAGGGGCGATTTATCGTCCAGATCTATCAAAAATGCTGTTTCTACCCCAAAAACCCTATATGATTTTGGGTACTTTACGCAGTCAACTGGCATATCCTAATGACGATCTTGATATTCCCGATCTCGAACTCGCTAGCGCGCTCAAAGCAGTAAATTTACCCGATCTAATCGAGCGTCATGGTGGTTTAAATGTGGAAAAGGATTGGGATGATGTTTTGTCTTTAGGAGAACAACAAAGATTGGCATTTGCCAGAATTTTGATTAACAAACCTAATTATGTAATTTTAGATGAAGCAACTAGTGCTTTAGATATTAAAAATGAGGCTAGTTTATATCAACATTTAGTTAAAAATAATACTACTTTTGTTAGTGTAGGTCATCGTCGTAGTTTGATTGAATACCATCAATATATCTTAGAAATTGAAGATAAAGAAAGCTGGAAATTAAGTCAATGTTAAAGATATTATGACTAACTAACGGGACTTTGACAAAAAATAAGGTTCAAAAAGGGGTGAAAGCCTGATATATCAATAGTTTAACCTCAAACTAGATGCAGTTTGGTCTATTCCCCTTGAGGAAAACGCTGCCATAAATCCGTTCCCTGTCTCAAACTTTGATAATCTCCATTGCCTAAAATCAAATGATCCAACAGCGGAATATCCAAATATTGCGAACCTTGTAATAATTGCTCTGTTAAATTAATATCTTCAGGGGAAGGTTCTAAGTTACCCGATGGATGATTGTGGGCAATAATTAATTTAGTTGCTCCTTGGCGTATTATTTCTCGAAAAATCTCGCGGGGATGAATCAGGGTTTCTGTCGCCGTACCGATAGTGAGAATTTTAGTAGCCAACAAGCAATTTTTGACATCCAACATCAAGACGGCAAAACGCTCTTGACTTTGCCACATGAGGTCGTTGGTCAAAACTGCTGCGGCGGAGGTAGGACTATCTACTGCAACTTTTTCATTGGGTCTAAATTTAAAAGTACGCTTACCCAATTCTACTGCTGCAATAATCGTAGCTGCTTTGGCAGGGCCAATACCAGGAATTTTCATCAATTCACGGGGATGAACTTCTCTCAAGACATCTAAAGGCGCGCGTCTATATGCACCTAGTTCTTTTAAGATATGTTGGGCTAAGCCAATTGCCGATAAATTTCCCCTAGTTTGTCCCGTACTAATCAAAATAGCTAGTAATTCAGCCTCAGATAGATTTTTTGCTCCCATTGCCATCAACCTTTCCCGAGGACGTTCGCTAGGAGGTAAATCAGCTATTCTCAGGCTATAAGTCATGAATACAAGTTTTGAAAAATAATTTTGTAACACAACTATAACTTAAAACAGTTAATCTTAAGTATTAGTCTAAATCTTTGACTAATTCTACGGCATCCCTACCATCGATTTCATTAAAATAAACCTTTACTTTTTCTTCCGTTGCGGTGGGTAATTGTTTCCCCGTGAAATCTGGATGGATAGGCAATTCACGATGTCCTCGATCTACTAAGACAGCCAATCTAATTAGTTCTGGTCTACCATATTCAGTAACCGCATTTAAGGCAGCGCGTATAGTGCGACCTTTATAAATAACATCATCAACTAAGATGACGGTTTTGCCCGTAAGATCGAGGGGTATTTTGGTTTTAGCGGGAATGCGAGTCCGAATTTTATCTAGATCGTCGCGATAAAAAGTCACGTCGATCGCGCCGACAGCCACAGCAGTCTCTTCTAATATTTCTATCTGTGTCGCCAATAGATCGGCTAGAGGGACACCTTTGGTATGAATACCCAATAAGACTATTTGTGATAAATCTCCCGATCTTTCGACAATTTGAGAAGCCAAACGGTTGATAGTACGGCGGATCTCTTCAGCAGACAGTATGGTAACTACTTGGGCTGGCATTTTTAACGGCGAGCGACAAACACTTGCTATGGTATTTATGGGTTAATTATATAGTCCCTTTGTTTGCTAGGTGTGGAATTGATGTCAGATAGACCCCAACAAGTAGTTATCAACTCGCCTTTAGATATGCACCTCCATTTCCGCGAGGGTGCAATGGCGCAAACCGTAATTCCTTTAAGCTCTTATTCTTTTGCAGGAGGGGTTATTATGCCTAATTTAGTCCCTGCGGTCAATAATCTAGAGCGTTTGACAGGATATCTACAGGAAATCAAGTCGATTGTGGGAGATGATGTTTTTCAGCCATATATGACTGTCTTTTTTAAGGATTATAGCTATGAAGAACTCGAACAGTTTAAGCCTCATATTTTAGGTATTAAGCTTTATCCTGCGGGGGTAACTACTAATAGCGAAGATGGTGTAGCAGCACTTGATCGCGTGGAAACCACGATTAAATATATGGAAGAGTTAGAAATTCCTCTTTTAGTACACGGAGAAACTCATGGTTTTGTCTTAGATCGGGAAAAATTATTTTTGCCAATTTTTGAACATCTAGCAAACAAATTTCCTCGTCTCAAAATTATCATGGAGCATATTACCACGGCAGAAGCGGTAGCCCTACTAGATAGATATGAAAATATCTTCGCTACGGTAACTTTACACCATCTGATAATTACTTTAGATGACCTTGCAGGGGGATTACTCAGACCTCATTTATTCTGCAAACCTATTGCCAAACGACCCGAAGATAGGGAAGCTTTATTAAAAGCTGCGATCGCTGCCCATCCTAAATTAATGTTTGGTAGCGACTCCGCCCCCCACCCTATCGATAAAAAAGAAGCCTGTGGTTGTGCTGCGGGAATTTTTACGGCTCCCATCGCCCTGGCAGCTTTAGCAGAATTGTTTGCCAAGCATAATGCACTAGATCGCCTACAGGCATTTGTTTCTGATAATGCACAAAAAATATACGATATAATTCCACCGCAAAAATTTATCACACTAGAATCCATACCTTTTAAAGTTCCTGCAACCTATGGCGATGTTGTTCCCATGTTTGCCGAGCGAGAAATTAGTTGGTCGATTACTAAATTATTTTAACGTGAGTTCGGGATAGGCTCAAAACATTCAGATAGATCCCATAACAATTAAGTACTTATGCAAAATTAATTGTATATTTTGTTCCAAAATTAATTAAAATA
>NZ_JADWDC010000125.1 GCF_020640915.1 Waterburya agarophytonicola KI4 | reverse complement strand
GAGAACTCATATGACATTTTATCTGTTAATCAACCTCAAAATCAACACCCTACGTCCCAGGCATATTAATAGTCGGGTGGGTGGCTCAAAGTATTCCCGTCATCAATACGGCGATGCGGTGGATATTCGCTCTGATTATTTTTCAGCTTTTCAAATTCACAAGATACTCGATCGCCTTCACTTAGAGGGGGGGGGCTAGGTCGTTACTACAGCTTTGTTCATATTGACTTTAGGGGGGAAGTAGTCCGATGGTACGGCTAAATAGTTCACCCACGCCTTGCTTTTGGAACTGTATCGGCATTGCGATCGCTATTTTTTCCGTTGGTGCATGTTGGTCGATGATTCGAGCCAACGGAGTAGAGATCGAAGCTGCTCACTACAAGTTAAAAACTACCAACGCATTAACCAAAGTGCAAAAAGTCTCTGACGAATTGAAAGAAGATGTCGAACTTTTACCGATCGCTTCACCGAAACGCCAAGCTTTGCAGCAAGAATTACTCGAATCAGACGAAATTCTAGGGCAAGCTCAACAACAAATCGACTCAACAACTAAGCAGTTAATCGATACAGAATCAGAAAAATGAAAATTGTCCACACTATATCTAAGGCTAAGTTCAAGGTGTCTACTCCAGATGTAGCGGGTAGTGAATTAGAACTTGATTTTAACCCCATCATTGAGCAATTTTCTCTTAGCGGGAGTTTTACTTTGATTCACTGGCAAGCTCGACCCAAAGGTCATAGAGAGTTTGGTATCTATCACAGTGATAATAATAGCTATAGATGTTTGGAAAATACCCCCAAAGCTTACTATGGCAGCGTGGAATTGTTGATGCTAGACGATAGTCAGAATAATACAATTCCTAGTGCGGTAATTCTCCATCGTGGCAATTTGAGATAAATTGGGGATTCAAGCTAGAATACCTACTTTACCAAACCCGCTCTTAATGCTCTTACCGCAGCTTGAGTTCGGTCGTCGGCGCATAATTTATTCAGAATGTGGCAAACATGAGTTTTGACTGTTCCTACGGTAATATACAGCCTTTCCGATATATCTGCATTGCTACAGCCTGCAACAATCAACTCTAAAACTTCTAGCTCTCTATCTGTTAAGGGATAAGTTTCAATCAGTTGTTGATATTCTTCTGCTACAGCAGTAATCGATTGAGTGTCGTCTACTTCAACCGTGGCATTATTAGAAGTATTAGTCGGCTTGATACTATTAGTAGATTGAGCTTGTTTTAACACAATACGAGCGATCGCAGGATCGATCCAAGCATTTCCTTCGTGGGTGTTGCGAATAGCTTCAACTAAGTTATCCATACTCACATCTTTCAAACTATAAGAATCCGCCCCAGCAGCAAAAGCAGCCATTACAGAGTTTTCACTATCGTGCATAGTCAGCATCAAAATTTTAGTTTTGAAATCGGGATTTTTTGCCTGATATTCTTTAATGAGCTGGGTAACTTCAATCCCATCAATATCTGGCAAACCAATATCAACCAAGGCAACATCGGGCTGATGAGTTTTAATTTTGCTGACACCATCCTTGCCATTAGCAGCACTATCGAGAATCTCGACATCGTTGTATTGTTTTAATGCTGCACACAAACCAATGCGACTTAAATCGTGGTCTTCAATTAAAACAACGCTAACTTTACTCATCTTTACTAACAATAAAAGTATTAACTAGACTAACTTCTTTACTTAATATATAAACTATCCAACATTCAGGTTGTGCGAGCCATCAATCTTAAGATGTATATCATTGAGATTAGTTAAAAAAGTCTTTATTTAAAACAACTTGTAGCGAATCAATTGAATTGCGATCGCCTATTTTCATCAAAGATAAAGCTTTTGGCTCGGAGTTTGTCTGCTTTATCGCCATAAAAGACCATATGCTCGCCATTACTAGCGGTATTGGGCTTATTAGTCATTTTTCTATGATTGGGCAGTCAAATTAGCCTGTTGTTCGCGAATCCTTGCTAATTTAGCATCAATATCAGCAAGTTGTGGTTCTAACTTTGCCATAGTTGCTTTTTTAGAAAGTTTGGCTTTTTTTGCCGCTTCTAAGGTTTCGTCGACCAAACGCTCGCGATATTTTTCAAACTCAACAATTAATTCTGCAAGTTCTGCTGCGGTTGCGGGAGTATCTGCCATGATTCTTAAAATCGATTAAATTAGTGTTGTTATGGTTATTTTGATCGTGTTATCAATTTTCTCAGATTGTCAGCCAACAGTAAACTCAGTTAAGAAATTTTCGATGCGATCGCATTAGCAGCAGAACTTGCAGAATTAATTGTTGAGTTTGAAAAATATCGCGAGCGTTTGGTCGACGAAACCTTAGAAGCGGCAAAAAAAGCCAAACAGGGTCGATCATAGAGTGTTTTGGGCAAACTATAACGCCAACGGTGTACTTGATATTGAATGATGTCAGAATTCAACCAAGGCGATCCAGCAGCAAATAACGTTCTGGCAATATCTGCGTCGCTATTATCCCAATGAGTTTCACTAAAATTAGGAGTAGCCTGGAGAGTCACCCCATAACCATGAGGAGAAATACCTTTTTGATAATTGTCAGCCAGCCAAATCAACGACTCATCTTCTACTGCGATACCTCCAGGTTCGGGAATTTTACTGGGTTTTGCGAGTAAAGCTAAAACGGCAATGCAAGGATGATAACTAACTTCTTCTAAGGATTTTCTGATATCTGGGGGTAAAGTTATTTTAGAATTATCTAACAAAGCCAGAGATTGAGGTATGGGAGGAGTCATGACTAAAATATCTCCGCGTATTTTTTGCTTGTCTTCTGTCTCCACTAACCACTGGCGATCGTAGTATAGTTTTGTTACTTTGATGCTAGTGCGAACATCTAAATCTCTCCCTAAATATTTAGCAATACCGCGAGTCCCATTAACTCCACAATAACGCGGTTTGCCGTCCAATTCACCACATATAAAGCGGTTTTCTTGAGGAAATCCCTCACTCCATTGTTTGATAATGCCTTGTTGCAACCAATCATCTACCCAAGTTTGAAAGTTGAGATGTTTGACACTGAAATATTGCGTTCCATAATCAAAAATTCCCTCAACAGATTCTGAATATTTAATCCGACGAGTCGCCAAACGTCCGCCAATTCCTCTCCCTTTATCTAACACAATTACTTTCATTTTTTGGCGTTGCAATAAAGTAGCTGCAATTAAGCCTGAAATTCCCCCACCAATAACAATACAAGAAGAATTTTGGGTTATTTTTTGGGTTAAAAGATCGCCTTTTTGAGACATTTATTTTAATTGATTGGAGGTTGGAAAATAGATCGTCATTGATTATTTTAGAGATCTACACAGCATTTTGTTTTGTATTTTTAGTTTCCTAAAAATTATCTAGTTTTAGATAAAATCGGCTAGTTAGTTTTAAGTAAATATACTTAAGCAAAGATAATTCAGTAAAATTCCCTATGTTTTTCAAGTCTGATTCTATTAATAAACTTTTTCTCTCATCATTAACCTTATTATTATCTTCAAACTCTTTTCTGTTGAGCATTGACAGCTCTCATGCTAGTCAATTAAATCAGCAAAATAAGCAGTTAAAAACAGATCGAACTACTGCTAATAATATAAAACATATTATTGCTTCAAACAAAGTTAATCCCTCCAATCACAAGGTTTTAGCTTCTACCCTAAGTTTAATCAAGCAACACGAAGGTTTTCGTGCTTATGCTTATATTGATACCAGTGGTTTACCCGTAATTGGTTACGGACAGTCTAGGATAAATGGCAAAAAGGTGAGAATGGGTCAATATATTACTCAAGCTCAGGCTGATGCTACTTTAGAGAGAGAAATATATCATATTCAAAGTTTAATCTTGGCTAATGTTAGAGTCGAACTAACTCCCCATCAATTAGGCGCATTGACTTCTCTGGTCTACAACGCGGGGATGAAACTAATTAAGCAAAGTACTCTAAGTAGAAAACTCAATGCAGGAGATTATCAAGGTGCTGCTCGTGAATTTCCTCGCTGGAATAAAGCCAATCAAGGGGGGCGGTTGGTCGCTTTACCTGGTTTAACTAAGCGTCGAATTGCCGAACAGAATATGTTTTTAACTCCTTATATTTCTATTTCTTCCCAATAAATAGAATCAATGTTGGGAGTGGTTCAACCTAAAACCATTGCAATTAAGTATTTTTACTCGTGACAATTTCTCGATCAATCGACAATAATGAAAGCCCAAATTTATTAAGAGCGATCGCTGAATGTCTGGAAACATTGTTACTTGGTATTGGACAATCTATTTTATGGTTTTTGTCTATTGGCTGATGCTATTTTATCAAGACGACAGTACTCCCAACAACGATCTAATCTCCTGGGCTTTTTTATTTTTGACTCCCCTATTTTGGCCGATTGTTTTACCTGTATCTAGCTGGGAATTAAGTCGAAAAGCTCTAAGTAATATTTTGATTTAATTCTGCAAAACCACTCTAGACTATAGTTGTGGCTCTATTCTATCTTGGGGAATTTCTGGAGATATATTGCCTCGATTAGTTTTAGGCTGTAGTTTGGGGTCAATTTTTAATTGATAACCCATCTTTTCAAACTGTTGGACAAACTGAGTCTGCTCATATCTCTTAGCTGATTTATTGCCAGCTTTGCTAGAAGAGCGTATTTTTTTGAGTTTAGCGTTTTTACCCATAGTCTTAATTCCACAACCAATATTATTATGAACTACCCCAGCTCATAGGAGGATGCCCTAAAGGATACACCTTCGGATAGGG
>NZ_JADWDC010000025.1 GCF_020640915.1 Waterburya agarophytonicola KI4 | reverse complement strand
ACACTTATCGTTGGCGGGTTGAAGACTATCATAAAATTTTGAAGTCTGGATGTCATACTAAATCCTGTTCTCAAAACCCATTTACAATACAAGAAATAGCAAGTTTGGGAAACAGATGCCTAGAAAAGCTTATTTAGCCAACTATTACAGTAGTGAAGAATTAAAACACAAATATTTAAAAAGTCAAGATTCAGTAGAATCAAGAAGATGGCATTTATTGTGGAAAATATCTTTAGGTTGGTCAATTAAAAATAGTGCGATCGCTATTGGAATTAACTATGATTATGGCAAGGAAATAGTTAGAAGATATAACAATACAGGAGAAGAAGGACAGGAGAAGAAGGAATTAAGAATCAAAAAAACAAAAAGCGAAAACAATCGGGAGGAAGAAAAGCTTTATTAACAAAACAACAACTATTGAAAAAAGTCTGGTCAAAGATTGGAGTCAGACCAATAGCAAGAGTTCAACATCGCTATGAATGGTTGTATGTATATGGATTTGTGAACCCAAAAACGGGAGAAACTTTATGGTACTTGATTCCTAGAGTCAATACTAATGGGTGTGGTCAAAAGTAGTTGGTTTAACAGGCGATCGCCATCCAAAAATCATGCCACCAATTATTGGCTCGAATAATTCTCAGAGCCAACATTGGATTCACATTGTCTGGATGCCAGGTCGCACCTGGAATTTTTAATCTTTTTTGAGGGATATAGCGATGAGCACTTTCAACTTCTCCTGAGCCAATAGGAAGACCCAAAGAGCGATATTTATCGTAATGAATAGAGTTTTCGAATCGTTTTAAATACTTGGATAGATTAACCACAGTGTTTTGTTCTTTGACTGACCATTTTTTTAAATGGCTCAAAACTTTCTTAACCCGACCATGATTAATGAGGGAGAGTATACAATCAAGCCAAATAGAACGCTCTTTTCCTTTCAAATCTAAAACATCAGCAGTGTCATGAAGGTGGTGTTTTAGATGCGGCAGGTCAAGAATAAATTGAAAATGGTCAAATTTAGCTTCAAGAGCTTCTTTTAAGCCATTGCCTCCATCAGCGATTCCATAGACTAGAGTATAAGTTGATAATCCTCGATCTACAGCCGTACTAGGTCGTGTTTGACGACTTCTGGATATTGTCCCATTAAAGCAATAAATGTTCGTTGCTTTTTCGACTCGACGGGACGAGCAAAACCAACTCTCACTTCACGCCAATCCCTTGCTCGCTGACGTTTTTTGATTTTTCGTGTTGGAGTTAATTCTTCGGTTTTCTTGGTGACAGAAATACCTGTGGGAACATGACAACCATCCAATTCGACCAGAATTCGATTCCAACCAGTTCTTTTTTTTGGTGCAGTAAGATTCTCAAAGGTTTTGGATAACATCTCTAGTCTTTGTTCTACATAAGTTAGAGCAAGCTTCCCAATATGTTCTACTTTTCGTCTGATTTTGCTTCGTTGTATTTGCCAGCCATAGTGTTCTTCAAAACGTTGAGCGGCTTGTCCAAATGATTCTTCCGCTCCAAAATCGGTCAAAATTCTAGTGAGTGATTTTGAGAAGTCACGATGTTTGATTCCTAACTTGTCTTGAACAGGACGGTTTCCTTTATGTTCTTGTTTGTTCCATAGATAAGGAGAATCTAGTTCAACAACACCAAAAATTACTGAATATTCAGCCTTCAAACGACGATGAATTACTGAACCTGTCTTTTTCTTTTCTTTTATTGCTTGCTCTGCCTCTGCATTTAATAATAGCGACATTACTTTTAACCCCATTATCCGTAACAGCTCGCCTACAAATCCATCTAATTGACTTACCGAATCAGATAAATCTATTTCTCGTTCTTGAATAGCTGACGATAGCTGTTGACTCAGATGTTGGATAATATCGGTGTAATCTTGATTCATGGCAATATCTTTTGACAGTTTTTCCTCTCATCAAAACATTGCCATCTTGCTGCCTAATCTCGCTCGATGGTTCAGGATAAAACCCGAATTAGATGGTTAAAGCTAAACAGCGATCGCCTGTTGAACCAACTACTTTTGACCACACCCTTCTTCATCTGCCGTGGAAGGACGTAATGGATATCTGTCTCAAATTCATCATAACCGACGAGGATTATCCTCTACACGATTAAAAGTCGCCACGGTTATTCATAACTTTGCTTTAAAAAGAAATGATGGCACTACTGCTGCATCAAGACTCTTTGGTCAGCATTTTCCTGACTTGTTTGAATATCTTGTTGAAAACATTGGTGAATTACCTCAACCCAGAAAGTCGAGAAAATCATCCAATCCCAAAACTTTTACCCTGCCTACTGTCCCGTCTTAAGTTGGTTGCCGGTTTTGGGGTATATTCTGTTGCCGAGACAAAAAGCGGAATTACCAAATCTTTGTATCCCGCAACTAGGATTTTTCCCTCCTCGCCAATGGCGTGTACTTTGCCAATAAAACTATTTTGCTCTTTTAATTCTTGGAGTAGATTGTGTTGTCTTTTATAAGGGGCAAAACCCTTTGGCTGTTGCCAAGGTTCTAAAACCTGAATCGAGCTTACTTTGATATGTACCTGAGGACTAGAATTGGTAATAATATTTCCTCCCACACAAACTAAATCATGACGATTGATTTTCTTCAGGGTGTCGATTGTTTCAAGGTTTTCAGCAAGTAAAGAAAATTCACGATGATTAAAAAAGTTATCTGGTTCGCGTACGGACATGACAAACATTTGCGAGGAGGCTGCTGCACCATGAATTCTGACAATTAACCCCGTATTGTTTAATTCTTGGGATAACTGCGTCATTTCTAATCCCCGATAAGCTTCTAGATTGTAAACGCAAGCAGTGGCACTAGATTTTGCTACCTTTGGCACAATGAAACCAACTATAGATAAACAAATCAACAAAGCATATAAATATTTTTTAGCCATCAATAAATTACTAATAAATTGCCAAAACGCGATCGAGTATATATTAACGGGACTTAAACAAAAATCAAGCCCAAACAAAGCCCAAACTGGATTTTTTGTTTTAAACTTGTTTCAGTCCCATGAGAAAGATTTGAAAATAAAAGATCGACTATCCGCTATCAAACATCAACAATTTTTTTAGACTAACTTCCATCACATCAGTAGTTTGTCCTGAAACGCTAAATAATAATGCCTCGCGATACACTCTGGCTGCACTAGAATTAAAGTAATTGGCTGCACCACCAGAAGCAATTACTGCTGCTTGGCTACAGCGTTGGGCTAAATTAACTACATCCCTACGGAGTTGAAGCTTTTGCTCGTAAGATGTTGTCTTTTGGGAAATTAGCGCGATCGCTCGTTCTTCGGATTGCTTTACTGCTAAATTAAGAGTCTGCCAAGATTCGTGTAAAAAACCTAGTTGTTTCTTTTCGGCTAAAGATAATAGGATATCTAAACCAGCATAGGCACAGCCAATAGAATACCACCCATGATTGAGAATATTACGGCGACTGCTTTGATGAATCGATCCTGTTGGCTTAATACTGACTACCTGAGAACTATCCATCCACCATCGATCAATTTTGGCACTGACGGTATTGGTAGAAGCGATCGCCATCAAATCCATTGGCGGGCTGATACTTATGCCACCCCCTCGATCTTGAAGTTGGTTTTGCAAAGGTAATATGCCGTAAATCTCTCTACCATCGGGCAAAGTTGCACCCAAAATAAAACTACTAAAGAAACTATAGCCAGTTATCCAAGGTACTTCCCCTGTTATCTCGTAACCTTGAGTGGTTTCTTTAGCCGATACCATTGGTATTCCCTGGCGACGTAAATGAGAAAAACCAACTCCGATCAATATTTTTCCTGTCCCCATATAAGGTAAATACTTTTGCTGAAGAGAAGTATTTTCACTATTGGCTAGCATTATTGCCGCACTTTGATGCTGGGTTTGCAAGAAAGTCAAAGCACCAGAAAATCTGGCTAATTTAATCTGCAAACGACGATATTCTAATTCGCTTAAACCCCTCCCGCTCAACTTTTGAGAAACTTTTAAAGTTAGCAAAGAGCGATCGCTCATGCCTTGTAAAGCTTTGGCTAAAGCCTGGGGAGAGCGATCTATTTCGTTAGCAAAAGGTTTTATCTCCTTTTTGAGCCAAGATTCTATAGCTAGATTAGTATGAAGCCAATCCTCCATAACTTATTCTTCATCTTTAAAATCGAGATTTATATCTTTCACGTTACGAGCAATTCTCGACAATTCGTTTTTCTCGTTGAAGGATACGCGAGATGGAGAACCACTAATGATACCTTCGTAATTGCGGAACGATTCTTTAATAAAGGGAATTTCTGGTGCATCAGAACTAATTATATATTCCCTGATACCTTTATCGTGCCACGAGCCACGCATTTTAAATACGTTCATCGCTCTAGACATCTCTCCACGAATTTCTACATATTGCAAAAGAATAATTGTATCTGTGATCGTAGAGATATGGGATTCTGTAATTGAATTTGCTCCCAAGAATTGATCCGTGGTATTGGTAAAGAAACCCGTGATTTCTTCTTGTTTGGCATAACCAGTTACCCCAATGACAAATTGACGAAAAGCATTATTTGTCACTCCCCTGGCTAAAGCCGACAGGGAATCGATCGCAATGCGAGAAGGTTTGAAATCTGTAATCTCTGATTTGATCATTTGCAAATGATCTTCCAATCCTGCTGATTCGGGATAGCAACAAAGCAACTTGAGTAAGCCTTTACGCTCCATTTCTTCAAAATCTACTCCCCAGGAAGAAGCATTACGAGACAATTGCGCTCTCGATTCTTCATAGGCAAACAAAACCGCTCTTTCTCCCTGACGACAGCCTTCTTCTAAAAACTTACTCACCAACAGAGTCTTACCCGTACCCGTTGCTCCCGTAGCTAAGATAATCGAATCTTTAAAGAAACCCCCTCCGCATAGTTTATCCAGAGTTTTAACTCCAGAAGAACGACGCACATTAGACGAACGTTGAGTAAGACGCATCGCTCCCAGGGGAAAAATATTGATCCCGTCATTGGTAATGGTAAAGGGATATTCTCCCTTCATGTGAGTCGTCCCTCGTAGCTTAAGGATTTCAATAGTGCGACGACGACGTTCTCCTTCTAAGACATTACGAATAATAATTACGTTATCAGAAACAAATTCTTCCACGCCAAAGCGAGCAATTTGACCGTATTCCTGGACTCTTTCGGTAGTTAGGATAGAAGTTACCTCTAGCTGCTTGAGACGAGCTACTAGGCGAAAGATTTCGCGTCTGACGACAGAAGCTGCATCGTACTGTTGAAAGACTGCCGTTACCGAATCAATTGAAACTAATTTTGCTTTATATTTGCGAATGGCGTATTGAATGCGCTCGATCAGCGCGGATAGATCGAAATTTCCTACTACTTCTTGACCTTCAGGATCGGGGGAAGCATCTAAAATGAATAGTTTTCCGCGATCGATTAAATCTTGTAAATCCCAGCCAAAGCTACAGGCATTTTCAATAATGTCTTTGGGTGATTCTTCAAAAGTGACAAAGATACCAGGACAATCAAAAAATTTAATTCCCAGATAGAGAAATTGAACTGCAAGCAGAGTTTTACCCGTACCCGATGTCCCACTGACTAAAGTGGTTCTACCAATGGGCAAACCGCCATGAGTGATTTCGTCAAATCCTTCAATCATGGTGCGTGTCTTACGAACGCCTTTATTTGCTAGAGCAGGTTGTTGTGGCTGATTATTAGGATTTAGTTCGTTCATCTAAAACTTAGGTGGAAAAATCAGATCCCTTACCACTAAACATTGGTTAAGGTGATTTTGTAGGTCAGTATAATATTTTACGACATACTTAATCTATTTATTTATAAGTTTGAAATTTTTGCTTATAGTTCTCGTTCGCGTATTTCTTCATATAATAAGTCCAAACCAATCAAAACTTTTTCGCGATCGCTGAGATCTCCAATGATTTTGCGTACGGGAGGTGGTAAAACTTTCGACAAAGTTGGAGTCGCTAAAATTTTATCTTCTTCTGCCAATTGAGGATTTTTTAAAACATCAATTACTTTTAGAGCATATACTCCTTGAAAATCTTTTTCCAGAATATTTTTTAAAGTTTTCAAAGCTCTAACTGAGTTCGGCGTATTTCCTGCTACGTACAACTTTAGTATGTAGGTTTTTCTGAATTGATCCATAATATTTATTAATAACTTTATTTCTTGTGTAGTAGTAACTAGTAACTATAAAAAAATTTAATAAACTGTACCGTTTATTCTACTCCAAACAGTAATTTCAAAGAGATATCTTCCCCAGGAATAGAGCGACGATACATTTCACACAAATGAGCAATTACATCAATCAAAGCCAGACGATAATCTAGGAGAATATCATCATTTCGACCTTCTAGCCTTAGCTGATGAGAAAATTCATCAATTAAATCCATATGTATTTCTAAGATCTGGGAAGTAGAAACATCAGCAAAAAAAGCGCGATCGACAAATTCATCAATTAGTTGGTTAATTTCCGAATTGTCCTCAAAGTAATTAAGTAAAATAGTACGGTAACTCAAACTTAATTTATTTAATAGTTTTGTTTGTTCTTGAGAAGATAAATTGCGATAAAAATCTTGAACATTTCTTTTGTAATAGACCCCCAAATAACCAAGTCTTTCTTTTATTTTGTTAGTCAATCTCCGCTGCTGAGTAATCAAAGAGCTGGTCGCTCCTTGTTCCAAATCTGGCTGACTACCTTCTGGAAAATCATCAACTTTAGAATTGGGTGTCAAACTGATAAATTTAGTAATAGCTAAATTTATATAAGAGCTAATTTCTTTTAACTGAGTTGGATACAAACAAATTTCTGCTTGATGATAAATAATGTTACTGTCATCAATATGACAAAAGGATATCTCAGATTCTCGCTCTTGAAGATTCTCGATCTCGCTGGGTTGATCTGTTTCGACAATTACTATGGGAAACAACATTTTTGATTGCCATAGTTGCTCTAGAGTATTTCCGAGCTTAGAATTATTGACCAGCACAATACAGTCTATCTGCTCTTTATGGTCGGTTGTAAAATTTACCAGTTCCTCCGTCAAGCTAAAACATTTTAATTCATAGCGATCGCTATTCAATAGTTGAGCCACAGACTGAGTAAATTGGGGTTGGGTAGAAAATAAACAAATCTGTAATTTAGTCGACACAGAGCCACAATTGGAAGAAAAATGCTGGTTTTGATAATCTGACATTGCTAGATTAAATTTTACTTGACGGCTGCTAGTGTCTTCTAATCAATAGTCAACAGTAGGTACGGACGATTGCACTTTACCCAAGCAAGGAGCGATCGTCTCGAATTCTCTTTGATAACTGAGACAGGATTTAGATTGCTACCATCTGATAACAATCATATAACGCTGGCTTATACCTAAATATACATTAATTAAAAGTTAACATTTATTGCGCCTGTTTGCGAATTGTAATTCAACCAGGTTTATAACTACAGTTGATTTCCATAATGAAAGACAATAGTACCGATACCTATAGAATTTTTATCTTGTGGGATTTTAATATAATTACCAAAAGAAGTATTTAATTGATTTATTCAACTAAATCAATCACAAACCTAGCGACGATCGATTAAGTTAAAATCCCTTCATAAGACGGCAAACCAAGATACAATCATTGGTGGAGTTGGCTTTTGGAGACAAAAACCAGAGAATCCATGTTTAGTTCCGATCTTACGTTAAATGAATTCGCTTGTGCTATTGCAATCTGCCAACCAGAAGCAGATTTGGGTAGTATTCTGCGTATTTTTCATCAAACAAACTGTCATTCTTTAGCAATACCTGGGAAAAATAATACTTGGAGTACAATTAGCTCTCAAAATTTGCTGGTTCTACTAGCTAAATCTTGGCAAAAACTCCCTGTAGCAATGGTAAGTCATCCCAAAAAGACTCCTCATCAAAGAAATTTGGCTTTCAATACAATTGAAGATTTTCATTATCTGATTGAACCTGCAATTATTTGCCAAGGGGATACTAGATTAGAGGACTTTTTGCAATTTTTACATAATGATTCTCTCCATAGGAATCAAGATAAATATTTGATTGTCAATGCAGCGGGAAAATTACAAGGAAAACTAGATAAAGATAAGTTACTGAGATATTTGGCATCTAGATTCGATCGATACACTACGAGTCCTCGACTATCAAATTCGTCAATTTCTTTATTAGATTTATTAGATAATCTCTCATTACCCCTCAAAATAGAAACTGCTGAAAACAAAGACTATTATCTCAATCAATGTTGGCAAAAATTAATTTCTCATAATCGCGAAAAACATTTACCTCAATCGCCAAAATCAAATATTTCTATTGCTAATTGGTGGATAGAAAAACAATTTGATGCACTTCAACAAAATAGTGGAGAACAACACGAACAAATAAATAGCGCGGATGACTTTTGTTGTTTGGGAGATAAATACTATTCCCCAGATCGATCTGATTGTTTCTGGAAAAAAACTAATCTAGCTGATTCAAACAGAGAAACTTCAAAGCTACAACAACCCGTTATTGAATATGTTGATAATCTAGCAATATCTTGTCTGATAGACAACTTACAACACAAATCTGTCGCCAACTGTTCCTTCAAGATCGAACGGGGAATAGAATGGAACTATATCAAAATTCCTTTAACATTAAATAAACGGCATTTAGAGACAGCAACAACCTTAAATTGGTTAGTGTTAGGGATAAAATCATCATTATTAGAATCTGGCGATAGCCAACGCGCAAATTCTGTTCCTGCTGCTAAAACATCAACAATAGATAACTTATTGTCAAGCATTAGCCACGAACTAAAATCTCCCCTAACGGGTATTATCGGTTTATCTAAGTTGCTCAATAGTGAAAAACTAGGAAGACTCAATCAGCGTCAAGCCCATTATTCCCAGTTGATTTATAACAGCGGACAAAAGCTAATCTCAATTGTTAACAGTTTAATCGAGCTTACTAATTTAACCGCAGGAAATTTAGAACCAAAATTAGAAAAGATCGATCTAGAATCTTTGTGTCGTCAGGTTTATCAGCAAATAATAACTAAGGTTGAACTAGTAGAACCTAGGGAATCAAATTTAGCGATTGTAACTTCAAAACTAGAGTTAAATATAGAACCTGGATGGAAAAAAGCGATCGCCGATAGATCTCGCTTGTCTAGTATTTTGACTCATTTATTGTGGGAAACTTTCGAGTTTATCGAAGGAACTTCTTGTGCGATCGAGATTAAAATCCAGCAAAAATCTGAACTAATAGCCATTACGGTAGGTAATAATCTAGCTGATATTTCCGTCTCCTCTGAATCAACCCAAAGTACAGATTCATTTAATTCGGGGGTTGGCTTAAACTTAATTATCGCCAAATATCTAGCAGAAACAATTCAAGGAAATATTAATAGTATTTATTCGGCAAATAATAATTGTGCGTTTACCGTACTATTACCCATAGCTAATCCTGAAGCAGATATTTTAGCTGCAAAATCCCATCTCCCTCAAACGATTAAAGATAACGTCCCCAAAAATCTTACTGTTTTATGTCTTTATCCCGAACCAGAAGTTATCGATCGCGCGGTAGGGAATAATAGTGCTTTAGATTTTAATCTCAAAGATTGGGCAGAACAACATTGGTCGAACAACAGTCAACCCCAGTCTTATTATCGACATCGTATTATTGAAGCTGATGGTTTGGAACAAGCCCATACCCTGGCTCGTATCTGGCAATTAGATGTCATAGTATTAGATGGTTATCAAATAGCCCATCCCGATTTATATTTGCGATCGCTCCAAGAGTCTAAATATCTGTCAGCCTTACCTTTAATTACCCTAGACACCAAAACAACCGAAGCCGCAAATCAAATTGAAGGTTTGAACGTCTATCCTTGTTTGCTCCCTGCCAAATGTCGTAGTATTAAAGACTTGATGCAGGTCATTCAAATTGCCACAGGAGTTGAATAACTAATAACTAATAACTAATAACTAATAACTAATAACTAGTGCTATGAAGAGTAAAGACAGTAATTTCAGGACGACTATTAAAGCGAAAAGATAAGCCTGTCATTCCTAAACCACGATTGGTATATTCCAGAGTATCTTCGACTCGATTTAGACCGATAAAATATTTTCTCCCTCCAGGTGGTAATACCAGAGGATCGAAGAAAGGAAGACGAATTTGACCCCCGTGGGAATGTCCTGATAGCTGAAGGTCAAACTTGTACGTTTTGGCACTTGTTTCGATGTAATCTGGTTCGTGAACTAGTAATATTGCGGGGGTACTATCTGGTAGTCGTTCGATTACTCTCTCTAAATCGGGTTGACCCCAATAGGGATCGTCAATTCCTGCAATAGCCAATTTTTCGCTCCCTCGTTTGATAACATAAACTTGATTGTCTAAATTATTAATGTTACTTTTTTTAAGGGTTTTTTTGAGTCGATTGGTTTGTTTTCCCCAATGGTCGTGATTGCCTAAAACGGAAAAAGTACCATCTTTAGATACTAGTTTGCTTAGATTTTCCCTTAGTTTTTTAGCATCAAAAGATCTTCGTTTAGTAATAATATCTCCTGTAATTGCGATCGCATCTGAATTTTGCTGATTTACTAGTTCAATAATTTTATTTAGTCTTTGATCTGGCATAAATTGACTGGTATGCAGATCGCTAATCTGGACTATTTTGAAATCATTAAATGCTGGACTTAAATTAGGAATTGTTAAATTTATCGGTACAATCTCAATCCAATTGGGTTCTATCTTTGAACTATAAATATATAAATTAACTAATAATATTAATATTGCTACCGTAATTTTACTTATCCATTTTCTTATGGTTTTAAATAAATTGGGATAACGTATCGCTACCATAAATGAAATTTTAAAATAAGAAAAAATACTTTTCTATATTAATCTTGATTTATAAGTTTTGACATTAGCAATTAGCAATTATGAAACACGCAATCGTTACAGGTGGATCTAGTGGTATTGGCAAAGCTACTGCCAAATTATTAGCACAACGGGGTGCAAATATTTCTTTGATTGCTCGCGATCGCTCTAAACTAGTCCTAGCCCAAAAAGAAATACAGGCACTGACTATCAATCCTCAACAACAAATATTAATTTTTGTCGCAGATGTCTCTCAACGGCAACAAATCACAACTGCAATTCAGAATGCGATCGCGAACCTAGGAACCCCAGAACTATTAATTACTTCCGCAGGAATCGCTCATCCTGGCTATTTTGAGGAAATTCCCCTGGAAGTTTTTGAAAAGACTATGGCAGTCAATTATTTTGGTTCTCTATACGCCATCAAAGCAGCCTTACCCGCTATGGAAGAAGCAGGGATGGGGAAGATAGTCTTAATTTCTTCTGGGGCGGGTCTAATCGGCATCTATGGTTATACAGCTTATTGCCCTTCCAAATTTGCTCTTAGAGGATTAGCAGAGTCCTTACGAGGCGAGCTTAAACCAAAGGGAGTGGGAGTCGCCATTGTTTATCCTCCCGACACTGATACTCCTCAACTAGCAGCAGAAAGCAAAATCAAACCCCCCGAAACCAAAAACATTACGGCTACGGCTAAAGTTTGGTCTGCCGAAGCTGTAGCGATCGAAATCCTTCGGGGAATAGATCGAGGGCGTTTTGCGATCGCCCCAGGAACAGAATTAACTTGGTTGAATCGACTACATAGTCCCCTGGCACCCTTATTAAATTGGTACTTCGATCGCATTGTTAAGCAAACTAATTCAATCTCTTCTAAATAGAGACTATAAAATCTTTTATTTAATAACTGATAACTTAGAGGGTAAAGTTATTCTTAAAATCCTCTCTAGTCATTGGTTGATTAATTATCAATCCTTCTTCTCCAAGCTTTTCCAATGGCTTACCTTCGATGTTAATCCAAACGCGATCGCCATTGCTAGAACTGGTAGCGGTATAAATAACCTGTGCCAATCTGCTGGTCATAGAAGCACTTCCACCACCACTGGCAAATTCTTTAGATAGATTTAGCTTAATTCCTCTATCGTCTATGGTGACTCCCAATAACTTAGTCCCTGGAGGAATAGCTGTAGTGTGAGCCGAATCTTCAGGTGGATTGGTCAAAAGAGTTTCTAATGCTGTTTCCAAGACGCGCTCGGATTTAATCGACTTCTGAAAAGTCATGGTATTGGCAGCCAATTTAACGCTATCATCGCTCGGATTGAGCCAATAGACCTCAACTACTTTGTCTTGGGTAATCGGTTTGGGTACAGTGGGAAGATCTTCTTGAACTATAGGAGAAGGATCGGACTGAGTTACCTGAGGTGGGTCGTTGAGAGATGATTTTGCCCACCAAGCAGCACCGCCTCCCGCAGCCAAGATGAGTCCTGTAATTGCTGCTACTACAGGAATGGAAAAACGATTTTTGTTATTATCCTGCATGGATTATGCTCCTGCTTAAGAAAAATTAGGTAGAGAAATAAAAATAAAAAGTCTTAATAAATTAATACTTCTTTAATCTACTGTGAAGACAATCAAGGGTTTTTTGTTTCCAGTTTAAAAAAACTAGCCAACTCTACTTTGTCCTCATCGATCTCTAATTGTAAGATACGCGCTAAAATTCCGTCTCGTGACAACGAACCTAAATCTAGGCGATCGCTAATGCCGATGGCAAAACCGTTTAATAAGCGAGGGGACATAGGACGACCGTTAACAGTACCCTGAGGTTCTATCAAGGCAATCGTCTTACCATTAACAACCCGAACTCCTAACTCCAACTCCATGACCAATTCTCTAGATCTCGAAGTTCCAGAATGGCGATCGGTTTCAAAAGCACTACGGGATCTACTCAGTTTAAATTTTACTCCCAGTCGATTTTGGGGACGTAATTCCAACTTAAGATCGAGTAACTTATAGGCAATGTTGGTAGAACCAGCTTTACTGATGATGAGACGATTGAGAATTTTTTGGATTCTATCTAAAATTAAGGGGGATTTTAAGGCACGATTGAGATCGACTTCAGTTAAAACCAGTCTCACCGCACCTTGGAAGGGTCGATTTAATGATCGCCTTAATTCATCAATACTGTCGAGATTTAATCGTTTGAGATTGAGGTCTACTCGATCTGTTTCCAACTCCAAGGCTTCTATTCTCAGATCGGGCTTGATTTTTGAACCCCTGGTAGCAATTCTAACTTTTTGTAGTTTTCCTCCAGCAACTGCATAATTAGGGCTATTGTCTATCCTAATTTTTTGCTCCTCCAAACTAATTATCTGAGAGCGAATTCTACTAGCTGCAACGCTATCGGCAATTATGCCTCCACTAGATGCTAAAGACAACAATCCCGATAATACAATTGTCAGAACTTCCATTAGTTATTTATCTGGTTTTTGGCTATGAAGTGTCAGGCAGGATTAATTCTCATCAAAACTTGTCCGAACTCAACTGGTTCGCCATTTTCTACTGAGATTTCCATAATTTGTCCCACCACTTCTCCCTCAATTTCATTCATCAACTTCATTGCTTCAATGATACATACAGTATCGCCTTTGTTAATGCGATCGCCAACTGCGACAAAAGGGTCTTCGTCTGGAGCTGGAGCAGAATAAAATGTTCCGACCATGGGAGAAGTAATATCTACCCATTTTCTATCATCAACTGCTGGAGTCGAGGTCGATTCGGGGGGTTCGTTAGTCACCGCTACGGGAGTCTGTACTGCTGTGGGAACAGTTGTTTCCACAACGGTTGGAGTAGTCGATGTTGTCAATTGTGGAACAGCAACTACTCCTGTTTCCTTGCGTACAGTTAATTCAAAATCATCATTTTTGAGAATCAACTCCGTGATGTCGGTTTGAGAGATCGCCCCTAGCAAGTCCTGGAGTTCTTGGAAATTTATAGACACAAACTATACAACCGTAATTCTAGTAATTTTAAAATCTCTCTAAGATAGTTATGTCCGATGACATTTATCATAGAGAGGGAGTGATTGATTTAAACAGAGTAGAAATTAGCGGTCAATTTTCTCTACCTAAATAAGAACCGTCACGAGTATCAACTTTAATTTTTTCACCAATGGAAATAAACAAAGGAACCATTACCTGCGCTCCAGTTTCCACAGTAGCGGGTTTAGTTCCTCCCGTAGCAGTATCGCCTTTGACTCCAGGATCGGTATCGGTAATTTCTAAAACTACCGAAGTAGGTAGTTCTACTTCTAAAACTCTCTCATCCCAAAAGATGACGTTGACTTCCATTTCTTCCTTAAGAAAATTAGTACGATCGCCTAAACTCTCAATATTCATACGAGTCTCTTCATAGGTTTGCATATCCATAAAGACATATTCATCGCCGTCTTTATAGGTATACTGCATATTACGCTTTTCCAAATTTGCCTGGGGTACAGTTTCACCAGCGCGGAAAGTTTTTTCTACTGTGTTTCCTGACTGGACATTTTTGAGTTTTGTTCTCACGAAAGCAGAACCCTTACCTGGTTTTACGTGAAGGAACTCTACTACTCGCCAAACAGAGCCATCAAGCTCGACAGTAACCCCTGTGCGAAAGTCATTACTAGAAATCATGAAGCTAAAAATATGTGCTTAGAGATCGACATTTAATTGTACCTGATGAGGGCTGCACCGAAAAAGTGCCAAGTTTTGCATCTTTTACAAGTCAAGAATTTATGGTCTTTAGTGGTAAGGAAATGTTGACAAGAGAGAGCGAATACTAAGAACATACACCTTAGTAGGTTTGGTTATTTCTCCGTCCGCACTGCGATCGGGATACAATTTATGAATACGAAAAAAAATATACTTTTAAAACGATGCCAGCTTTGGTTAGCTAACCGAGCTTTAACCTCGGTCATAGCTTTGACAATTTTTACTAGTAGCTTATTAGGTTGGCAACCTCAAGCATCGGCTATTCTAGCTCAAGGAGATGCTGTTACTGACCCTAGAGCTATTCTTCAATATTCGTTACCAATAGAAAACGATTCTGTTAGAAAACTTCAAAAAAGCTTAGAAGATATTTCCAATCAACTGCGGGGCAAACGTTGGAAAAATATCGGTAAAGATCTCAACGAGGCAAATTCTGTCTTGGGTTATGGTCGTGATAAACTTTTAGCCAGTATTCCCGAAGATAGTCAACCTCAAGCAGAAGTCCTAATACAACGCTTGACTGAAGGAATTGAAGAAATCCGAGAAATTATCGACAATAAAGACCGCGAAGGTACTTACCTTAAAAGAAGAGAACTACTCGATCTAGTCGGCGATCTCGAACAGTTGATGGTGACTGATTTTCCTTTTGAAGTACCAGAGGAATATAGCTATCTACCACAACTTTTGGGTCGAGCTACAGTAGAGATGAAAACCAATAAGGGAGATCTGACTGTGGTCGTTGATGGTTATAGCGCGCCCATTAATGGTGGTAATTTTATCGATTTAGTCAATCGTGGCTTCTATGATGGCTTGGACTTCAATCGTGCTGAAGACTTCTATATCCTGCAAGCTGGCGATCCCCCTGGAGAAGCTGATGGTTTCATCGATCCTAAAACTAAGGAATATCGAGCTATTCCCATGGAAGTGCTAGTAAAAGGCGACGATCTGCCCGTTTATGGCGAAACTTTAGAAGAACTGGGTCGTTATTTGGATGTACCTGCAATTCCGTTTAATGCTTATGGTGCAATGGCTTTAGCCCGTCCTGCTGACGATCCTAATGGAGGATCTTCACAATTTTTCTTCTTTAAATTTGATACAGAAATTACTCCTCCTGGTTATAACTTAATGGACGGTCGTTATTCTGTCTTTGGTTATTTAATTGAAGGTAAAGAAGTCTTAGAAGAATTAACTGCGGGCGATCGCATTATTTCTGCCAAGGTAGTCGATGGAATTGATAATTTGCAAGAACCAAGTTAGTCATTACTGATTACTGATGGTGGGCAATACTCAATTAGTTGCCCACCCTAAAAACTACAAGCCAAGAAAATGGGCGATAAATCTCTTTTAGTTAAAGATTTGGGAGAACGGGGTTTATTAGAAAGGTTGCAACGTTATTGTCCAGTAGATGTAGTAGGAGATGATGGGGCAATTTTAACTACCGATCCCCATAAATCTCTGGTGGTTACTACGGATGTCTTGGTGGATGGAGTTCATTTTAGCGATCGCACTACCTCTCCATACGATGTGGGTTGGCGCGCTACAGCTGCTAATTTATCGGATTTGGCTGCTATGGGGGCGACTCCTTTAGGAATTACTGTCGGTTTATCTTTGCCAGGAGATAAAGAGGTCGATTGGGTAGAAGAAATTTATCGGGGGATTGATGGCTGTTTAAATTTATATCCCACACCCCTTGTCGGTGGGGATATCTGCCGTTCTACTGTTACTACTATCGCTATTACTGCTTTTGGGGAAGTAAGCCCTCAAAAAGCCCTGCTTCGTTCCTCTGCACGCCCTGGAGATGCGATCTTGGTTACTGGCTTGCATGGTTTGTCTCGTGGCGGATTGGAGTTATTACTCCATCCCAACCAGGAAAATAATTTAGAGCCAATCGAATTTCAAAGGTTAATTAAAGCGCATCAAAGACCCTTACCTAGATTAGATGTCCTACCGTATTTAACTCAAATTCCCGATAGTATTGCAATTGCGGGAATGGATAGTAGTGATGGACTAGCAGATGCTGTTATTCAAATATGTGAAAATAGTAATGTGGGAGCAATAATTAATCTGACTAATTTAAAAGTTTTTTCGGGATTAATAAAATTAGTAGGATTAGAACAAGCCCAAGAGTATTTGCTCTATGGAGGAGAAGATTTTGAATTGGTTTTATGCCTTCCTCAAAATCATGCTTTATTATTAGTTGAAAAATTGGGAAATGATGCCAAAATTATCGGTAAAATCACTGATGGCAAAGAAATCAAAATTGCTCTACAGGAATCTCCAGATCTCGAAAAAACATTAAATATAAATAAAGGATTTAGACATTTTTGATTATTATAAGTAATCCTAAAATGCAGTTATTTAATCAATTAATTGATCGCACCAATTATGAATTATCGCTCCTTATTTTTGACCGAAAACTAGAAAGCATTTTGTCAGAAAAACCATTACCCTGGTAAAAAAATATTAAAAATGGGAATGCTAATTCTGAAGAGAAAAAGTTTTGGACTGCTAAAGAGGCAATCCTTATTTCCTCTTTAGCAGGGAATAAGTCATAAAATTTGTGATGAATCAACCCAATAGGTATTTTTTTCAATCGTCACCAGCCGTAATCCCCAATCTGACTATGGAACAGCGAGATTCGTCTAGCACCATGCAACACTCAATCCAGATTGAGCAGATGGTTAGCAATATTCTGCAAATTATTTTAAAAAGTCAGAATTGCGATCGTATTTTGTCAGATGTGGCAAGTCAAGTTGGCAACTTATTGTCGGCGGATATCTGTGTGATAGTATCCGCTACAGATAATCAACCCAATAAAATTAATTATTGGTGCAAAGAACAAGATTCTGGGTTACTTCCAAAGGAGGTTATAGATTACTTAACAAATTTATCCTTAATTGATGGCGTTCTCAGTCAAGTCCAAAACCTACTCTCAGAAAGATTTCCCACTCAAACATTGCTGGGAGTAGAAACTCAAACTCAGTATCAAATTAACGGTTTAATCTTATTATTCAAGTCTAGCGCTGCTCAATGGACTAACTCCGAACAAGAAATATTAACCCACATTTCAGATTCAATGGCGATCGCAATTTCTCAAACTAAACTCCAACAACAAGCACGTACTAAAAATAAACATCAGTCTTTACTAAGAAATTTGAGTCGAGAGATCGCTCATATTTCTCATCCTGACTTGTTATTTAAAAATTGTTTGACCCAGATCTGCAATACTTTGCAGTTAGATCGGGGAATGGTTTTAATGTTGAAATATCAAAATCCTCTACAAGCCAAAAATCGACGCGGGAATAAATCTATTCGGGGAACAGTAGAAATTGCTTGTGAATATTCGGCTGAGAGGGATAGTTTGGATTCTCAGACTAAAAAGTTTTTCAGTTTTAGTCATTCCGATCTTTGTCAACAGGCTTGGCAAACTGCACCGCAATATTTGTGCTTTGAATCTGATACCAAGTTTCCCGATCTAGTAGCTGAAAATATACCCGATTCGATTCAAACTAAGGGTTCTGCTTTATTGATGATGCCTTTAATGGGCAAAAAGAACAGCGAAACATCTCCTGCCGTAGTTTGGGGATTTTTAGTTTTACAACATGACTCGTTTCATTCTTGGTCGGAAGATGAATTAGATTTGATCGACTGGATCAGCGTCCAAGTTAGCACGGCGATCGTTCATCATCAAACTTTGAATCAAGTACAGTCAATTGTTGAAGAACGTACCGCTCAATTAAAATGGAGTCTCGACGTTCAGGCAAAACTCTCAGAAAAAATGCGCCACAACATCGAACGATTGCAGAAATTAAATCAGTTGAAAGATGATTTCATGAGCAGTATGAGTCATGAGTTGAAAACTCCTCTAACCAGCATGAAAATGGCGATCATGATGTTGCGTCAAGCGCAGATTTCTCCCGATATGAAAGAGAAATATCTCAATATCTTAGAACAAGAATGGAATCGAGAATATAGCTTAATCAAAGACTTATTAACTCTCCAAGAAGTAGAGTCAGGAGAACTAACCTATACTCCCCAAGAACTCAATCTCAATCACACTATTGATAATTTAGCCCGAGCTTTTCAAGAGAAATGGCACGTAAATAAAGGTATTAGTCTAGAAACTAAAATTTCTGAGTCCGATCTGATAATTAATACAGATGTAGATAGTTTGACCCATATTCTCAATGAATTACTTTTAAACGCTGGTAAATATTCGGCAGTCGATACTATCATTGAGCTGAACATCGAAAGTCAAGCCACATTAAAAGGCAAAAATATTGTCATTAAAATTGCCAATCTTGGCGCGGGAATTACTCCAGAAGAACTACCTCATATTTTTGATAAATTTAGAAGGGGACAAGGAGTTACCGACCGCGCCGTACCGGGAACAGGTTTAGGGCTAGCTTTGGTACAGTATTTAGTAGAACACCTAAACGGTAAAATTGATGTTACCAGCGAGCCTTTAGATTGCGATTCAGAGATCTTTGCCACAACTTTTGTGCTTAAATTACCCCAATTTCAACCAGCAATTAGTTAATCTGGTAGAAAAGTATTTAATCATAGGTGATGGCTGAAATCGATCGCTTTAAATTAATCCAATTCTCAAGTAGATCGATTCTCTGATATTTTTATGAAATGGCCTCAAAACAAAAAGCTCGTAAATCAAAGTTTACCTCGATTATCTCCAGGTGGCTCTTCTTATTCGCCATTTTTACGCCAGTTGAAAATTTTTGGCATTACTTTGAAACTGATATTTTCTCTATGGTGGGATAAAAATTTAGGCAATAATTCTTCTCGTAGAAGACATCGTTTGGCGAAATGGTTGGTTAAAAATATTTTGGAATTAGGGCCAACCTTTATTAAAATCGGACAGGCTTTATCTACCCGTGCCGATCTTATTCCCATTGAATATATTGAAGAATTTAGTCAATTACAAGACAGAGTACCGCCCTTTGGTTCGGATTTGGCGATCGCTGCCATCGAGCAAGAATTGGGTAAACCGATTTCAATATTGTTTGCCCAATTTAATCCCACTCCCATTGCAGCAGCCAGTTTGGGACAGGTTCACAAAGCGAGATTGCATACGGGAGAAGATGTTGTCGTCAAAGTTCAGCGTCCTGGTTTAGCGAAGTTATTCAATCTTGATTTTGAGATTTTGCATCGTTTGGTGAGATGGCTGAATCGTTTTATTAAAAGTATTAGAAAATTTAATTTAGAAGCAATCTATCGAGAATTTTTTGAACTTTTATATTTAGAAATTGACTATATTCATGAAGGGAAGAATGCCGATCGCTTTAGAGATAATTTTCAAAGTTATCAAAGGGTAAATGTGCCAAAAGTTTATTGGCAATATACTACCTCTAAGATTTTAACTTTAGAATACTTACCAGGAATAAAAATAGACGATCGCCTAGCATTAGAAGCTAATAAAATTGATACTCAAGAAGTGATTCAGTTGGGTATTACCTGCTATTTGAAACAGCTTTTAGAAGATGGTTTTTTTCAATCAGATCCCCATCCTGGCAACATGGCAGTCAGCCAACGGGGAGATATTATTTTTTATGATTTTGGCACGATGGCAGAAGTCAAAACTATTGCCAAAGACCAAATGGTAAAAACCTTTTTTGCTGTCTTAAAAAATGATACCGATGAAGTAGTAGAAACTCTTATTTACATGGGTTTAATCGAACCCGTGGCGGATATGACTCCCGTCAAGCGCATGATTGCCTTTATGCTAGAGGAATTTCGCGATAAACCAGTCGACGTTAGAGCCTTTGAACAAATAACCGACGAAGTTTATTCGATTTTTGAACAACAGCCATTTCGTCTTCCTCCTCAGATGACTTTTATCGTTAAGTCTTTAACTACTCTCGATGGTATTGCGCGGGCTTTAGATCCTCAATACAATTTACTCGCAGCAGCCCAACCTTTTCTCAAACAAATTGCTTTTTCTCAACAACAAGGGGGAATGTTGGGAGTTTTTGCCAAACAAACCAAAGACTTTATTCAATATAAATTTAAGCAACCAAACCGCACCCAACTATCAATTATGCGCCTCGAATCTAGATTAGATTTAGGGGAATTACAAGTCAAAGTTAAGGCAGTTGAAAGCGAGCGTTCGTTAAAGCAAATTCAGTTGGGAATTAAAAGTTTAATTTATACTTGTTTATCGGGTTTTAGTTTGCTATCTGGCTCGGTATTATTAGTCGGACAACTCAAAGGTGTCGCGATCGCATTGTTTTGTTTTGCGATTTTTTGGTTTATTTTATTACTCCGTTCTTTAACTAGTATGGCGATGACTGAAAAAATGTATAAAATGGCTCAGAAATAAATTTTTCTAATTAACCCTTTCCCTGCATCAGAATATAAGCGATCGCGATATTGATTTGCCAATCAGTAACCATATACTGTATTCAAAACGACAAAATTTCCTAAAAGACACCAAATAGCAGATAATATTATGCGGGGATTACGATTGAATAGAGAACTTATCCGCAAGCCATAAGCCATGTCCAAAACTAAGAAAAAAACCTTCTTACTAGATTTTGAAAAGCCTCTTTGCGAGCTAGAATCGAGAATCGACCAGATCAAAACCCTAGCAGAAGAAAATCAAGTAGATGTCTCCGCAGAAATATCTCAACTTGAAATTAGGGCGGATCAGCTACGGCAAGAAATATTTAGTACCCTCACCCCTGGTCAAAGGCTACAATTAGCTCGTCATCCCCGTCGTCCTAGCACTTTAGACTACGTTCAGGCTATAAGCGACGAGTGGCTAGAATTACATGGCGATCGCGGTGGTTATGACGATCCTGCTTTGGTTGGAGGCGTAGCTCGCATTGATGGTCGTCCAGTGGTGATTATGGGACACCAAAAAGGCAGAGATACCAAAGATAATGTGGCGCGCAATTTTGGTATGGCTTTTCCTGGAGGCTACCGTAAAGCACTAAGGCTGATGGAACACGCCAATAAATTCGATCTGCCCATTTTAACCTTTATCGATACTCCTGGGGCATGGTCTGGGGTAGAGGCGGAGAAATTGGGACAAGGAGAAGCGATCGCCTATAACCTCAAAAAGATGTTTAGTTTTGACGTGCCAATTATCTGTACTGTAATCGGGGAAGGTGGTTCTGGTGGGGCATTGGGTATTGGCGTAGCCGATCGTTTATTAATGTTAGAACATTCGGTTTATACCGTTGCTAGCCCCGAAGCTTGTGCTGCAATTTTATGGAAAGATGCCAAAAAAAGCGATCGCGCAGCAGCAGCTTTGAAAATTACTTCTTGGGATTTAAAAGAACTAGGTATAATCGATGGCATTATCTCCGAACCTAGCAGTGGGGCGCACGCCAATCCTGTTGATGCGGCAGTAAAACTCAAACAAGCTATTTGGAAAAACTTAGAAGAACTGTGGCAAATGACTCCTCAACAAAGAAAAGAACTACGCTACCAAAAATTCCGCAATATGGGACGGTTTGAAATCGTCGAAGCTCAGTAATCGATATCTTATTTCCTTAACTGACCAATCACTAATGCTATAATTGCTAAGGCAACATTTTGTTACATTAATTTTAATGTAGCGTTGCCGACAAATTTACTGGTTAGTTAATGCTCTACCATTTAGAGCTACAAATACTGGTAATCAGCAACAGCATATTCAAGTCAAACAAACACTTGCAGTATTTTATATTCAGTATCATCAATGGTAAAAATATTCACCAATCTAACACTACTTTGATGAACAATAAAATTATTTCTATGGATGCAGTTTCTAGCTGAATTCTAGATTACCCCTGCGAGCGTACAATTTCATAATAAGAGCAAGTTTGGGAAACCATAACAAACAAATAATGAATCCACCTTCAAATCAACTACGAGCAATAGTGACAGGTGCAAGTAGTGGTATTGGAAAAGCAACTGCTTTAGCCTTTGCTAAATCTGGTATTGAAGTTGCTTTAGTGAGTCGTTCTATGGTCAAATTAAAAACCGTAGCTGATGAAATAGAAGCTTTAGGAACTTCAGGAAAGGTAAAAATCTACTCTCTAGATTTAGAAATATTAGATAGAGTTCGACAACAAATTAGTGATATTTGTCTTGATTTTGGCTCAATCGATATTTTGGTCAACAACGCAGGGATGGGTTACACCAATTCTTTACATCAGACTTCTTTAGAAGATTGGCAGAGAGTGCTAAATCTCAACTTAACGAGTGCATTTCAATGCATTCAGGGAGTATTGCCCCAGATGCGCGATCGCAAATCAGGAACAATCGTTAATGTTGCTTCTATTGCTGCTTTTAATGCTTTTCCCAATTGGGGTATATACGGTGTGAGTAAGGCAGCTTTGGTTGCTTTGAGCAAGGCTTTGTCGGTGGAAGAGAGAGAACATGGTATCCGTACTGTGACTATCTCTCCAGGTTCGGTTAATACCCCTATTTGGGACACAGATACCGTACAAGCAGATTTTAATCGGTCAGCAATGTTGACCCCAGAAATTGTTGCCCAATCTATACTCCATGCAGCTTTACTACCCCAAGAGGCGGTAGTAGAAGAGATGATCGTTATGCCCAATGGAGGGGCTTTGTAAATAACGTTAATCGACAAAATATAACAGCAAGAGGACAGAGTTTTACTCACATTAAAACATTATGACAATAGTTTCTTCTAACGGTTCTAGCCGTTCTGAATCTTTAAATGGCAATAGTAATAGTTCAAATCCACTCAAATCTACTTTACTAGATCAAGTCGCTAGCAGACCCGATCGCAATACTCACAATGGTAAAGAAGCCCAGATTAAAGCAACTTCTGAAGCTGCTAAAGAGAAAATGATGGAAGCCGTTTACACTATGCTAGAGTCGGTGGGCGAAGATCCAGAGAGAGAAGGATTGCTGAAGACTCCCAAGCGAGTTGCTGAAGCGATGGAATATCTAACGAGTGGCTACAACCAGTCTTTAGAAGATCTTGTTAATGGAGCTATCTTTGACGAGGGACATAACGAAATGGTTTTGGTTAGAGATATTAATTTCTTTAGTCTCTGCGAACACCATATGTTGCCTTTCATGGGTAGAGCCCACGTAGCTTATATTCCCAATCAAAAGGTAGTAGGCTTAAGTAAGTTAGCTCGTATCGTGGAAATGTACGCTCGCCGTCTACAAGTACAAGAACGTCTGACTCGCCAAATTGCCGAAGCAGTACAAGAAATTTTGGAACCTCAAGGGGTCGCTGTGGTAATGGAAGCCAGTCATATGTGTATGTCCATGCGTGGAGTACAAAAACCTGGTTCTTGGACTGTTACTAGTGCTATGATTGGCTCTTTCCAAGACGATCAAAAGACTCGCGAAGAGTTCTTGAATCTGATTCGTCATCAGCCTAACTTTTAATTAGCTAGCTCGATCGATTAGTTGCGATAGAAGATGACAACAAGTTGCAGTATATTATCTAGCTGCTAAAAAATTACCATAGATTTAAAGATGGCGAGTAGATTCTACTCGTCATTTTTGATAAATTTTTTCCTAAAACCTTGGTAAATTAATTTAAGTTGATAATCAGATTATAGTTAAAAATACTAGCTCTCTTTACTAAAATAAGATTGATTTTTGGAGTTAGAGCAAAGCCTGACAAGATCTTACATATAATTCACCTAATCAGCTATATTATTTAAGCTTTTAACATTTTGATACTGATTATAAGAATGTTTTTTAGCTAAAATATTGCTTTTAAAAATCAAAACTTTATAAAAACATTAATCTATAATGAAGTTAAAGTTAAATCAGATTGAGTTACGGTGTAAAAACACTTAAATCTATTTAATTTATTTGCGTATTTTTTATGTAAGATGAAATATCTTCATGAAAAACAGATAAAATTAGACTTTTTGAAAAATCAAAAAAACATCTTATCTTCACCCATTTACATGGTATCTAGGTCTATTCTTAAGCAAAGAATATATTTTAAACCACTTTGATAAACTTAGATATAAGTAACAATTAAAATGAGTGAAATAAATGCAGGGGTAGAATTTAATTTTAGTTTCGCTCCTGGAATAACAGACGATCAAGCATTAGGATTTGAAATAGCTGGTGATATCTGGTCGCAGCACCTAGCTGATTCTTATCAAGGACAAAATCTCGAAATCAATATTTATGTTGAAGCAACAGACGATTTGCTTCCAGATAATGTAGTTGGCGGTTCATTTCCTGCGATCGCCACAGGAATTAAGTATCAAGATATCTATGATGCAATTCAAGATGATGTAACGACAGATATAGATTTAGTAGTTGCGGATAGTTTACTAGATCAAAGCAAAATTGATGTTTTAGTCGGGGGAGAAGTGGTCGATCAAAACTTCAAAACCCACATTACTACGGCTAACATGAAAGCCTTGGGAATGATAGCAGGAGATAGCCCAGAATTAGATGGCTATATTCTCCTCAATAATTTTGAAGGTTCTTTGTGGACTTATGATTATCTTGATACTCCTCAAGACGGCACATTAGATTTTCTGAGCATGGCACAACATGAGATAGGTCATGTACTTGGCTTTATTAGTGGTGCAAATCATACAGAAGAAACTGTGGATCACAAAATTACCGACATAACTACGATGGATTTATTCCGATATTCGGAAGAAAGTATCGCAATGGGAATCAACGATCTGACTTATGGCAAAACTGCATTTTTATCCATAGAAGGTCAAGAAAGTATTCTTCAACTAACTACAGGAACAGATCATCAAGTTGGTCATTTAGCAGAGTCAGAAGACCACGACCATGCTTTGATGAGTCCTACTATTAGTTTGGCAGAACGTTGGTCGATCACTGGTGATGATTTACTAGTCTTGGATGCTATTGGTTGGGATGTGGTCAATCCAGGCACAATTGACATGGCTGCTATTTATCAAAATGCTCAAGCAGAAATAGAATCTGTCCAAATTGTCGACCGTAGAATCGATGTCGAGCATTATATTTTGAGTGGAGATGCCTACAATTGGGGAAGTACTGGTAGCACCTCTTCTAGCGGTGGTTGGTGGTGGGGAAGCACTGGTAGTACCTCTTCTAGTGGTGGCTGGTGGCAAAAAGGTTACTTTATGGAAGTAGAATCTACTACTGATTCTGCTACAGAAGAAACGCACCATCACACTGATGAAGTGTATTTTAGTAAGTTTTGGAAAAGCTTAGAAATAATTCAAAATTGGTTTGAAGATAACTGGGGTGATAAATGGTGGCAGAAAGACTCAAGCGATAAATGGTGGGAGAGCAACTCAGGCTATAGGTGGGAGAACAACTCAGACTATAGATGGTGGGATAAATAGTGATTGAAATATTATTTGTAAGTTGATTAATTGATACCTGAGATTCTGCCCAAATCCATTTCTAGATCTCTAGAGTCTGGCTAAAGCCCATCACAAAAGATTTCGGCGATCGCCAGATAGAGAGTATCTTACCAGAAAAATCAATAATTCATTTTGAAGATGAATAGAACTAATAATTGAGCTGGCTATAAGCTTTTTTATTCTATTCATCTATTTTTTTGCTGATTTTTAATCGTGATTGATATCAAAAATAACTGTCCAACATTTTGCTATGTTACTTTAATCTCTTTTTTGGGAAACCTATGACTGAAACCGATAATTTCAACATTATTTTTTAATCAACCTAGAAATAGCAAAGCAAGAAAAAGATGTAATTTGGATTACAAAATTAATCAGTTCGTATCGTCATTCAAGAATTACTTTCTAAGAATAAACATCTTGGCAGTTTTTCGATCAAAATTCGATTTTTATAATGCAGCAAGCACTATTACTATTTCCTGGCACCTATTGTAGATCCCCAAAATTTTCCCGAAATGCCCAGATTTTGAGTGGGTTATTGATGATTTATATTCTACTGGCAAAATTAGGAACAGCAGCATCAGCACAGATTGTTCCGGATAATACGTTGCCGAATAACTCAGTTACTTCATCCGAAGAAAATGTAACTGAAATTATGGGCGGTACAACTGCTGGGGGGAATTTATTTCATAGTTTTGAACAGTTTTCTCTTCCTGAAGGAAATACAGCTTGGTTTAATAATGCTTTGACCGTAGATAATATTATTGGTCGGGTTACGGGTGATTCGGTTTCGACTATTGATGGTTTAATTCGAGCAAATGGTTCGGCAAATCTATTTCTAATTAACCCCAACGGTATTATCTTTGGTGTCAACGCAGCTTTAGATATTGGCGGCTCTTTTATCGGGAGTACTGCTGATAGCCTGAAATTTGCCGAAGATAGCGAATTTAGTGCGGTAGATCCTCAATCATCCCCATTGTTGAGCGTCAATATCCCTCTTGGTTTGCAATATGGCAATGATAATGGAGATCTTGCTGTTACTGGTAGTGGCAATCAACTACGTTTTAATCCCAACTTTACCGTAAATAGAGACTTCCGACCGTCAGGACTTAAAGTAAATGAAGGTCAAACGTTGGGTTTAGTCGGGGGAAATATTATCTTAGATGGAGGCAATCTTACTGCTGAAGCAGGGCGCATCGAACTAGGAAGTGTTGCCGATAATCAATTAGTTCAATTTAATTTCACGGAATCGGGTTTAAATTTTGATTATTCAGCGGTAAACAATTTTAAAAATATCAATTTAGCCAATGCTTCATCCCTTGAGGTAAGTGGTATAGGCGCGGGAGAAGTACAGGTACAAGGGAAAGAAATAATTATTACCGATGGTTCGACTATCTTAGCTGATACGTTCGGCGATCGCCATGGCGGAAACTTAGCAGTTAACGCTTCAGAATTATTAGTAGTAGCTGGTACTGCTGTCGATTTACCATTTATCAGCCGTCTGTCTACAGATGTGGCACCTGGAGTAACGGGTAATAGTGGTGATATTGAATTGAATTCTACCAATCTAATTATTGCCGATGGAGCGCAAGTAATTAGTAGTAGTTATGGTGATGGGAATACAGGAAATATCAAAGTCAATGCTAATTACCTAGAATTATTTAGTGGTTCGCCCATACTCAATTCCAGTGGATTCTTTACCTTGGTCTTTGGTAGGGGTAGTGGTGGCGATATCAACATTGATGCCAATAGGGTTTCAGTTTCTGGTGGGGCGCAAGCTGCAAATCTTACTTTTGGCGATGGTAATGGGGGTGATTTGTCAGTCAAGGCAAATCGAATTGAATTGGTAGGTAAATCTCCAGGCAGTACAGCCAGTTCATTCCTAGCAAATGTAGAATCTGGAGCGACGGGAAATGGCGGAAAATTAAGTATTGAGTCAGAATACTTATCAATTAAAGACGGCGCAAGAGCAGCAATTCTGACTTTGGGTACGGGTAATGCTGGCACTTTAGATGTTAAAGCCCAAGAAATACAATTGACTGGTGGTGCAGCACAAGTAGGTAGTAGTGGATTGTTTTCTAATGTGGAATTGGGAGCAACAGGAAATGGTGGCGAATTAAACATTGAGACGGAATTATTATCCATTGAAGATGGAGCGCAAATTGCAATTACCACTTTTGGTGATGGTGATTCAAGTGCTTTAGGTGTCAAAGCCCAAGAAATAAAATTAGCTGGCACGTCTCCAGGAGGAAATTCTAGCGGAATATTTTCCAATGTTGAATCAACAGCCATAGGTAATGGCGGTCAAATTCAGGTTGATGTGGATCGATTAAATATTACTGATGGAGCGCAAATTGCAGCACTTACTTTAGGGTTAGGCAAAGGTGGTACGATCGCGATTGATGCTGATCAGGTTGAAATTTTTGGAGGAAGTCGTAATGCCCCTAGTGGTTTTCAGTCTACCGTTGCACCTGCTGCATCAGGAGATGGGGGAAACGTCTTCGTTGATACCAAAAGTCTTCAGTTAACCAACGGAGGACAAATTGCGGTAAGTACTGCGGGAAATGGTACTGGAGGAGAACTATTAATTTCAGCAGATAGGATTGATTTAATTGGCAGATCGGAATTTGGATCTAGCGGGATTTTTGGCAATGCCATTATTGGCAATGGAAATGGCGGAAACCTAAAAATTAATACTGATAGTCTGCATATTCTTGATGGTGCAACTATTAGTGCCAGCAATTTCTCTAGTAATAATAGTAAAGTTTCCCCAGGAGAAGGGAAAGCAGGTAACGCGAACATTAATTCGAGAATTCTGGAACTAGATACTAAATTTGTCGATCTCCCCAGCAGTATTACCGCTTCAACTAATAATCAGGGTGGTGGCAATATTAACTTAAATATCTTAGAAGAAATCGTCATCAATAATAATAGCGAAATTGACGCGGATACTAAGGGTAATGCTCCTGGTGGCAATCTCAGTCTGAGAACTAATAATTTAAACCTTAACAATGGCGGAAGAATTTCTGTGGATAGTTCGAGTTCGGGGGATGCAGGAAAGATTGAAATTGAGGCAAACAATCTCAATGGGAAAGACGGTCAAATTTCAGCCACTTCCCTCAATTCTGGGGGTGGAGATCTTAAGTTGATTGCAGATACCTTAATTCTTGATGACAGCGAACTTAGTACTAGTGTCTTTGATGGTACTGGTGGTGGGGGCAATCTCAATATAGAGAGTAATGTTGTGATTAGTAAAAATATTACTACTATTTTTGCTCGGGCAGATCGGGGTGCTGGAGGCAATATTAATATTACTACCGAGGTTTTTTTACTTTCTTTAGACAGCCTAGTCGATGCCAGTTCCGAATCTGGTGTCGATGGTGCAGTAGATATTAATAGTCTAGAAAGCGATCGCCAGATTGATTATTTACAGTTACCAGATACAGTGAGCGATCCTTCAGCTTTGATTGCTGCTGTCTGTCCCAAAAATGGGGTTAATAGTCTGTCAACCATCGGCAAAGGAGGATTGTCAGAAAACCCCAGTCAAAATCTCCGCGGAAGATCTGTTTGGGAAGATTTACGCAATTTTGTCGAGCCAAATTCCAATTTGTCTGCATCCTCTAATCTTAATCGCGACGGAGAAATTATTGAGGCTAAAGCTTGGAATGTAAACGATCGCGGCAAAGTGGAATTGTTAAGTCACATTCCCCAGAAAACGAAACAAGATTACTGGGCATTATTCAATCAATGTCGGAAATAATACTATTTTCGGACTAATTCAATCAAACAAGATTGAGTGACTTTCAACCTATTATTTACTATTAAATAGCTTTGAGCAAAATTATGCGCCGTATTTCTAGTTTTAAAACTAATTTTATTTTATTTAATTCAATTTTTGGCTTTTTGCTGATAATTGCTTATTTATTTCTTGGTTTAGAAGTGGCTTTGGCTGGCAACGAAACTAAAGCGATCGCAACTAACTCATCTCAAAATAAATTAAGTATAAGCGATCGGGGTAGATTGGCTTATCAGGAGGGAAGGTATACCGAAGCCAAAAAAATCTGGCAAAATGCCTATAAAATAGAACAATTAGCCCAAAATATTCAATCTCAAGCTCAAATTCTCAATTATTTGGCTTTAGTAGAGCATCAGCTGGGAAATAACACCACAGCAGAGGAGTACTTAACTCACAGTTTAGAATTAATTCCCGATCCTCTCCAAGATTTAGATTGGCAAATTAAAGCCCAAGCCCTTAACACTCAGGGAAAATTAGCCTTAGAAAAAGGAAAGGCTAAATCCGCTTTGACTAGTTGGCAGGAGGCAGATCTAGCTTATCAACAAGGGGGAGACAAGATAGGTAAATTGGGGGTACAAATCAATCAAACTCAAGCCTGGCAAAGTTTGGGTTTATATCGTCGCGCCCAAAAAGCTTTGGAGAATATTGCGATCGCCCTAGATCGTGAATCAGATCTAACTTTAAAAATTACGGGGCTGCGCAGTTTGGGAATTGCCCTACAAATTGCGGGAGATTTAGAGGCTGCCGAAGAATTATTCGAGGAAAGTCTCGGTCTTTCTAAGGAATTAAACTTAGATGAGGAAAGCAGTACTACTTTATTTAGTTTGGGGAATAATGCTTTAGCTTTAGGGAATGAAACCCAAGCGATCGATTACTATCAACAAGCTACTGCTACTACCGCTAGACCTTTACTTAAAACTGAAGCCAGATTAAATCAGTTAGGCTTATTAATCGCTACCGAACAATGGCAAGCTGCCCAGGGCTTGTTACCAAAAATTCAAACTTATTTAGCTAATTTTGAGGATATTTCTAGCCGTAGACTGGTTTATGCCAGGGTAAATTTAGCCAAACATTCAATTGAGTTATCTGCTAATACTGGCAATCGCAATCTTTTGACTCACACTCAAGATTTATTATTGGCTACGATCGAGCGAGCAGATCGGCTAGAAGATCCTCAATCAAAATCTTATGCTTTAGGAATATTGGGGCATCTATACGAAAGCGATCGCCAAATAAATTTGGGGTGCAGATATACCCGCAAAGCATTACAGCTAGCTCAGACGATTAATAATTCAGAACTTACTTATCAATGGCAATGGCAACTAGGTAGATTACTACAAAACAAGGGAAATCATCAAGGTGCCGTAGCATCTTATACAGGTGCGGTGAATGCTCTAGAATCTCTGCGCAGCGATCTGGTTGTGACTAATGCCAATCTACAATTCTCGTTTCGCGAACAAGTCGAACCTGTATATCGCGAATTAGTTAGCTTATTACTTTCTCCTGTTGATCGTCAGCCAGTAAGTCAAGCCAATTTATTACAAGCGAGAAATACGATCGAATCTTTGCAACTAGCAGAACTCAACAACTTTTTCCGAGAAGCTTGTTTGGATGCTACCCCCACCGCTATTGATCAAATAGATCGTCAGGCTGCGGTAATTTATCCGATTATCTTGCGCGATCGCTTGGAAGTAATTGTTAGCTTTCCTGATAAATCTCTGAAACATTACACTCAACCCATTGCTCAATCGGCATTAGAGCCTATTATTGAAGAATTGCGCCAAACTCTGCAAATCCGCAGTCGTCGTAAATTCTATCAACCAGCGCAAAAACTATATAGTTGGTTGATTGCTCCTGTATTGCAAGAGCTAGAACAACAACAGGTTGAAACTTTGGTATTTGTTCCCGATGGCAGTTTTCGCAACATTCCTTTAGCCACTCTTCACGATGGGGAAAAATATCTCATTCAGCAATACAATGTTGCTCTTACTCCTGGGTTGCAACTCCTCGCGCCTTTACCCCTAGAAAAAGTGCAGCTTAAAACTCTCGCAGCAGGAATCACTCAACAAAGAAGGGGTTTTTCTTCTTTAGAATATGTCAATCAAGAACTACTCAATATTCAAAATCAGACTGATACCTTTGTCTTGCGCGACGAAAAATTTACCCAACAGAGTTTGCAAACAAATATTGAGTCTTCAGACTATTCCATCGTTCATATTGCTACTCACGGTCAATTTAGCTCCAACTTAGATGATACCTTTCTTCTGGCGTGGGATAGTGATATTAAAATTAGCGATTTAGACCAAATTTTGAGCAGTCGTAATTCCGATAGACAAAGAGCGATCGAGCTATTGATTCTAAGTGCTTGCGAAACTGCCAGAGGAGACAAACGAGCAGCTTTAGGGTTAGCGGGAATCGCAGTCAAAGCAGGAGCAAAAACCACCTTAGCAACACTTTGGGCTGTCTACGATCAATCTACCGCTTCAACCATGAATAATTTTTATCAAAATATTTCTCATCCTCAAGTAAAAGGCAATAAAGCTAAAGCTTTACGTCAGGCTCAACTAAGCTTGATTGAGTCGCCTCAATTTAAACATCCTTATTACTGGTCTCCTTTTATTATGATTGGCAATTGGCTTTAATTGTTTGCCTGAAAGTTTTTCTGGTCGATCGTTCCTCGCTTTTGCACAATTTATTAGTCTTTTAACTAAATTGGAAAACTAAATTGGAAAACGCTTCATCATTGCCCCCGCATCCCTAGCATTATTAGATAAGGTTGAGGAAATATTGGGAATTTGAGGAATTTGTGACAAAACATCCACAGTACGACGCAGCATTCTGACAATATCCCCTTCTGCCAAACTAACACTTTCACAAAGTTCGTTCCAATCCATGCCTAACGCCCACTGTTCGCACAAACCAACTAGTTCGTATTCCCGCCATACAGGTAAGCCAACTCCATGACGACGTTGTACTTGAAATAAACGAGTTCTAATTTCACGGATCGAAAAAGAATTGTTGCTATCTTCAGCCTCAGCACCGCGTTTTTTGACTCCCAATACTTCTAAGACTTCTTTTGGAGGAGGAAAATCACACCAAACATCAGCGCGAGGAGTTTCGGTAATCAAAGCGCAGACGGTAGCTGCTAGGTGATGGGGTTCTAAATATTCTAGTTCTCCTGATACAAAGATTAAAGCTAGCCATAACTCGTTATCACCTCTAATTGTGGCTGCTGCTTGTCCCAAAAAGGTGGGGTTATATTCGTCTAAAGCGTCAAATTCTTGCAGAACACTGATTAGATTCAGAAACTCTGACCAATAATAAGATTGGTTGGATTTTTGCTTTTGATATTTTATTTGAGTTTTATGGAGTTTCTCCCGTAGTTGCAGACGCTTGTTGTGTTTTTTCAGCAAACGATTGGGATTGTTTACCTGTTGTACGGGATGCTCGTCAATTTGTTTGTTAACCTCATCTAGTCTTTGCTGTTGTTCGGTTATTTCCTGAGGAGGAACAGGTGGAATTAAATAATTGGCAATTTGTTTGATTGCGATCGCCGTTGCTTCGTCACCTTTACGCCACTTTCCCAGTTTTAAATTATCTAAAGCGGGAATTTCCAGATCGGCTATTTCTAACTGGCTGAAAGTTCCTTGATTAATTTCGCTAATATCGGCATTGGCTGCAATATACCAATAATTATCCGCCCCTAAACACAATAAATCGGAAGCTTTACCCGAACCTGGAATCTTCTCTACTAATACCGCTGCTAGGGGAGAATTTACCCGAATGTGTTTGCCTTTTAGCCCCACAATTCTTCCTGGCTCAATTTGAGAAATTAAAGGCTTAATCTGGTTCTTACGGGTAACTTCTGCTTGCTGTTGCAGAATTTCTAGCAGCCTTTGTTCTTCCTTTGCTCTTTCCTTGAGCTTTTGATAGCTAGCTAGTTGCCCAGGAGAAACCGCAGCCAATGCCACATCTAGTTTAGCTAAATCTGTAGTTATTTCGGCGATCGCTGTTTGTTCGGGAGCGAGTCTTTTCTGGGAGAGATATTCGGCAAAGCTGCGTTCGAGTAACTCTTTGACCTCGGACAGGCTATATTTTTGCAGTAAATTTAGCACCATGCCATAGGAAGGGGTAAACCAACTTCTCAAGGGTTCGGCAGAGGAAGTTGCCAAGAAAGCTGCTTCTTTTGCTCCTTCAAAGGGCGTTTGAATAGTTACCACATGACCGACTTTATCTTTTCCTCTTCTACCAGCCCTACCCGATATTTGTAAAAATTCTGAAGGACTCAACATACTATGTCCCCCATCGGTACGCTTAGATAATGCTGACATTATCGTAGTACGAGCGGGCATATTGATCCCTGCTGCCAGAGTAGCCGTAGCAAAGACAACTTTAACCAGTCCTAATTCAAACAGTCTTTCGACTAATTCTTTCCAAGCTGGTAATAATCCTGCATGGTGAGAAGCAATACCTCGCATCAAGGGTTCGATCTGATCGATTCTCCCTATTTGAGAGCGATCGCATAAAAACTGCCACAGTAAATATTTTTGATTGGGGTTAGTAGTTAGATAGTTGGCTAAATGAGTTTCCCCATGATCATTATTTGCTAGATAATTTCGCAAGAGATCGGCTAGCTTTGCATTAGAATCAGAAAAATGCTCTAATAGTGCATTTTGCAATTCCATATTGTTACTCAAGAAGAAATAAAGCAATATACTCTCAATTTTCAAACCTTCTTCTTGGGTAACTAAATCCAAGGCGTCTATAGTATCAACTGCCTTATCACAACCCCGACGGCTAAAGATAATATAGATCGCAGGTAGCATATCTTTTGCCTGTAGCTGCTGCACCACCTGATAGATTTTGGGACAGTCTTTGACCTTCAGTCGTTTGGCTTTTTGACCTTTGCGGGGAGAAGATGCCTTTAGCTTGGGGCTAATTTGGGTTTCATCTTGATTTAAAAGACGATGGATTCCTTTGCGATCGCAAAAATAATAGCGTAGAGGTACGGGGCGAAAATCAGAATTGATTAATTCGCATTCATACGTGCGATCTCTATCTGAATTAGAATTACGAACTTTAGCGATCCAATCAGTTAATTCTTGAGGATTGCCGATAGTTGCCGAAAGAGCCACTAATTGTATTTGGGGCGGACAATAAATAATTGACTCTTCCCATACAGTACCGCGATAGCGATTACTGATATAGTGACACTCATCCAATACTACCGCTTCAACATCTTCTAGGGAAGTTCCTAACTGTCCGATGGGAGTCTCATAAAGCATATTCCGAAAAATCTCTGTGGTCATAATTACCACATCCGCATTGGGATTGATAATCGTGTCCCCCGTCAATAAGCCAATTCTTTTAGCATTTCCCTCGCCAAATTGTTCCTGAAAATCTCTAAATTTTTGGTTAGAAAGAGCTTTGAGGGGTGTGGTGTAAAAAACTCGCTTGCCATGATTTAAAGCTCGATAGATAGCATACTCACCAATTAAAGTCTTGCCCGAACCAGTAGGAGCGCAAATTACAACAGATTTTCCTGCTGACAAGGCTGCGATCGCCTGTTTTTGAAATTCGTCTAGTTCAAACGGAAATAATTCTTGTAGATTAAACTCTGAAGTGGAAGCGATTGAATTCACAAGCTGTTCTATAAATTGGACTTCTTGTCACAAAGATCTATTTTTTATTATGTATATTGTGACATCTTTGCCTGATTTATGAATTTTTTTGCTACCATCCCTTACTGGCAATTAAATTTGAGAATCAGCAATATCTCTAATTAACCAAGCTCTCGATTTAATATAGTCTATTAAAGATTGATGATCCTCAGAACTCAAAATTGAAGCTTTCTCTACTTGTCTGATGACTCGATAAGTTAAGTCGGTATCGTTTAATTGCAGTAGGGTATTTTTATTAATTGCCTCCACAGAAGACCAAACTGCACGTAAGATAGTTGATTCTATATTGGTGTTTTTCATACATTGAATTGTATCTGCTAAACCTCTGAAAAAAGGTAAATTTTATTACAATATGAGGATTTAAAACTTAATTTTTTAAGTTAATTTTTTTAAGTATTTTTTTATGTTTCGATCTAAAAAACGAATACATCGATCGCACTATCTAAGGACAGTACAAAGTATCTTTAGTATTTCTACCTGTAGTGGGGTTAGTCCCGCTGGCTCTTTCACATAGAGCTTTTTCTGTAGTCGGATCGATCAAGACATCGGTAAAATCTGCTCCAGTAATGGTAGATTCCTGCAACATCGCATTAGTTAAATATGCCCCTTCCAATACCGCATCGGTCAAATTGGCACGAGTTAGACGAGTAGATTCTAAACTGGCATAGCGCAGATCTGCTCCTTCAAGATTGGTTCTCGACATATTCGCACCAAAAAAACGGACTCCCACAGCTTTAGAAAAACTAAGATCGCTACCGCGAAGATTGGTATGGTCAAAACTAGCATCGGTTAAATCTTGGTGGGAAAAATCTGCATCAGTCCATACTTGCTTGTTATAGTCAGCACTCCAAGCGGGCTTGACCCATAAAGAAATAGTCGCTAGTAAGGCGATCGCAATAAGAGAAAAGTTAATTAATGTAGATGATGGTAAATGCTTAAAATTTAGTTTCATAGTTCTAATTTTAAAATTTGTCGATAATGTGAATAGAGAAAATATTATTAGATTTTCTGTGAAACTACTAAAAATTGCTTTCACCCAGAAACTCTCTTATTTCTTTGTCTCGTAGTAGACAACTGTTTTTTTTCTCCAAACAATCTTCAACTTCCTTGTCGGATAGCACTGCTGCAACTAAAGACTTATTTTTAAATTGAGAATGTCTGAGTTGTTTTACTTCTTGTTCTAAAGATTCAATGCGATCGACTAAAGTTCGGATAACTGCGGCTTCCGAATCGGGTAAATTTCCATGTTCTAAGGGGTCTACCTTAACTCCCGAACGGTAAACAATTCTTCCAGGAATACCAACTACAGTGCAGTTAGAAGGAACATCTTTGAGTACTACCGAACCCGCACCAATACGAACATTATTACCAATTTGAATATTACCTAAAACTTTGGCACCGCCACCGATGACTACATTTTCGCCTAAAGTTGGGTGACGTTTACCCAATTCTTTCCCCGTTCCCCCTAAAGTAACTCCTTGATAAATTAAAGAATAGTCTCCGACAATTGCAGTTTCACCAATTACGACTCCCATACCGTGGTCGATAAATACTCCTTTACCAATCTGCGCTCCTGGGTGAATCTCAATACCAGTCAAAAAGCGAGCTAGATGGGAAATAAAACGAGGTACAAAAGGAATGCCCACTTTGTATAGCCAATGGGCAAAACGATGCAAGAAAAGAGCCTGTAAACCTGGATAGCAAACTAAAACCTCTAGCCAATTACGGGCAGCAGGGTCGCGTTCAAAGATGATGCGAAAGTCAGCTACTAGGGAAGAAAGCATTTCTAGATAGTCCTTAGTTTAATGATTGTTTGCTACTAACGAGTCTATTTTATCGTTTTAGAGTCATTTCTGAACTCTATAATTTGGAGTAAAAACCCAACAATTTAGGGAAATAGGAATTAAGTTTGATTGTCGTTTTTAAACCAACTGTTGTTTGGCAGAACCATTTAGGCTGATAATTTAAGAGTAAGTAAGAATACTTGGTTTTGATAGAAGCTAAGAGCTAACGGCTAAAAGGAGAATTAATTTAATGTTGGATACCAAATCGGTTTTAGAGATTTTACGTCCCGTACAAGACCCAGAATTACAAAAAAGTCTGGTTGAGTTAAACATGATTCGCAATGTGGCAGTGGATGAGGGAAAAGTCAGCTTCACTTTGGTTTTGACCACCCCTTCTTGTCCTCTTAGAGAATTTATTGTCGAAGATTGTCAAACTGCGGTCAAAAAGCTCCCTGGGGTAGAAAGTGTGGATGTAGAAGTAACCGCCGAAACCCCTCAACAAAAATCTCTTCCCGATCGCACTTCTATCCCTGGTATTAAAAATATTATTGCTATTTCCAGTGGTAAAGGTGGTGTCGGTAAAAGTTCTGTGGCAGCTAATGTAGCTGTGGCTTTAGCTGCGAAAGGTTCTAAAGTAGGATTGTTAGATGCGGATATTTATGGACCTAATGCTCCTAATATGTTTGGTTTGTCCGATGCTAAAATTGCAGTCAAACAAGGTAGTGAAGGGGAAATCTTAGAACCTGCCTTTAATCACGGTGTTAAATTAGTTTCGATGGCATTTCTGATCGACCCCGATCAGCCTGTAATCTGGCGCGGTCCAATGCTAAACGGCATTATTCGTCAATTTCTTTATCAGGTGGAATGGGGCGAACTAGATTATTTAGTGGTAGATATGCCTCCAGGTACGGGGGATGCTCAATTAACCATGGCGCAAGCTGTACCCATGGCAGGGGCGGTAATTGTCACCACACCGCAAACTGTATCTTTAATTGATGCTCGTCGTGGCTTAAAAATGTTCCAGCAACTTGGGGTCAATGTGTTGGGAATTGTAGAAAACATGAGTTATTTTATTCCCCCCGATATGCCCGATAAAAGCTACGATTTATTCGGTTCGGGTGGGGGGACGAGAACAGCAGAAGAATTGCAAATTCCGATGTTAGGCTGCGTACCTCTAGAAATCGCTTTACGGGAAGGAGGAGATAATGGGATTCCTATTGTAGTTGCCGATCCCGATTCTGCATCGGCAAAAGCCTTAATTGCGATCGCTGAACAAATTGCAGCCAAGGTTTCTATTGCTGCGTTGGCTTAGAAGTTCCTAGCGATCAATTGCAGGGTGGGCATTTTAAAAAAGATAAAAAGATAAAGGGGGTGGGCGAAATTTACGGTGGCAAAAATTAGTTTTCGGACTGTTTAAGTAATAAGTATTAAGTAATTTTATTTTTTAACTCCCACACCTTTTTTCCTCACCCATAGCTATTTTATGGATAAACATAATCAATTTGTTCCCCAACCTACAGAAGATGGTTCGTATACTTTTTATTCAGAAGAGTTTCAAGAAGCATTTCATTCCTCTTTTGGGGCAAAACAAGAAGCTGAGGTTAGATATATTGAACCCTGTGGGATTAAACAATTAGCAAGGAAACAATCTACTATCCGCTTACTAGATGTTTGTTACGGCTTGGGTTATAACAGCGCAGCAGCATTAGAGACTATTTGGTCGGTCAATCCAAAATGTAAAGTAGAGTTAATTGCTTTAGAGATATCGGTCGATGTTCCTCGTCAAGCGATCGCTCATAATCTTTTAGGGCAATGGCGATCGCCTATCCCAGATTTGCTATCTCAATTGGGAAATAAATCTTTAGTTAGAGAAGAATTTTTAACAGCAGAACTAATATTAGGTGATGCTAGACAAACAATTAAATCGGTAGTCAACAAGAGTTGGCAAGCGGACGCTATTTTTTTAGATCCTTTTTCTCCCCCGAAATGTCCTCAATTATGGACAGTCGAATTTATTAGTCTGCTAGCCAAATGTCTTTATCCTACAGGGAGATTAGCTACTTATTCTTGTTCTGCTGCAATACGCACTGCGTTACTTGCAAATGAATTGAATATTAGTTCTATAACAGGTGTTGGTCGAAAGTCTCCTGGCACTCTGGCTAGCTTTGAGTATAAAAAATCACCACCCCTACCTCAAAAAGAACAGGAACATTTAACAACTCGCGCTGCAATTCCCTATCGCGATCGCAATTTGTGTTCGTCATCAGAAGAAATAGTCAATCGAAGACAACAAGAGCAACAACAAAGCAATTTGCAATCTACTTCTGGGTGGCGAAAACGCTGGTTGCGGTCACATATTTAACTTTTCAATTGCCGTAAATTTATTTAAGTATAGTTTCTCGCAACCATGTAATTGGCAAAATTAACCCATAAACTCCGTATTATGCCCGATCTCAAAAAAAAAATTAACATTCATAATATTAATTAGTGGCAATTTAAAAAATTTTATGTCAATTTTGTCATCCGATTGAAAAATCCGAGCTAGGCTGGGATCGACGGAACATCTATTTTTAATCAGAACTCTTGATAAATTGAGAGTCTCAAAAATAGACTTAAGATTCCGTTGGCTATTTTATTAAAAATCTTCAATAGCAAAAAAATAATGAAAAAAGTTGGCGAGTTTCCTTTAGCGACGATTGGAAGTTCTAAGATGAGCAATAATTCTAATTTTACAGCAGCTAAAATTTTGATCGTTGATGATAATCCTCATAGTCGTATGACCGCAATCGATCTTTTGTCATTAGATGGTTACGACGTAATAGAAGCAAATAACAAGTTAGCAATTCTCGATAGCATAAATAAACAACAACCAGATTTAATTCTCCTGGATGCAATAATGCTTGGCTTTGATAGCTTTGCTTTTTGTCGGCAACTAAAAAAAGATTACCGCACCGCTAACATACCCATCGTCTTGACAGCCCTTTCAGATAGTCGAGAGTATCGGATCAAAGTTATGGAAGCTGGTGGAGATGATATTTTACTCAAGCCTCTCAATAGAATTGAGTTGTCTACCAGGGTAAAATCTTTAATTAACCAAAAACGTCTCAATGATGGCTTAGATCAAACAGAACAGGTACTATTTACCATCGCCAAAGCAGTGGATAACCGTTCGGTTAATAGTGGCGGTAGCGTTCGCGTAGCTTCTTTGGTTAAGTCTTTTGCCGAGTATCTTGGTTTGACTGCGAAGGAAATTGACGACCTCGGCTTTGCTGCTCATCTCCATGATATCGGTACGATCGCAATTCCCGATGCCGTCATGCTCAAAGCAGGAGAGTTAACCGCAGCAGAAAAAGAATTAATTAGACAGCACGTTTTGATTGGAGAGGAAATTTGTCAGCCATTACGGAATCGTAGTGGAGTATTACCTATTATTCGTCACCATCATGAACGTTGGGATGGTACGGGATATCCCGATGGCTTATCTGGCACTGATATTCCCTATTTAGCCCAAATATTTCAAATAATTGATATTTATGATGCTTTAACAAGCGATCGCCCCCACAAAAAAGCCTATAATTCCACTGAAGCTTTAAAAATTATTATGGAAGAGACAACAAAAGGCTGGCGCAATCCAGAATTGATTACAGCTTTTACTAGTTTTATTCGCTCTCAAAAACAGTAAATAGCTTAAAAAATCCTAAATATATCTTTCTAAAACCTCTTTGGTAGCGGCACCTGTTTGATGCCAACTAAAGTTTTGTGCTTGTTGAATTCCCCATTGGCTCAATTGCGATCGCATTGTTCCATCTCGTCCGATTTCTATCATCGCCGAAGTAATAGCAGCAGTATTATAAGGATCGATTAAAATTGCTGCATCACCTGTTATTTCGGGCAAAGAAGCTAAATTAGAAGTGATTACAGGAGTTCCACAAGCCATTGCTTCTAATACGGGAAGTCCAAAACCTTCCCAAAAAGTAGGGAATACTAAAGCGATCGCCTTACTCATAACTATAGGTAATTCTTGATAGTCTAAATAGTCAAGCAAGACAACTCGATCTTCTAACTTTAATTCTTTGATTTGTTGTTCTAACTTGGGTGTAAAACGGAGGTCTTTAGAACCTGCGATCGCTAGATAATATTCTTTATTAGGTATGGCAGCAAAAGCATTAATTAAACCCTTTAAGTTTTTATAGGTATCTTGACGACCAAGATATAAAAAATAGGGATTTTCAATCTTAAAGAATGATTCTTTTCGAGGATAGAAATTATCGCGATCGTATCCCAATAAAATTGGCGTAATCTTATCAGAATTAATCCCATAAAAATCTACAATATCTTTAGCCGTAGCCTCAGAATTACAGATAATATGTTTTGCTTGTTTTAGAACTTGAGGAACAACATAACGAAAATAATTAGTCAAAGGAGAAGTTGCACGAGGAAAACGCAACGGAATTAGATCGTGACACATCACCACATAGCGACACTCATTATACAGGGGTGCTTCTGGTATGGGGGAATAAATCAGATTTGCTTTTAACTTCTGGTAGATCTGAGGCAGTTTAAATTGCGTCCACAATAACCTTTTAAAATGTCCTCGACTACCTTGGGCGGGAGTCATATCATCAGGGACAGCATAGTGAAAGAAATTGCCTAATTTTTGTGAAGACAATAAAGTTGGATTGAGACTAGAAAAGCTCTTGAATGTATTTCGAGCATAAGTAGCAATACCTGTAGGCTTGTCGAATAAGACAGTTAAATTAATCAACAATGAACTAGACAAACTCAAATAAATCCCTATTATCAGTATTTTTAACAAAAATTAACAAATTCAATTTACCAGTAAAGAAGTAAAGTCAGGTCTAAGCCATAGAGCAAAAAGGGCAAAATACCTCTAGATAAAGTTTTTGATGATTGTCTAGTTATGTTGCGCTCCCTGCCCTTTTCGTCATCATCTTAATACATAGTTCTTAATAAATCCCCTGATAAAGCGCGAAACGTTTTAATCTAAAAGCTGAACTATAAGTAAAATAATCTAATAAATTAAACATGAGTGTAACGGCAAGTGGTGGCAGTTCATTAGCCCGTCCTCAACTCTATCAGACAGTAGCGGTGTCTACAATCTTGCAAGCAGAACAGCAAGACCGCTTCTTAGAAGGAGGTGAACTTAAAGAATTAACAGCATATTATAAATCTGGTTTTCAACGTTTAAACATCGCTCAAACCATTACCAACAATGCGGATATAATTGTCTCACGGGCAGCAAATCGCATTTTTACTGGTGGTTCTCCAATGTCATACTTGGAAAAACCTCCTGCGGTAGAAGAAATGGCAATGGCTACTCCCAGTGGTAACACGGGGGTTCCTCAAGAGCTAGTAGTAGAGCAAAAAGAAGATAGCAATAGCGGTGGTAGCATTTTTGGTGCTTTCAAATCCCTGTTTGCAGGAGGTTCTGGCCCTGTTCCTGCGGGATTTAGACCAATTAATGTATCTCAATATGGACCTGCTAATATGCAGAAATCTTTGCGAGATATGGCATGGTTCTTACGGTATATTAGCTATGCGATCGTCGCAGGCGACCCTAACATTTTGGTAGTTAATATCCGAGGTTTGAGAGAAATTATCGAAAGAGCTTGTAGCAGTGCAGCAACGATTGTAGCGTTGCAAGAAATGCGTGCAGCATCTAGAGACTATTTCCGCAAAGACCAAGCTTCAGCAGAGATCGTTACTCAATACTTTGATGTAGCTATTGCTGAATTTAAAGCCCCTACTCCTGCGACAAAAGTACGTCAACGTCCCTCTTCCGATGTCCAAGGTTTGGAACTTCCCCAGAGCTATTTTAATGCTGCTGAGAGAAGACCTAAATTTGTGATGAAGAGTGGTTTATCTACCCTAGAAAAGCGATCGGTAATCAAAGCAGCCTACCGACAAATCTTTGAAAGAGATATTACTCGTGCTTACGGTCAGTCTATTTCTTACTTAGAATCTCAGGTAAAAAATGGCGATATTTCCATGAAGGAATTTGTTCGTCGCATCTGTAAGTCCGAGTTATATCGCAAACAGTTCTTCGAGCCGTTTATCAATAGTCGTGCTTTAGAACTGGCTTTCCGTCATATTCTCGGTCGAGGTCCTTCTTCTCGCGAAGAAGTTCAAGACTACTTCTCGATAGTTTCTGCAAAAGGATTAGCAGGACTAGTTGATGCTCTTGTCGATTCTCAAGAATATGCAGACTACTTTGGTGAAGAAACCGTTCCTTACCTCCGAGGCTTTGGTCAAGAAGCTCAAGAATGTCGCAACTGGGGAATGCAGCAAGACCTCTTAAACTACAGCGCGCCTTTCCGCAAAGTACCTCAGTTCGTCACAACCTTTGCCCGTTACGACCGCCCTTTACCAGATCAGCACGTATATGGTTCTGGAAACGATCCTCTAGAGATTCAGTTTGGGGCGATTTTTGCCAAAGAAACTCGCAATCCCAGCAGCAGTCCCGCACCTTTTAACAAAGATACCAAACGTTTGTTAATTCATCGCGGCGCGGGTATTAAAAACCAGAATAGTAATCCTGGTGCTAGAGGAGAATTTCCTGGCACTTTAGGGGCGAAGGTATTCCGTCTCAATAACGAACTTCCTGGTTCTAGTAATGGTGGAAGCGTTAAGTTTTCCGAAAACTCGACTCAGGCTGTAATTCGTGCTTGTTACCGTCAAGTATTTGGTCGTGATGTTTATCAAGGTCAAGAACTAAAAGTAGCAGAAATCAAGCTGGAGAATGGTGATATTCCCGTACGCGAGTTTGTCAGAATTTTAGCTAAATCTGATACCTTCCGTAATCTATATTGGACATCTTTATACGTAGTCAAAGCGGTTGAATATATTCATCGTCGTTTGCTAGGTCGTCCTACTTACGGTCGTCAGGAGATCAATAAGTACTTCGATATTTGCTCCAAAAAAGGCTTCTATGCCCTTGTAGATTCGATACTCGATAGTAATGAATATTCTGAAGCTTTTGGCGAAGATACTGTTCCTTACGAACGCTATCTTACTCCTGCGGGGCTACAGCTACGCAAAGCTCGTCCTGGTTCAATTGAAGACGGTATTGGAGCAAAAGTTGAAAGTAGTGCAACTCCTCGGTTTGTAGAGTTGGGTCAAGTTAGTAGTCTGCGTACTGCTCCTGAAGTAGAACAGAAAATCGCTCAAGGCGTCACCATACAGCGTCAACAAAACAAAGTATTCAAACTCACTGGGAATGCTGATAAGGTAGCAGTTAAAAATGCTATTAAAGCAGCGTACCGTCAGATATTTGAACGGGATATTGACCCTTATGTGGTGCAAACCCAGTTTGCAGTTCTAGAGAGCAAACTAACTAACGCGGAAATTACTGTAAAAGAATTTATTGAAGGATTGGGTTGTTCTAGCCTATATCTCAAGGAATTCTATACTCCTTACCCCAATACTAAAGCGATCGAATTGGGTACAAAACACTTCTTGGGACGCGCGCCATTAAACCAAAGGGAAATTCAGAAATACAACAAAATTCTTGCTTCTCAAGGGCTTAAAGCCTTCATTGGTGCAATGGTTAGTAGCATGGAATATATCCAGGTATTCGGCGAGGATACAGTTCCTTTCCGTCGTTTCCCCACTCTTCCTGCGGCTAATTTCCCCAACACAGAAAAGCTTTACAACCAATTAACTAAGCAGAATGACAGTATTGTTATTCCCAGCTTTGAACCAACGAAGTTGAATGTATAGTTCTAAATTGGTTGAGATTTAGATACTGATACTCAAGTAGCGATCGATATTCTTGGTGCGACTTAACATTAATTTTAGTTAAGCTATCTTGTAGTATTGATTGCTTCTTGTCTATCGAAAAATCTATGTTCCCGCAGTAGGTTGGAACATTAAATTCTGTTAAGAGGGGGCAATCAACTGCAACAAAGTATCAGATGATAATTAGGTTGGAATATCACTCCAATAAAAAAACAAGCTTCTTAAGACAAGCAATATTGTTTGCTTTTGGGCATTTTAAAAGCAAAAGTTAGTGTGAAGCAGTACTTGTTAATAAGTATTGACTTTATGTAAAAGTTTGTTAAGGCAGTGGCTACTTTTACACATTTAGTTAGAGCAAGCTGCGATACTAATTTGTAGCTAAAAGTTGAAAACTGGGTAACAAAACAGAGTAATCTATGTACCTAGTAGAGTTTGAACAACAGCAGCAAAACATAGATTTTATATTTTAGAACCTAGTTAAGTTAAAGAACCTTGTTTAGATCAGCTTCAACAAATCGCTTCGGCGTTAATGTTGACGGATCTAATAGGTTGCTGTAAATCTCGTTCAACTAACACTATCAGCTTTTTTTGGTGATAGTTTTGTTTATTAATTTGATTTCATAATCATTGGGAGGAATCCATCGATGAGTATTGTCACGAAATCCATCGTGAATGCTGACGCAGAGGCTCGCTACTTGAGCCCTGGCGAGTTAGATAGAATTAAGTCTTTTGTTACAAGTGGTGAAAGCCGTCTACGCATCGCTCAAACTTTAACTGAGTCTCGCGAGCGTATTGTTAAACAAGCTGGCGATCAATTGTTCCAAAAACGTCCTGATGTTGTTTCTCCTGGCGGAAACGCTTACGGCGAAGAAATGACTGCAACTTGTCTTCGTGACATGGACTACTACCTACGCCTAATCACTTACGGTGTAGTGGCTGGTGATGTAACTCCAATTGAAGAAATTGGTCTAGTTGGTGCTAAAGAGATGTACAACTCTCTTGGTACTGATGTAGGTGCTATTGCTCAAAGCATCCGCGAAATGAAAAGTGTAGCTACTTCCATGATGTCTGCTGAAGACACTACAGAAGCTGCTTCTTACTTCGATTATGTTATCGGAGCTATGCAGTAGTATTTAACCGTACTTCACTGCTCATATATCAGGAACAAACTTTTTCAAAAAATACACTAACTTATCAGTGTTAAACATTTAAGACTAGGTAAGATAAGGAAACAAAACTATGCAAGACGCAATTACCTCTGTAATTAATTCAGCTGACGTTCAAGGCAGATACCTCGATGGTGCTGCTATGGATAAGCTAAAAAACTATTTTCAAACTGGTCAACTAAGAGTTCGTGCAGCAAGCGTAATTAGTGCTAACGCAGCGAGCATCGTTAAAGAAGCAGTAGCAAAATCCTTGCTATATTCTGATGTTACTCGTCCTGGCGGTAATATGTATACTACTCGTCGCTATGCCGCTTGTATCCGTGACTTAGACTACTATCTTCGTTATTCTACTTATGCAATGCTAGCTGGAGATCCTTCCATTCTAGACGAGCGCGTACTTAACGGATTGAAAGAAACTTACAACTCTTTAGGAGTTCCTGTTGCTTCTACAGTTCAAGCTATCCAAGCTATGAAAGAAGTTACTGCTAGCTTAGTTGGTGCTGATGCTGGTAAAGAAATGGGCGTTTATTTTGACTATGTCTGCTCTGGATTAAGCTAAGTCTTTTAGTATCCTGGGTTTATCTTGAAATAGTAAACGTACAGATTCGGGAAGTCTAGAGTGAGTGCTAGTTCTAATAAAGCTTAATTTTTCGAGCGCGAAAGAAAAATAAGTTTAGACGATCTAGTATTGACTCCTGACTCCCGAATTTTGGTGTTTTAAGGCTGTTTCATATATTCTCAAACAAGAGTAAAGCACAAAATAGCCAAAGATTTTTTGTAGATCGCAATCTTGATAGCACTTTTAATGCGAGAGAGCCTTGGCTGCAAGTATTGAACCCACGCAACAAGCTGTCCCGCAATTTACAACAGGAAAATTAAACTTTTTTTTATTAAATAAGGAGAACTTATCTCATGCGTATGTTTAGGGTAAAGGCTTGTGTCCCTAGTCAGACTAGAATTCGCACTCAAAGAGAATTGCAGAATACTTACTTTGAAAAACTCGTCCCTTACGATAACTGGTTTCGCGAACAGCAACGCATCCAGAAAATGGGCGGAAAAATTATTTCTGTCACTTTGGATACGGGCAAACAAGGGATGAATACTGGTTTATCTTAGGCAGAATATTGCCACACTTGAGTAGAAGAGGGGTCTAGTAGACCTCTTTTTTATTATTTTGTTATTTTCCAATGGTTATCTGTTACCTTTGAAAAGCAAAATAAGCAAATGATAAATAACGTCAAAGAGTGAAAGCTAAAGTTTTGAGGCAATATCTGGGTTATTTGATTCCCTTTATAGATCCAAAAATTAGATCTTGGACTTGGGAAGCTCGTTTATTAAATTGGCTGACGTGTGTGTGGCTAATTGTTGGTTTGGTAACTTTAGTATCAGCATCCTATCCTGAAAGTATCATCAATAATGGTGATGGATTATATATTTTCAAAAGACAATTAATAGGAGTTGGAGCTGGTATTATCGGGTTTAACTTGATGGCTCGTAAGCCTTTAGGTCAAACTCTTAAATATTCTCCTGTAATGGTTTTGTTTTTCCTGGTGTTGATTTTTGCTACCTTAGTGCCAGGTTTGGGTAAAACTACAATGGGAGCCAGTCGCTGGATTGCAATTGGACCATTTTCTTTACAACCGTCAGAATTAATCAAGCCTTTTTTGGTATTACAGGCTGCTTATATTTTTTCTCGCTGGAATCAACTGTCAAGTAAAGTTCGTTTGGTGTGGATGGTTGTTTTTGCTTTAGTATTAGCGGGGATTCTTAAACAACCTAATTTAAGCACTACGGGGTTATGTGGGATGAGTTTATGGCTGATTGCGGTGGCTGCCGAATTACCTTGGACTAAACTTTTAACGGTTTCTATTGGCGGAATAAGCGTAGCAAGTTTGAGTGTGGCAATCAATCCTTATCAGTTGGATCGAATTACATCTTTTATAAATCCTTGGCAAGACTACCATAATAAAGGATACCAGTTGATTCAAAGCCTACTAGCGATCGCATCAGGCAGTTTTAATGGTTCTGGATTTGGTTTATCTCAACAAAAATTATCATATCTGCCAATTCGTTCTACAGACTTTATCTTTGCAGTATATGCCGAGGAATTTGGTTTTATAGGATCTCTGTTACTACTGTCTATCATTATCGGTTATGGTACTTTGGCTTTGAGAGTAGCCATAAAATGCCATCAAACTATACCCAGGCTGGTAGCAATCGGTTCAATGGTGTTTATTGTCGGACAGTCGCTGATTAATATTGCTGTAGCGACAGGTTCTTTGCCCACAACAGGTTTACCACTACCTTTTTTTAGCTACGGAATCAATTCAATTATTGCGTCTTTGTTGCTGGCTGGTTTATTGGTGCGGGTAGCCAGAGAAAGTAACACTGGAGAAGTAGTTCAACTCAAACAAATTCCCTTGAATAGACGAACTTTAACCAGGAATTAAAAAACGATCGTACAATATGGCATCTATGGTTGTGTCAATTTTTCTACTCGTGTAGTTTGACCTTGGTAAAAGTATGAATAATGAAAATTGTCGAGGGGCTTATGACTTATATTTATATATTTATAAGATAAAAATATCCAAGATTCACGATAGAACCATAGATAACATCTCAATCTCGATCCAAACGGCTGCTTTATTTTTTGACTAAGATTAATCATGCCTACTCCTCATCGAGACTTATCAAATTCTGCTTCTAAAATTATTAAGTCTAAAAAAATAATGCACGTTCCTGGCTCAATTGTTGGTAATCGCTATCAGATTATTCAAAAATTAGGTAGAGAAGAAACAAGTAAAACTTACCTAGCTAAAGATTTACAGGCGACGGGAGATGCTAGGTGTGCTTTGGAGCAGCTAAATCCTAACTACGATAACGAAATAAACTGGGAATTAATTAAACAACACCTCATTAAAGAAGTTGATGTGCTAGAGAGACTGGGAGATCATCCACAAATTCCTCAGTTTTACAATTATTTTATTGAAAATCAGCAATTTTATTTAGTTCGGGAATATATTGACGGAGACAATTTAGAAACAACAGTAGAACGCAAGTTATTTAATGAAGTAGATGCTATTTACCTCGTTCAAGATGTTTTGAGGATTTTAGATTTTATCCATAAAACTAATGTCATTCATCGCGATGTTCAACCAATTCATTTAATCAAACGCAAGCAAGACAATAGCTTTGTTTTAATTGATTTTGGTGCTATTCGTGAAATTGAATCTACAGAAATCAATCTCAAAGGAGAATTAATTAGTGGCAAATCGTTGGGGAATTTAGCCTATGTTGCACCCGAGCAAAAAGTAGGACAATCTCACTTTAAAAGCGATATTTATGCTTTAGCTAGATCTACTGTTTATGCTTTGACAGGGCGATCTCCGCAAGAAATGGAAGAAGCTAAAATAAGTTGGCAAACTCAGTGTCAAATCAGTCTTAAACTCCAAGGTATTCTAGAGAAAATGATGTCACCCCATCTAGATATAAGATATAGTTCTGCTCTAGATGTCTTGCAGGATTTACGACCTTTGCTAAGGATTAAGCAGGTGGTGGGAGGACGTTACTTGATCGCCAGCTATTTAGGTGGTAAAAGTGGAGTTGAGACATATTTGGCTGACAATCTTCACCGGCAGTATCAATCTCCTTGTTTGATCAAACAGATTGAATTGCCAAACATTCATGGTTCGGGAAAAGTCAAAATCGAAAGAAGATTTGCGGAAGAATTGTCTATCTTAGAAAGATTGGGATACCACGATCAAATTCCCCAGTTATGGGATCATTTTGAAGAGAATGAGGAATTTTATCTAGTTCAAGAATATATTCAGGGAGAGAATTTAGCTCAAAAGATTGAGCAGCAAAACTTGTCAACTTTGGAAGTGGTCAGAATTTTAGCTAGTAGTCTTTCCGTACTTAATTTTATTCATCAAAATCGGATCATTCATCGGAATATCAAGCCTTCAAATTTAATGATTCGCTCTGATAATCGGCAGGTTGTCATCACTGACTTTGGGATCTTGATGGATATCAAAAATCCACCCAATGTGACGATAGACTCCAGTCGACAAGAGGATAAAAGTAATTATTGGTCTCCCGAACAAATTGCTGGTAGACCCACTATTAATAGCGATTTATATGCTTTGGGGATGAGCGCGATCGAAGCTTTAACCAATATTAAACCAGCTACTATCGTCAGAAATAAACAAACAGGAAAACTTTTGTGGGCGCAAAATCTTCAGATAGATCGTCGTTTGGTTAAAATAATCGACAAAATGATCGATCTAGATTTAGGACAGCGTTATCCATCAGCCGAAAAAGCTCTTCGGGATCTGCAAAAAATTAATGTCTTAGATCGAGCTAGCAAACAGCCTCGAAAATCATCAAACAGAATTACAAATCGCCTTAAAACACCCAAGTTAAAAATCGGAACATTTTTGGCGATTGGGATATTGGGAGTTATTTGTTTGTTGGGCAGTATTGAATTTGCTTTTCCTACAGTTCGACCAATATATTACTGGTATCGGGGCAATAGTTTATTACCCAAAGAACCCCAAGCTGCCCTTGATATTATTACTAAAGCGATCGATCTTAAGCCAGAGAGTACTATTGCTTGGTCTGGAAGAGGAGATGCTCTCTATAGTTTACAACGCTATCCCGAAGCTCTAGAAGCTTATGCCGAGGCAGCACGATTAGATAAAACTGATTGGCAAAGCTGGAAAAAACAAGGGGATACTTTATATAAGTTAGAACGATTCCCAGAAGCGATCGCTTTATACGATCGGGCATTAGCCTTAGAAAAGGATAGCGGACAACTATACAACCATCGAGGCAAAGCTTTGTATGAGTTGACTGATTATGAATCTGCTTTGATGATGCAGCAAAAAGCCTTGGAAATAGATCGCCTCAATGCAGTTTTCTTAAGCGATCTGGCGAAAAACTTGATCAAGTTGGGTAAATATTATGATGCTTTGACCGCACTCAATCGAGTTCAAGTAAGCCAACCATACAACATGAAACTCTGGCAGGATAAAGCTATTGTTTTAGAGGCATTAAATCGCCCTCAAGAAGTAGCTCAGGTCGATTTTGAAGTGACTAGAAACTACAACAAAATTTTAAAACAACAGCCACAAAATCAAAAAGTTTGGCTGAGTCAAGGAGACTTTTTTGCTGTACGTCAAATGTATTCTCAAGCAATCCAATCCTATCAACAAGCAGTTAAAATTCAGCCCAATTTTTATCAGGGTTGGTTGGCATTAGGGAAAACACTGGCTCAAACCGAGCAAAATGAGTCGGCTTTGTCAGCTTTAGATCGGGCTTTGGATATTCGACCCAATTCTTATTTAGCTTGGCAAGCGAAGGGATTGATTTATCAAAATAACCAAAACAATTTAACTCAAGCGATCGCCAGTTATGATCGAGCTATTGCCATTGAATCGGATTATGCTCCCTTGTGGCGCGATCTCGGATTAGCTCTCAGTCAGCAAGGCAATTATACTCAAGCGATCGAGTCTTTAACTAAAGCTGCTCAACTTGCTTCCCAAGATTTTCTGACCTGGAAGGGTTTAGCAACCGCTTGGGACATGACGGGAGAAGATAAAAAAGCTTTATCAGCATTAGATCGGGCGATCAAACTTCAACCTCAAGATCCTGTGGTTTGGAATCAAAAAGGACAAATTTATACTAAAAATGCACAATATGATCGAGCCTGCGATATTTACCGTCAATCTTTACCTGTTATTGCCGACTCTTCAATAATTATGAGTTCTATGAGAAGCTTAGGATGTCGGATGAATTAAAATAGAATTATTAAATATCTTTTAATAATACAAATTCATCTATGAAAACTTCTAAAGCTGACCTCCCATTTTGGCAGCAATTAATTTTGCTGAGTGTTGGGGGAATAAATTTAATTGTTTTACTAATTATTTTTAGTCTCTGGCATACGAGCGATCGCGCTTTAAATTTTGTGGGCAATCTATTTAAACCCCAACCAGTCAAACTTAAAATAGATAGTTCAACTTTAATTGTGGAGCGTTTACAAAATCTGCAAGAGTTGACAACTACAGTACAAACTATGGAAAAAATTGTACCGACTTCTGCCGAAAGGAAATTGGGAGATCTTCCTATCGCCACTACTCGTTTACTTTATATTGCTCAAGGGGAAATTCGAGCAGGGGTTGATCTGGGAGAATTAACCAGTCAAGATATTCAGATTGACCGTCAAAGGATTGAAATAGATTTACCAACAGCCAAAATATTAGATCGCAAAATTGATGTCGATCGCTCTCGCGTTTATGATTACGACCGCGGATTTCTCAATTTAGGACCTGATGTTGCACCACAATTACAAACCTTGGCTCAAAGAAGTACCCTACAAGAAATTGTAAAAACTGCCTGTGATGGAGGTATTTTAGACAATGCCAATCTTAGAGCGCAAGAAAGTATTTCTCAACTATTGACTAATCTCGGTTACGAACGAGTCAAAGTAAATACCACAGTACCTGCATCTTGTGAATTTAACCGCGATCGACAAACAGTTTCTGAAGGCGAACAGCTATCTCCAATAGTAGTTAATTAACTCAAACAGATAATAATTTTATTTATTTGCTATAAGTTTTCATTGGCTCTTTAATAAAGCGAATGTAGAAATTCTTGAAAGTAGAGCGCAATACACGAGGAAGTCCAAAATCAATTGGCATTAGAGCATCGGGTAATTTCCAATCCGATACCTGTAAATCTGCGGGCTTACAGTAGGGAAATTCAATCTCTGTTAATTTGGTGCAAAGACCCTGTTTAAACTGTGCAGATAGAGTAGGAACGGTCATTGGATCGACGTTCAAGATATCAATTACCGCCCGATCTAAAGCAAAGACATCAGTAGATGCGCCGAGTATGCCTAATTCTCTCGGTTCTCCACCGCTAGGGCCGTTACCTTCATGACCGATAATGCCATCAATGATAGTTAAGTTGGGAGATATTGCTCTGGCTGTTTCCACAATCATTTCCCCAAAGCGATCGGCATCTTTCCCCGCTTCCATGTGCCACCAAGCCTTCATTTTACCTGGTACGCAGCCGAAGAGATTTTTTACCCCCAAGGTTATAGTTAGCTGCATATGGGATTTAACTTTAGGTAAATTTATCACCACATCTGCATTCATCGCTTCTTTAGAAAGACGTAGATGCTCGAAATTAGGATTTTCGGTGGAGTAACGCTGACCTTTAAATTCAATTATAGGCAAGTCTAACTCTTCGCATAAGGGCAAATAGCCGTTTGCCTTAGCAACTCCCTTAGCACTGCCAAAAGCAGGACTATCTCCCAGAAATGGCTGTCCCCCCGCTTCTTTGACTAATTGAGCTACACAATAGACAATTTCAGGACGGGTAATACATTCTTTGGTGGGACGATTTCCAGTCAGCAAATTGGGTTTTAATAAAACGCGATTGCCTTGTTGGACAATTTTTCCCATACCACCCAAAGGTTCTAGCAGATGCTCGATACGAGATTTCAAGTCTTCTAAATCGTAAGATTCCGCAGGAATTAAGCTTACTGTATACATTTTAAAATTTTAAATCTTCTGCAAATTTTCGATTTCAGGTTATTTAGACGAAAATAAACTGCTTGCCAAGATAAAATCAAAACAGTCTTATCATGTCAATGTATTTCTTTAACAATTCATTATTGCTCAAATATTTTGCTTCTGCTTGAGGATTCCATAATAAATCGAATTTTATGAGATCGTCTTGGCGCATTTTTCCTAGTTCGGATAATTCTTCCACCAACTGCCTTTTAGTGCGAATCTCCCAAAACAAAGGTTCGGTATGAGATGTGCATAAGATCAATGTAACTACTACATATTTCGGCATATCTGTGGGGAGAGAGTTATTTGGTTTTGGCGATCGCTCCTCAGTATCAACCAAACTTAACTCTTCCCTTCCAAATTTACTCTTTTCCGTAGCAGAGATTAGTTCAAATTCTCCCTTGACTCGATTGATGGGCAAAGATTCGGAACTACAACTAATATGAGTCCATTCATCTTGACTAATGAAAAGAGAAATAGTTTTTCTCATCAACTCAGCAACGCCACGATCTGTCCTGGGATCTACACTGGAACAAAGTTCTGCTAATTTATGCCTTATATCCACATTCTCAACAGCAAAGGCAATTTGTAGCTTAGATACTGTAGCTTGAATATTATTTAATTCTTCAAGTTTGATAGTTTCAGGATTTAAAGATGTAATCGGTAGTTTTGAGATTAACTCTGAAGTTTCAGATAACTGTATAGGCTGGTCTACTAAATTATCGTAATTTGTGTCAACATTTAAAAGTTTTTTATAAAATAAAAAGAAGGGATAAAAAATACCGAAAGGCACAAACAGCAGCAAAAAAAAAGATAAAGATACTATTTTAATAACTTTGGTTTTCGGATTTTCTTTATCATTATTAGCATTAAATCCTAAAAAACTACTCAACTCAAAAATCGAATCTTCTTGAGGATCGCGAAATACTAATTGCTCATCCTTTTGACCGCTTTCTAATAACTCAGGTTGAACATTAATTGAACCTGTAACTAAATTAGCTATCTGTATTTCTGTTTGGGGATTGACTTTAGTCTCTGGTGTATAAATATAACTTTTAGTATTTCTAGTATGAATTGTTGGTGTCAGCTTTGCTGATGCTTCATTAATATTACGAAATCCAACGGTTGCCAGTAACGTTAAGCCCAGTAGTTTTAAATTAATGTTTTTGTAATTAAACACTTTAGATGATATTTGTGTAAATTTGATGTCTATTAAAAAGCATTTTGTACAAAGCTGCTGATTGTAGCTTTGTGTTTGCCAATTTTTTACTACAGGCTGTATATTTTATTTATCATCCTATAGCCGATCTCAAAACTTGTTAAGAACTGATGTTACGCACATGAGGTCTTGAACTATTGATATTCCGTTCTCGACTAATAGGTGAAACTGTTGAAGTCTCGTTTGGCTGCGTAACGTCAGTTAAGAATATTGACTCTATTATATTCAGTTATTATATTTTTTCTAAAATATATAAAATATAGTTTTCTATACTACTGGTTGTAATGCCAATAGTTAGTAAATGTAGGTTTGTCGATCGCTTTAAAGCAAACCTCTTAAATAGAGCTATTAATAACATTAAATAGAATCCCCAATAATTCTTATCCCACATCAGACAGCAAAACTTCACCAACGATCGCCTTACCATCAATACAAGTAACTTTACTCTCTGGCACAATCAACACAGCCGAGGGCAAGGTATTTGTAGTTTGATCATTTAGTTGGAAAAGTTCGACACTTGACCAGTTAATCTTGCCAGCGAGAAAACAGCGATAAGAATCATCGCGACTCGAATAAATGCCCCATTCGCGATCGCCTTTTGGTCTACCTTGCCAGTGAATAATTATTGGATTTTGTCCAAAGTCCAATACTCGACTACAGCCCCAGGAGCAATTAAGTAAAACCCAATAGCATTGCTAAATTCAGAGGTAAGATTCTCGGTAGCCCCTGTTAGCGCACCATTAAAAATTGTTGTTTGCTGTGTCGCCATTGCTTAAATTTTCTCCGACATATTTACCAGAAAAAACAGCCGAATCATTTAGTAAATCTCGAATACAGCCCTTTAAGCTGAAAGATTTAGTCTTACCTGACTACCCACCATATCTAGTGTCTACCACGGGAATTACGGTAGAGCCTACTACTTTAATGATTAATTATGTTTTGATAGGCGATCGCAACAAGCCTGTTATCTTATTTTTACATGGTTTTATGGGTAGTTGCGAAGATTTTGGGGAAGTTATTAATTTATTAAACAAAGATTTTTGTTGTTTGTCGATCGATTTACCAGGACATGGCAAAACAGAAGTGAAAAGCGATCTCGATTATTATATGCCCAAACTGGCAGTCGCTATTATTCAATTATTAGAGCAATTATCGATTCCTCAATGTTTTCTGGTGGGCTATTCCATGGGAGGGAGGCTGGCATTATATTTGGCAATTTACTTTCCCCAATATTTTCCTAAAGTTATCCTCGAATCTGCTTCTCCAGGACTAAAAACCAAGGCAGAAAGAAAAAAACGTATTAAACAAGATTTAAAACTAGCAAATAAATTAGAAACAGAGAATTTTGCGTTTTTTTTACAGCAATGGTATCAAAATCCTTTATTTACTTTCTTTATTAAACATCCTAATTATCCCCAAGCGATCGCGAGAAGATTAAATAATAATCCTCACAAGTTAGCCAAATCTCTCCGCTACATGGGTTTGGGAGCGCAACCTTGTTTGTGGGAACAGCTTGAATTTATTCGAGTACCAATATTGTTAATCGTTGGCGAATTAGATCCCAAATTTGTTGCTATTAATCAAAAGATTAATTCATTATCTCCTCTATTGGAGATCGAGATAGTAAAACTAACAGGTCATAATGTTCATTTTGAACAACCAATAAAATTTAGCCAACTTTTAATTGATTTCTTGACATCAAACCGCTAAAACACTCATTTTAAAAGGTTTTGATTTTATCTTGTCTATCTGATACGGAGGAATTAATTACTCAAATAGGTTAGAATCTTCAGTAATTATACATAAATGTTACGGTATCGAATTTATAAAAGCTACTTAAAATAAGCGTTTGAGTAATTTGTCATTTCAATATTAAGCACAAATTAATATAAAAACTTCCATAAAATATTATGACTATGCAGCCATCAAGATCGTTGTCGGAAATTTCCGCCAATGGTGCAAAATACAACAATTTACCTCTTAATATTTTCTCCAAACTTGCTAGTGCAAGCACAGAAAAAGAAACTCTCCAAACAATAGTAGAAATTGTTTATCAAACCTTAAAATGCGATCGGGCGGTGGTTTATAGTATGCAGTCTGAATCGATGTGTAAGATTACTGCTGAAGCTGTTACCCCTGGCTACGCTGAAATTTTGGGTACAACAATTAAAGATCCTTGTTTTGAAGCAAGATATATCGACAAATACCAACGAGGAAGAGTTAGCGCAATTACCAACATCTATGAAGCAGGAATGAGTCCTTGTTATGTGGAAAATCTAACTAAAATAGATGTCAAATCGAATTTAGTAGTACCTTTAACAGCCCCCGACAATTCTCTTTATGGACTATTGGTAACGCATCAATGTGTTAGAACTCGCCAATGGCAACAAACAGAGATAGAATTTCTCCTGAGTGTGGCTGATTGGACGATGAAACAGATGTTTCAACAAAAAGCCACTTTAGATTTGGAACAACAAATAAGCAGCAACAAGCAAACCCAGGAGCTACTTAACGAGATTACACGAGAAATCTACGGTGCAGCAACTTCTGAAGAGGTATTACAGATCGCCGTAGACAGAGGAAAAGAAATTTTAAATTGCGATCGCGTTGTCGTGTATGGCTTGCAAAGTGGCAATCAAGGAGAGATTGTCGCCGAAGCAACTATCCCTGCCTTGGCTTCTATTTTGGCTAGTGTTATTAAAGATCCTTGCTTTGAATATCGCTATATAGATCGCTATCAGCAAGGAAGAGTGCGTGCTATTTCCAATATCTACGAAGCGGGAATGACTGATTGTTATGTAGATAATTTAGCAAAAATCGGGGTCAAAGCTAATTTAGTAGTGCCAATTAATCGCGATAATGGAGAAATTTATGGTTTGTTGGTTGCTCATCACTGTTTTAGTTTTAAAGATTGGCAAGATAGTGAAATCGAAAATTTTAAACAAATTGGCTTTCACGCAGGTTTATCTTTGTCTAAGGCAAAATTAAAAGAGCAATCTGTTCTCGTAGAGATGGGTTTGAGGGAATTAAATAATACTCACAATAAGATTAATCAGGCTCAAACCAAAATCCAGCAGATCGACAAACCAATGCAAAATACCAAGAGAGTTTTAGTCGAGATCGATAATCTCAATAAATTATTAGCCAGAGAAATTAATCTAATTAATCACAATAGTTCTTCAGAAACTAAAAAAGATATTAAACTAATTTCCATAATTGCGAGAAAAATGGCAATGAATAGCTCTAAGTTAAGAGAGTCGTTGAGCGATGTTAATCGCGATCGCAATGAAGCCCAAGATGTCTTGAAGCAAGCCAGAGAAGACTACAGAGATAGAGATCGAGAGCTTGCACCTTCTCCTTTGGATAATTAACGATAGTTGCTAATTTTGATGATTTCATCACATATGGCTGGCATTTAGAGCTTGGTATAGTATTATCTAGTTTTTTAGAAGTTTACGATATGTTATAACTAGTCTCACAAAAAATTAAGCTGAAATTAACTTTATTAGTCAGACTGTAATGTATTATGTAATCGAGTTTACCGATCTAGTAATGTCTTATAAGTATTAGTTTTATTGTAAAAAATTCTGATTGGCGTTCGAGTTTTTTGAGAAAAAAATGCTTATTTTTTAGATCTGCAACATATATAGGAAATATCAAGCTTTATATAATCAAGAAAATGAATCCTGAAGTATCTATAATAATTCCTACATATAACAGCGAAGCTTACTTAGCTCAAGCTCTTGAATCAGTTATATCTCAGACATATCGCGATTTTGAAATAATATTAATTGACGATGCTTCTACAGATTCTACAGTCAAAATTGCTCGCAATTTTAAAGACAAACGGTTGAAAATAATTTGCAACAAACATAATCGTGGTGTAAGCTATGGGCGCAATTGTGGCATCAAAGTCGCCAGAGGTAATTGGATCGCTCTATTAGATTCCGATGATTGGTACGCGCCAGAAAGGCTAGAAAAGCTTTTGTCAGTGGCAAAACGAGAAAATGCGGATTTAGTTGCGGACAATCTAAACTTGATTCGCGATCGCCAATCTCAACCTTGGAGTACTTTGCTGCTAGAAAATCAGCAAGAAATATCTTCTGTAGAATCGATCGACGCTATTAATTTTGTAATTAGCGATCGCCCAAATCCCATTACTGCCAAAAGAAATTGGAGTCTTGGCTACACTAAGCCTTTAATTAAGCGAAAATTTTTGCTTCAGCACGGTATTGAATATGATGAAGCAATTAATGTCGGAGAAGATTTTATTCTCTATTTAGAATGTTTGAGACAGGAAGCCCATTTTGTATTAGTACCCGAAGCTTATTACTATTATCGCACGCGCAGCAGTTCTCTTTCTACTAGAAAACCAACAGAATATTTAAGTGATTCTTGTAAAATAACTCAAATATTTATTACTAGAGAAATTAAGTCCCATGGCAATTCTAACTTATTAAAAGTGTTATTTGAGAACTCAATTATCTATCAAAAAAGATTGGCATACTATCTTGTTTTAGAAGCTATTAAGCGCAAGAAAATCATCGAAAGTATTAAATTAATCTTGGATAATCCTTATACTTTAGGTTCTTTAGTTAATAGGCTAGCTGGTGTTTTACAAAACAAAATAGCTTCGATTTTAGAATCGAAAAATTTAAATCAAGTTGATTTTAATGTAGCCTCGGTCAAAGAATAAATACTCGATTAAATCCATTAAATATTTAATATTTAACTTTTAAGCTGATATATAAGTACCTAAGCAAAATTAATTACATAGCGATCGCCAAAATGCCGCAAAAT
>NZ_JADWDC010000024.1:30405-59939 GCF_020640915.1 Waterburya agarophytonicola KI4 | reverse complement strand
GACTTAATTATCTTGAATTACTTCATGTTGCATTCTGACGTGCGGAAGGTGGGTACAAGAACAACGAGCCGTAAATCTAATAGCAATACGAAAAATATTTTCATTAATGCCATTAGCAAAAAGTATCAAAGAAAAAGCAATTGCGATCGCAATAGTTGACCATTTAACAATTTGCCATTTTTGCAAAGATAACATTTTGATTATATTGCTCGTCTAGAAAACTCTTGCTCAAGATGGCGAGATCTTACCCAGAGAAACAAGGGTAAGGCATCGGATTATGTAAGGGCGAAGGGCTATTTCCCCCCACGAGATATTTAAAATAAGTTTCGATATGCTTTCGGTGTAATCTGAAAATGCTGCCGAAAAACTCTAGTAAAGTGACTTTGATTTGTAAATGAGTATGTTCTATATATTCTCCACTTAGGTTAGTGGGAAAATTTTCGAGAGTCATATCTTACTTCTAAGTGGAGTAAACAGATGTCTTCCTTTGATTTTTGTCAACAATGGTATCCAGGGAAATCGCGATCGCGCTATGGCAATTCCTCTAAATATAGTGCGATCGACTACAGATGCGATCAAAGCTCAAGTCGACAAACCTTTTACAACTAAGATTATCTTTGAACCGCCTTCTCATTTAGAATATGAAATCTTTTTACCTGGGGGAGATAAACAGATCGGATTGATTACTTATTGTCTTCCCGTTGCACCAGGCAAATCTCGCATTGTGGCTCAATTTTCTCGCAATTTTGCCTACAAACTTCACTCTCTAGTACCTCGTTGGTGGGATCACTTGCAGAATCGTAACTTAATTTTAGATGGGGATATGATTTTACTCCGTCAACAGGAGAGTTTTTTGCAGAATACAAACTGGAAAACTGCTTACAGGATGCCTACCAGTGCAGATCTTTTGGTGATTGAGTTTCGTAATTGGTTTGATCGCTATTGTGATGGGAAATTACCCTGGAATAAAGTTGGGGTTGCTGCTTCTCCTTTTATAGAAACTTCTCGCGAAGTTTTACTAGATCGCTATCATCAGCACACACAACACTGTAGCAGTTGCCGCAAAACATTAAAGACAATTCGGCTTATACAATGGTTGTTGCTTAGTTATTTTGCGATCGTAGTTGCGATCGTTGCAGTATTACCCGATAGTTTCAGGGTTGGCTTGGGTTTATATCTGATTATTTCCACAATTTTGGGTTTGGGAATTGGTGCAATATTAAGATTTTGGCTGATGCCTAAATTTTACTTTGTAGATTATGTTCATTCAGCAAGGTAATTTAAACAGTACAAAACAAAGTAATTATATGAAGTAATTATTGAATCACTGCTGAGTGACTTTTTTGTCTTTAATCGATTGGGAGAATATCTTGTCTTGCACCTTTTCTTGCTTGAGTTGTTCTTTTAGAGAATCAACACTGCGCATTCTAGGATGATCTCGATAAACTTCTTTAATTCTATCTATGAAAAAGCGTATATTTTTTCCTTGTTGAAACATTTATGACCTCTACAATTAAAATACGAAACGATTTTTTGATCATATTCGCTGTATATACATACTATAGCAATCTTGTCGAGTGCTTTTAATGTTTATTAACAAAAGAATTGAATTGTTATATACGTTAATATAATTTTAAGATTAATAGCGATCGCAAAAGAATAGATTTAATCGATATAATCTTTCACGATAGGTTATTTAGCGGTTTTAAATGCGTACAATTAGGGCTAAGTAATTATGAGAAAGTTTTCTATTCCTAGCTATTTTTTATGAGTAAGATTTCAGTTATTTATTCCTCAGAATTTCTCGAACACGACACGGGATACGGTCATCCAGAAAAAGCTAAAAGGTTAACGGCGATCGCCAAAGCATTACAAGAAGCAGAATGGAGCGATCGCCTAGAATGGCACTTCCCAACTCCCTGCCAAGAGAGAAAAGTGTTATCTCATATTCAAAAAATTCATACCCCCGAACATATCGAACGAGTCAAAAAGGTTGCTCTTGAGGGTGGCGGACATTTAGATGCAGACACAGTTATATCTGCTAAGAGTTATGAAGTAGCTTTGCTAGCGGTTAGTGCCTGGCTTGATGGGGTGGATCGAGTGTTAAACTATCAACAACCGACTTTTGTCTTGGCTCGTCCCCCAGGACACCATGCTACAAGGAATAGGGCGATGGGATTTTGTTTATTTTCCAATGCAGCGATCGCAGCGGAATATGCCTTAACCAAACCAAGAATTGAAAGAGTGGGCATCCTCGACTGGGACGTTCATCATGGTAATGGGACAGAAGCGATCGTACAAGATAATTCCCACATTGCATATTGTTCTCTACATCAACACCCCTGTTATCCAGGTACGGGTGGCAACAAAAACCAAAGAGGAAAATATAATAATATTCTCAATTTACCTCTGGTGGAGGGCAGTAATATTGCCGATTACCAACTAATCTTTGAAGAAGAAGTAATACCTTTTTTCAAAAATTTCTCACCAGATATTTTAATAGTTAGTGCTGGTTATGATGCCAATCAAGACGATCCCTTAGCTGGTATTTCTTTGCAACCACAAGATTATAGTTTGCTAACAAAATATGTATTACAAATTACAAATTTTCCTTTGTTTGGTTTAGAAGGAGGTTATGCTTTAGGGGCTTTAGCTAAATCTGTAGTTGCCACTTTAAGGACTTGTCTGTCATAGTTGTTGATTATTTATTAATTGCTCCTACGGGAATTTACTCTTACAATTAAGGTCTAAATTTAAGGTCTAAATCATTCTCTTTAAAAATGTAATTCTGCTAGATATATATAGTGTAGCTCCGAACAATATGAATATTGCTATCTCTGAACCATCTTTGTTCCAGTTGACACAGAACTTAGACGAACCCCTTCCTTCCATATCTATTGGTGCAGAAACTCTTAAAAATCATGTTGCTTCTATTATTGACTTATTAATTGAAAAACAGCTTCGGGCAACAGTGTGGGTGAAATTACCTCAAACTAAAAGCTGGGTCGATCGCATACAAAAATTGCAACGAGAGGGGAATACAGAAAGCATTTATTTATGTAGTCATAACAAGAACTATCCCGACAAGTCTTTTTTAAATGACGACCCAGAAAAAACTCCAGTTATTCCCTTGAAATTTGATAAAAATCTGATTCTACAGCGAGAATCTTTTTTGGTTATCTCATCTCCTGATTTTTGTAGCTTAGTCTTGGCTCAATGGCAGAAAGGAAAAATCAAGATGGAATCTTCGGGGAAAAGATTACAACAGCCATATTTAGAAATGGTTTCTAGTTTTGAGCCTGAAGTAATTACTCAAGTTTTAGCAGAAATTTCCGATCGAATATTAGAAGGTGTTAATACTCTGCCAAGAAAACATTTTATCGTCAATACCAATATTGTTGCTCAAAACAAATTGGTAGGAGAACTTCTTTTGAAACAACTTAATTCTACCGAGACAGTACAAAAAAGTTTAAACTCCTTATCCAAAATCGATCGCATTCCCGAAAAAAGTACAACAGTATTAGGATTGCAAGAAAACTTTCTCAACAACTTAGTCCAAGAATTGCGCTCGCCTATTACCCATATGAAAACGGCTCTCAGTCTTTTGGAGTCGAAACAAATCAAAGGAGAACAACGCCAACGCTATCTTCAAATGGTCAGCGATGAATGCGATCGCCAAAATTCTCTTGTTGGTGGTTTGTTAGAGCTATTACAGTTAGATACTCCCATCGAAGCAGAGTATCTACATCTCAATGAGATTGTCCCTGGTATAGTCAGTACTTATCAACCCCTAGCCGAAGAAAAAGAAATTCAACTAGGATATACCATCCCAGCCGATATTCCTGCTATTTCTTGTCCTCGTAGTTGGTTTAGACAGATTATTATCAACCTGCTCAATAATAGTCTGAGATTTACTCCTCCCCTGGGTAGAGTGTTCGTCCAAGCAGCATTCAAAAAAAACAATGAATATGTAGAAATTTTGGTCAACGATACTGGTGTTGGTATTCCCTCCAGCGAAATTAACAAAATTTTTCATGGTTTCTATCGCACCAAACCGACTACCCAAGAAAAGGTGACAGGGGCGGGATTGGGCTTAACTCTCGTTCAACAGCTAATTTTACGTTGTGGTGGCTCTATTTCCGTTACTAGTAAGGTGGGTAAGGGAACTAGTTTTAAAATATTAATGCCCGCAGTACCAATGGAATTAATTGATAATTAGCCAGTAGCAATTATTTAAGATTAATAATCTCAATCGGTTCGATCGCTTCTGCTGGCTCAAAGCCAAAGATTTGTGAATAGAAATAAAATTCACTATCAAGAGCCTTTTTAATATTGTCTGCTATTCTAAAACCGTGGGCTTCTTGTTCAAATGCTACATAGGCTGCGGGTAAACCTTTCTCTTTAATACTGCTAAACATCATTTCTGCTTGATTGGGAGGTACGACTTTATCCTCCAAACCTTGAAAGAAGATGACGGGACAATTGAGTTGTTGGACATGATAAATAGGCGATCGCTCTTGATAAATGGCTTTGTCTTCGGGATATTTGCCAATCAGACGATCCAAATAGCGAGATTCAAATTTGTGAGTATCTTTAGCTAAAATTTCTAAATCGCTGACACCATAGTAACTAGCTCCTGCTTTAAAAGTATCGCGGAAGGTCAGGGCTGCTAAGGTTGTATATCCCCCCGCACTACTCCCTGTAATCACCAAACGATCTCCATCTACTTGAACGCGGTCGACTAAGTATTTAGCACCATTAACGCAATCTTCGACATCGACAATACCCCACTTACCATCTAACCTCTGACGATATTGACGACCATAGCCAATACTACCGCCATAGTTCACGTCTAGGTAGCCAAAACCCCGACTAGTCCAATACTGAACTCGAAGATTGAGATCTACCGACGCTGCTGCGGTAGGGCCTCCATGACTCTTGACAATCAAAGGAGGGAGTTCGTCTGTGGGTGCGCTATAGTCTTGATTGGTTGGGGGATAATACCACCCGTGGGCTGTTAAATCATCTGCTGTGGGAAATGCGATCGCTTCGGGCAAAGCAAGATAGCCAGGATCGATAGTTAGATCTCCCGTCCGTTTTAAAATTTGTTCTTTTCTATTATCTAAATCTAGCTTAACGACTGCGCTAGTCTCTGTCGGCGTACCTCCAACAAAAACGACAAAACCGCTTTCGCTGGCTTGTAAATCGGAAATATTTGTATATCTGGTTTTGATTGTTTCCAATTGCTTAGTGGTTAAATCGATCATTCCCAAATGCCAACTGCCATCGGCTGAGTAGGTACAAATTAGGCGATCTCCGCCAATAAAACCATAGGTAGATAAGCCAAACACCCAATGAGGATAGGCAAATTCCGCTGCCATTTGATGCAATATTTCGATCGAACCATTGATATTGCGTCGATAAAGATTCCACCAATTAGTGCGATCGCTAGAAAAGTAAAGTCTGCCATCATTACTCCATTTTGGCTCGCAAATGGACTCCTCTTCTCCCCCTGCTACTAATTTGGGTCTATCTATTACCCCAGCATCATTAAGATTGGCTACCCATAAATAAGTACTGTCCCAAGGCATATGGGGATGATTCCAACTCAACCAGGCTAACTGTTTGCCATCCCGACTCAAACGAGGGGAAGAGTAAAAGTCATCCCCCTCAACTAAAGTCTGGATTTTCCCCGTAATTAAATCAATTGTTACCAAGATGTTTTTAGCTTCAGCATCTTGTTGTTCGCGGTCTTCACAAACACAAATCAAACGATTTCTGTGGCTATCGACTACGATATCAGCATAGCGTTGGTGTATTTTATTGGTTAGGGGTTGGGGCTGTCGGTCGAGGACTTGTTGATAAATTCTGCCATCGGCATAGTTGGAAAAGTAGAGGGTATCTTGCGCTACTGCATACGCTCCTCCACCATATTCGTGGACTTTGGTACGGACGCTCAAACCAGGAGGCGTAATATTTTTGATTCCGCGCCGAGTCGCCATTGCTTTGGGCTTATCGCCAAAACAGGCTACAATCGAGCTTCTACCTTTTTCTTGAGGACGTTTTTCTAACCAGTAAATATCTTCATTATTAATAGCAATTCCACCAATACCAATAGTTTTAGAAACTATCAGGTCTGAAGTTATCGGGGATTTCCAAGAACCGAAGGTAGCAACTTGAGATGTTTTCATAATTTTGTTATTCTTGGCCATTTTGCTGCGATAGTAGTTTCTTCTCGATACATTTAATCATTTTTACAGCTTTCTACCCCCGACCCTTATAGTACTATTTCAAATAGAACTATGTAGTAAAGTAGTTTAGAATAACAATTCTAGCTCGATTAAAAATGTAATTTCAGCATAATCTCCGTTTTTGTTGTCAGTGTTGCATTTTTAAATAACTTTCGTCTATATGATTTTGATTACAGATAGATAATTTGAGATTCTACTGTAATTGCTCAAAATCGAAAAAGTTTCTAATAAAAGTTACATAAGTTAATAAATATCGTGTATCGTGAATATTAAAGGCATAACCAAAAATTAATGGTTGGATAGAGTGAGGTCAAAAAAACATTAGGAAAACAAGTACAAAAAACCTAAGAATTAAAATTGGAAGCGAGCTTATTTTGAGGTAAATCGTATTTTTTGTAACAAAAAACAATATAAAGTCTCATCAATTTTCTCCCAATCTGCAAATTGAGTTTTTCTAGCCAAACACCCAAAATAACCAAAAATTAGAGAATTTCATTCTTACTCCATTCAACTCAGTCAGCAAATCGCGTCATGAAAACAGCACAAAAATCTAACGATTTAGTTAGAAGCTATCTTAAAGAAATAGGTCGCGTTCCTCTGCTAACCCACGAGGAAGAAATTCTTTATTCCAAAAGAGTTCAAAAGGCGATCGCTATAACCAAAATCAAAGAAGAGTTAGCTGAAAAATTAGGTATAGAACCTACTCTGCAACAGTGGGCGCAGGAAGCTAATCTTTCAACAAAAGAGATTGAAACGATTTTGGAAGCAGGAGATTCAGCCAAACGTAAAATGGTAGAAGCTAATTTACGCCTGGTAGTTTCGGTAGCCAAAAAATATCTCAAGCGAAACCTAGACCTTTTGGACTTGATTCAAGAAGGAACAATTGGGATGCAGCGAGGGGTCGAAAAATTCGATCCTACTAAAGGATATCGTTTTAGTACTTATGCCTACTGGTGGATTCGTCAAGCAATCACCAGAGCGATCGCTGAAAAAGGACGCACTATTCGTCTGCCAATTCACATTACCGAAAAACTAAACAAAATTAAAAAGGCTCAAAGACAGTTAGCCCAAAAGAAAGGTCGTACTGCTACTATAGCCGAACTAGCTGTTGAGCTAGACCTAACTACCAAACAAGTACGAGACTACCTAGAAAAGTCTCGCCAGCCAATTTCCCTAGATGTCAGAGTGGGAGACAACAACGACACCGAACTAGGGGATATGCTGGAAGATACGGGTCAATCTCCTGAAGATTACGCCACTTCATCTTCTCTCAAAAGAGACTTGGAGAAACTCATGGCAGATCTAACTCCTCAACAAAGAGAAGTTATCTGTCTGAGGTTTGGACTAGCTGATGGCAAACCCATGACTTTGGCTAAAATTGGTGAATGCTTGAGTATCAGCCGAGAAAGAGTCCGACAGATCGAAAGAGAAGCACTATCTAAATTGCGCAAGCGCAAGACCACAATTCGCGAATATTTGGCAAGCTAGTAATTAATTGGCAGCTTATGAGATCGGAAAACTCTCTGACTTTAGTTCGGTTCTACGTAACTGTCAATTAAGTAAGAAATGGTTAAATAGGGGAGAGATTGGTTGAAGCAAACTTCAATAACTCAAAGAAAAAATTCCAAAACCAGATCAAAAGAGGTGGAAGAGTGAAAAGCGAAAGCAGTCCGCAAAACACTTTTAAGAAAAATATTGATGGCAACGCACTATGGCAGTACGTACAATCTTTGAGTCCAGAAACCATCGCTCAACTTTCTCAGCCCGAATCTCAAGAGGTTTTCCAGGCGATCGAACACAATATTATTGGCTTACTGGGAAATCTTCCTAGCGACAATTTTGATGTTTCTATCAACACCAACCGAGAAAACTTAGGACGTTTATTGGCATCAGCAATGATAAGCGGATACTTTTTGCGTAACGCTGAACAGCGAATGGCTTTTGAAGAATCGCTACTAGCAACTCAAATAGATAGTTAGAAATATTAACCGTAAATTAGAATATAGAACAATAATGGAAGCAACCTCTATCGAGATAATATAAGGGTTGCTTTGTTTTTTATTAAAAAGCTCTAATATAAATTAAATTTTGATTATTATTATATTTAAACTATGTCAGGAATTTCATCTCCAAAAGCACATAAGAAAATTGGGGTAGCTGTAATTAGTAACCCTAAAGGGAAAATTCTGATAGATCGTAGAAAATCAGATGGAGAAATGGGGGGACTTTGGGAATTTCCTGGAGGAAAAATTGAACCAGGAGAAACGGTAGAAGAGTGTATCGAGCGAGAAATAAAAGAAGAATTGGATATCGAGATAACAGTAAGCGATCGCTTGACAACTATCACTCATGACTATCAAACTTTTACAGTGACCCTATACGTTCATCTGTGCCAGTATATCAGGGGAAAACCACAACCAATAGAATGTGAAGAAATCCAGTGGGTAGATCCATTTCTAATGAATCAATATCAATTTCCTCAAGCCAACGCTAAAATTATTAATCTTCTACAACAAAGGGGCATAAAACAATGAATGCCAATAAGACTTCTGATAATTTAATCGTTAGAGAATTTACCGCCCCCAAACAGATTAAACTATTTACATCGTTACAGGAATCACAGATTAGCGGTCAACTAACTTTTACCGATCCCATACAAGGTAATGAATGGCATCTTTACCTTTATTTAGGGGGGATAGTCTATGGTACGGGAGGAATTCATCCTATTCGTCGCTGGCAAAGAAATCTGATTACAAATTTACCTCAAATACCTTTTCAATTATCTACTCTCCAAGAAGAATTGACCGAACGAGATGCCGATCTTAGCAACAATATTTGGGAATACGAACAATTATCTCATTGGGTAGAACAACAAATTATTACTCCTCAACAAGGAAGTAACGCAGTACTATTTGTTTTGAGCGAAATATTCTTTGATTTGACCCAAGCAAAACAGGTAATTTGTCGACTCAATCAAAATAATATTCTTGCCCCTAAAATTGAGCCAATTGAAGCAAAAGAATTAATTAATCTCAATCAACAGGTTTGGCAAACTTGGGAAGAAGCTGCCGTAGCGGATAGACAGCCAGATTTAGCTCCTGTCATTTTGCAACCCAAAGAACTACAGAAAAAAACTTCAATTTCAGCCTATCAAAGTTTGTGTAAATTGCTTAATGGCAACAGAACATTAAGAGACTTGTCCGTACAACTCAAAACATCTCCTATACAAGTTGTTTGCTCTTTACTACCTTATATTCAGTCGGGAATTTTTGGTTTGGTGGGGGTTCCCGATTTATTGGAATTACTTACCTCTTCTAATGGAATTTACGAAGATGGAAGTCGTCCTTTAATTGCTTGTGTTGATGATAGCTTAATGATCTCCCATATGATGGAGCAAATTATTAGTATTGCTGGCTATCGTTTTGTAGCGATTAACGATCCGACAGAAGCTGTGGCGACTTTACTGGCTCGCAAGCCCGATCTAATTTTCTTGGATGTTGTCATGCCTCAAATTAGCGGCTATGATCTCTGCGCTCAACTACGCAAATATTCAGAATTTGATACAACACCAATTATTTTTCTAACTAGCAATAGTGGGATCGTCGATCGCATTAGAGCCAAGATGGTAGGATCGACAGATTTTTTAAAGAAAACTGTTGATGCGGATGAACTTTTAGAAAAAGTAGTAGAATATCTACCTTAATTGATTTATTCTTCTCTCAATTTTATATTAGTTATTAATAACTATGAAACGCAGACAATTAATCGATCGCTTGGCAATTGCAGCAACCACCAGCACTATCTTAGTAGCTTGCGATCGAACCGATCGCGCTAACAGCGATCCTAGCATCGGGGGAAGCGATTTACCCCAGATAAAATGGCGCATGGTCACGAGTTGGCCAAAATCCTTAGATACCATTTATGGTGGGGCGCAAACAGTCTGCGATCGCGTTTCTGCTATGACTGGAGGACGTTTTTCCATCGAATTCTATGCTGCGGGGGAAATTGTTCCTGGTTTAGAAGTGCTAGATGCAGTACAAAATGGTACTGCCGAATGCGGGCATACTGCTAGCTATTATTATGTGGGCAAAAACCCCGCCTTAGCTTTTGGTACGAGCGTTCCTTTTGGTCTAACTGCCCAACAGCAAAATGCTTGGTACTATCATGGTGGCGGTTTGGCAGCAATGCACGAACTCTACAGCGATTTTAATATAATTAATTTCCCTGCGGGTAATACAGGGGCGCAAATGGGAGGCTGGTTTAAGAAAGAAATCAAATCTCTACAAGACCTCAAAGGTTTAAAAATGCGTATTCCTGGCTTGGGAGGCGAAGTTATGTCTCGTCTGGGGGTGAACGTACAGGTAATACCAGGAGGAGAAATATATCTAGCTTTAGAAAGGGGTGCAATTGACGCAGCAGAATGGGTAGGCCCTTATGACGACCAAAAGCTAGGCTTAAATAAAGCAGCATCCTATTATTATTATCCTGGCTGGTGGGAACCTGGCCCTACTTTGGAAGTGCAGGTTAATAAATCTCAGTGGGAGAAATTACCTGTAGAGTATCAAGAAATATTCAAAACCGCAGCGATGGAAGCTAATCTAAATATGCTTTCTAAATACGATGCTTTGAATCGAAAGGCTTTAAAGAGTTTAACTGATAGTGGTACGAAACTAGTGGCATATCCCCCAGAAGTATTGCAAGCAGGGAAAGAAGCCGCAGAGAGCTATTATGCCGAACAGTCGGCTAAGAGTTCTGCCTTTAAGAAGGTATACGACCAATGGAATCAATTCCGTTCCGCTATTTCAGAATGGAATAAAATTAACGAGTTGAGTTATACCAGTTTTGTTAATAAATAGTATTTGTTTATTCAGTGATTCTTAAAATTCGCCGAATCTCATCGCTTTTAATGCCGATCACCATAGGACAGCGACGCTGGGGAATTACCGCTACGTCATAAAGTTCTTCCACTACCCCTTCAATCTGCAAAGAATGAACGCAGTCCCCCGTCCGCAAATCAATGACTATCAAGCCACAACGAGGAGCAACATCTTTCTCTTGGAGTCTTTCGTCTAGAGGTAAACCCGTAAAGGTTTTGTTGTCTCTGGGTTTAGATAAGCCCACAATGGCGTAATCTCCTGCAAAGGCTAGCCCCCGCAAATAGCCAGGACAAAAGGATACAGGAACAAATGTACTTGTCTGAAGATCTCCATAACCTAATTCCCCCGTACCTGAATTAAGTAGCCAAAGCTTACCCTGATACCACCGAGGAGAGTGGGGCATGGATAAACCTGTAACTACAATCTCGTTAGTTTCCACATCAATGACACAACCGCTATTAGTGCGTTTATCTCGCCAACCATCAACCACATCGCTTTGGGAGACTGCGGTAACGTATTTCGGCTTACCTTCTACCATTGCCATACCGTTGAGATGACAGCGATCTTCTGCTGCTAGGCGAGAAATAAAGGGCGGTTTCCACAATGGCTGAAAACTATGGCTGGGGCTTACTGTCGCCAGACAGTTAAACAGAGTATTTACAAAGATAGGCTGCTGTTGATTGTTGAGAGCCAAGTCGTGAATATCTAAATCTCCCGTGATATAGCTCATTTGGGGGACATAGAGACAGTCGTAACCATCTTGCTGTTGCCCTGGATCGAGGATATTGTCTAATCGCCACATCTGATAAAGAGAACTCAACCAGATCGTGTTTTCGGTAGCGTGTAAACCCATACATCGCTCAAAGGTGCGTTCAAATACGGATAGTTTGCCACTGGGTTGCAAACCAATAAAAAAGATTTTCCCCCCTTGGTAGGTAGAAAAGGTTAGGGATAAATGCTGTTCAAAGAGCCAAGCAGTGAACTGGCGGGAAGCATTTAGTTCTAGTTTTGGTACGGGAGAATTGCTGAGATTTTGGATAGAGTTAGTAGAGATCATTAAGTATTAAGTAAACTCTAAGTAAAAATATTTTTACTTTATTTAACTGAAGAACCATTTAACTAACGACAATTTATATTTAAAAATTGAGTAATTATGCCAGTATAATGATTACTAATAACATTTCTAACTTTTTGAAGTGTTTTTGTCCTCAGTATTATTGTCGATCGTATTTTTACTGTTTCTACTTGTATTAATTGATTTGAATACGTTTGAAAGAAATTTTGTAGCTACTTTTTTATAACCAATTATGGTGTCTATCAAAATCCCAATTCTTAATTATTCCCATAATCTACGACGTTGCTTACCTTTAAGCCGTTGATGGGTGTCTCTAAGTAAAGCAGGAATGGGTAAGTTTTCTGGACAGCGTGGCAAACAGTCTCCACAGTCAGTGCATTTATCGCCTTTTTTGCCTGGAAACCAATGCCCAGCATTTTCTAACATTCTGTAGCGATATTGTCCGTAATCTTCCATTTCATAGGCAATAGCCAAGTTACGCAGTCTGAGAATTTCGGGAATATTAATTGTTTCGGGACAAGGAAGACATTGATGACACTGACGACAAAGATCTGTAGAAAGAGTTGTTTCTAATTGTTGTTCGAGCTTGTTAAAGATGGTTGTTTCTTGCTCTGTTAGAGGACGATCGGCATTACTTATTTTTAATGGTGCGATTAATTCTTCTGGGATAGCAGCACCTACACTCAAAGTGGTAATACGAGAATCGCTTAATAAGAAACGATAATTTAATTCTAAAGGGGTAAAAGGACTGCATAATTCTTGTAGCTTTTTTGGAGGACTATATAGCTTACCTCCTTTGTCAGCAGGAGAAATAATAAATATTCCCATATCCTTTTCTGCTGCTAAAGCGATCGCTTTCTGATTGCGTTGGAAAAAATAATAATAGTGTAGATTAATAAATTCAAATAAATCTGTCTCAATTGCGGCGGTTATCAAATCTAGGCTACCGTGGGTTGAAAAGCCTAAGTGTCTTATTTTACCTTGATTGATCGCGGTTTGTATTGATGCGAGACAACCGTTGGGGTTAGCGATCGCTTCTAAATGCTTCCAAGTATTAATGCCATGAATTGCCAGACAGTCAATGTAGTTAACTTGCAATCTAGCTAAAGATTGATCGATCCTCTGGCTCATTTCTAGAGGATTTAAACTAGGAGACAACTTGGTAGTGATGTAAATCTCTTGGCGAGGAATAGCAAGATCTTGTAATGCCTGTCCTAAATAGCTTTCGCTTTGACCATAACCTCTAGCAGTTTCTAAATGATTAATGCCTAAAGAGATCGCTTTGGCAATAGTATTTTGGGTGGTTTGGGGAGAATCCAAACAACGCATTGTCCCCAAAGAAAACACCGATAAATTAAGATTGGTTTTACCAAACCTTCTGTGACGCATAACTTCTCAAACATAAGCGATACATTCAAGAGCGATCTCAATGCTTTTCTTTATAACCACCTTTTTTGATTAATGTCTCTGGACTCAAACTAGAAACAAATTGTTTAAAGGCTTGTCTTTCCGCATCATCTGCATCCCGATCTACAGGAATAGAAGCATCGGCGATAACTTCCTCCAATACCCAAATAGGACTATCAGTACGCAAAGCGATCGCTACAGCATCGCTAGGACGACAATCAATTTCTTTTTTTACTCCGTGGGATTCAATACAAAGTACGGCGTAAAAAATATCATCAGTCAGAGAGTGAATAATGACTTTCTCTAATTTGATATCGCAGTCATCGAAAATATGAGCCACCAAATCATGAGTCAGAGGGCGGGATGGACGATTTCCCTCTAAAGCTTTAATGATAGCGTCAGCTTGGTCTTGTCCAATAAAAATCGGTAAGGCTCTACGCTCTAAACTGTCTTTTAGCAGAATCATTGGACTGCGACTAGCAGCATTTAAAACAATGCCCGCAACTTTCATTTCAATCATAGATATAGCCTCTGAAGTAATTAAGATTAGCAGCAGTTAAGAGCAGTAGATCGGCATAGATTGCAAAACCTATTCAATGTATCTACCCTTAAAGCTAAATATATTTTTTGTGTCTTGCAACCCTAATTTTTGGTTACAGAATTAGAACGGCACGTTCTAAATGCTAATGTTTAGTCATAGTATGCCTCAGTTTTTTTCCGTTGCCCGTAGTATTCAGAAAAAAATCATAGTTAAGTTATTTAAAGTTACACAATTTAAAATAATGTTTACAGGTTTGATACAGTGTTTGGGTTTGATCGACAGTTATAACCAGGATGCTTTTGAGATTTCGATTATGGGCGATCGTGCTAAGGCAATTTTAGCTGATTTGGCAATTGGAGATAGCGTAGCCGTTGATGGCGTTTGTTTGACCGTAGAAACTATTTTGGCAAGAGGTTTTATTGCTACTACTTCCCCCGAAACTTTAGCAAGGACTAGTTTGGGTGATCGCGATCGCGCTGCTAAATACGTCAATCTGGAAACTTCTTTGCGGATGGGAAGCAAGATTGGCGGACACTTTGTTACGGGACATATTGATGGTATTGGCTGTCTAATAGAAGCGATTTCTACCGCTACTTCTTGGGAGATCCGTTTTGGCACCCCCGCTGGAATGAGCGAACAGTGGCAAGATAGAATAGGTCGCTATTTGGTTTCTAAAGGGAGTATTGCCGTTAATGGTATTAGTTTGACCATTGCTGAATGCGCTGCCGATAGTAGTTGGTTTACCGCAGCCGTAATTCCTCATACCTATAGTTCGACTAATTTAAGCTGTTTGCAAGCAGGAAATCTAGTCAATCTTGAAAGCGATATCTTGGGTAAATATGTCGATCGCTTGGTTTCCCATCGTCTGCCTACTTCTTCTGCGCCAGAAGATATTAGTTTATCTTTTCTAGCCGAACATGGATATTAATAGTTATCAGTTATCAAATCAAAAACATGACATTAGAGCGATCGCCAAAGAAAACCAAACAAGAACTTTGTTATCAATGCGAAGGAAAAGGATATACCGAAATTAGAGACTGTGCGGGGGAAATACAGCGCACGGAAACTTGTTCTTTTTGTGCAGGAAAGGGCTATAGCGATCGCCAAACTAAGGAACGGAATAAAGAACTATTTAATTAAATCTGCAATCAATTGCAAATCTAGTTTTTCTACATTACTCAAGACAATCTCTGCACCAGCTTCCATCAGTTTTTGAGCGTAGTCATCTTGCCTTGTTTGAGAGAGTTGCACGTGAGGGGGTAAAATTCCTACACCAACCCAATTGCGTTCTGGTTTTACTTCTTTTGCTTTAGCTACCGTATACATATCGGCTACGGTATCCCCCAAATAAAACACGGGAATATTACCAGGAGTAGATTTTATTTGAGATATTGCATCAAACATTCCTTGGGGATTTGGTTTGCTAGGGGCATCTTCCATCGCCACTAAAACAGGATTATCTAACTTCAAGCGATGTTTAATCGTGAATTCAGCCGAACCTCTGGTAGCACCACTAAAAAAACCATAAGCAATGTTATTAGCTACTAATTGCTCGAAATAACTAGGAGATACTAATAAAGGCTCGTCGGCAATATAACCATCAAACAGTTGGGGATTTTTGCCACGATAACGCTTTTGAAAAAATTCTACAATGTGATCGTAATCTAATCCAACTTCCTCGCGAGTTTTATCCATCGCTTCAAAATAACGATAGACTAACTCTTGCGATGCTTCCCAATCATTATTCCAAATTCCCTCAGATTTGAGGTTATCTAAGTCTTCCATAGTTGGTCGCCAACCGCTATCTGTGAAGTGTTCTACGGTGTCGGAGATCGCTTTTCGATAGGAATTGCCTACATCCCTAATTACCCCGTCAATATCAAAAATAATAATTGCTTTCATATTTGAATGTGCTTAGTGTGAAATAGCTTTTCGATCTCTCTATTCCTTCGATCTTTAATGTTTAATGATAAATGTTTAATGTATAATTAGGGTTGGTTAATTATGTAAAATATTTCTTAATATAATTATTGGAGGCTTGTATTGGAGTCAGAATCAAGGTTTAAATTAAAAGTTTTGTGGTTAGATAAAAATGTTGCGATCGCAGTAGATCAAGTAGTTGGCAAAGGCACTAGCCCTTTAACAGCATATTACTTTTGGCCTCGTAACGACGCTTGGCAACAACTAAAAGACGAATTGGAAGCAAAGCATTGGATTGAAGAAGCAGAAAGTATTGACATCCTCAACCAAGCTACAGAGGTCATCAATTTCTGGACAGAAAGAGGGAAAAGTACTCCTATGACCCAAGCACAAACTAAGTTCCCCAACATTGTGTTTACTGGAACAAACTAATTAGTAGCTTGAAGCTTATGGGTAGTGGTATCTTTTGGGATCGGCTTTAAGCTCTAAGCTAAAGTTATTTGAGAGTTGGCTTTTAAAATATATCGCTTCAAAAGCTCAACTGCGGTCGGACATACAAATACAAACAAAAAAGAGGGCAGAGGTCAAACATAACGTTTTTCTGCCCTTTTTTCATAAATTTCTTATTCAAAGAAATAGACAATGAATTACTAGAAATGTAAAGAAAATTAGTTCTTATTTCTTTTATCCTTGTTTTTTAAACCGTTCCTCCAGAAGCTTGAAAGCGCGCTCTTGCTTTCTTCATAGAGGTTTCAGCCTGAATTTTTTCTTGGCGGTCTTCACTATTTTCTACTTTCTGAAAACGAGTTTGAGCCTCTTGATATGCACTGCGAGCAGCCTCTTGGTCGATATCATCTCCCAATTCTGCCCCGTTGACTAAGATTTTAATCTCATCATTTTCAACTTCAGCAAAACCACCCATTACAGCAATATTTTTCCATTCTTTACTGGGACGAACGCGCATTACACCAACTTCTAGTGCAGTTAGCAAAGGTGCGTGACCGCCAAGAATGCCTAGTTGTCCAGTAGTGCTAGGAAGAATAATTTCTTCTACATTATCATCCCAGACAGTTTTCCCAGGAGTAATTACTTTTACGTTTAACGCCATTTATCATTTACCATTTATCATTGATCGTTTATCATTCACCAGTAAATAGATAATAGAAAACAGTAAGCAGTTCACTGGTCACTGCTTACTGCAAACTGTTTACCGATTAATTAGCAGCTTTGATTTTTTCAGCTTTAGCTTTAGCTTCTTCGATGTCGCCAACAAGATAGAAAGCTTGTTCTGGTAGGTCGTCCAGTTCGCCTCCAAGAATCATTTGGAAACCTTTGATGGTTTGTTCCAAAGATACATATTTACCAGGAGAACCTGTAAATACTTCAGCAACAAAGAAAGGCTGAGACAAGAAACGTTCAATCTTACGAGCGCGGTCTACAGCAATTCTATCGTCTTCAGAAAGTTCATCTAAACCAAGAATTGCAATAATATCTTGAAGTTCTTTATAACGCTGTAGAGTAGATTGAACCGCACGAGCAGTATTGTAATGTTCTTCACCTACAATACTTGGTTGAAGCATAGTACTTGTAGAATCTAGAGGATCGACCGCAGGATAAATACCTTTGGAAGCCAAAGCACGGGACAACACTGTAGTTCCGTCTAAGTGAGCAAAAGTTGTGGCAGGTGCGGGGTCAGTTAAGTCATCCGCAGGTACATATACAGCTTGGATAGAAGTAATAGAACCTTCTTTGGTCGAAGTAATACGCTCTTGTAAATCACCCATGTCAGTACCAAGAGTAGGCTGATATCCTACCGCAGAAGGCATACGACCTAGCAGTGCAGATACTTCAGAACCCGCCTGTACAAAGCGGAAAATATTATCAATAAATAACAATACGTCTTGCTTGTTAACGTCGCGGAAGTATTCAGCCATAGTCAAGGCTGATAGACCAACGCGCATTCTAGCTCCAGGTGGCTCGTTCATCTGACCGTATACCAGAGCGATTTTCGACTCTTCTGGGTTGTCAGCGTTAATTACGTTGGATTCGATCATTTCGTTGTAAAGGTCATTACCTTCACGAGTACGTTCCCCCACACCACCAAACACGGATACACCACCGTGTTGAATAGCAATGTTGTTGATCAATTCCATCATAATAACGGTCTTACCAACACCAGCACCGCCGAATAGACCAATTTTTCCACCCTGACGATAGGGGGTAAGTAAGTCTACAACCTTGATACCAGTTTCAAACACTTTAGGTGCAGTCTCTAGATCGGTTAGTTTAGGAGCAGGTCGGTGAATAGGGAAAGTTTCATCTGTATTAACAGGGCCTTTGTTATCAACAGTTTCTCCTAATACGTTGAAGATTCTACCTAGTGTTGCTTTTCCTACAGGAACGCTGATAGGTTTTCCTAGATCTTCAATGTCCATGCCTCGGACTAATCCGTCAGTACCACTCATCGCAACAGCACGAACCTGGTTATCACCAAGTAGTTGTTGCACTTCGCAAGTGACAGAAACGTCTTGTCCCGCAGGATTTTTGCCTTGTACTTTTAAAGCATTATAAATCTTGGGCATTTTGCCGCTAGGAAACTCGGCATCGAGTACGGGCCCAATAATTTGCGTAATTTTACCAGTTGTTGTTTTATCTGTGGTGGCTACCATTTTTTAAATATCTACTTGGTGGTTAGCTGTTTTATATGGCAGGTAAAATCCTAAAAAGAATATAAAAATTTGCCACCTTCAAGATTATCATTTAACGATTCATCTGAAAACTTTACTTGCTAGTTGTTGGGGCTTCGGTAGGGTTGACGATCGCTTGTTGATCGCTTGTCGGTTAACTTTTTGTAGCAGTATTTTTTAATCACTGCAACCTCATCCATAAATAACTGTTCAAACCCAATCCAATCGGACAAAATAACTACAGTCGCCAGATTTATCAATTATTTTGGTAATTTTTTTTAGCTCTAAATTGAAAGGAATTGAAGTAGTAATATATTTTTGAACGTAAATACCAAGATCGGGAGCAAGATAATTTGCAGCCAAAGTTGCCAACCCCATCCCCATAAATTGATGAACTGGCGATCGCGGAAGAGTTAAATGTGCTGTCATCGCCATCCCTGCTGTTAAAAGCATCGCGACGGAGGAATTTGTTCCACAACGAGGGTGCAACGCCAGATTCCATTCGCCTTTTTGCAAACGAGTTAAAGCCGACTTTACTGCTCTTGTTAGCCGAAGAGAATTAATATCACCATAAATATAAAATCCTTTTTCTGTAGATAGTCCGCCAATATTCTCATTGTCTGCGGACAAATAGCTAGTAGACAATTTAGCTTTACTTAAGCCTGTGATGTCGCTTAACATCCAAACAGTAGCGTGTTCTAGAGCGTGTACCTGTCGAATCATCAAAAACTCTTTTAAACCAGGAATAAAGCCTAGTTGGTTAATAAGTTGGGAGTCTCGATCGGGATCTGTATAGGTAAAATCGAATTTTGGATTGAGATAACTGGCATCGTTCATAATTGTTTAGAAGCGATCGCTTTATATAGAGGAAGCTATTTGAGGACAATATCCTTTGAACCAAAGCTGCCAAGGTGTTTTAGAGTTTTATTATTTTATCGTTTGCTTAAATGTCCTTGGGAGCAACATATACCGATCTAACTATTTTCCTGTATAGATCCTGAGCTTTTGTAGCCCAGAATACTATGTTTATTATTTTTTCGAGTTCTGAACAATAATCGTAATACTCGGACAGATGGGCAGTCGACGAACAATAGTTAGGGCGTGCGATCGATCAAATAAAAATATTTTTTTTGTTTGTTGAAGGAACAGTGTGGAAATATTTGTTTTGAGTAGTTAAATTTTGAAATTTAATCCGACTTCCAAACCAACGGTGCTTAAATTACTGTCTTCTCCATTTTCCTCTCGATAAATATTTTGAGCATTAACGTATCTAATCTGACCAATAACATCAAAAGATTCGGATATCGGCAAGCCAGCACCTGCTTTTAGCTGAAAAGCAAAGGCAGTATCTGGATCTTCAGTAATATCGTCAATTTCCTCCCCAAAACCAATTCCCACTATACCTACTCCAGGACTTGCAAATAAATAGGGGGCTTTTAGACTATTGCTACCTAAAGGTAAGAAAAATCTGGGGTTAACAAACAATCCAGCAGAGGAAAAATTTGAATCTTCTGGTTCTGCCCCGCCACCAAAAATATAACCTTCTAGATCTGCACCTAGTATGTGACTGAATCTATAACCTGCAAAAAGACTCCCTCCAAATCCAGTATTAGGATCGATCGCATCAATATCTAAATCTTGTTCGATGATTTCAATGCCATCTAGTTCGCTGACAAAGAATATCCCTAAAGTACCTCCAGCGTAGATCCGTTTGGTTAACGATGGATTTCCTCTCAAAGAACGCCCTCTGGGTGTTTGTCCCCCATCATAACTATCTGCTATTTGAGGAAAGGTATTGTTCTGACTGAGTTTAAAGCGATCGCATTGACTCTGGCAAGATACTTGGTAGTCGGAATTATCTTGACTTTCTGCCTTAGCTGCCAAGGGTATTCCCCAACTGAGTAGAACTGCCAAAATTATAGTTTTGATTTTCATAGATACTTGAATTAAAACTAGTATTGGTACAACTAAACCAACCTTTCTGATTGGTTTATCCAGGCTATAAAATTGACGGTAAAGAATAGGGTGAGGACTAATTGGACTTTGGACAAAACAAAAAAAAGTTCGCGAATATAAAACGCGAACTTAGTCTGATATTTAAAGTTTGCGATCGCCAATAAAACTTAATTAACTGATGTTACGCACCCGAACGAGATTTTAGTATTCTGAGTTCCTTTTGCTTTTCTAGAACCTGTTTACCATTAGGGTCGAGGTGAGTGTTGCCACTACACCCCTCCCGTCCGAAACCGAGCATGATAGTTTCCCATCACTCGGCTACTCAACATATTTCCCATTGTCAGATGGGACATCCTATTCTTTAACTGGTAATAGTTAGTAAATCGTTTTCGTCCCAACACCAGCAGTGTTTTGCTAGTGTCTGGTAGACATTTTCCATGTATTTCATGAATCTTTGATTCCTAATCGATTCCAAGTCAAGAGCAGTTTTATCGTCATGGCAATGACCGTGTAGAAGTTGTAGATTCTTGTATTCATCTTTGCCACCGAGGGCGCGAGGAATTTTATGGTCAATTTCTAACAAGTCTCCTTCACGGAAGCGTAGGCAACACCAAGGACAAATACCTTTTTGTCTCTTAAGCAGTGAAGCTTTACGATAGGGCATATCGGGATTTCGTCCCATCCTGGTACTCCAATAAATCAATTTTCCGTTAAACGGACTGGCATCTCCTTCCCACGATGTCCTTTTCCTTGAGATTATCTCAGTCCAGGGTCGGATATAGAACTCTTGCTTGCGGTTAGGCGTTTTCAGCAATTATCGCTCTGTCCGCTTTCAGTCCCGCAGATTACATCTGGGTTGTCATCCCAGACACAAGGGAAACTTCTCACCTTCGTCACCGAAGGGGACGCTCTGTGCTTTTCGACCTGCACATGGTCGCAATGAATTGGCTTTCTAGGATATTCACCTCACATTGAAGAACTACAAGTTATCCTTTCTAAAGGATTTAAAAGTGCGAACTCTACCCAGTATGGGTTACTTTAAAAATGTGTCCTATCCCCCTATATATATAGGGGGATAGGACAACGAATCGCACCATGATGTCTCCCTGTTAACGCCAGTGTGCCTTAAGCCAGTTTGTTTTTGACCAACTCTTGAATTTTTTTTCCGTCTGCTTTTCCTTTGAGTTGCTTCATGGCAGGACCCATAACTTTACCTAAGTCTTTGAGACTAGATGCACCAGAATCGGCAATAATTTGGTCTATAATGCTTTCTACTTCACTATCACTGACTTGTTCTGGCAAATAAGTTTCGATAATCGCCAATTCTTGTTTTTCTTTGTCTGCTAAATCGTCTCTACCAGCATTGGTAAACTGCTCGATCGAATCGCGACGTTGTTTTGCCTGTTGAGATAGCAATTCTATTTCTTGTTCTGGAGTCAAACTATCTTGACCCTTGGGGCGCAATTCGACTTCTTTATCGAGAATGGCTTTTTTGATACCCCGTACTGTTTGCAGGCGAATTTTGTCCTTTGCCTTCATGGCTGTTTTGATGTCTTCTCCTATCTGTTCTTTAAGACTCATCTTTTTTTTCCTTTACACGAGTCATTCATTATAAAATACTTTGTACGTAATACAAAAGAAATTGGTTTAACTATTCAAGACTGAAAGTTGGTCAAAACAGTTAATTAAGGTTATCTTTGGTAAAAAATGACCGATCCAACCGATGAGTATCAGCAGCCTAGAATTTGAATTCGATCTCTTGTGGGAGGATATGTTTCCCGACTTAGACTTGGCCACGGAAGTACGACTGATTCCCCAACGTCGTTTTAAGTTCGATTATGTTAACTTTCCCGCCAAAGTAGCGATCGAAATCAACGGACAAATCTGGCATAAAGGGGGACACAGTACAGGAAAAAGCTTGATGCGAGATTACGAGAAACTCAACCTCGCACAACAATACGGGTACTGCGTATTTCAACTATCAAAGGAAATGATTACCGAAACTTGGTTAAAAGCGATCGCCGAGACGATTCGAGATCGCGCCAACCAACCAATTAAAGTCAATCATTAATGATTATTTCGTGGTAAAACAATAAAGTTCTCTGTAGATAAAGAAGGGATCTCCATGACTACCATTGACTATAATGCCATTGCAGAACTTTCTCTTTCAGGAGAGTTAATCGATCGCACCACAGCCAAAAGCATTTTATCAGCACCAGACTTAGTATTGCTAGAACAACTCAACGCAGCCTATAAAGTACGCCATCACTATTGGTCAAATCGCGTCAGGCTGCACTTTTTGTTAAATGCCCAAAGTGGTTTATGTCCCGAAGATTGTAATTATTGTTCTCAGTCTAAAATATCCTCAGCAGAGATTGAAAAATATCCTTTAATCGCCCAAGATAGAATACTCGCAGCAGCAGATCGCGCAGCAGATCTAAAAGCAGGTACGTTTTGCATGGCAATTTCAGGGCGATCGCCATCGGAATCGGTATTTGGTAATGTACTCGAAGCTTTTAAGGCTGTCAAAGCCAAACATGACTTGAAAATATGTGCTTGTCTGGGATTATTAAGCGAAGATCAAACCCAACAGTTAGCAGCCATAGGAGTTGATCGCGTCAATCATAATCTAAATACTTCGGAAAACCACCACGAAAACATTTGTAGTACCCATACCTTCCGCGATCGCGTTAACACCCTGCAAAACGTCCAGAAAGCTGGTATAACTACTTGTTCTGGGGGGATTCTAGGGATGAATGAAACCGATGATGATATTATCGATTTGGCTTATTCTCTGCGGGATTTAGATGTGACTAGCGTTCCCATCAACTTCCTCATTCCCATTGCTGGTACGCCTTTATCCGATATCAATCAATTAAATCCCCGTCGTTGTTTACGAATTTTAAGTTTATTTAGATTTATCTTACCCAAACAAGAAATTAGAATTGCGGGGGGCAGAGAAGTTCACTTGCGATCGCTTCAGGTAATGGGTTTATATCCTGCTAATTCGATATTTATAGGCGACTATCTGACTACTACAGGACAATCTGCTAGTAACGATCTGGCGATGATTCGCGATGGGGGATTTGTTTTGGAAAACCCCGATGGATCTGTTCTAGAAACCGAAGATAATCAAGTTTTAAAGGTGAAATTCAAGCAATCTGTAACTAACAATCAATAAATTGCGTTTGACTGGGGTTTATTCATAGCCAATTTAATTTTGCTTGTAGACATTTAGCTGTTCTAATTTTCTTTGATGCTGCTGGCTTTTAGAAACCAGATCGCTATCTGACAAGGCAGCTAAATTATATTGACGCCAAAAATAATTTTTAACGGAATTATAACTTTTAATAGCATCAATTTCCGATTCTGGCGTAATTTTTATTTTGATTAAAAATCGTCGATCTAAAAGTACTTCTACCGATTGAATTTTAATTATTTGAGATTTATATCGCAACTGTAACTTTTCAAAAGTAGTCAAGAAAATTGACCAATTAAGGTCGGCATCGAATACCATGTTAACCGAACCAATTAAATTATCTAAAATTGCTTTAAAGCGATCGCTAGTTAAACAATGTTCGGGATTTTGGGGAATACGTTGTTCTTGATAATAATTCAAATAAAGATATTGACAAGTAACTTTATTAAAAGAAGTGTCACCATCAATTTGTAAATTTTCTATACACGCCCCCGTCAGAATAGAGCGATCGAAATTAGCCAGCCAAGCTTGAGTTTTTACTAAATTAGCTCCTGAAAGATTAGCCTCAGTTAAATTGGCTTGGCTTAAATCTGCTTGGGTTAAATTAGCCCTAACCAAATCCGTTTTGGTTAAATTTGCTCCTGTCAAATAAGCTTGAGTTAGATCGGATTTAAGCAAATTAGCTTCTGTTAAATTAGCTTTTGTTAAATTAGCTTTTGTTAGATCGACTTGAAACAGACTCGCTCCAGTTAAATTGACTTTGCGTAAATTCGCCTCAGTTAAATTTGCTCGATCTAGATTTGCCCCCGTTAGATCTGCTTTATTAAAACGAACTCGAACTAAATTAGCATCAGTTAAATCTGCTCTAACTAGCTGGGCTAATTCAAAATTACATTGGGTAAGTTTTGCGCCTCTAAAAACAGCACCATTAAGATTAGCCTGACTAAAATTAGCATTACTTAACTCAGCAGCTGTAAAATCGATCGCTCTAAGATCGGCATAAGCCAGATTTGCCAAACTTAGATTAGCTCCCACAAGTTCAGCACTTCGGTAATTAGCTTTAATTAAATTAGCCCCAGTCAAGTTAGCCCCAGTCAAACTTGCACCACTCAAGTTAGCCCCAGTCAAGTTAGCCCCAGTCAAGTTAGCCCCGTCAAAATTAGCCCCACAAAAATTGCTTTTGACTAAATTAGCCCCTACAAGATTGATACCCGTAAAATCAATTCCAATTAAAGTACAACCGCTTAAATTAATGCCGCTGAGATCGGGTAAAGTACCTAAATTATTCTTTCTCCACTTATTCCAATCTTTCACTCCACGATGCAAACTCGCGAGATATTTTTTATTGCTCATTAGTTTAATTAAGCTATTGGTGTATTGGTGAATGGTTGATTTTTTGCCTAAAATTATAAGTTAAGCTGGGGCTAAACAATGCATTACTAAGAATTAATTTAGTTTTTTATCGATTAGCAGGATTATAGATTCGATCGCTGTTTTTGATTTGAACCTACACTTTATTCAAGGATAGACAGTACACTTAGAGAATGTGTCACATTCAATTTGTGGTGGGCTTAGTATCCTGGAGTCTGCCAAGCCTATACTCTTTTGTAAACGATTAAAGGATATACATTCATCATGGGATTATTCGATCGCCTTAGCCGAGTTGTTAGAGCTAACATCAACGATCTAGTTAGCAAAGCCGAAGATCCAGAGAAAGTTCTGGAACAAGCCGTAGTCGATATGCAAGAAGATTTGGTGCAGCTACGCCAAGCTGTAGCCAGAGCGATCGCTACGCAAAAACGTACCGAGCAACAATATAATAAAAATCAATCGGAAGCTAATAGTTGGCAACAAAGAGCGCAGTTAGCTTTATCGAAAGGAGATGAAAACTTAGCTCGTGAAGCATTAGTTCGTAAAAAATCTTTTAGCGATACTGCGGCTAGTTTGAAAAGCCAACTAGATATGCAGAGCAATCAGGTTGTTACCCTGAAACGTAACCTAATCGCTTTAGAAAGCAAAATTTCTGAGGCAAAAACTAAAAAAGATATGCTCAAGGCTCGCGCCAATGCAGCCAAAGCCCAGAAGCAGCTACAGGAGTCCATGAATAACATTGGTACTAGCAGCGCAATGGGAGCATTTGAGCGCATGGAAGATAAGGTAATGCAGATAGAGGCGGAATCGGAAACTGCTGCGGAATTAGGCGGTACTGGAATCGAACAACAGTTTGCAGCACTAGAAGCAGGAAGTGGCGTTGATGACGAACTTGCAGCCATGAAAGCACAATTAGCTGGTAATTCAGCCGAAACACCCATTTTAGAGGCTGCGGATATACCTTCTACTACTGCTCCTCAAGACGCGGTAATTGATGCGGAATTAGATGAATTGCGTTCTCAGCTTGATAAATAAATTTTTGCAGTTATTAGTCATTGGTCATCAGTTATAATAACCAATAACTAATAACTAATTTACTAGCTTATTCAAAATCAAATGAGCTTCCTCAAAGTCCGATTTTAATTCGATTGTTCTACGCAAACAAGCGATCGCTTTATCTTGTTGCTGAAATTGTAAAAGCTTTTGTGCCAAACTAAAATACTCTTCTGGTTTGACTATATTTGGTTCGATAGCAAAGGCTTCATACCAACAAAGAACCGCTTTTCGTTGTTCTTTTGTTTTGCTATATACTCTAGCTAAATTACGATAGCTCTTGGCAAAATTAGGCTCTAATTCCAAAGCTTTTTGATAACAACTAATAGCTTTTGTCCACTGTTTTTTTTGAGCATAGATACTACCTAAGTTGTTCCAAGACAAAGGAGAATCTGGTTTTTCCTGGAGTTTTTCTCTTGTATTTGGAGTTGTTTGATCGACTGAAGTAGAATTGCTTTTAATTGATTTCCCTTGAATCTTGGGAATTAATTCTTGGGCAAGATTTTGAGGTAAAAAAGGAATATTACTTTGGGTATTTTTAGCCACTATCTTGTTGACAGAAGATTTAGATTTAGAATTGGATAGCAATTTTCTAATCGGCTTATTCTTTGTCCAAGATGCAAAAGAATCTTGAGATTTCTGTTGGCGATCGCTTTTAGATTCGGGCAAAGATATTAATTGATGATAATAAACTACTGCCTGTTGCCATTCTGACAATTCTTCAAATATTTGGACTAACTGCCCTAACTCTGCTTCTGCTTTGGGATTTAATTGGATTCCGTGGACGTACAAAATACTGGCTTCTTTAAGTTTTCCTTGTTGATATAGTTCTTTGCCAAAATCAAAATAATCTTCTGCTGCTAAAATAGAAGGGTCGAGATTGATTGCTTGACAAAGACATTCCAAAGCTTGGTCTGTATCTCCCAACTCTTCCCAAACCTGTGCCAAATTGCGATAGGCGATCGCCGCATTAGGATCGAGAATAATCGCCTGTTGATAATAATCCAAAGCTTTGTGCCAATCTTGGCGATCAGCATACAAAGTTCCTAAATTAGCGTAAACTGTAGCTGAATTAGGATTGATAGTTAACGCTTTGGCATAAACTCCTAATGCTTCGGCTTCTTTTCCCTGACGATATAAAATGTCACCCAATATTTTATAAGCATCAGCAGTATTGGGATCGAGTTCTAAAGCATTTTTACAAGCTAAAATTGCTTTACGCCAATTGTGTTCTTGACAGTAAACTAATGCTTGTTCGGTATAAATTAGCGCAATTGACTTTTTCTGCTCTTGGGTGGGACGATCTAGTTGATTTGAGGATTCAATTAAGGCTAAAGATTGAACTGGGAGATCGCTACGATCAAACGACTTATTATCTCGTGCAGACAAGGTGGAGGAGTTATGATTAGTGTTCATCATCAGAACCTAAAGTTAAAGAGTAAGCGGTAAAGGAAAAGGGTATTTAGATTGAAGACGACTTTAGGATATTAAATTTTTTTCAGAAGTGCAAAATATCAACGTAGGGAAAGATGAATTAATTCAGATTAAGATAAACGTGGTTCATCCTATCCTATGTAATTATTAATCGCCATATTATTTTGTGACGTTTAGATAAGTTAAATAGATAAATCTATTAAATCAAAAATACCGAATCTAACTAGTGATGCAATTTGCCAACCGCTTAAAAGCTCTTTCCCATAATGTGTTTGCTGATATGGATCGAGCAAAAACGGATGCTCGAAATTCAGGAAAAGAAATCATTGATTTATCTCTGGGTTCGTCGGATCTACCCGTAGCCCCATCAACGATCGCCCCCATCAAAACAGCATTACAAGATCCCGATACTCATGGCTATTTGCTTCATGCTGGGACAAAAGATTTTCGAGTTGCAGCAGCTCATTGGTATCGAGATAGATTTGGTATTTCTGTAGATCCTGAAACTGAAGTTTTGCAGCTAATTGGTTCTCAAGAAGGTACTGCACACCTACCCTTGGCAATTCTCAACCCTGGAGATATCGCCTTACTCCTCGATCCTGGTTATCCTTCCCACGCGGGGGGAGTTTATTTAGCAGGAGGCGAAATTTATCCCATGACTTTGTTAGCAGAACATGACTTTTTACCCGTCTTAGGAGATATTCCCCCAGCAATCTTAGCCCAGTCTAAAATGATGGTATTAAGTTATCCTCATAATCCTACTACGGCGATCGCACCTCTAGATTTTTTTCACCAAGCAGTAGATTTTTGTCGCGAACACAACTTAGTTTTAGTTCATGATTTCCCTTATGTAGATTTAGTTTTTGATCGGGAAATTAATTCCGCACCTTCAATTCTGCAAGCAGATATCCATAAAGAATTGAGCATCGAATTTTTTACCCTGTCCAAATCCTATAACATGGGCGGGTTTCGTATTGGCTATGCTATCGGCAATCAAGAATTGATCGCAGCTTTACGAAAAGTAAAAGCGGTAGTAGATTTTAATCAATATCGCGGTATTCTAGATGGTGCGATCGCCGCTTTATCTGGTTCGCAAACATCTGTTACGGAAACTGTTACTATTTTCAAGCATCGTCGAGATGTATTTATTCGAGCTTTAAATCAAATTGGTTGGCAAGTACCATCTCCCGAAGCCACCATGTATATCTGGGCAAAACTGCCAGAACCTTGGCAAAATAACTCAATTGACTTCTGCACCAAGTTAGTGTCTCATACGGGGGTTGCAGCTTCTCCTGGTGCGGGATTTGGACAGTCTGGAGAAGGATACGTACGCTTTGCATTGGTAAAAGATCCCGAAACCCTTCGTCAAGCAGCCAAGAAGATCGAAGAGTTTTTAGCCGCAACAACTAAATAATCAATCAAGGTTTGGCGATCTCTTATGTAACAAAATCATCATATACTTTACATTTTGACACTTCTTTTATATTTTCAATAATAGACAGTAAATAGTTACTTTAAACGTTTATTGTATGTTGATATATAAGTTACTTGGTTTATGAACGGCACAGAAAATACTTCTCAGTACTATCTTGGTTTTGAAGAAGAGAGCGACAACTTCCCTGATAAAAGAGGCGGAAAATATAATGGGGTATATTTCTTCAGAGATGAATCGGGAAATTTAATTTACACTGGAACGGATGGAAACGAATGGTTGAATTTTAGAGAGGAATGGAAAAACCAGCAGGAATCTGAATCTGTCGAAC
>NZ_JADWDC010000024.1:0-30305 GCF_020640915.1 Waterburya agarophytonicola KI4 | reverse complement strand
CCATCCAAGAAGAAGTCGTTGACGAACAGCCTGTCGAACCCATCCAAGAAGAAGTCGTTGACGAACAGCCTGTCGAACCCATCCAAGAAGAAGTTGTTGAACAAAATTTTGAAAATTCTACTATCTATACTTCTAGTAATGGAGGTACTCCAATTGAAAATCCCAATATTCCTCCCCTTACACGAGATGGAGAAGATCTAGACAAGTTAGACTTTAGTTCCAGATATGCTAGTCCTAATGGTGGTAACGATCGCATTACTGGTACTGCTGGAACAAATACCTTTGATATCAACTTACTGTTAAATGCTAAACCAGAAGTTATTCAAGAGCGTATCGAGCTAGATGGCAGAATCAACTGGCAACAAGTAACAAATGCCAATGATAACTATCACGATCACTGGTTAGAAAGCATCGGTCAAGACACCATTGAAGGATTTAGTGGTAATGGTGGAGAAGGAGATAAAATCAACATCATCGGTCATACTGCTCATGTTCTCGTCCTCGAAGAATCTGATAATCAAGTAGTATTGGGTCTTTATAGCGACCAAAGCGGAGACAGTTTTAGGGCTGGTGCAGCGCACGATTTTGATGTAGTTGGTACTCTCACCGTCAACCATGATGGAAACTTCAATTATGGTAGCGATGTCAATGTCAATCGTGGTGTTTTTGATGGAGTAAGAGAATTTGCCTAAGCTGAATATTTAATTCAATTAGCGCGAAGAAGGATAAAAGTAAAATAAATCTATTCTTGCCTTTATCCTTTTTCTCAAACTACATAAATAACCAAGAGGTAAAAGTCTTAAAATCAGAAAGAATAAGTTTCTCAAGATTTTAATCAAGCAAATATTAATGACTCACTCTCAAGATATAACTACTCTTGCCTCTTGGATGGCATCAGATTTTAGCAACCAAGCCCAAGCTTACGCCAATCCACCATTTTTTGCTCATATTCGGGTATGTATGCGTCCTTTACCCAACGATTTATTGGGCGGGACGAGTTTATTTTTAGAACAAGCCTATGACTTCATGCTTAATGTTCCCTATCGTTTGCGAGTCATTAGGTTGAGTATTGTGAACGATCGCATTGAACTAGAAAACTTTAAAGTCAAAGACCAAGAGAAATTTTATGGGGCATCCCGCAACCTAGAATTGTTGAGTACTCTAACTCCCGATCTGATTGAAAAAATGGATGGCTGCGATATGAATATCATCTGGACGGGCAATAGTTTTCAAGGAGAAATCAAACCAGGTAAAGCTTGTATTGTCGAACGTCAGGGAAAAGTGACCTATTTAGATAATAGCTTTGAAATAGATAGCGATAAACTAATTAGTTACGATCGCGGAAGAGATCCCGAAACAGACGAACTAGTTTGGGGTTCGGTAGCAGGCCCTTTTGAATTTAGTCCGCTTAAAAGTTTTGCTACTGAAGTATGCAGTAACGCAGCATAAATCGATTACGATCTTAGATCGATAAAACTATAAAAAATAACATCCCACCTTGCCAGAATTACCAGAAGTAGAAACAGTCCGCAGAGGCTTAAATAAACTAACCCTCAATCAACCCATTCAAGGGGGGGAAGTATTATTACCCAGAACTTTAGCTTATCCCCATGAAATCGAGGAGTTTTGGCAAGGTATCAGGGGAAATGCGATCGCTTGTTGGCAAAGACGGGGTAAATATCTCCTAGCCCAGTTAGAAAAAGATTCTCAACAGTTTGCTGGCTGGTTGGGAGTACATCTTCGGATGACAGGACAACTATTGTGGGTAGACCAAAATTCTGTGCTACAGAAGCATACTCGCATTCGTCTTTTGTTCGGGGGCGATCAAGAATTAAGATTCGTCGATACTCGTACTTTTGGTAAGTTTTGGTACGTACCGCCAGAAAAAGAACTCGAATCTATAGTTACGGGGTTGCAGAAACTAGGCCCCGAACCTTTCTCGACTGAGTTTTCTCTTAAGTATTTTACTGAAAAACTGAACAATCGTCGTCGCCATATTAAAACATTATTATTAGATCAAGCTATTGTGGCTGGTATTGGTAATATCTATGCCGATGAAGCCTTGTTCAAAAGTGGTATCAAACCCGATACTATTGCAGCTAATTTAACTGTAAAGCAAATCAAACTTTTGCACTCTTCGATCATTGATGTTTTACAAAGTTCAATAGATAAAGGCGGTACTACTTTTAGTGATTTTCTTAACTTGCTAGGAGTTAGTGGCAATTATGGAGATTCTGCCTTAGTTTATGGCAGAAAAGAACAGCCTTGTCGGGTTTGCGGTACTCCTATTGAAAAAATCAAGCTGGGAGGAAGATCCTCTCATTTTTGCCCTAGTTGTCAAGCTTGATACACAATTTCAAATCAGTTGAATTGCTTAATTCTACAAAAAAAATAATTGCGATCGAAATCACTTTCAAATTGGGAAGAATAAAAATAAGACTTACTAAAAAAATGGTTTGACCTAAATTTTATCTATGAGTTTTATCTATGAGTCAAATTTTAAATCCAGTAAAACTACTAACAGATTTCTCTGGTTCAAACATAAATGGAAAATTAGAAGTTAAAAGCGATCGCGTAACTTGGAACATTCATATAGAAAATGGACAAATCAAGTGTGCGGGAAACTCCGTACAGTATTTAATGGTCTCTTTAGATCGTCAACTGCGTCTTCTTGGGTTTCAAAATGCTGCCGCTGCTGCAAAGTCTATTCCTAGTTCTGATGTAGAAAGTCAATCCCAAACAGTTAGTTGGTTAGAAGGAGGAAGAATCGTTCCCTCGATTAACTGGTTAATTTTGCGAGAACATCTCGATCGAACTGAGGCAGAAAAAATCTGTGCAGGCTTAAGCTTGGAAGCTCTCGAAACTTTGTTATGGCTTAGAGAAGGAGAATATAAATGGAGTAAAAATGCCAGTCTGCCTCAACATGTTTTAGCTGCTAGGATAACATTCGAGAATCTAGAGTTAACCAATACAATTCAAAAATTAGAGCAAACAATTAAAAATTGGCAAATCTTTAGAGCTTCGATTCTTTCTCCTTATCAGTGTCCTTATTTAGAAGAAAACAGACAACTAACTGAGTCTTCTCCACCAATTTTATTGAAGCTAGCCAAATTTTTAAAGGGATTGAGTTTTCGTCAGTTGGGTTTGATTTTAAACCAAGATGAATTAAAAATTGCGCAACTCCTAAATCCATCAATAGAAAGTGGCGATATTGTTGTTCGTCCACCTCAGTCTCCTTTTAATCTTCTACCACATATTCCTGTAGATAATTCTAGACCCAATAAAAATCCTGGGGAAAAGTTTAAAGTTGCTTGTATTGATGATAGTCCGACTATTTTAGATGAGATGCAGAGGTTTTTAAAAGATGCAACCTATGAAATCACTAGAATTGAAGATCCCTTAAAAGCTGCTCCAATTTTATTACGCTCTAAGCCAGATTTGATTCTAATGGATATTTCCATGCCCAATATTAATGGCTACAAGCTTTGTAGTTTCTTTAGAGGTAGTGCTTCTCTTAAAGACGTACCAATTATCATGGTTTCGGGGAGAACTGGTTTTATTGATAAAACTAGAGCCAAAATGGTAGGAGCAACAGACTATTTGACTAAGCCATTTTCTAAAACAGAACTGTTATCTGTGGTAAATAAATATTTATCGAAAACAGAAGTTTCTTAATAGCTTTCATTACTGCTATAGAAACCAAAAAAATTGTTAAAACATAATTACCTAGAGGATGTAAATATCATGAAAACTGTATTAGTAGTTGACGATCTAAAAGCACAATTAAATCTTATTTCTGGATATTTAGAACAGGAAGGTTTCAAAGTAGTAACCGCAGAAAATGGCAATGACGCATTAGAAAAAGCTACTGCTCAAACTCCAGATTTAGTAATTACTGATTTAGTAATGCCTGAAATGAGTGGTTTAGAATTTTGTCGCAAATTAAAGAAGAATCCTGAAACGGCTGAAATTCCAGTAATTGCTTGTACTACTAAAGATCGAGATATGGATAAAAAATGGGCAAAAAAACAAGGTGTGGTTGCTTATTTAGTTAAACCTTTTACTAGAGAGGAAATAATTACAGCCGTAAAAAGATCGGTAGGTTGAGAACAATGAGCAGTTTAACAACTACGGATAGGCTCAAAGAACTATTGCCCCAGTTATTTAACACTAAAAAACTTGAGGGTGATTATTATTTGCGTTTTCAACTAACTGATGAAATCTTAGGATTGATCGATTTAAAGTATATCCAAGAGTCTTTAACTATCAAAGGCGATCGCATTACAGCAGTACCCAACTTACCAGAATATGCGATCGGTTTGATGAGTTCTCGAAATCAAGTCTTTGTGGCAATCGATCTGGCTCATTTAGTCGGATTAGCTCCAGAAACAGTTAATTTAAGAGAGTACCAAACTATAGTCTTACAGACCGATTTGGAACTTAATGATAGTCAATTCGATCAAGCCAATTTATTTGGTTTAACTGTCAAAAAAATTGAAGGTATTATGCGAATATTACCCGATCGCTTTACTACCGATCTAGAAAATATACCAGATGTTTTACGACCGTTTGTTCGGAATTCTGTTGTTCAAAAGAGCCTAAATATCGAATCGAATCTAGTAGAAAAACAGTTTTTTTTACTAGATATTACTCAATTGATTGATCGCAAAATTAATGCTCAATTGTGATTTTAAAAGTATCAATTATTTCAATTATTATTACTATTGTTGAATTTCCAACTCATGCTAAATAATTTATCTCACCAATCTAATTCAAGTATCAAACCTCAAAAATCTGGCTTTAGCAAAAATAATTGGAAGTCAGGCATCTTGATTTTAACTTTTGGCAGTTTGATCTTGCCCATTGCCAATTTGCCTCTTTTAGGATCGCTACACCCTTTACTTACACCAAAAGTTGTGGCTCAAGAAACTCCCACTGCCACACCCCCTCAAGAAACTAAGCTGGTTAAAATTGGTATATTGTCCAAAGAAGATACAGATCTAACTATTGCTCAATGGCAACCAACAATTGATTACCTAAGTAAAACAATTCCTGGCTATACCTTCGAACTTGTACCAACAGGATTTGAGGGGATGTACGACCTTGCAAATAGTAATGGTGCTAATTTTTACATTATTAACTCTGGGATGTATGTTGATTTTGAGGCGCGTCATGGTGCTAACCGTATTGCTACCCTGAAAAATCTTAGATTGGGTAAGCCATACACACAATTTGGTGCGGTAATTATTACCAAAGCTGACCGCGACGATATAGATACTGTTAAAGATTTAAAAAACAAAAACTTTATGGCGGTATCTCCCATTGCTTTTGGGGGTTGGCAGATGGCGGAGGGAGTTTTATACGATGAGGGAATTAAAGAACCAGAAAAGTTCTTCAAACAACTAGACTATGGGGAAACTCACGAGAACGTGATTAAAGCAGTTGCTAGCGGTCAAGTAGATGCAGGAACAATTCGGACAGATGCCCTAGAAAGAGCCGTACAAAGGGGTGAGGCCAAACTAGAAGACTTCAAAATTATTAATCAACAAACAACCGAAGGATTCCCTTTCGTACATAGTACTCCTCTTTATCCTGAGTGGCCCTTTGCAGCTGCCAAGGGCAATGATACAGAGCTAAACGAACTAGTAGCAAAAGCTCTCTTTAATATGTCCAAAGATAGTCCCGCAGCCAAAGCCTCTAAATCTGAAGGTTGGACTGTTCCTCTCAACTATCGACCAGTACACGAGCTGTTTATCGATCTTAATATTGCTCCTTACGATGAAATCGGCAGACTAACCTTTGTAGGCTTTCTAAAAAAATATATTTGGCTGAATATAGCTGTAGTTACAATCGTTATTGGTTTGATAGCAAATGCCTTTTACACCCAAAGAAAAGCAATTATTCAAGAGAAACAAAACCAAGAATCTCTCAACGTATTAAACAAATCTCTCGAAGAAAATGCAGCGGAACAAAAGAAACAAAGAGAAGAATTAGAAAAAGCAGTAGTCGGCTTGATGGAAGCATTAGAACCAGCAGCTGATGGAGATCTCACCGTTCGCGCTCAACTATCAGAAGGGGATGTGGGCATTATCGCCGATTTGTTTAACGCCATTGTCGAGAATCTGAAAGATATTGCTCTCCAAGTAAAAGATTCCGCAGGACAAGTTGGTTCTTCCCTTAAAGAAAATGAAAGTTCGATACGAGAAATTGCCGAACAAGCAATAGTAGAAGCAGAGCAAATTCAAGCCACCCTATCTTCCGTTGAAGAAATGTCTACCTCCATTAAAGATGTAGCATCCAACGCCGAAAAAACTGCCATCATCTCCAACGATGCATTTATGAGTGCTAAGGAAGGAAATACTGTCATGGATCGAACAGTAGATAGTATTCAAGGTTTGCGGACTACCATTGGCGATACAGCCAAAAAAATTAAGCGTCTGGGGGAATCTGCCCAACAAATTTCTCAGGTAGTAGCATTAATCGATGAGATCGCGCTTAAAACCAACTTACTAGCAATTAACGCCTCTGTAGAAGCTGCCCGTGCTGGAGAACTAGGTCAAGGCTTTACTGCGGTTGCCGAACAAGTCGGTGCCCTAGCAGAACAATCTGCTAATGCTACCAAAGAAATTGCTCAACTTATTACGGGCATTCAACAAGAAACTCAAGAAGTTGTCGTAGCGATGGAAACTGGAACTAGTCAAGTAGTTGATAGTACTCGTTTGGTTGAAGCCACCAAAGTTAGTTTGAGTACGGTATTAATCAAATCTCAAGAAATCGATCTACTAATGAAATCAATTTCTCAGGCTACTATTTCTCAAGCAGAAACCTCCCAAGCTGTAACTGAAATTATGATGCTCAACAGTAAGAGTTCTCAAGAACGTTCTAAATCTTCTGGTCAAGTTGCTCAAGCCATCCAAAGCACGACTGCTATTTTGGGAGAACTACAAGAGTCGGTAGCTCAATTTAAAGTCAGCGAAACCGAGGAAGTAGGGGCTATCTAGTATCGCTTCGCTAGAGTAGCAAATACTCAAATAATCAGTAATCATTAATCACCTAATCAGTAATGGATACAGATCGACAAGTAAGACTAGACTTTTTAGAAGAAGCAGAAGAGTATTTTGATAGCTTAGAATCCCTCCTGATGGATTTAGATACTCAAGGAGCAGATCCAAGTTTATTAGACTCTGCCATGCGGGCTGCTCATTCTCTTAAAGGTGGGGCAGCAATGATGCGTTTTGTCCCCTTGAGTAAAATTGCCCATCGTCTAGAAGATTTTCTGAAAATTCTCCGAGTCCGCAAGGATAATAGTCTAATCGATCGCGAGGTGACAAATTTATTACTTCGTGGAGTTGACTGTTTGCGAGAAGCGAGAAATCTTCATCGACAACAAGTCGAGATTGATGAATCTTGGTTTGCCAATCATACCGAGCCTATTTTCGAGGTTCTGCGGGCTAGATTGGGGGATTTAAGAGAAGAAGATGAGGATCTGCTTCTAGCAGAAGAAGAACAAGTTGATGTTTCTAGCCTCATTTTTCAAAGTGGGGTAGAAGATTGTTTAGAAAGTTTTCAAGCTCAAATCGATCTTCTCGAACCGATTCAGCTAAAAGAAGAATTAGCTATTCAAGCACAGCAGTTAGCTGAATTTGGTCAAATGAGCCAGATTGAGCCTTTTATTCAACTATGTCAGTCTGTTTTAGCTGAATTAGCCGTCGTATCTTTAGAAAATGTCAAAGATCTAGCCCAGGAAGCTCTCAAACAGTGGGAGCGATCCCACGCTCTGGTATTGGTCGGTAGAATAGATAAACTGCCAACTAATATTAATGGTAACAGCGGTAAGATCGAACCTTCTAAGACAGCAAATTTTGATATTTCGACCCCAAACATTACCGATTTAGTTAATGGGGTAGAATTAGCCGAAATCCAGGATTTTACGGCTCAAGAACTAGCACCCCACCTGCCCTTATCGGAATCAGAACTGGATCTAGACGAACTTACTCCTAGTGCAGCAGAGCTATCGGAGTTGGATGGAGCTTTTCTTTCATTAGATAATTTTGAATCTAGTTCAACTCCCGATATTGATTTAGACGAACTCGCTCCCGATGCAGCAGAATTATCGGAACTCAATGACGCTTTTGATTCTATCGACCTTCCTTCAACGGTTCAGGCAGATACAACGAAGGTTGAAATTGATTTAGACAAACTCGCTCCCGATGCAGCAGAACTATTGGAACTCAATGATGCTTTTGCCGAAATAGAAGTATCAACCCCAGAACCAGAATCTGTTTCTCCACAGCGATCGCAAAAAGAACAGGGAAGGATGGTCAGAGTCCCCGCCGAAAGACTTCAGAGTCTTAATAATCTGTCTAGTAAATTAATTCTCGAACGGAATGCTGCTATCCTACGTTTGAATCAATTACAAAACTATGTTGATTTAACTAGAGACAGAATGCGCCGTTTGGAACAATCTAGTAACCGACTCCGCAAGCTCTATGACTGGGCATCTTTGGAAGGAATGATTCCTGCAAATCAATCCCCAGCCATGACTGTTAATGCTTCTTGGTCGGGTGTTTCTAGTTCCACTAGCGAAAAATTTGATTCTTTGGAAATGGATCGTTATAGCGATCTGCATTTACTATCTCAAGAACAAATGGAAACTATTGTTCAATTACAAGAGGTGACGGCAGATATTGACTTGGGCGTTCGAGAAATGGGTCAGGTAATTCGTAACTTTAGTTATACTACCCGCGAACTGCAACAAAATGTAACGCGATCGCAAATGCGTCCTTTTGCCGAACTAGTAGGACGTTTCCCTCGATTGATTCGCGATCTATCAACCCAACATAACAAGGAAGCAAACCTGATAATTGAAGGAAAAGCCACCTATATCGACCGCCAAGCCTTAGAATTACTCAGCGATCCTTTAACTCATCTTTTGCGAAATGCTTTCGACCACGGTTTGGAAAATACTCAAACTCGTATTGAAGCAGGAAAATCCCCCGAAGGCACAATTATTTTAAAAGCTATTCAACAGGGAAATCGGACTGTTATTACTATTAGCGATGATGGAGGAGGTATAAATAGTCAGAAAATTCGCGATCGCTTGTTGAAGTTGGGATTTTCTCAAACTCAAGTCAATCAAATTTCCGAAACTGACGTATTAGACGCTATTTTCGAGCCTGGATTTAGTACTGCGGAGCAAGTAACTGAATTATCTGGTCGAGGTGTAGGTATGGACGTTGTACGCTCCAATCTGGAACAAATTCGCGGTGATATTCAAGTTAATACTGAATTGGGCAAAGGAACAACTTTTACCATCTCTGTTCCTTTATCTTTATTGGTACTTAGGGTAGTAATTGTCGAAAGTGCAGGCATGGTTTTTGCTATTCCTGTCAACAGTATTAAAGAAATTATCAAGTTTGATGATGAATTAAGTCTCGAACAAGACGGAGGAGAGAAAATAGTCTGGGGCAAAGAATCTGTTGCTCTACTTCGTTTGAAAAAGCACTTTGAATTTAAACGTCCCAGCAAACCATTTGAAATGGAAGGGAATCCCAAAATTGCTACTCCTACAGTCTTGATTTTTGAAGAAAATGCTCGATTTAAAGGAATTTACCTCGATAAATATTGGAACGAGCAAGAAGTTGCCATCAGACCAGTTAAAACTTCAATTCCGCTGTTTCCTGGCTTTACTGGCTCTACAGTACTAGGTGATGGACGGGTAATTCCTCTGATCGAACCTGTTGCTCTGAGCAAGGGTATTACCAAACAACAACGAGCTTCCTTCTCTACTCTAACTACTACTGAAAACGTCAATGATGATTCTAACTTTGCTTTCTCCCTTGGCGATACTTCCACAATCTTAGTGGTTGATGATTCGGTTAATGTGCGACGTTATTTAGCTGGCATTTTGGAACGCAATGGCTATCGGGTAGAAGAAGCTAAAGATGGTCGAGATGCAGTAGATAAGTTAATGGGAGGACTACAGGTTCAAGCCATGATTTGTGACGTAGAAATGCCTCGTCTAGATGGATATGGCGTACTTTCAGAGGTTAAGTCCGAACCAAGTTTAGAACATATTCCCATTGCGATGTTGACTTCTCGCAGTAATGACAAACATCGCAAACTGGCAATGAAACTGGGCGCATCGGCATACTTCTCTAAACCATTTAACGAACAGGAAATGTTACAAACGTTGCAAAGTTTGATTGTTAGTGGTTAAATCAAATTCATCGCAATAGCGATCGCCATCTAGCGATCGCTTTTTTTTTATTTTAAGATTATTATATTACTTATATTATAAATGAATAAAAATAATCAATCATCAAACCTAGATTTAAGCTCTATTCAAAAACCGATTACTAACGCGCCACCAGAAGTAAAACAGATTATAGAAGAGGTTTTAAAATTAGAAAAGGACAAACTATATTTAAAAACTCCCAGGAATATTAACGAAGATATTTTAAAGATTATCAAAAAAGTCGTGCAATGAGACTAATCCACCTGCAACTGTGTAACTTTCGGCAATTCTATAGCAAAACACCACAAATTCAATTTGCTTGGGGAGAGAGAAATACCACGGTTATTTATGGTAATAATGGTGCGGGAAAAACTACAATTCTCAATGCTTTTACCTGGGTATTATATGAAAAGTTTACCGCTGCATTTGCTTCTCCTGAATTATTAGTTAATCAAAGAGCAATTACTGAAGCTAATCTAGAACAAGCAGTAGAATGTTGGGTGGAGTTACAGTTTGAACACGATCGCAAGCTTTATCAGATTAAGCGGAAGTGTTACGCCAACAAGATTTCTGAAACTCAAGTTAAATATAGTCCGACTAAATTATTTATGTTGGTGGCGGGAGATGATGGGCGATGGTATCCAGCCTTAGAAGCAGCAGAAGATATTATCGAACGAATTTTACCAGCTAGCTTACATCAATACTTTTTTTTTGATGGAGAAAGAATTGATAGCTTTTTTCGACACAATCAGAATCATAATATTGCCGAGGATACGAAAGAATTACTGGGAGTCAAGATTTTAGATCGGGCGATCGACCATTTGAAAAAAGCCAAGAGAACTCTACAAGAAGAATTACAAGAATTAGGAGATGCTCGAACTAAAGAGTTATTGAGCAAACAAATAAAACTAGAACAAGAAGGGGAAGAGTTAATCGCTAGCCATCAAAAAAATATCGCTACCCTCAAACAGTTAGAACAACAAAAAGTAAACTTATCTCGTCAGCTTTTAGATATTAGCGGTGCGGATAAAATACAGCAACTCAAAGCTAAATTAGTAAGTCAACAAAAAAATCTTCAAAAAGATTTAATTCAAAATAAAATTAAGCTCAAAAAAATATTATCCCAAGCAAGCTATACGGTTTTTCTTGGCGGTATGAGCGATCGCTTTTTAAAATTGCTGCAAAACCTACGCGATCGCGGTCAACTATCTAGTGGAGTCAAGCAAGAATTTATCGAACAACTGTTAAACCGACAAAGTTGTCTCTGTGGTACTAGTTTAATTCCCAATACAGATGGCTATAATAATGTTAAAGCTTGGTTAAAAAAAGTAGAGTTAAAAAATATTGAAGAGTCTGCTATTCGCTTAGAAACTCAAGTAGCCAAAATAGAAGACAATACCAATGACTTTTGGCAACAATTAGATCTACAGCAAGCAGCAATAAACCACCAATATTTAGCACTAAATCGACTAGAATCAGAAATTATTCAAGCAAATAAACAACTACAAACCTATCCCGATCGCGATATCCAAAAATTACAGCAAAAAATAGAACAAATAGAAACAAAAATCAAAACTTCTATTTTAGAACAAGGAATCAATCAACAACAACAAAGCGATCGTGCCGAGAAGTTGCAAAAGCTAGTCAAGCAAATTACCCAACACCAACTAACAGAAACCAAACAAAAAATAGCCCAAAAACGGATTAACGCTACTCAAGAATCCATCGCCAGACTAAATAAAGTCAGAACTCGTTTAGAGCAACAGTTTCGCTTGGCATTAGAACAAAAAGTACAGGAAATATTCAGTTTTATCTCTTTTACCCCTTATCTTCCCAAACTCAGTCCTAGCTACGAATTGACTTTAGTACAAAATATTCTAGGCACAGAAGTTTTAGTAGCAGCTTCTACAGGAGAAAATCAGATTTTAAGTCTCTCTTTTATTGGTGGAATTATCGACCGCGTAAGACAATGGAGTCAAAGAAATACTTTAGTCGGATATGACAGTAGTACTTTTCCTATAGTCATGGATTCTCCTTTTGGTAGTTTAGACCAAATTTATCGACGACAGGTGGCCAAAGCAATTCCTGAGTTGGCAAATCAACTAGTTATCTTTGCTACCAAAACCCAGTGGAGAGGAGAAGTAGAGACAGAAACAAAATCTCGAATTGGTCGAAAATATGTGCTAACCTATTACTCTCCGAAAATAGATTGCGAACCAGATTGGCTAGATTTGGAGCGACAAAATTATCCTTTAGTTAGACACAGTTTAAACAATTTTGAATATACTGAGATTGTGACCGTTGAATCTTAATCTTAAGAGCAAAAAAACTAATAATTAATCTTCGATCTAGACCGAGTATTACATCATTCACTTAGAGGATAACAAGAGGAGAAATACAACAATGTTGCTCTTAGACAATACAGAAGTAAAACATTGCAAACTGAAAGACAAAGAGAATCTCATACCAGGGGTTATCTATAGTAACAAAATTTTCACTAGGGCTAAAGCATTTCCTAAAGAAGAATTAGAAGTAGCTATCAAAGAATGTCGTGAAAATTTTTTAGATCACGAAGAACGTTCCAAAATACCCACGTTACTAATCAAAGGTAAAACTACTGTTGGTATTTGGATGGAAAACAAACGTTACAAGAAAGAAGATATCATACAGGCTTCTGGCGATCGTCAATCATCTAGTATCAAATCTGCCGAACAAGATAGTAGTAAATCTACAACAGATACCAGTCGCATTAGTACCAGACAAATTGCCTCCAAAATGCGTTCGGATAAAGGTGTGGAAATTAAAACTCGTCGCCACAAACTAAAATTATACCAACGTTGTTTTCTTGGCAATGAAGCAGTAGATTGGATTAGCAAGGAAGTTAAAATATCTCGATCTGATGCTATAAAAGTCGGGCAAAAAATGTTAGAGAAGGGATTTTTTAGTCATGTTACTGATGACCACAATTTTAAGGATGAAGGCTTATTTTATCGTTTTAACGAAGATAAAGATAAAAGCATTTGGAATAGTAATGTTTAATTCCTGAAAACTTCAAAAAAAATAGCAATAAGCAAATTAGTTCAAGCAAAAAAATCGATTTTATTAGTTAATTTATAATCAGGAAAAACTCTATTCAAACTATTATGGGAAACACTCAAATGCTGTTGTAAAATAAGCCCCAGAACTTCTCTAAAATCTGTAGTTACGGATAAATCCCTATTTTGGTGTAGTACGGATTGTTTTAAACCCAGCCATTCTCCATAAATTTCGCCACCACGTATTGCTCCTCCCAAAAGCCACATTGCGTTTCCATGCCCATGATCTGTACCTCCATTACCATTTTCTTTGACGGTACGACCAAACTCAGACATCACAACGATCGCCGTATCGGCATAAATTGGTTCTAATCCTTTGACTAGGGTTGCCAAACCTCTACCTAGATCGGGCAGCAGTCTATTGTGCATAGCTTTTTGATTAATATGAGTATCCCAGCCCCCTACATCCATAAATGCCAGTTGAGTTCTAGTATTGCCCACCATTAATCTAGCTACTTCAGCAGCATCATCCACAAAGGCATTAACATTTGTGGCTCCTCCAGAAGCAGAGATCATTTCTTGATTTAATTCTGCTATGACTATTTCTCTAGTTTTCAATCCATCTTGATATGCTCGACTGAGATCGTCTGTCCCACTATACAAACTATTAAAAGCTCGATTAACATAGGGATTATCTGTACTAATTCGTGCAGTAGAATTTTTACCAGGCTTTAAATTGGCTATTTTCATTTGACCCTTGAGTATCAGAGGAGTCGTTACTCCCACATTGAGAGCCTGTGTTGGTTTTTCTTGGGGTAATTCTGCCAGAAGACGATTCATCCAACCATCTGGGGTGGTTTTGACTCCTGGCGTGCCACTTTCCATATAATCTTGAGCTTGAAAATGCGATCGCTCTGTAATCTGAGTTCCGCTAGCATGAACAAAAGCCAAACTTTTTTGTTGCCATAAAGGCATCAAATCTTGTAGTTCTGGGTGCAAACCAAAAAAACCATCTAAATCCAATACACCATTCTTTTCGTGAGGATAGGGTAAGGCAATAGTTGGTCTAGATCGATAGTAATCTGCGTCTTGATGGGGGACGACTACGTTCAAACCATCAATAGCACCCCGCAAAAATATTACCACTAGACGTTTTGGTCTACTGGTTTGAGCATCTGTTTGAGCAACACAACTATTTAATCCGACGGGAATTAGCATTCCTGCGGTAGAGTAACTCAATGCGGTTAAAAAATTTCTTCTTTTCATGGGTATTTACTTAAATCAAAACTTAAATCAAAAAGATTAACGATACATTGCTTCGGGGCTACCCAAAATTAATACGGTGCGGAGATTGGGTGACTGGGTAATTGCTTGTTTGGTTTGAGGAGAGAGTTCCCCTATATTACTGGCTAATTTTGGATATTCAATTTCAGCGTCTGGATTCAATCTTTTATTAGCTATTGCGCTAGCAAAAGTAATTCTCTGCAACATTGCTTGAGGGTTGAGCCAAGCATCTTGAGTATTTTTATAACCAGTCGGTGGAACGCATAAATATACTGGCATTGATAGTTGACGCAGCATTCCCTGCATGCGCTCAAAGTTTGGTCGATCGATTTCTGCCATTCGTACCAAAGAAACTAAATATTGATAGGGGGTTTTGAATTTTTGTTGATAGTCGCGACTAGAAAATTCTGGGCTATGAATTAGAGCATCCATAACTACTTTGATATTGCCGTTGCTAGTTAAAAACTTTTGTGCCAAAGAATCTACCAAATTAGCTGGTGGGTTATCGGCGACAAAATATTGTGCCAGTTTGTAGCTAATAAAATGGGCTGTTGCAGGATGACTTGCCAAAATATCTAAAGCTTGTCTCCCTTCTTCAATTCCTTGGGCGGTAATTTGGCGATCGAGAAATACTTTTTCTCCAGGATCGTGACGCTGACTATTAAAGAAAAAACCGTCTTCATTACCTCGTTTGCCATTATAGTCGACTGTCCAACCTGTCAAGATTCTGGCTAGGGTAATAATGTCTTGCTGAGAATAGCCTCCATCAATTCCTAAAGTATGAAGTTCCATCAATTCACGGGCATAATTTTCGTTTAATCCGCTATATTTTCCTTTTGCCGAACTACTTTGAGGATTGGTATTCAACTCATTATCTAGGTAAATCAGCATAGCTGGGCTAGTAGCTGTAGCTTCTAACAAGTCCCGAAAATTACCTAAGGCGCGATCGCGAATTTTGTTTTCATAATCGCTCAACCAAAAATGAATCGCTCCTTTATTAACAAATACATTAAAGTGATTGAACCAAAAATCTACCATTACTTCCTGCAACTGGCGAGAAGAATAAACTGCTCTGGCTAAATGAACTTCTGTGGCAGAATCTCTTGCTGTTTGCTTTAAATTGTTTTTCTTTTGTTCGAGTTTTTCTATTTGGCTGTTCGATAAATTAGGATTATTTTTCAGTTGTTGATTGAGAGCAGCATACTGACGCTGTAGTTCTAGAGGTTTTTGGTAAACAGAGTTGAATTTCTCTAGATAGGGAGTGAAAGCAGGAGATTCAGGGACATTTTGTGGCTCTAACTGCTCTTGAATGTAAGCTTCAATGCCTTTCGTTTTTACTGCTTGTAATTGTTCAGAAGTCGCACCAAAGCTCAAACGTCCTAAAATATATTCACTATCGGATTGAGATAAGCGATCGCTAGCTTGGACGTTGGAAATCGAACTAAACCAAAACATTGCCCCGCAAACTAAGATTATTGCCCAACAACGTAGTTTTTGCTTCATGGTTTGAACTTGGGGATTTAAAATCATATAGACTCCATAGTTTTTATTTTGGTTCATTCCCGACTACATCGCCTCCTATTGTAAACGGCACTTTTTGAGATATTCTGAGCAAGTAGTATTAACTGGTCATCGATCGCTAATAATTGATATGAAGCAGGTTGTAATTGTTGGGGCTGGACCTACAGGTGCTACCCTAGCACTGCTGTTGGTAAAATGGGGTATAAAAGTCAAATTAATCGAAGCATCTCGCGATTTCCAGCGGTTGTTTCGCGGGGAAGGCTTGATGCCTAGTGGATTAGATGCCCTGGAGCAAATGGGCTTATTAGAATTAATTGCAGATATATCCCATCAGTCTATTGATGCTTGGGATTTTTTGTTATCTGGCAAAAGTTTGTTTCGCGTTAACGAACCCATTGAAAAAAATGGTCAACCCTGCACTACGGTTTCTCAGCCTCATTTACTCAGTGCAATTATAGAACAAGCTCAGGATTATCCCCAGTTTGAATTTATTCAAGGAGAAGCGGTTAAAGATCTCGTCCAGGGCTTGAAGAGGGTCAATGGTGTTAAATTAGCTTCAGGTCAAGAAATTATGGCGGATTTGATAATTGCTGCGGATGGACGCAATTCTGTAATTAGGAATAAAGCTGGAATCGAGTTAACTAAATTGCACAGTAGTATTGATATCCTCTGGTTTAAATTGGATTCTGGCGCGTTGAGTAAGTCGGAGAATACTTTTTATTCTATTATTAAAGGGCGCGACGCATTTGGTTTATTCCGCGCTTCATCGGGTAAATTCCATATCGGTTGGGGACTACACGCCGATGATGATTATGACTGGAAAGAAACTGATTGGGCGCAAAAACTAGCCGAAACTGCTCCTCCTTGGCTGGCAAAGCATATTGAAACTCATGGAGCAAGCTTAACCAAACCGATGCACTTATCTGTAGTTGTGGGACGTTGCGATCGCTGGTTTTGCCCTGGATTATTATTGTTAGGGGATGCTGTTCATCCTATGTCCCCAATTCGCGCCCAAGGGATTAATATGGCGTTTCGCGATGCTATTGTTGCAGCCAATCATTTAATTCCTTTACTCATTCAACCCGAAATAAATTGCGATCGCATAGATAAGGTATTACCTTTAATTCAACAGGAAAGAGAGCGAGAAATTATTTGCATTCAGCAATTGCAAGGTCAAGAGATGGCTCAAGCAGAATTACTTCACAAGAGTGCTTTCTTGCGTTGGGGTGCTAGAACTTTTGCGCCAATAATTCGCCCTGGTATTCGAGCATCTTGGTTGAGGCGGCAAAGACAACTTCGTCAAGGAGTAACTAAGGTGCGTTTAAGTATTTAAGCAATGAGAATCGAGCAACCTTTCAGTTAGCCTTCCGTGGGGAAAGCCCCGCGCTCTGTCACCAAGTCCTTCGGGCTAAAGTAATAACGGGACTTAAACAAAAATCATGCCTAAATAAAGCCCAAACTGGCTTTATAAGCTGTAAATACGTCACTATTGGCTTTCTCTAGAAGTTTAACTAACTTATCCAAGCTCTAAAACTGATCTAAATTTGATCTAATTTTAAAGCATTTTTAAGAGCGTTTAGTCTCTTTTGAGAGTTTTTAAGATACTGCCAAAAACTCTTAACTATTGCTGTTAGTGGCTCTATACTTTGATTATTAAAGTGTCAGAGGGGAGACTTGAACTCCCGACCCTCGGCTTATGAGTCCGATGCTCTAACCAACTGAGCTACTCTGACATATCGGTGTAAATCATATCAAATTTCGTTGGAAATTTGCAAATAAAATAACATAATAAAAACTTATACTATTTTTAGCAGCGTCAACTAGTCAAATTTCAGTACAGTATGAAAGACATAATATAGAAAATCTTTAAGAGAATGACGGATAAATTAATTCGAGCCACAGCAGCAGATGGTGGAATTAGAGCAGTGGGGATAATCACCACAAATTTAACTGAAGAAGCAAGACAAAGACATAAACTCTCTTATGTTGCAACCGCAGCTTTAGGACGTTCTATGGCTGCTGGACTACTACTAGCTTCTAGCATGAAAAAAGAAGACTCAAGGATTAATATTCATGTTAAGGGAGACGGCCCGTTAGGGACAATTTTAGCTGATGCAGGATTAGATGGAACAGTAAGAGGATATGTACAAAATCCTAGTGTAGAGCTTCCTCCTAATGAAAAAGGAAAACTAGACGTTGGTAAAGCGGTCGGTCATAATGGCTATCTGCATGTAGTTCGAGATGTGGGTTACGGACAGCCCTACTCTAGTACGGTAAAGCTCATTTCAGGAGAAATTGGCGAGGATGTTGCTCATTATTTAGTTACGTCCGAACAGCTTGCTTCCGCGCTGTTGGTTGGGGTATTTGTGGGAGAAACAGGAGTTACCGCTGCAGGAGGAATTTTGCTACAGATAATGCCTAAAGCAGCTCATGATAACTCTTTGATTGAATTACTCGAATCTCGGGTAGGTGGACTATCTGGCTTTACTCCTTTATTGCGAGAAGGTAAGAGTCTCCGAGAGATTATGGAACAACTATTAGGAGATTTGAATCTATTTGTATTTCCTGAATCTCAGGAAGTGAAATTTGATTGTGGTTGTTCTTTTAATCGAGTATTGGGCGCGCTTAAAATGTTGGGAGAAGCAGAACTACAGGATATGATTGAAAAAGATGAAGGTGCAGAAGCCATTTGTCAATTTTGCGGTGAAGTTTATCAAGCAAATGAAGCTCAATTGACAAGATTAATCGCCGATCTAAAAGCCAATTAAACAAACTTTTTGACTTATAAAACCTCAAGGTGTGGCAAAGGTTGTTATCTAAATCAATTCTTGATGAGATAGACACAACTGTAGTATTTACTCAATAAATAAGAGTGATAAGATGGGATACGATTTAACCGTCACCTTGGGGAAATCGAAGATACAGTTATTGGCATCAGGATCGGGTAATTTATGGCGATTAATGAAGAACCACTAAACTTTGGCTCGGATTCTACTCAGGATGAATCTGACGCTAGAATTAATGATGACAAGCCAAAACAGCCAGAATTCAATTCTACCGAGACTTTCTCTGTCGACATAAGTGAAAAAAAAGAGAACGTTAGTCCAGAACAGAATTTACAGGAAAATACACTCGTGCCTTTGACTCCTCCTAAACCTACTACCATTACCCCTGTTGTTCAACAATCTGAAATAGCTACAACCAAGTTCAAAAAAATCCCCCTATGGAAAAGGTGGCAGCTATGGGGAATCTTGTTGGTATTGTGTTCTGGCGGAGTGGGGTATGGAGCAACTACGATGTTGCTTAAATTACCTAAAACTCAAAGCTGCTCTAAGGTTTTCTGGCCGATCGCATCCGCTTCAATTCGCCTCTATTGCGCCCAAACCGCTGCTGAAGAAAAAGATGTTGCAGGGTTACTAGCAGCGATAGAATTGGTGGCAGTATTACCTGAAAATCATCCTCTCCGACCAGAGATTGATCGCAACATCGATCGCTGGGCAGCAGGAATTCTCACCATTGGTGAAGATGAATTTCAAGAGGGGAATTTGGAAGAAGCGATCGCCACTGCCCAGAAAATTCCCAGAAATCTTTCGTCTAAAGAATTGGTAGACCAAAAAATAGAGCAATGGAATTCTATTTGGTCCGAAGGAGAAGAACAATACGCCAAAGTAGAAGAAAAACTGCGAGAAGCAGATTGGAATGGTGCTTTTAATTGGGCAGTACGTTTGACTGATAGTTCTAATCAATATTGGGCAACAACTAAATATGAGGAAAGTATTAATAATATTAATGTTGCTCAAGAAGAAAATGCCAGCTTGACAAAAGCTCAAACGGAATTAACTAATGGCACAATTGAAAATCTTATTATTGCCATAGATCGAGCTGATGATATCAAAGAAGGCAGTTATACCTACGAACAAGCTCAAGAAATCATCCAAGAAGGAAAAGAGAAATTGGTCGCTAATATGGAACGACTGATCGAACGAAGAGACTGGCAACAATTATTGAGAATTACCCCTCGTATTCCTCGCAGTCTCAATTTGCAAAAGAGAGTTGAGGATTGGCAAATTTTGGCAAATGCAGGCTCCAGCGCACAGCTAGATACGGTATTTGGTATTGAAGAAGCCATTGAAGAGGCAGAGAAGTTAGAAAAAGATAGTGAATATTACGATTTAGGACAAAAACTAATTAAGAGTTGGACATCAGAAATAGACGGGGTACGTCATCTATCTAAGGCAAGAGAAATTTCTAGAGTAGGAACAATTGCCAATCTTAATCAAGCGATCGCCGAAGCTAAACTAGTTTCTAGCTCAAACCCCCGTTATAGCGAAGCTCTACAAGAAATTAATAAGTGGCGAGGACAAATACAAACTATTGAAGATCGACCAATTTTAAATCGAGCCCAAGAATTGTCCTATGGTAATAATATCAATGCTTGGCGTAGAGCGATCGCTGAAGTTAATTTGATTTCCCGTAGCAGTCCTCTTTACAGTGAGGCACAAAATTATGCTCGGACTTGGCGGGCTAATGTAGAAAGAGTAGAAGACGAACCAATTCTCGATGAAGCAGATTCTTTTGCCAATATTAATAATTATCCCGCAGCTATTGATGCAGCTAGAAAAGTAAGATCGGGTAGAGCTTTGTATCCCGAAGCTCAAAGTAGAATTAGCCGTTGGCAACAAGAAGTAGACGGACAAAAATATATATCAGAAGCAAATAATATTGCTCGCGGAAGCACCCCTGAAGCGTTAGCACAAGCAATTAGAACTGCCAGACAAGCCTCTCCCAATAGTTCGGTTTATCCTCAAGTGGTACGGGATGTTAATGACTGGGCAGCAGAAATTTTATCTATTGCCAGACAAGCTTCTGATAACTCTTTAGAACAGGCAATAGAGATTGCTGCCCAAGTTCCTTCTGGTACTACTAGTTTTTCTACCGCTCAAGAGGAAATTAAAGCCTGGAAAATTAGAATTGCCCCTCCCCTACCCGAAGCAGTTCCACCAACTTTTAAATTAGATAAACTCAGAAAACAACGCGATCGCCAGAATTAAAATAACTAACAATTACTAATTATCTTCTTTGGCGATCGCATCACTCTTAGCTGCCATAATAAAATCGTTGTGGTGGAGTGCTTTTAAAGCGTGAGTCCACCAGGTAACAGTTACTTTGCCCCATTCAGTTAATAATGCAGGGTGATGCCCTTCTGCTTCGGCAAGCTTGCCAATGGAATTAGTAAAAGCTAGCGCGCTGACAAAATCAGGAAACTGATAAACTCGTCGCAGACGCAATTCACCATTTTCGGTAATCAAATTCCAGTCTGGAATCTGAGTCTTATAAGTGCTAATTTCTTCGGCTGTAGCTGGAGGTAAACTGCCAGTGCAGGGGACACATTTTTGCTTTAATAATTCTGTCATTACTCTTACTCCTTCGCTTTTGGTCGTGTTGGAGATCGCCTTGTTTCTCCTTCACAATAGCCCAAATCATACATACTCGCTGCTTGAGGATCGTGTTCTGGAACTTGTTTTGGTTTACCCGCCCAAGCATCGTTTTTGCCTCGATCGATCCAATCCTGGTTAGTCATGTATGGGTTAGAGACTCGATCCATAATAGTCTGCCTCTTATTTTATTTATTGATACTTTTGTTGTATCAGTTTTTATCTTTGCCATAATCTTTTTGCAACTATTCTATAAGCTTCACAACTTCCTCAAGCTTAGGATCTATGTTGAGATCTATGTTGATGATTAGAAGTAGAGGCGAGTAAATGAAACGCAAATCAGCCCAAAACATTTGATAAATGACTATAGGGAAAAGATTACCATTATAGACCAGGAAGTTTGCGATCTTCTCAATTGGCAAACTGGCAAAAATTATGCAGGATCTTGTTAATATAAGATCAGTTAACTAACAACTAACACGGGGCAATTAGCTAAATTAATCACGCGGTTAGTTGCGCTATCCATGGCAGCTTCTTCGTCGATTAGACCCAAACCCCGACAACCCATAATAATCAAATCAGCATCAATCTCATCTGCTACATCACAGATAGTAAAAGCAGGAATGCCCACTTTTTCAAGAGTTGCAGCCTGAATTCCCTGACCAGCAAAGAAGTTTTTGGCTTTTTCTAGCAGTTTTGCCACTTGTTCTTCTGAAGCCATTGCACCTTCGGCATCTTCTTCTACAACCGAGAGAATAGTCAATTTGCTTTGATGAATTCTCACCATATTGGCAGTAAGTTCGATCGCTTTGCGCGCTTCTCTAGTTAATTCTATGGGAAATAAAATATTCTTAAACATCTTGAAACCTCAAAAAAGCTAATTATGTCATCGATGGTCAATGGTTAAAGACTTCGATTTTAGAAGGGGATAGGTTTTAGCCCTAAAGGATAGCGCGATCGACAGGGATAGGGTGCAGGGAATAAGAACATTTATATATTTCGATTGCCAGCAAAGAGTATTGTGTCAGAAAAACGCCGATTTACTGAGAAATTTTACTATTTTTTATTGTTTATTGATTTTTACGACTCAAGCGATCGCCTTGGCGACATAGGAAGTCATAATTACAATAGCGACAGGCTTTACGATCTATGTCGGGGTCAACGGGATAGTGTCCTTGTTGGAGGTGAGATTTTACTCGTTCGGCAAAAGCAGACAACTGGGCGGGATCTTTTTGCGGGCTACTGATGGTTTTTTGCTTGGTAATGGAATAATAGGCTGCGGTATCGATAGTTTCAGCAGGATGTTTTTCGGCGATCGCATCTTGGTATACTGCTAGTTGAATATCTAGATTGGCTTTCCCCGTCTCATCTTTAACCCCTGGGGGAGTTAAGCTACTAGTTTTGTAATCAATTATTGCTAATCCTGCATCGGTGCGATCTATGCGATCTACTTGTCCCTGTACCTCCAAGCCATACCATTGGGTATCAAACTTGGTTTCGGTGGCGATGACTTCTCTTTCTGGGGGAAGAAAATCAATACTAGCTAGATTAAGGGAGAGTAAATCTAAGTGTTCTTGTCTTTGAGCCTCCCATCCCGCTAATTGAGTTAGTTTTAATTCTTTTTCCGCAGTTTCAAAAGCTTTGACTAATTGTTCTCGATTGAATTTGGCTAGATCTTTGGCAGTTTTGATTTGTGCTAGAGATAATTCTAAGCAACGATGATACAAACTTCCGCGAAAAGCAGGACTAAGATCTGATTCTGCTTCGTTCAATTCTTTTAATTTCAGTAATCTCGCGCTAAACCATTTAAAAGGACATTGACCTAATTGAGTTAATTGAGAAGCACTAAAGATCTTACTCTGGGGATCGATCGCGATGCCAATTACCCCATCGTATTCGTCAGGCGCGGTTGTACTTTCTCTTGCTGCTTCTACCTGCCACGCTTTGCTTATGTTCGGTAGCTTTAATGACAAACTTGTAGCTTCATCCAATAAACTAGAACAGCGTAAATATTTTTGTCTGGCAGACTCTATACTAGCTAGGGGTAAGATATCTAAAGGAGTAGGTTGCAATCCCAAGCGGGTTAAATAAGGGCTAGGTAAACAAAAGGCGCGATCGACTAACTCTGGATAAGAAAAGGTAATTTGTTGGGTTGCAATATTCAAAAAACAGTAAAAATAAAAAGTTTCTCGTTGAGCGATGTCTACGGCAGTTACAATTTCTAAACCCTGCTTGACTAGCTGTTTGCGACTGTAAAAATCTAAAATAGTATCGTTAGTAATTTCCGTCGGCAAAATACTTGATGCACTACCCAAGAAAAATACATAAGGATAGCTAGTACCCAATAAAGAAGTAGGATTGTATAACTTTATTCCTCCAGTTCCTGGTTGAGCATTAGTAGTTAATAAAGCTAAAATTTCGTTTATTTCATTAACAAAAGTTTGCTTGCTTATTACTTGTTCTTTAGGATTGCTTAATTCATTTAAAGCATCTTGAATGCAATAAAATGCAACCATCTCTCGCGCCCAAAATTTCCCTTTTTCTAAAATATCCCAAGTAGTTAGAATGTCCTGCAAACGCTCGATCCAAAACTCCCGCGAATAACTATTTTGAGTCAAATCGAGCAAACTTAAATCTACTTCCAACTCTTGCCAAGCTGCTAAACCTTGGGGATGGATTTCTCTGGCGGTTGACCAAATTTCCGCTGACATATATCTAGCCAAAGGATGAGAGAGTAATTTTGCTGTTGTTTCAAAAGGAAAATTATCGCGCAACACTTCCAATAAAAGCTTTAACCACGCACCCATGCGAGTTTTTTCCAAGGGAATGTCATAAGCTACCTGTACGGGTAAACTATATTCCTCAGCAACATCGATTAGAGTCTCGCCATATAATTGTTCGTCGTTTGTTACCAAAACAATATCTTTGGCTTCAACCCCTTGAGTCAACAAAATTTTTACTTGAGTTAAGACTCCTCGTATCTCTTCTTCCAGATTGGAAAAAACATTTAAACTCACCCCTGGAGGTAAACTCGCCTTTTGCTTAAAACACTCCTGAAGTTTGTGATTTATTCTCTTTGTCTCTCTAAATTCCCATCCTTGAGACTGCAACCACGCCAAAGATTTTTGATTTTGAGGATAGAGATCGTCGGTTGGCAATACCAGAATACTATCTTGATCTGCGATCGCATTAACGATCGCAAGTTCGTCTTTAGTTGGCGCAAAATAACCATAAAATAAATATGGTTTCTGGTAAGCAATATCGATCGCTCCCTGCCAATATAACTCAGCTGCATCAATCCGCTTTCTGTGTCTTAATTGGGCTTGATAGGCGATCGCTAAACTAGCTAATTGTTGTATTCTAGGATCGGTATTTTGCTGCAATTGCTGAAGATCGATACCGCTACGAAATAGGTCTTTAATAGCAGTTAAAAAAGCTTTTGCCGTTCCTTCTATATCTTTAGTAGAAATAACTTGTTTAACCGCATTCTGCAACAAACGACGGCTTAATAAAACCGAAGCAATTCCCCAACCTTGACGGCGCACAATATTTTGGGTCAAACTCTCCAAACTATAGTGAGAGATTTTAACCTGAGAATGAGTAATTTGCCTAATATAATGAGCGATCGCGCTATTGGGAGTAATTATTTGTAGATTAGGCTTAAATAACGACGGATTTAACTCAGAAACAATATATTTACCCATAATTACTCATATGTGAATCTGTATCCTTTAGGGCTGTTTTAACCTGGGACGATCTGCAAAAGAAAAGCGATCGCATTCTTCCAATTAATCTTTTTTATTCCCAGGTTCAATTAAAACGTGCCTTTTAAAGCATAATTACACCGATCGCAAATTGTCGGATCTTCAACAAAACTACCGACAGACAAAGAATAGTTCCAACAGCGATCGCATTTCTCACCATCAGCTTTCACGACAGCAATATTAGCAATCTCGGATTCGCTTTTGTATTCGGCATCGGGTAGAGAATCGAGTAATTCTACTTGGGAAGTAAGGAAGAAATAACGCAATTCGTCTACATTTTTCTCACTTAAAGTATCAGAAGAATTATAAAAAGCTAGCTTGTCTTTTAACGAAGCATCGGCAACTTGCAGTAATACCTTCGCATCCAAAGAAGAACCGATCGCTTTAGCTGTTCTGGCTTGTTCCATTACTTTGTTTACTTCATCTCTTAGATTGACAATAGTTGACCAAAATTCTTTTAGTTCAGGTTTTTGCCATTCAGACTGCATTTCTACCCAACCAGATTCAAACACAGATTTGTAACCTGTTTCATAGGGTAAGGCTTGCCAAATATCTTCTGCCATGTGGCACAATACAGGTGCGATCGCTTTGGCGATGTTTTCAATGGCTACAGATAATACTGTCTGACAGCTACGACGACGAAAAGCATCGAGACTGCTGATATATAGTCTGTCTTTGGCGATATCTAAATAGAAGTTGGATAAATCGACGACACAGAAGTTCTGGATCGCTTGGAAGAAGCGGAAGAATTGATAGCTTTCATAGGCTTCTGTTACTTCGGCAAACACCTCTGTCATGCGGTGCAGCATATACCGATCTAATTCGGGCAAGTCTGCATAAGCTACAGCATCTTTTTTAGGATCGAAGTCGTGTAAGTTCCCCAACAAGAAACGAGCCGTATTCCTTACTTTGCGGTACATATCGGAAGTTTGCTTGATGATATTTTTACCTACACGCACATCCGAGGAGTAATCGACGGAAGATACCCAAAGACGCAGCACATCCGCGCCATAAGCAGGTTCTTGTTTTTTATTATTACCTCCTTCGATAATTAATTCTGGAGCGATACCATTGCCCTTAGACTTACTCATCTTAAAGCCCTTTTCATCTACTACATAGCCGTGAGTAAGGACGGTTTTATAGGGTGCAATACCATTAGTTGCGACGCTGGTAAGCAAGCTAGATTGAAACCAACCACGATGTTGATCGCTGCCTTCAAGATACATATCAACGGGATATTTCAAGTTTCTACCTTTGGCTACCGCAGCCCAAGAAGATCCAGAATCAAACCAAACATCCATCGTATCTGTACCCTTGCGATAGGTGCGTCCATTATTGCGATATTGTTCGGGTAATAATTCCTCTACAGATAATTCCCACCAAGCATCAGAACCCTTTTCGGCGACGATCGCTTTTACATGGTTAATAGTTTCTTCGGTTAACAATTCTTCGTTGGTTTCTGTGTCATAAAAGACGGGAATTGGTACACCCCAACTACGCTGGCGAGAAATACACCAATCAGAGCGATCGCTTACCATAGGAGTAATGCGTTTTTCTCCCTGGGCGGGAATCCAAGTTACCGTGGAAATTGCCTTTAATGCTTCATCGCGGAATCCTTCAACTGAAGCAAACCACTGTTCGGTAGCGCGGAAAATAGTAGGTTTGCCCGTGCGCCAGTCATAAGGATATTTGTGGGCGTATTCCTCATGTTTGAGCAATGCCCCTGCTTCTGTTAGTGCATCGATGATTGCTTGATTACCTTCGCTAACTTTTTCGTTGCCCTTTGCCACTACCTGCAACCCTGCAAACTTACCTGCTTCCTCGGTAAACCTTCCCCCATCATCTACAGGAGAAAGCAGAGGTAAACCATACTTTTGACCAGTGATATAGTCTTCTTGTCCGTGTCCTGGGGCAGTATGGACTAATCCCGTACCTGATTCTGTCGTGATATAGTCGCCACCAATCACAACTTTACTCCCGCGATCGAATAAAGGATGGGTGTAAGTGCTATTTTCTAAAGCCTTACCCAATAAGGTAGTCTTAACGGTTAAATCGGTTTCTAAGGTGGCAGATAGTTGTTCGACTAAATCCTTAGCTACAATTAAATACTTTCCATCGGGTGTTTGGGCAACAGCATATTCTAATTTATCGTTAACTGCCACTGCTAAATTACCAGGAATAGTCCAGGGTGTAGTAGTCCAGATTGCAACTTTCAGATTGGGTAAATATTCTTTTAATTCTGCTGCACCTTCTCCCAACTTACTCACAGGAAATGCTACATAGATACTAGGGGAAGTATGCCCTTCAGGATATTCTAATTCTGCCTCTGCCAATGCGGTACGAGATGACGGACTCCAATGAACGGGTTTTAAACCGCGATAGATGTGTCCATTTAAAACCATTTGCCCAAAGACTTCGATTTGCGCTGCTTCGTAGTCGGGAGTCAAAGTTAAATAAGGATGTTCCCAATCACCCCAAATACCATAACGTTTAAAACTGGCACACTGTTCTTGTTGGGCTTGGAGGGCAAATTCTTTAGCTTTTTGACGTAGTTTTAGGGGAGTTAATTCTTTTCTTTCTTTAGACTTGATCTTTTGCAAGACTTTTAGTTCGATAGGAAGTCCGTGACAATCCCACCCAGGGATATATTCAGTCTTGTGTCCCTGCAAAAGCTTATATTTATTGATTATGTCTTTAAGAACTTTATTCAGCGCATGACCCATGTGCAAGGCACCGTTAGCGTAGGGAGGGCCATCATGAAGAATAAAGGAGTCTTTAATATTATTCTGTGACAGTTGCTCGTAAATTTTGTTTTCTGCCCAAAATTGCTGTAATTCTGGTTCACGCACCACGGCATTGGCACGCATATTAAATTCTGTTTGGGGCAGATTTACGGTTTCTTTGTAGCTTTTTGCTTCTGTCACAGTTTCAACTAGTTGAATTTAGATAAGGGTGTTCTTACTTTCTCATCTGTATATTATTACTCGATCGCCCTACTTAATTACAGATTTTTCAAGGCGATCGCTATTTCTCAGACATTTTAGTTGCTGTTTTATAATTATGACTATACTAGTTGACCATAGTTAATTTAATAATGTAATGAAGAAAATTCAGATATCGACTTTTAAAGCAGAATGTTGTGACTGGAAGCATAATCTTGCCACTACAGGAAGCATAACTTTGCTATTTCAAACTCTACAACACTGATTCTTAGGTTCAGCAATTTTAGCGATCTACTTTATTCAGGAAGCATATAATTGCCGAAAGTTTAAAATAGAAGCATAAGCTTGCCAGGAATATTATCGGAAATAATAGATAGCTTAAAGTATTGTACTTACTAGATTAAAGAAAAAACGTAACTACTCAGGTAGCCTAAGAAAAAACGGGAAGCTGACCAGAAAAAATATCAGTCAAAACTTGAAGTAAATTCATGTTTTGTTTTCTAGCAGTAGAAAGAACAGAACGTATATTGGTAAAATCAACAGCACGATCTGCATTACGAAAGCAGCCAGAAATTTTCTGCTTACATTTAATCATCCGTAAATCTCGTTCTGCTTGATTATTCGTAAAAGGAACATCAACAGAGTCGAGAAAACGAAGTACATCACAGCTAAAATTCTGTAATCTTAGCAGCAGATTGTGACCAACCCGACGCTTGAGTCGCCCTCGATTTCCTTTGCGACTCAGGGGTGGTTGAGATTGATGAAAAATTAATCCTCTTTGAATAATCGATTCATACAGTCGATGAAGTCGATTGACAATGGTCTTAGGAATGGTCTGAGGATAAATGTTTTGGTACTTGTTAGCCAGACATAATAATTGTTTCATTGACTTTGCCCAGGATTCATTCTCGATTTGACTTAAAGCTTTAAGCTCTCTCAAATGATGGGCATTACATAACTGGTGAACTACATTATCTATCTGATAATAAGGCTTCCAATGGTCATGAACTACTACCCCTTTTATCCCCATCAATGGTTCTAGGTCTTTACGTTTGGTTGCTATTCGATACCAAGTTACGGTTTCTGTGGAAACCACGTGTAACCAATTAGTCTTTCCTGCAATCCGTAATCCCGTTTCATCTAGATGCTTGACGGGGGCTTCTCTGACTCTGGCTCCTAATTCTTCCGTCAGAGGAATTATGGCACTTGCTAGTGATTTACTGTGATTAACGATTGTCCCTTCGCTGATAGGACAACCAAACAGGTCTTGGAATATTTCACTCAATCTCTTTTGAGGAATAAAATGCTGATGCTGAAGATAAGCACAGGTGGCTTTAAGTCCCCCTCCATACTGTACTGGTGCTTTAACTAATGGGGGGAATTTTCCCTCTACTTGAGAATGACACCGAGGACATTGCTTAATTTCTACTCTGTGTTCGGTAACTTCTATTGAGGGTTTTGGTATGTCAAACACTTGGCGTTTGATGCTTGATATTATGGTCGATTTACTGAGGCTGCACCCACACTCACAACAAGTTGATGGTGCTGAATGGTTAACTATTCTATCTGGTTCTAGTACCTGTTTTAAGGTTTCCCCATGATGACCTTTCTGCCCTCCCGACGACTTTTTACTTTTACTACGAAGACTTTGGGTTCTTTTCGGTTTTTTCTTTAATCCGTCAGAAGATGGGGGTTTGGAGCTATTGTCACTGTTCAAACCCAAACGCCTCTCTAGCTCTGCTATCCTTTCCCGCAGTGCTTGATTTTCTTTTTCTAGGGCTTGGATTCTTTGCTCTTTTTCTGCTCCTGTCATAAAACCAAAGTATCATTCTTTGGTTCTCTTTTTCACTGACTTCTTTCTCCTACCTGAGTAGTTACGAAATTTTTTGATAAAATTTGTAGTTTCAGAGATGTCTAGTAAATAATTTTCAACTTGCTCGTTAACCCCAAAACCCCAGAAAAATAGAGTACAAACATTATCGGGCTGGGCTAAATTCAATCGCTTTTGTTTATCTACCTAAATGGCAACCTGTCCAATACTTCTTGTTTAAGGATTAAGCAGTGCTAATAATCGAAAAAGTAAGCTG
>NZ_JADWDC010000124.1 GCF_020640915.1 Waterburya agarophytonicola KI4 | reverse complement strand
ATTAAAATGCCTCAGAGTTTAACTATCCTCAAATAAATGTGTCAGGCAGCCAGGATTGAGAGATTAGCATCGAGTTTTCTCTATCCTATTAAATGTGAAATCTGGCTGACTAAAAAGAAAATAAATTTTGTTCTTAGATTAAATAAAAATACCAAGATTAAAGCTCGCTAAAAAAAATATCAATCTCTTGATTCAATTGATGTGAAACCAGGAAATAAAGTTTTACATAATGGTGTTTTAGTTACAGAAAATAATCAAAAAGATAGATTTAATGTCGTAGTTTACTGGCAAAGAAAATACAATAATAAACAACTACCTACCCCCTGGTATTTACTCACGAATTTAGAGAATAAAGAGGAAGTTATTAAAATTTTTGCATCTCGTGGAGGCATAGAAGCTATGTTTAGAGATTGTAAATCTGGTGGTTATAATTTAGAAGGAAGTCAAGCTAATTCTCAACGTCTTACTAATTTAATTTTGCTTGTAGCGATCGCCTATACTGCCAGTTGTTTAGTAGGGTTAAAAATGAGAAATACTGGCTATCAAGAGTATATTAATCGTCTCAAAATTGAAGGTAAAAATCGTCCCAGGCATAGTTATTTTTGGACAGGTTTATATGGTACGACATGGATATTGTCTATGGATATATGCTGGGAGTGGGTCGAAAAATTAATGAAAATAGCTCTCAATAAACTGCCATTTTATCTCAAAGGTCTTAAAGCTATGAAGCACATACAGAGTATCGTTTAGCGGGGTTGTCACCCCGTCAGCAAGGAAATATATACTTGTTTTTCCCTACCAGTGATGACAGATAGCGGAACTCCCTTCAATCTTTCTATTTTGACCGAAGAAAGCGAACAATTTAGAAGTAAACAAATTAAATACTATGTAGAAAAAAAGCAGTGGAATCGTTATTTTGACTTATCAAGGCAAAGAAGAAAAAAGATTTATTGGAGTTGAGTGGCAAAATCCAATTTCATGAAGGTTATGATTACAAGTCCTTAAGAGGCAATTAATCGTAAGAAACTCTTCTCAATCAAATTCGATTGACTTTGTAAATTTGCTCATACTCGATCGCATTCGGACAAGGCTAAATCCTGCAAAACTTAAGCCACTTCCCAATCTTCAAAGCGCAATTCTTCAACCCGACTAAACTCTTTAATGTTATGGGTAACTAAAATTAGATTATTTACTAAAGCGATCGCTGATATCTGTAGATCCTAAGGACCAATAGGAGTTCCTAATGCAGCAAGTCTAGCTCTTATTTTGCCTGCTTTTTTAGCTGCTTGTTCGTCAAAAGGTAAACTAACAAATTCCTGAAAAAATTCTTCTAAAACTTGAAGATTTTGCTTCCTATTTCTGCTTTTATATGCGCCATAATATAGTTCTGACTTGACAACATCACATAGAGCTATATCTGAAGGTTTGTAAGCCTTAAATTTTTCAATAACAAGAGAGCTACGACCTGTAATGTATTGAATGCAAGTATTGGTATCGAGCAAGTAAATCAAAACAATTCCTCTCGATTTTCATATTCTCCTTGTAATTCTCTTTTTAAAGGCTCTCCTACCCATGCACCTGCGGTTTTAGTAAAAAAATCAGGCGACCATGCCGATTTTGTCACTTTTTCTGGCTCAGAATTAATGTTTTTAACCGTAACAACTACTTCTATATCAGCATTTTTAACATCTACTGGTATGTCTAATCTTAAAATACCGTCAGACCCTATATGAGAATTTAGTTTGATACTTTGCATGAATATTTCACAAATACTCGACTAATTGTATTTTACTTAGTATTTGATCGACTTCAAAAATTATCGCTTGCAAATGCGATCGCCTTATACTTACAAAAGTTGCTCAAATTGTTCTATCGTCAATCCTGCATCCCTAACAATTCCGCCCATCGTGTAAGCATTAATTGGATTGGCTCTGGGAATGACTAAGATTTTTTCACAACAATTTATCTTCCTTGTCTTCCCTGTCTGCCTTGTCTCCAACTCTATCGCTTCCGAATGCGATCGCCGACAAACGCCCAAAAGCTCTCAATTGTCCGACGAAAAACAACTGCTAAGTACTTAGGCAAAATTAATTACATATTCGTGACCAAAATTATCCAGCACTTTTTTTAGATATTCAATTAGACTATTCTGACTACTATAAGCCTCAATATCTATCCATTCATATTTGATAAATTTCCAGAGAATTTCGATGTCTTGGTGCGCGTTCCCTTGCGCGTCACAGACTGCGCGGGGTCGCACCGCTAAGTTTAGTTTGGGGGAGTAGGTTGGCAGCCAGAATATTTCTAACTTTTTCTGTTTCCACTCTTTTAATTTGCCGAGAAATTCATCACTCCTGGGTCAGTCGATGGAATATTTGCTTCGCACCCATATCCAACCAGTCGATCCTAGTTTTCAACTGTCCCAAAGAGTCGAACCAATAAGTTTTGCCCAAATCCAGGCTGCTTTACCCACTCCCCAAACGGCATTAATTAAATGGTGCGTTAGTAAGGATACCTTCACGACTTTTATCGTTACTAAAAATTGCACTCAGCCTTTGGTGATTACCAAGGATTTTGAGGAAGTACAAACCCTGACTGAGATAAAGGATAAGTATCTCAGTAAATATCGCGAATATAAGGACAAGTGGCAAGAAAGATTGATTTTGTTTCTCTATCAACTTGCCCGAACTTTGGAGTGGGATGAGGTGATTGAGTCCCTCAAACAAGTTTTGCCTGACTGCAATAGAATAATTCTCGTTCCTCATCGCTGGCTACATATCATTCCCATCCACGCTTTACCCCTCAAGGATGGTAGATGTCTTTTGGATCTCTTTCCTCAAGGAGTTAGTTATGCACCCAGCGTTCAACTATTGGAATTGACTCAGAAACAGGTATGGGGAGATACGGGGGACAAAAAGTTTTTTGCGGTACAAAACCCTACTGAAGATCCAGCGTTACCTTATACCAGCGTTACCTTATACCAGCGTTACCTTATACCAGCGTTACCTTATACCAGCGTTGAAGTTGCTGCGATTAGAAAGCAGTTTCAACCCCACGATGATGTATTGGTTGGGAAAGAGGGACACAGAAAAGCATTAACTACTGAAAGACTTGGTAAGGCTAACTATACTCATTTTTCCTGTCACGGTACGTTTAATTTCGAGAAACCAGAACGTTCGGCGTTGTTGCTGGCGGATAGCGTGGTGGAGATGGAAGCCCAGGAAGACAAGGAGGACAAGGAAGATGGGGAAGATAGAAGAGATAAAACTAGGTATTTGCCTAGCAGGGATGGTAGCTACATCGATCTGGAAAAATGCCTGACTTTGGGTGAAATATTTAGTTTGGATTTACGTAACTGTCGTTTGGTGACTCTCTCGGCTTGCGAAACAGGCTTAACGGATATTAAAAATCTCAGCGATGAGTATATCGGTTTACCCAGTGGTTTTCTGTATGCAGGTAGCCCTAGCGTAGTTAGTAGCCTTTGGGCGGTAAGCGATCTATCAACTACCTTCTTAATGATTAAGTTCTATCAGAATTTACAAACAATGGATGATGAGGCAGTTTTTACAATTAAGAGTTTTTTAATTGATACTCTTAACGACTCCTGCCCTTTCGCTTCCCCCTATTATTGGGGTGCTTTCTGTGCTGTTGGTTCATAGACAGATAAATATTCAGAAAACGTAATCAAAATTGGGTTGAATTAAGTATTGCTTTCGATAATATTAGAATTAAGCCTATTTCTCACTTACTTCTTTCTAGAGCAAGCAGATATGTCAAGAATTTACCACTCGCTTCTCAATATTATCGAACAACAACCAGAAATATTTTCTCCTGAAGATCGTCAAGACTTGATAGAACAATCTTCAACTTGGTCGGATGAACCTAAACAATTTGTCAATAGTGCTAATAAATGGTTGGATGCCAGACCAAATATCTATGATGCTGCCCTCAGAAGTTTGTCCAGTAAAGACAATGATAAAAGCTTTTCTGGTGAAATTCGTTTGCCAGGAAACGGTACAAAAGCCCCTGAGATTAAACCAGAAGATTATAAACCAATGCTGCTGAATGCTATTCACCGTAGTTTTGGTAATGTTTCTCAAACTACTGCGACTGTATCTACCAATAATCGTTAAACAAACGTAAACTGCTCAACAATACCATTGAGGTTTAGTAATTCAGGAATCATCTTTCTTAACTTATCAGTCAAGGCTTCAATTGTATCCGCTTCGGTAGCTAACCCAGGAACATCCTCACTCTCGGCTACCCAAACTCGCGCTTCTGAATCCCAAAAAGCCTCTACCTTATAAAAATGTTGACTCATAAACTTACTAGTATCTGTCCATAACTAATTTTATCTTGGCACATTGTGAATTAACGCAGTTAACGCATAAATCCTCTGATTGCGATCGATTAGTCAATGTAGCAATTGAAAACATAATGACTAATCAAATTTATTTAACTCCAGCTAGAAAACAATTCAAAACTGTTTCTCTACCCCGACTGTCAAAACAAAACATTAAAAAAGCCGAAACAATAGCTGTTTGGGGTTCGATTATCAGTACTTTGATGATGGCAATCTCCCAGCAACCTTTATTTAGCCTGCCTGTTTCACTATGTTTGGGGCTAAATCTTCTCTCTCGCCAGCAACAAGCACAGATCGAACGACAACTGGTTGCTAACAACGCCCAAATTGAACGAGTCACAAACCAATATTCCTCAGCAATCACAGCTTCTGAATTTCAAGCTAGTTTGGCAGTAAAATCTCAGCAAATTCAACAATTCCAACAACAATTATCTCAGTTAAGCGATCAAGTAACAAACACCACCTCTATAAATACTCCCATCAAAAAAAGAGTCGCCATTTTTATCGACGGTTCAAACCTCTACTATGCTCTCAATCAATTGAATACCCGCATCGACTACACCAAGTTCCTGCAAATATTAGTGAGAGAAGATACTCTCTATCGAGCTATTTACTACACTGGGATTGACTCTAATAGTGACAAGGAACATGGCTTTATTAAGGGAGTTCCAAATTAAAAATCGTGCCATAATTAAACAGAATTATAAAAA
>NZ_JADWDC010000123.1 GCF_020640915.1 Waterburya agarophytonicola KI4 | reverse complement strand
TGATTAGATTATGGCTCTTGGAAAAAAAGCGCAAGTTATGACCGTGCGAAGTATATTTGGACAATCTCAACGTTTTTACGAATTTTCTGAAATCCCGTCCATTTTGTTTGACCAAAAGTAATTACTTGACAGCATTTGAGATCGTTTTGTCTGATGGTAAGTAATGCAGACTGTTGGGTGAGAAGGCGAAAACTTGCATCGCTGTAGCCAGATGCTAAAAATTGTTGGTAGTTCCAGTTTGCGGTTTTCTGTCTTTGTCGAGCGTATAATTCCAGATCTTTTATATCAGGAATGACTAAGCAATATTGACTTTTAGTGTCGTAGAGACGAGATTTAGGTGAAATAAAATAAAGACAAGCAACAGGCGCGTACAGTAATGCGATCGCTCTTTCTCTAGTTTCAGTAAACTGAGTTTCTTTCTTGTAGGCGTAGTGTTTGATAGCAGCACCAGGGTACAACCAGCCTGTTATGCCGATTGTCTTTTGCTGTAAATTACTGCCTTGTTGGATGTCGAATAAGAACAAAAGTCCGATTAAGGTGTGATGTCTGAGAAGTAGAAGTTTGAATTTAAGGGAAACTTTTTTCCAGTTTAGTTTTTCTATCGGACATAGCTGTTCGGCATAATTTTGGTGAGCGTAGGATTTAGCTTTTTTATAGTCAATCGGGACTTCTAAGCCTTCTATAGTTATATTTTCAGTAGCATCTCCTGCGGATTTGAAGAATTGGTTGTGTTGCAGAAAGGTATTTTTAATACCAATGTGAATTGCTAATTGGCTTTCTTTGCTATGAGACTGTAAGCCAGTCAGAGAGATTAAACCGTCGCTACTGATTTGAAATGATTCGGAGAATAGCCAATCTAAGGCTTCATAGTCGCTTCCTTTCCAATAGAGGCTAATACTAGTCTTGCTTAAACTCCACTTAAAATTACCTTGACGAGATCTCTGGGTAGGATATCGCCTTTCTAGAGCTTTGAGGGTCATATACAAACCAGCAACTCCCCCACGATGTAGCATGGTCATGGCAGGATCGTTCAAGCTTATTTCTACTTTTGGCTTAACTGCTTCATTCATCATTTCCCAACTAACTCAAACAAATACACCACAACCCATTTTGTGCTTTCCTCCTAATCCTTTTTCCTGAAGGATAATTGAATCAGACTCGCTTAAATTATTTGCTTCGATGCCGAAGCCAACTAGGATTTGCTTTACTCTTATGGTTTTTGGTTTGGGAGTACCGTCTTTTTTAGCAATCAGTTTTAAGTCAGTCTTGATATTTAGTATCTCTATCTGTCTTTTGGCTGCTTCGAGAAAACCATTTGGTTCTTCATAGCCTCGAATCACGACAATGTGCGATCGCAACCTGGATTTTGGTTGCAGAAAATTCATTTCAGGAATTCCCAACCTAATCTTGTGTTTGCCGATAGTTAAAGATTTACCACTAAAGGTATAAACAAAAGGTACTTTTTCTGAAGGCAGGCGGATTAGGAGTTTTGAACGGTCGGTTAAGTTTAGCTGGTTTCTTGTATTGCGATCTAGCTTCCCTGAGATGGTTTTAATACTAACCTCATCCCAGTCTTTTAGCTGCATCAACTTATATTTCAATGCTGAATATAATTGATAACCATGATCGATGGGTAAGCTTTGTCCTATTACAGGAAAAGCTAATTCTATGTAGGGATTTTGTATGAGTTCGATGTTTTCCTGTTGTTCTTCTCTACCTACTTGAGCGATCGCCATAAACAGTTATTTCAAGCAAAAATCATCTACACAGTTTAATCGCTTGTGATAACTACTGTCATCCAAAAATATTTCTGCTCGAACCGCATAAAAACTTAATCAGTAGAATATGAGTTATGCGATCTATGGTTTGGGCGATATCGCAGGAAAATAAAGAGTATTCTAAATAAATATTTAGTTTTTCCCAGACTTGTGGTTGAATCGCCAGTAAAAATTCCTTGCCATAAAATTTGACGAAAGCCTGTGTAAATATTTCGCTGTGGTATTTAAACTTAGTTGGCGAGTATTTGGTTATAAATCCCTTTTCTAATAGTAGCGACTTATATTTGTTTCTCAGCCAAGTCATTCCCCAAAATTCAATATAATTATGGCTCAACCAGTTAGTTTCTTGAGCAATTGATAATGCCTTACTCTCAAACTCTTTAGAATAATTAGCTTGGTTAACCTCATCCAAATTTACTTGACTAGCACCGTAGTAATGAATTTGCTTGTTTTCGAGTAAAATGGTGCTGTTTAATAAAGGTAATTTGTGCTTCAAACACACCAGCATTCCTGGTATTTGATGCTGACGATGCCAATAGGCTTCCCCGTATTTTTGTTCGTCTTCTGCACGACATTGAGGGCAAAATTTCAGCACTCGATTGCGTTCTTTATCCGATATCTTTGCAGCTTGAGAAATAGATGTACTAGACTTTGATCGCATCAAGTTTTTGAAAGAATATATTTCTATAGAACCCATTTGGGTTCTCTAAAACCTTATGCGATCGCTGCTAATCTTTTCAGCATAAGTCTGACAAAACACAGATGAATCTTGGCGTTAGCATGAGCCAAAGTTCTTTCAAAGTTTTTAGTTAAACTTTTACATCTTTCCATCCAAGAATTACTTCTTTCAATAACCCATCTGGCTTTGACAGGAACAAATCCTGATTTTCCTTGTTTTTCTTTTTCGGTTTTTGAAGGCTTTGGAGAGAGTTCAAAGCGAATTTTTGTCATAATCGCTGGATAAATCTTTTTTAATTCTTCCTCGATTTTCTGGGGATGATAACCATTATCTACTAGGATTGTTGTTAGCGGAAGTTCGGCTGGTTTATTTTTAAAATAATCAATATTAAGAGTTAACATTTCAATTAACCCCCGATCATCACTAATATTAGCTTTAGTACAATGAGTAAAGAAAGGCAATCCCAAACTGTCTACAGCTAAATGTCTTTTAATTCCATTGGTCGCTTTGTAAAAACAAAAACCTTTTGATGATTTACTAGCATTGCAGGTATTTTTGACCGCTTGAGAATCGATCATAATCAAGGTTGTCCACTGTGTTTTTTTTTCATTTGCTCACGGACTTGTTGATGTAATGTATCCATAATTTTATCCATCACTCCTTCCCCTCGCCATTGTTTGTAATGCCAAAAGACAGTGGAATAAGGAGGCAAGTCTTTAGGTAAATCACACCAGTTACAACCATTTTTTAATTGATAGAAAATACCATCTAAAATTTGTCTCTTAGTCCATCTAGGGGGTTTGGTTTTCTTTTTATTGGGTAACAAGGGTTCAATAATTTCCCATTCTCGATCTGTGAGACTACTTGAATATGGCATTTTTTTTCCTATTTACACTTCTGTTTTCAAGCAAATATTTAAGGTTATACTATAGCGATCGCAATTAACTAGATAGCGCACCGCTCCGAGGTTCCTCGCCGTATCGCCACTAGTGTAACCTTTTCCCCAAAAGATCCCAAATGGGTTCTATAGGTGTGAGAAAACTACGGAAGAAGGGGTAAAGAGTGTTTTTTTTAATTAAACTTTCAACAGTTAACTGAGAGCCTTGAGGAAGTTGGCTGGTTAGAAAATTGAGATTATTAGGTAAAACTATCTTGTCTGACTGCAAATCAACCGTCTCAAATAGCTCTTCGTGGGTTTGCCGAAAGCTTTTATTGCCACTGCGAATATGATATCTGGCAACTACGCTATAAAGTAGCTCGTCAGGATAAGGATTAGGAAAAGAACCGAGCATTAGTTAATGTTAATGAAATCATCAATGGGATTTTTGATAAATCCTGCTTCTTTTAAAGCATCATGTGCCGAAATGCCTAGTTTCTGTGCTTCGGCAACTATTAATCTCATGTCATTTTCCTGATATTTTGGTTCTAATTTAGCTTTGGTAGATTTTTTCTGATTGTCTTGATTAATTTCGGCAAAACTACCGCCTCCACTTTGTAAACTTAAGGCATATGCCTCATTGACTAAATCTTGAACGTTGTGTTGTTTCTTCTTCGGCTCGAATACTTTTTCGGCGCATTGTTTAGCCAAAAGAGCATCTACATTTAGTTCTTGGATTAGTTTAAGTATGACAGTGGTTAATATCGGCGATTGTTGCTCTTGCTGCTTGCGAGCTAAACGTCGAGTTTCTTTTAAATCCTCTGATTGCAATTTGGAGGCATATTTATTTTGATATTCAACAGTACTTAAAGGAGCAATGTCTTTATATTTAAGCATCCACTCTGTATCACCAGACCTAATCGCTTCAAGCATTGGCTTAACTAAATACAATCCTTCATTTGCTACTTCGTGAATCAGATCAACGGTAATGATTTCATCTTCTGCTTCTGCGATCGCTCGCCATTGAACCATTTTAAATAGCTTAACTACTAAATCGATAATTCCTTGAGTTTCAAAGTAAAGTGCTTCGTATATTTCATCAGTTAAAACCGTATATTCTGCCGTCCATTGGTATTTCCACATTCCCTCGACAAAAAACTTCCATTCATCCCACTCATCTTCATCTTCTTGCTTCATACGATCCCAGAGAACACCTCCCTCTCCCGTTCCTCTCCTGGCATTTCTAAAGTTACCTTGCAGAATAGGATAGGCTTCATTTGTGCCTACTCGGATAACTGGTACGCCAATAATGTTATCCATTTTGACTAAAAAGTTTAGCAGATCGTCCTTTCTTCTTTTAGCGTTGACTAAGTTTTGCATTTCATCAATCACAAGCATTCCCAAATGATGGGTATGAGCAAGTTGCGCCACTTGAGCCAACATATAATCTTCTGAATTGCGAGTAGAGCCAAATTTCTTAAAGTAATTCGTCCCTATTAAGCGATCTATTTCTTTGAAAACATCAATACAAAGACCTTTTAACGAACCAGCATGAGGACAATCAATTTTGATCCAAACTATCTGGTAAGCACCGTTGTGTTCTGGATGAACGATAACTTGAGGATAAAGATCTAAAATATTTTTGAGATTGGTTGTCTTTCCCATTCCTGAAGGACCTATAAAGGTAAATCCCGAAGCGGAAGTTGGGACATCTACGTAATTTTCGATGATTTTACCGCCTTTATCTTGAATCCCACCTTCCGCACGTCAGAATGCAACATGAAGTAATTCAAGATAATTAAGT
>NZ_JADWDC010000023.1:381-62167 GCF_020640915.1 Waterburya agarophytonicola KI4 | reverse complement strand
AACTTGCTATTTCTTGTATTGTAAATGGGTTTTGAGAACAGGATTTAGTATGACTATGTTGCGAGGCAGTGCGTTGGGCGGGTTCCCCGACTTGAAGCAACTGCCGAGGGCGACTCAAAAGACTTAGAAGTTGATTATAAAGAGGGGTAGAGATTGACATGGACTACGAAGCATAAAAACGACTATTTTTAGCTTCCCACGATTGCTCTCCCTTTTTCTTTCAATCTATCCCTGTCTATCTTTCAGCTACTTGTGTCAGGCAGTCAGGCAATTCGCTCCTACAAAAAAATATCTAAGGATGGGAATTAAATAACCCATCCTTAGAATCAATCGATTAATTAACGGTTGAATTACTTCTTGGTTAAATTGGTCAAAACTTGATTGGAACGCTCAACAAAAGCCTTCATTCCATCCGCATCAAATGCTCTTTGAGACATCAATGCCAAGTCATAAATATGGTTGCACATCAAGTTAACCATCGAGTTAGAATCGTTGCCACTTTGAACGATCGTGCCTTTGTTTAGATCTAAAAGATTTTGAATTAAAGGATGGGCGCTATTAATCATGAGAATATGATCTTCAGGGAACGCCATCGCTTTTTCCTGCATCAATGCAGCCATTTCCTGCATTCTTCGCATTGCTTCGGGTAACAATACCATTGCAGGAGGAGTACCTTGAGGATCGTCGGATTTGATGGCTTGAGTTTTGATATTCACTCTGGGTTTATTGAGTGCTTTTTCAAACAACTCTTTAATTGATTCGTTGCGGGTTTTATTAGTAGTGGGATCGACAATTTCTTGAGCTTTATCTTCTTCCACTAAAGTTTCATCTAGTTCCGAATCAACGCGAGCAAATTTAACTTCAGAATATTCTCTTTCTAAGAAAGGAATGAAGTAATTAGCATCAATAAAAGAATCAAGATAGAGAACTTCTAAACCTTGGTTTTTATATAGTTCGACAAAAGTATTTTGTGTACCAGGATCGCTACAGTAGAATACTTGATTTGCTCTTTTTTCTTTGTTGCGCTCTAAATACTCTTGTAAAGTGGTATGGGGTTCGATGCTGGCATTGTCTTTATTATCTACATCTTTCCAAGCATCATCGCCAGCAGACTGTACTTCTACTTTAGGTACTTCTTCAGTTTCAGCTGTATCGGGCTGATAGGTAGTGCGATAGATAATTAAGTCTTCTACCTGCTTTTTAAATTTCTCGTCTCTAATTGCACCGTATTTAACAAATGTACCGACATCAGACCAAGTGCTGATATATTTACTACGATCTTCATCATAAAGGGACTTAAGACGATTGCCAATTTTCTTGGTGATAAAATCAGCAATACGACGCACAGTGCGATCGTTGGTTAAGGCACTGCGGGATACATTGAGAGGAATATCAGGGCTATCGATTACCCCTTGTAATGGCATCAAAAATTCGGGAATAATCGCTTCACAATTTTTGCTGACAAATACCTGGTTACAAAATAGCTGAATTTGTCCTTTAGAAAAGTCTACATCGGGTTTTAGTTTGGGGAAGTAGAGGATTCCGTTGAGTAGGAAAGGATAGTCTGTATTGAGATGTACCCAAAGTAGAGGATCTTCTTGGAAGGGATATAGATAACGATAAAACTCTAGATAGTCTTCGTCAGTTAGATCGCGGGGAGACTTTTTCCAAAGTGCTTCTTGCTTGTTAATTTGTTCGTTATCGAGAACAATCTTAACGGGCATAAAATCGCAGTAGGTTTTGACTAACTGCCTAATTCTAGGTTGTTCGGTGTATTCTAATTCCTCATCCTGTAGAGTGAGAGTAATAGTCGTGCCGACAGTAGTGCGATCGCTTTCGGTTAATTCAAATTCTGGCGATCCATCACAAGACCAATGTACCGCAGTTGCACCCTCTTTGAAAGAAAGAGTATCTATTTCCACCTGGGCTGCAACCATGAATGCGGAGTAGAAACCTAAGCCAAAGTGTCCGATCAGATCGTTGGAATCTTTCTCGTACTTCTTGATAAAGTCTTCCGCGCTAGAAAATGCAACCTGATTGATATATTTTTTGACTTCATCGGCAGTCATGCCAATGCCATTATCGGAAATAGAGAGAGTTTTTTTCTCTTTATCTACAGCAATTGTAACTTGGGGTTCGCCGACTTCCCCTTGCATTTCTCCCGCCAAGGATGCCATTTTTAACTTAGAGATAGCATCGACGGAGTTGGAAATCAATTCCCGCAAGAAGATCTCATGATCTGTATAGAGAGACTTCTTGATAATGGGGAAGATATTCTCGGTATGGATCGTAATGTTGCCTTTTTCAAGTACAGCCATATTTGTAATTACAATATCACTCGTAAACTTCTTTTGATATCAATATTGTCCGATCGCTCTCTAGATAATGTTCTGGGATACCCCACCCGCAATTATGCGGATTACCCTACCTTTGTTTGAGAAGTTAAATACTAAAACTATCCTCCAAGCGATCGAGGAGAGAGTCAGAATGAACATTGCGCCATAGTCGATCTAAAACACTAGCGGGCATAGTCAAATATAGAACATCCTGGGGTTGGAGACGAGTTTCTAATAAATCCCAACTATGGAAAGTAGTATTTTTTCTTTCCAGATATAAAGGTACAAAATCTGCTTCGCTAGCTATATCTTGAACAATGCGACCGCATAGAGGATGATTGGGAGTAATCATAGTTGCTAAGGCTACCCAAAGTAAATCTTGAGTCATCCCGTTACCGAGAATTCTGCCTCCTAATGCTGCTGCAACAAAGGAATGGGTAGCTAATTCTACAGGAGACAAGACGCAATCAAACTCGAATACTTCCTGCATCGATCGCGCAAACTGAGGATCCCCACTACGTACAATAGTTTTGATGTGGGGGGCGATCGCTTTGGCGGTTAGGCTAATTTCTAAATTAGTCGTATCGTGAGAAGTTACAGTAATTATGCTGGCTGCCTTTTTTACATTTACTGCTTTCAGGGTAGAAGAAATACTCGCATCTTCAATAATGACAGGAATCTTCATTGATCGCGCAGCCCGTAAAAAACGATTATTGGGATCAGATTCGATGGCCACTACTTCATGTCCTTGATGATATAACTGGCGGGCAATTTGAATACCCAAACCCCCCAAGCCACATACAATATAGTGGTTTTTGCGGGGAATTCTGGCAGCGTCTAAAGTCTGACGAAAACGACTACCCAAGACAAAATCATTAATCAAGGCATAACAAATACCAATGACTCCCGCACCCACTACCATCATGATTGCTGTAAAGATTTTGATATAGTCGGATGCACCTTCTGCTACTTCTTCTTTTCCTCCCGCCCCCGTAATCATCCCCACGGAAAAATAAAGCGCATCTGCCAAAGAAGTTTTAGTACTTATGCTGACATAAATCAAAGTGGCACAAAAAATGACACTCAATAAAGCCAGGCTTACCAGGGTAACAGGGCGAGCGTAACGTTGGTAGTAAGGTATGTTGAGAATGGCTTGAGATAGCTTTTTTCGCCAACTACGACGTTTGACAAAAACCCTGGGTTTTGTCCCGACAATCAAGCGATCGCCTGGCTGCAAACAACTGTTGTGTTTGATCGCTGAAACTAAGTCAATTTCTCCCCTGACGGGCAAATAGTAAATTAACATGCGATCGGGATCGTCCCACAACTCCTTTAATTTCCTGCCCAACCAAGGATGATCCCCATCGATAACTTCTTCTTGAATCGGCCAAGTACGATTAAATAGTTTCAGTTGACCGATCGCTTTGTTACCCAAAGCTGCAAAGCTAAATAAGGGTGCAGAAAGAGCAGCCACGCTCATAGTAAAATGATCGGGCAAAGTGTTATCAAGGCGATCGCCCAAAGCATGATTGAGCAAACGATTAATAATTCTAATTTTGGGATTGAGTATTTTTGCTTGAGTCAGGATAGCCAAATTCAGAGCATCATCGCTATGAACCAAGACTAAGGTTTGTGCTTGCCTGATTCCTGCTTGAATCAAGGTGGTGTTGTCTCGCGGATCTCCGATGACGATCTCTTTAGAGGCTATTTTACTTACTGGATATTCGCTGATGGCTACAACTTCTGCCCCTTGTTGTTTGAGAAGACTGTAGATTTTAGAACCAGTACGTCCTAAGCCACAGACAATAATTTTGGGTTGCATATGAGCTAAATTGTCAAATATTTTATTTATTGGCTGAGATCTAAGGATGAAATTTTAAGATCTAAGGTTAAAGAGGTTTACTAAAAATACGATTTGGTAATCTGAATGTATCGACAGCTTACCTTTTAGTTTGACTGATTTTAAGATATCGATACCATTGCTACATAATTCAATTATGAATAACAAATCAACTATTTACTGTATAGATGCGCACTTTTATCTTAGCAATCGGTAATTATTTAGCTGCATTTTTGGCACAAGCCGAAAAATTCTAAAGTATGGTAGTAAACCTTGAAAGTATGAGATTTTTCTAACTGTTTTTCGAGATCGTGGACGGGACATTCATCAATAGGAAGAGATACGCCACAGTTGACGCAGGTAAGATGATGGCGATCGCTTTTAAGGGAACTATATACAGATTCTCCATTAGCAAGAGTACGCACCTGTACTTCTCCCTGTAGTTTCAAAGCTTCTAGAGAACGATAAACCGTTGCCAAACCCATGTCTTGTTCGCGATTTCTCAGTTCGATATAAAGATCTTGAGCCGAAATAGAACGGTTTAAACTCTTTAGTAGTATTAAAATTCGCTCTTGAGAACGAGTACGTTGGGCTTTCATAGATTTAATCGACGAATATCGAACTAATATCTATCTTATCTTCTAAAAGCTAATAGCTGTTGACTGTTGACTGCTAAAATTATTCTGCTAGTTGCTAAATCATGGCTGAGTAATTCTATGGCTACCAAATATCACGCTCGTATTTATGTTACCCTTCGTTCTTCCGTACTCGATCCTGCTGGAACAGCAGTAGAATCTGGACTCAAGCAAATGGGATATACCGAAGTAGAATCCGTCAGAATTGGTAAATACATTGAAATGCAGCTAACCGCCAATAATGAAGATGAAGCAAAACAGCATTTAGATGAAATGTGCGATCGCTTGCTGGCAAATACGGTAATCGAAAATTATTGCTTTGAATTATCCGAATTAGCCACCGTTTAAGATCGTCAAAGGAGATTTAGTTAAATGAAATTTGGAGTAATTGTTTTTCCTGGTTCAAATTGCGATCGCGATATTTCTACTGTTACTCAAGGGATCTTGAATGCACCGACTCGTATGGTATGGCATCAGGAAACGGATATTTCTGATTTGGATGTGGTAGTTATACCTGGAGGATTTAGTTATGGAGATTATTTGCGTTGTGGGGCAATTGCCCAATTTTCTCCTGTAATGAATAGCATCATCGAACACGCCAAACAGGGTAAATATGTTTTGGGTATCTGCAATGGTTTTCAGGTACTAACAGAAGTTGGCTTGTTGCCAGGGGCATTAATTCGCAATCGCGGTTTACATTTTATTTGCGATCGCGCAACTATTAAAGTCGAACGCAACGATCTGATTTGGACAAAAAATTATCAAGCACAACAGGTAATTACTCTGCCCATTGCCCACGGTGAAGGTTGTTATTACGCCGATGAAGATACCCTTAAGGCAATAGAAGATGGCGATCGAGTCTTATTTCGTTATAGTAGCTCGTCGGGGGAGATTAACTCAGATAATAACCCCAATGGCTCGATCAATAACATTGCAGGGATTGTTAATCAAAAAGGAAACGTTTTGGGCTTGATGCCTCACCCCGAAAGGGCTGCCGATGGCAATATTGGCGGTACTGATGGATTAGCTATGTTTCAGGGATTACTGACTGCCTTAACCACTGCTTAGTATTGCAAGTTGATGGTTGTTGGAGAGCCAAAAAAAAAGGCGAATGGACGTTCGTCCACACATAAACAATAAATAATAACAAAATGAATATCGAGCAATTAAACGCAGATTATGGCATTGTCAATAAAGTCAAAATTGTGGCAGGGAAAGGTGGTTTTCCTATCATAGAAATCAATAACGAATACGCCAACGCTACCCTCTCTCTTTATGGAGGACAAATATTATCTTTCCAGCCTGTCAACCAAGCTGAAGATATTATGTTTCTCAGCAACCAAGCTTATTACCAAGAAGGTAAGGCAATTAAAGGTGGTACACCCATTTGTTGGCCTTGGTTTGGCCCCGATCCTGAAGATAAAGGACGTGCCAGTCACGGTTTTGTCCGCAATCGCCTCTGGACAATACGAGAGATAGTTACTACCCAAGATGGCTCGACTGAAGTGGTAATGGGGCTGCTAGATACCCCTGAAACCAGAAAAATCTGGGACTATAGTTTTGATATGTCGATCGCTATAACCGTGGGGAATTCTTTGACTGTGGAGTTGACTACTCGCAATACAGGAGACAATTCATTTTCCATTACTCAAGCTCTACATACCTATTTTAGAATAGGTGACATCAATCAAGTACAGGTCTTGAATTTAGAAGATTTGTCTTATCTCGATAAAGTAGATGGAGGCAAAAACAAAACTCAAACGGGTACGGTTACTTTTGATGGAGAATGCGATCGCATTTACCTCGACGTACCATCACAACTAATTATTGATGATTCTGCATTAGGCAGAAAAATAAAAATAACTGCTGCCAATAGCAATACAGCAATTGTGTGGAATCCTGGGGCGACAATTTCGGCAAATATGGCAGATCTGGGAGATTTGGACTATCAAAGATTTGTCTGCGTGGAAACTGCGAATGCTGCTAATGAAGTCATTGAAGTTGCTGCGGGTAGTGATTTTAATTTAACTGCCAATTACTCTTGTTATTAGTTTGATGTTTAGTCATCATTCCCCTGGCTGCGGACGGGGGAATCTTGATTTATCTGTTGTCTTGTATATTTAACAATGCTGACAAAAAGCGATCGCTATATTATGAAAGATTAAAATCAAAATCAATTTCTACTTATGAGAATATTTGAGATAGTTTTAGCTTACAAATAAATAACTAACGTATAATTAAATATTTGACTCAAAGAATTTCAAGTAGATAAAGCGTGAAAGTTCCCCGACTTCATCCAGATACAATCGAAGAAGTACGACAACGGGTTGATATTGTCGATATCATCTCCGAATATGTTGTCTTACAAAAGCGGGGTAGAGATTTTAAGGGTTTGTGTCCTTTTCATAATGAAAAAAGTCCTAGTTTTAGCGTCAGCCAAGATAAGCAAGTATATTATTGTTTTGGCTGTGGGGAAGGGGGAAACAGTTATAAGTTTTTGATGGAGATTGGCAAGCAGTCTTTTGCAGAAGTTGTTTTGGATCTGGCGCGTCGCTATCAAATTGAAGTAAAAACTGTCGAACCAGAGCAAAGAAAAGAAATTCAGCGTCAACTTTCTGTTAGAGAAGAATTACATCTAATTTTGTCAGTTACGGCTAGTTTTTATCAGCACGCTCTCCATCAGTCTCAGGGAGAACTTGCTTTAATCTATTTACTAGAGCAAAGAAACTTAGACGAGACTACTATTAACAGTTTTCAGCTTGGTTATGCTCCTGCGGGATGGGAAACTCTTTATCGATATTTGGTAGAAACCAAACGCTATCCCGTTAATTTTGTCGAGCAAGCAGGATTGATCAAACCGAGAAAAAATGGTAGTGGTTATTATGATGTATTCCGCGATCGCCTTATTATCCCCATCGCCGATCTAAAAGGAAAAATTATTGGTTTTGGCAGCCGCAGCCTCCGAGATGAAGATCAACCCAAATATCTTAACTCCCCTGAAACTCCTTTATTTAATAAAAGTAAAACTTTGTTTGCTTTGGATAAAGCCCGCACTAGTATTAGTCGTTCCGACTGTGCTGTAGTGGTAGAGGGATACTTTGACGCGATCGCCCTCCACGAAGCAGGAATTGATAATGTGGTGGCTTCTTTAGGTACGGCTTTTACTCAAGATCAACTCAAGCAACTATTGCGTTTTACTCCTTCTAAAAAGGTGATTCTTAATTTTGATGCGGATCATGCAGGGAAAAAAGCCACCGAAAGGGCGATTGCTGAAGTAGAAGATTTGGTTTATAGCGGAGTGGTGCAATTGCGCATTCTCAATTTACCCGATGGTAAGGATGCAGATGAATTTGTTAAAAGCAGAGATGATGGGGCGGTAATGTACTTTCAAGCCTTAGAAAATGCTCCATTATGGCTAGATTGGCTAATTAATAGATTATTAGCAGATAAAGACCTTAAGGCTGCCGATGAATTTCAACGAGCAGCAGCAGGAATGATTAAATTGTTGAACAAGCTGCAAGATGCTAACCAGCGCAATCATTATCTAACCCATTGCGCCGAATTGCTCTCCCAAGGAGATGCCAGACTATTATTACAAAATCTAACTACCCTCAAGTCCCAAACAAGATCCGTTCGTCCCAAGTATCATCATAATTCTAGTTACAAGGAAAAGCGCAATACCTCTGCAAGCCCGAAATTTACTGTTGCGAGTACTCCTGAAAGCGAACTTTTAGAACAAGCAGAAGAATTATTACTCAGAATCTATATTCACTGTCCCCGCTACCGAGATAAGATAATCGATCGCTTAGAAGATAAAAACTTGTTATTTACCCTAGCTCACCATCGCTTTTTATGGCAGCAAATAATTGCGATCGAAGACGAACTTCCAGAACGATCTTTTGGAGATACTAACCCTCTTTTAAGAGAATTACACAATCACAGTTTAGATTTTCCCGCAACCATGACAGGGGTAACTCAACTATTCAATCTCGATGAAAAAACCCAAGAAGATGTCTTTCGTGCCGATATTCGCATTGATGAAGCGATCGCATCTTTAGAACAAGTCAACTACCAAAAACGCGAAATCTACTGCAATCAACAACTACAAAACCTCAATCCCACCACCGATCTCGAATTAATGAAATACTATCTCGAAGAGATTCAAACCGCCAAAAAAGCGATCGTCAAACTCGAACAAATACGCCTCAACTTCTCCCAAGACCCAGTTTTGTAAAGGAATATCTGGGGCAAATAGCTAGGGCGAATAGCCATTCGCCCCTACGAAAAACCTAAACTACGATCGCTAATCTCCTGCTTTTGCCATAATTTCCTGCAATACAGGAGATAGGTTCTCGTTTAATTTACCCGCGCGAATAAATTCTGCATAGGTATCCGCTTCAATATCTAACAATTGTTCTTGCAGTTGTTCCATAGTCATGGCACGCAAGTTTTCGTTTTCTCGCTGCATACTATTGATTTTGTCTTCAATACTTTTTAATTCTCCTTTAACCAATCCTTGCTGATAGCGATAATATTCGGGATCTATTTCAGAGGCTAATTCGTTGTTTTCTAGATACTTGACAACGCGACCAAGAGCTACCTTGCGCGCCAATAGCTCCGAATACTCTTGACGTAGAGGCTGATCGCCAATTAAATTGAGGGTTTTAAGCAACCATTTAGTAGATAAACCCTGTACCAATAGGGTAAATAACACTACCCCAAACACCGTATCGATAATTTCTTGTCTTCCCGTGAGAATAACAGGGACACTCAAAGCTACCGCAATAGATACCGAACCTCTCAAACCCCCCCACCAGAGTACTGTTTGCTCCCGCAGATTAGTTTTTGTTTTACTCACCAAGTTACTTAGATTACCCAAGCCAAAAATTACAATTGCTCTAGTGACTAAGACAGCAGCGATCGCAACTACAATCAAATCGAAGTTGTTTTTCAAGCTGGTAAAGTTTATTTGGTCGCCAATCAGCAAAAATACAATTGAATTGACGAAAAATGCCAGAAAATCCCAAAATTCCGAAACTAATAACCGAGTACGGGGGTTCATCCCGATGCGCGAACCAAAGTTACCTAAAATAATACCAACAGTAACTACCCCAATTACCCCAGATCCGCCTAATTCCTCTGTGATTAAGTAAGTACCATAAGCCGACACGAGAGTTAAAGACTGCTCTACTAAAGGCAAATCAAATCTTTGAGTCAGATAAGAAATTCCAAAACCGATTAGACTACCAACCCCTAAACCAATACCAACAAATGTCAAGAAGCGAATGACAATGACAGAGATCCCAAATTCTCCATTACCTAAAGGAATATCAACTAATAACAAAAATGCAACTACCGCTACACCATCGTTAAAGAGGCTTTCTCCCTCCATCAAAATAGTTAAACGTTTGCTTGCTCCTAATTCCCGAAACAAGGCTACTACAGACACGGGATCAGTAGCAGATAGACTCGCACCGACTAAAAGAGCAGTGGGTAAAGATAAGTCAGTGAAATAACTTAACGGAAAAGCTACCCCAACCACAGAGATAACTACACCAACAATAGCAAATAGACTTACAGGAAAGAGACTATCTTTGAGACTGCGCCAACGAATATTCCAGGCTGCTTCAAATAGCAAAGGTGGTAAAAATATTTCTAAAATTAGCTCTGGAGATAAATTAACTAAGCGAATATCAACAAAAGCCAAGCCAAGTCCGACAATTACCAACAATAAAGTATAAGGAATTTGCCTAAACCAGCTAAAAATTCGCGAAATTGTCGCCACACTCAAGGATACAGACAAAACTATTAAAAATTGCTCTAAGTTTCCTTTAATAGAAACCTCAACTACACTCGGTTCTACACTAAAAAAGATTGTTTCCATAAATAAAGTTAATCAAGTTAAGCTATAAGCTCATTCCAATATAATCACTTTAAACTTATCTAGTTGTAGCAACGCGAATTTTTAAGTAGCCAGAACACATGGAACTTAACTTACATCTCGATCTCTAAGACTTTGATAGCGATAAAAATTAACTAAATCGAGTAAAATACCCACAACACAAAGGGTTATTCCCAAAGTAATAATGCCTTGAAATGGCTTTCCATTACCAAATACAGCCAAAAAATCCAAAATATAAGATGTTGTTTGGTTGCTGACTTCCCAAAATCCAGGGATATAGCCGATAATGCCAAAAAAACCGATCGCGCAGCCAATAAGAACTACTGGAGCAGCAAAACTTGCTAAAGCAGCAAGAAGAAGAGAAACAAATAGATTGGACACAATTTCTAGACTATTCCTGGTGATTATTTCAAATAAACAAGAACTAAGACAAGCTGCCCTTATTTATATCTACGATATAAGTAAATTTTGACTTTGGAAGAGAATTTTAAAAATCTTAAATAAGCATAAACAATCTTGGTGAAGATTGACGATCTTTCGACAGTAAAATTAACTAAAAATGAGATAGTTGGTTAAGAACTATATCAAACTAGCAATTTGTTTATATTTTGTTGATTCTTTTCTGCAAAACTCGATTATTACTTTATAAAATTGGGGAGCAGTATTTTGTCCTGGGAACGTTCTGAAAATCGCCAAGCCGATCGACTCCGCCCACATAAATTTCAATTAGATTTTATTGAAAATCCTTTATCTTCCGTAGTGATTGAATGTGGTAAAACTAAAGTTCTGTGTACCGTTAGTCTGGAAAATAGAGTCCCTCGGTTTTTGATGGGTAGCGGTCAGGGTTGGCTTACCGCAGAATATAGAATGCTACCAGGAGCGACTAATACGCGCCATTCACGGGAGTTGATGAAACTTTCGGGACGCACTCAAGAAATTCAAAGATTGATCGGGCGTAGTTTGCGCGCAGCCATCGACCTCAAAGGCTTTGGGGAACGTACGATTACTATTGATGCGGATGTCTTGCAAGCAGATGCAGGGACTCGCACCGCTTCTATTACGGGTAGTTATGTAGCTTTAGCCCACGGTATCAATAAATTAATTTCCGCAGGGGAACTTAAAAGATCTCCTTTATTAGAAACAGTTGCAGCGGTTTCTGTTGGCTTGATTGAAGGGGAAGCATTTTTAGATTTAGACTATCGAGAGGATTATGCTGCGGATGTAGATCTCAATGTGGTGATGAATGGCAAACTAGAACTAATCGAGATTCAGGGTACGGCTGAATCGAATAGTATGACGCGATCGCAATTAAACGCTATGTTGGACTTGGCAGAAAAGGGTATTGCTCAATTGCTTGAAGCCCAACAACAAGCCTTGATTATTGATGATTAGCCGATGTTATACGAACCATCTTCCATATATTTTCTCTTATGTATTTACAATGGTGCATAGCCAAAAGTGACATTGAAGTCCTCACACCAAACAGCGACGGAAGCATAATCGTTTAGATCTACATTCTCTGGAATTTCATATCTTTGCGATCCTGAAAAGCTTTCTATGGGTGCGAGACTAATATAATCTTCTTCTGCAAGACGAGATTCTACGACTCCATCTTTATGGAGAATTATCTCAAGATCTGGTCCTTGAGATACTTCAAAGTCATCGCTAAATTCAATATATTGTTTACCGTCTTCTTCAACTATTTTATAAGTTCCTGCTGCCTTTTTTCCCGAACCTACAGCAACAAATTGACTTGAATTAGCTGAAGCACAAGGATTGACTGAAGCACAAGGATTCACCGAAGCACAAGGATTACCCGCAACAAAAATCGACGAATCTGTATTCTCGAAAGAATCAGCGATCGCACTATTAGAGAAAAATGCCGTACCGCCGATAGTTAAAATTGAAGCAGTTGCTAAAGCGGCAATGTATGTAAGTTTCATAGTTTTGTTTGAGCTTCTGATTTGTATTGGCTTGACAATTACTATCTAACTCAACAAAACTGAATTTTATCTGAGGATCTAATTTGTTTTAGCTAAAATTTCTCAAACTTCCCTTTCAGAAAAAAATTATTTTTAGTAGAATCACCTAAAATAACTGTGTTTGACTCGGTTTGTCGCTGTTATAACCTAAATGTTGATAAGTTTTGTTAGTAGCGATTCTCCCGCGATGGGTGCGACTGAGATAGCCATTCTGCAAAAGATAGGGTTCGTAAACTTCTTCAATGGTTTTGCGGTCTTCTCCCGTAGCTGCTGCGATCGCTTCTAGACCTACTGGGCCACCATTGAACTGTTGAATAATGGTATTCAATACCAAACGATCTGTCCAGTCTAATCCTTCTCGATCTACATCAAATAGATCCATTGCCATTGCTGCTAATTCATCGGTAATAGTTTCGGCTTTTTGGACTTGAGTATAGTCTCGCACGCGACGCAACAATCTATTGGCAATACGGGGTGTTCCGCGAGAACGACGGGCTATCTCTATTGCACCTTCTTCGGTAATGCTAGCGTTGAGTATTTCTGCGGTACGTTTGACAATTAAAGTTAGTTCGTCCAATTCATAGAAGCGTAACCTTTGAATGATGCCAAAGCGATCGCGCAGCGGGGAAGATAGCGCGCCAGCTTTAGTGGTTGCACCGACTAAGGTAAACGGAGGCAAGGGAATGCTGCGGGTTTTGGCTGTTTGTCCTTTACCAATAGTGATATCCAAACGATAATCTTCCATCGCAGGATAAAGCAATTCTTCCGTCATCCGATTTAGACGGTGAATTTCATCGATAAATAAAATATCTCCTGGCTTGAGGTTTACCAGTAGTCCTGTAATGTCTCTAGGACGCTCTAAAGCTGGCGCAGAAGTGATTTTACAGTTTACTCCCATTTCTGTAGCGAGAATCAGCGACATCGTGGTTTTACCCAAACCAGGAGGTCCATATAATAAAAGATGGTCTAAAGAATCTTCTCTCCCCTTAGCTGCTGCGATCGCAATATTAAGAATTCCCTTTAAATCTTTTTGTCCGATATAGTCATCCAAACGCTGGGGACGAATTGTGTCTTCATTCTGTTCTGTTTCTTCATTGTTGGCGTTAGCAGACATCAAAGTAGGATCGGGATCGACATTTATGTCTTGCTTTTTCGGCGGACGAGATTTCTTGGGGGAAGAACTTGTAGAGTCAGAAGATCTTTGTATTGCCATTGCAGCTATCAAAAGGCTATTACGGTCTATTCTATTGTAGTTCGACCCGATGAGTCGTCCCTGCTATAGTAACTTTATCTCCTGTAACAAGTTTGCGCCCTCGTCTGACTTCTTCTTCGCCATTAACTTCGACCATTCCTTGTTTGATAATAATTTTGGCTTCTCCTCCAGTTTGGGCTATACCTTGCCATTTGAGGAATTGATCCAGTTTAATATGTTGTTGCAATTCATTCATTCGGGTTTAAGACGGTACAAGTATCAAGATGAAAAAAAGGGACAAAACATAATTTATCCCTCACATTAAAAATTTAAACAACTTGTTCTACTTCTACGATTTCAGGAATTTTTTCCCTCAAACGACGTTCGATACCCATTTTCAGAGTCATTGCCGAACTCGGACAAGATCCACAAGCACCCTGTAGTCTTAATTTAACAATAGGGCCTTCAATTTCTGCTAATTCGACGTTTCCGCCGTCAGCCATAAGATAAGGACGTAGTTCGTCTAAGACGGTTTCTACGTTATCTGTAGTTAATGCTAATGCCATAATCTATTTGATTAATTTATTTGTATTACTATTAAATTTATACTAGCGCGATAACACACTAGTCTTGATGATTTACGGTTTTAATTAAGCTACCGCAGCAGGTTCTAATAACTTAGTTTCCGAGAAAATAAACTCAGTAGTAATTTTGCCACCTTCTGGGTAGATCGCTTCGATTGTTTGATGTTTGGGAACATAATATTTATCAAACTTCTCGTAACTTTCGTCAAATTCTCTCTTCGTTTTCAAGTCGTTGGTTTTAGAGTCGCGAAAGATAGCATTATAACCAGTAGAGATATAACCTTCTCCAGTATCTAGACTTTCGTTGGTATTAATTACAAATGCCATTGGTCCCATAACACGGCTTACTTGACAGATTTCTGTACCGCGAATTTTATAGTTAGATCCCATAGAGTCGCCTTGAACGAGGATCTCTACCGCACCACTAGCGTCTGATTCTCCCATAGTAAAAGTACTTTTACCGTGAGCATTTTCAAAGGTATTGCGCTTGCGATGAGTGATAACATCTCTCATGTGATTGTAGACGCTTTCGGCCACTTTCTCATCTTCAATACCTGTTACCTCTACGGTTAAGTCGCTGTTTACTTTAATATCAGCGGTATATATTTCCTCTCCTTGCTTGAGTTCTAGCTTGGTAGTATATCCAGGAAAGTCACTATCCCAAGTGTACCGGTTTTCGTAGGCTGCGCGAAAGCGATCGCGTGCAGTGTTATCTGACATATTATATGTTTATCGTTTTATTTTGGTTTCACTATCTAGTTTAAGAAAATTTACCCCTCAATAACCGTATCAGAATAAATTATTTTGCAAGATCGATAATTTCTACTCGATTGGTATTGCTCAAAACATAGATTTTAGTGACGATCTGTTAACTTTAGATAAAAGATGTTTTTTGGGCAAACTATCGTGGATTTATCTGGTTCTAATTTTAATCTCGACAATCCCGAATCTTGGCTAATTTTGATTATGTATGTTGGATTTTGGGTATATAGTTATTACGCATTAGTAGTTTTCTTAATTCATACTCGCCAACAAAATCGTTTAACAGAAGAGATTGATTTGGAAGAAAACTCGCCTGATGTTTATTTTTAAAGCTTTACTGGTTTGGTATATGAGGTGCAAAATAATATTTTAAACAAAGCTATTAAATACTAGGCGTTTAATGATTCCCCATATTTCAACGATAGATTTATACACACTGGCTTCTGGCGATATTCTTTCACTACAGGTATACAAATTTATTGGATATCAGCCAGGAAAAAAAGCTTATATTCAAGCTAATCTTCATGGTGCAGAAATTGTTGGTAATGCGGTAATTCACCAATTGATTGAATTTTTAACTGCATTAGATGTTTCTCAGTTACAGGGAGAAATTTGGTTAGTCCCCGTATGCAATCCTTTAGGCACAAACCAGCGATCGCATTTTTTCTCTACGGGTCGGTTTAACAGTTATGATGGTAAAAATTGGAATCGTATTTTTTGGGATTATGAAAAGGAATCCGAAGGTTTGACTGAGTTTGCTAAGTCTCAAATTAATAACCCACCAGAGGTTATTAGAAGCAACTATTTAAAGAGAATTCAGCAAGCTTGGCAAGAAGAATCACAGCGTATTAATCAACCCCGTAGCGTTCCTCTTAGTCGCCAATACCGCTATCAGTTACAATCTTTATGTTTGGATGCAGACTATGTTATTGATATTCATAGTTCTAGCAATCAAGCGATCGATTATACTTTTGGTTTCCAGGAAAGAATTGAAAGTGCGAAATATTTGTTATTGGAATATGGCATCCTAATGGATGAATATGATGGGGATGCTTTTGATGAAGCTTTTTTAAAGCCGTGGTTGGCATTAGAAAGGGAATTGGCAATACTGGGAGAAAAGATTAAATTCGATCTTGAATCTTGGACTCTAGAATTGGGTGCGGGAATGGCGATGAATCCGACTTCGGTAGCAAAAGGAGTTGCGGGAATTAAAAATTATTTGGCACACAAGCAAATTTTATCTTTATCTGAATCTGCTAAAACCACAGATATTACCCTAGTCTCTAAAAGTAAAATTAACAGTTATTATGCTCCCACTGGTGGTATGATTCAATCGAGATTATCCCTAAACACCAAAGTAAAGCCAGGAGATATTATTTATCAGCTTTTAAATTTTAACAAACAAGGAAAGATACCTGAAGTAGTTAGTATTGCTGCGGAAACATCGGGGGTAGTTTTTGATATTTCTACCAATCAGTGTGTCAACCAAGGCGAATATGTAATAGATATTTTGTCTTGTTAATTTGGTGGCAATTGGTAGGGATGAATTGCTGTTAACCCAAATCTTAAGTTAAAGATAATAATTTAATTTATTTTTATCTTCGTAAATAATAAAATATGAACTCTCCAGAATTGAATATAGATAATTTTAGTAATCTAGAAGGTGCGGAATTATTAACTACTACTATTCCTATTGCTCCAGAAGGTTTTAAGTCTGGTTTTGTCGCCATTGTTGGTAGACCAAACGTAGGTAAATCGACTTTAATGAATCATTTAATTGGTCAGAAAATTGCGATTACTTCTCCCGTTGCTCAAACCACCCGTAATCGTTTGCGAGGTATTTTAACGACTCCTCAAGCACAAATTATTTTTGTCGATACTCCTGGGATACATAAACCACACCACGAATTAGGTAAAGTATTAGTTCAAAATGCTAAAACGGCAATTAAATCTGTAGATTTAGTTTTATTTATAGTTGATAGTTCTGTTGATGCGGGAACGGGCGATCGCTTTATTTTTGATATTTTAAAAAGAATGAATACCCCCGTGGTATTAGGCTTAAATAAAGTTGATTTGCAACCTAATAATTGCCAGTTTATTGATGATAGTTATGCCGATTTAATTGCAGACACTAATTGGTCTACGGTTAAGTTTTCTGCTACTACGGGCATGGGAACAGATAAACTACAGCAAGTACTAACAGATAAGTTAGAATCAGGACCCTATTACTATCCTCCAGATCTCGTTACAGATCAGCCAGAAAGATTTATTATGGCAGAATTAATTAGAGAACAAATTTTACTCCATACTCGCCAAGAAATTCCCCATTCGGTGGCAATTACGATTGAAAAAATCGAAGAAACTCCTAAAATCACCAAGGTAAATGCAGCAATTAACATCGAACGTAGTTCTCAAAAGGGTATTATCATCGGTAAAAAAGGTGCAATGCTTAAAACTATTGGGAGTGCATCTAGGGAACAAATTCAAAAATTAATTGCAGGAAAAGTTCACTTAGAACTGTTTGTTAAAGTAGAACCCAAATGGCGACAATCTCGCTTAAGACTGGCAGAGTTTGGCTATCAAGTAGAAGAATAATCAATTATTAATTGAATTCAATGATTGAATCAAAAATAACAATTAAAGTTAAATTATTTGCTATCTATCAAGAGGTTTTGGAGACATCGGAATTGGATTTGGTAGTTCCATCAGAAACTACAGTAGGTGACGTGCTTTTATCTTTGATCGAGCAAAAACCACAGTTAGCTAAATGGCAAAAAGTTACCCGCTATGGAGTTAATTTACAGTTTGTCAAACCGAATACTTTACTAAATGATGGTGATGAGTTAGTCTTAATACCTCCTGTTAGTGGAGGTTAGATTAAATTAATAATTAGTAAGACTGATGGAGTCTAATAGCGGTCAGTTAGATGAATTAATAGATAATTTAGTAAAGAGTAAGAATTATTTAGATCGACAAGTTGAATTTAAAACAAATTATCCTAATTTAATTGACACTTTCAATTCCCGAATTGAGATACTGCAACAAAATAATAAACCTACAATCAAGATAGTTAGTTCGTCGGCTAATTTAGAAGATATTTTACGAATCAAAGCTAAGGCTAAGGCTAAGGCAAAATTGCGATCGCTTTATAGCTTTGAAGTTGTTTGTCCAATTAATAACATCTATAAAATTGCGGATAACTGTAGTGCAATTTTTCTCTTTTATCTATCCGACCAAAAAATTACTCCCCATCATCAGAAACTAATCGATCTTGCAACTAAAAGAAATATCAGCCTGTTTATTTTAGTCAAACAAGAACAGTCCGAAAATGGGACAAAGACTTTGGCTAAATGGATCGAATCTCAAGAGTACAAACAAATTTATCGATTGTCATTTCCTTTTGATGATTTTTTCGACTTAAACAGTAGTCAGCATATCGATCTGTATCTCCAATTTTTAATTAATCTAGCTGTAGAAATTAATCGCAAATTTGTCTGCCAGCATTCACAAGATATTGTTGCTAAAGTCGAACAGTTTTTTAGCAAAGAAAAAAAAAGCAATTGGCAGAATATTAAACAACTCAAAGAAGATTATTTACAAGGTAAAGAGATTAATGATTATCGACAATTTATCATTAATAAAACTTTTAATAAAATTAATCAGCAGCAACAACAAAAAATACTTTATCTCAAACAAAAAATCAATCAATCTCGCAGTAATTATCTAAATCTTTTCATACCTGATAGTTGGCTATTTGAGATCCAACAACTTATTGATTCAAGCCAAATTGAATTAGTTAAAGAAGCAAACGGAACTTATCTTTATCTTACTATCAATAATAGTGAAAAAACTAAATATATTCATGACTATATATTAGAAGCATATCAATACAAGATTACCCAAGCTTTGGCTTTTCAATGGTCAAAAATAAATCATGTCTATGGAGAAGGTGGGTTAAATACATTTATTGATCGCACTAAAGCTAAGTTGTCCGAAATTAATTTGTTGCAATCTTCAGCCATAGAACTTCTCAAGATCGACACTGATACAGAATTAGTTCCTCAACTAAATATTACCGATGTTATAGATCCTTATTGCCTTCAGCTAAATAGTAGAATACTTTTTGACTATAACTATATTCAAGGTAGTTGGTTGAAATTATTAATCTTTGTGTGTGTGGGAACTATTATTTATTTAATTAGCAAATTATATTTTGGCACGGGGATATATATAGGATTTTTTATTTTAATTTTTCAGCTCACCAATATTTTAACTGGTCAAAATATCAAAACTCTCAAACTAAAACAACATCAAAAAGACTTACAAAGAACTGTTAATAACAGATATCAAAATTTAGTTCGTTTAATAGTCGATCATCTCATTAATACTCTCATAATTAGTTTAGATCGCAAAAATCAAGCATATCAACATAAAATAGATGCTATCTCAGATTTAGCTCATCAAGAACTAGATCGAATCAAACAAGATATAGACCGACTTCAAGTCAAACAAAATCGCCTCGAACAAGATAGAATAAAAATAAAATCTTGGTTTGATTGATTCGGTAATTTTAAAATAACCATATTACAATACATTGCAGTTATACAATTTTTTTATCTATAGAAAGTAACTCATAGCCATGAATGCGCCAACTATAATCAGGTTGATGTTGCACAACAAAAACAGCTTGAGCCAACTCACCTTTTCGATCCATAACCATAGAAACTAAAGCTGGATAATTATCGACCAAAGTAAATCCCTGAAACATAATAGATCGAGGTCGAACAATAGCACTATACTTAGATCTAATTTTTTTAATTAAATCTCTTTGGCTAATTTTTTCTTGAATACTAGGACTCATCAAAGCGAAAGCTGTTGCTTCATCATTTTGTTGAAATGCGTGTAGTTGCTTTTCAACTAGCTGACGAATTATTACTTTGTCGTTTTCAGAAATATACATTTGGGACTATTATTAGTAATAAAACTTGTTACTTTGAAGGCTGAATTGTAGTCAATTCCTCTATTATCTCTAACCTTTAACTGCACCAGCAGTTAACCCTTGTACTATTTGCCGTTGGAAAATTAATACGAGAATTACCAATGGTAGAGTACCCAAAACTGTCGCAGCAGCGATCGAACCATAGGGAATATCAAACAAATTGGCACTTCCAAGCTGTGCTGTTGCCACAGGAATCGTCTTTTTTGCTTCTTCAGTAATAAAAGTTAAGGCAAAGATATATTCATTCCAAGCAAAAATAAAAGTTAAAATTCCAGTTGTTGCTAACGCTGGCAAAGTCATGGGAAGAACAATGTTGACCAACATTCCCCAAGTTTTATAACCATCAATTTTTGCAGCATCTTCTAAATCTTTAGGTAATTGTAAAAAGAAACTTCTCATCACCAAAATGGTTAAGGGTAAATTGATTGCAGTATAAGGAAGGATCAAAGCCAGATAATTATTGCCTAAACCTACCGCTTTGACAATTTCTAATAAACCTAAAAATAGTAAAACGTAAGGAAACAACGTAACAATTAAAATCCCAGTTAAAATTAATTTCTCTCCTGGTAAATTCATTCTAGCCAATCCGTAAGCTGCTGGAGAACCAACAACAAGACATAAAATAGTTGAAATACTAGCCACGAAAGCACTATTAAAAATATAAGCCAAAAATGGACGACGACTAAATAAAGATTGATAGTGTTCTACTGTAAATTTGCTAGGAAAATAAACATTGGGAATAGCAGTAATATCTTCATTGAGCTTTACAGAAGTCAATATTTGCCACAAAATAGGTGCAGCAAAAAAAACTGCAATCAAAACAACACTTATCCACAACCAAACTTTGGTGCGAGGAAACGAACCTGCTTCTTTTTTAGATTGGACTGACGACATGGCTGATTAAATGGTCAAGATCGTTGCTGAAACCATGTTACAGTTTTTAGACACTTAAATTAAAAGAATATAACATCACTTGAGATAGATTTGCGATCGCCAAAACTAAAACCTTCTAAAAATTAGGTATTTACCGTTCAAGTTGTTTCTGCTTATTAACTGTTGTCAAAGGGGAGTTCTTGTCTGAAGATTATACTGTAGCAATTATCATATTTCAATATCATTACCCTAGGCATTGACATTTTTTTTTGTTATCTTGACAACAACATTTAGTACCCATATTTTTTAGATTATTTTTAGCTCAAATCAAACTCAATTCCTTTAAGAATATTTTTTATGGAAGTAACAGATGTCTTCTAATTCTTCTCTAGACAAAAGGGAAAATAAAAACTTTGTCATCAATAACAAATATTTTTTGAAGCAATATGCCTTAAAAAATCGCGATCTTTTTGGCAACGGTGTTATCGTAATTAATCTTTTACTATTAAAAACAGATATTGTAAGCGAACAAAATATACCTAACTATGAAATAGAAGACGATAAAGAATTAACAATTCATCAGGCAATTTCCTACATTCCCCAAAATAACTTTTGGTTTAAAATGCTCAACTTAAAAATTAAAAAAAAATATCAGATCGATATACAAGAAAAAGATAGCACCGATAATAAAACTCTAGTTATCTTTGTAAAAGATGCTTCTGTAGAACACTTTTCAATCTATTCTCTCAAGCTATAATATAAAAAATATTGATTCTATTCAAAAAGGACTTGGCATCACCAAGTCCTTCCTAGTTTTAGCAATATAGTTAATAATCCAAATTATCCGCAGGATTGTAAACATCAATTGCAGGATTACTTTGAATTTGAATAGTAGAACCTCCTGAGTATCTATGACTATTGTCGCGATTCTCAATACGATGACGTACTACTCTAGTTTGACGAACTTGACGAGTTCCGCCAACGTTTCCCTGAACTCCCGTGGTAACGCTAGCATTACCACGACAAGTTCCTTCCTGGCTCATTTCCACATCATTAGTGCGTTCGGTGGGTTCTTTTGAACCACTAATATTGTATTGAACAGAAACATCAGCTTGGACACATTGAGCCATAACAGGAGTAACAAACCAGTTAGCAGTTAACAAGCCAAACACCGATAATAATCCCGTTGTTCTTACTGTCAATTTCATTGTTCTTACTACCTCTAGTTACAACCGTTACTAGCAACACTACTTTGGATTATTTTGCTACTAGAAGGAGTAATACGAGTAGTTGCTTGATAAGAAGTTTGACGACAATTAGAACGTTCGCTCTTTAAATTTTGCCAAGGTAAACGCCAATAACGCCAAGGCGTCCAATATCTACGGTGACTGGGAACTTGTACGGTAGTTCCTCCTGAATTGACGTAAACGCTGCCATCGCTGCGAGTGATGGCTTCGACGTTGGGAGTGCTAACTTTTACATCTGCTAATGCGGAATTATTCCCTGCTAAGATAGTACTGGGTATAACAACACCTATCGCCACGAACCCGATTAAATTTGTTAGTTTCATGGAAAAAATTTTAATTTCGGTAATTTTTGAATAGTTGTTAGCCGTTAACTATAGAAGCTAACGGCTAACAACTAATAACTAATGGCTAACAGCCAAAACGAAAACCTTACAAAAGCGTTACTTGCAAATGTGCAATAGTTAATAACTACGACTGCGACGTTCGCGACGAGTGTGGCTATTATTAGATTGCTGTGCGTCTTGAACGCAGGTATTATATTCCCCTACTTGATCGCAAAATTGATCGCTGCGTTGAACAATACCAGTGCTACCGTTATCGTTATAGTTATAGTTATCGCGACCATAACGACCGTGGTTATCCCGATACTCCGTATATTGTTGGTTTCTTTGATTAGAATTTTGTACCGAAACATTGTCGCTACCCGTAACTACTGATTCTTGAATCGATTCTTGGATCAAAGCATCGTCTGCTTTAGCGGGAACAGAAAATAAACCAATAGTAGAAACAGCCAAAAGCGCGAAAACTAGTTGTTTGCTGTGTGAATTCAAAATTTGTACGTTCATAGTGTGAAAATAGTCTCTAATAAATCAACCTTGTCCAGAAACTAGACGCACCTCTAAACTGAGTGTTCCAAAGATCGGAAAATTTACCTACATTTTTACTACTGGAAAATTTTAGATGATAGAGACTAATTGAAGTCCGAAATTCCTATCTTGAGTAACTAAAAAAAGGTCAATTACGAAAGATTAACCACGGATAAATTAATCAGAAATGTCTGATACTATTTCACTTAGTCCTTTTATATTATCGATATATTATCGATGTCCAAAATGGGTTTACGAATAGTCAAAAATTTTGATACTAGCTTTGCTCTTGACACCAACGCTCACGAAATCTTATTTCGATTGTTGACAAATAAGACTTTTACCGACCAAATTAGCCAAAGATTGCACGAAACCGAGATCGTATTTACCGATCTATTATTTCAACCAGTACCCTACAGCCAGCACACTCCTAAAGGAATGCCCCGGGAGTTCGAGCAATATCATAACTCCGAGGGATACATTATTATTAACGTGCCACCAAATTTCATGTTTCAAGCCAAGATTTTTAAACCAAGCCGTCTCTGCGCTATATATCGCAAGGTTTAACCACCGTTATTGATTGAATTTATAAATACAGTTAGTAAAGCTGTTGATAGCTATTAGTTTTTAGTAGTTAATTATAGTTAAAAGTAATTTTTTATGTCTGCCCAAATTGAAATATCTCCACTTTCTAGTTTGGAATATTTGCCATACTTAGATGAGGCTGGGTGCATCGCAGAAGATACCCAGGGAAAAATTGGTGTATATGCCATATTCGATCAAGAACAAGAAATGCAGTATGTGGGCTATTCTCGCGATGTTTATCTCAGCCTCAAACAACATCTAATTCGTAAACCACAAAACTGTTACTGGATCAAAATACAAACTATTACTCGTCCCAGTCGTCAAATCTTAGAAGATATTGCAGCAGCTTGGATTGCCGAAAATGGCTCGACTCCCCCAGGAAATGACAGCGAAAGCTCTATTTGGACTGAAGCAATTGATGCCAATCCTGCTATGACAGAAGAAGAAAAGGCACAGTACAATAATAGCGATGAATTAGGACAAATTAAAATACGTAAGAAGGTAGCTAGACGAGTTGAAGCAGATATTCAACAACAACTAAGCGATCGCGGAGTTACGATGAATATTCGTTTTAATCCCAAACTAAAAGAAAAAGGTCTATTAAACTTAAAGTAAACGCGATATCTAGATCGTAAAAGTATAGAAGAGTAATAAAATTTACTCTTGCTTGCTAGCCGAGTTGTTTCTAGATCGATACCTACTCTTTATACAATTAAGTATGAAAGCCGTACTATTAAACAACCGCTATCGGATTCTCCAAACTTTGGGTCGAGGTGGATTTGGTGAAACCTATCTCACCGAAGATACTCATATGCCTTCGGGACGAAAATGCGTCCTCAAACAACTAAAACCCGTTGTTAAAAATCCCAAAACTCCTTTATGGATAAAAGAACGGTTTCAGCGAGAAGCAGCAATTTTAGAGGAGTTAGGGCAAGGTAGCGATCAAATTCCTCGTCTTTATGCTTATTTTTCCGAAGATGACAAGTTTTATCTGGTTCAAGAGTGGATCGAAGGTTTAACTTTAGACCAGTATTGGGAGAAAGAGGGCAACCTACATCGGGATGAAGTTAAGGAAATCTTGTTGCAATTATTACCCGTATTAGATTATGTCCACAGTCGTCGTATTATTCACCGCGATATAAAACCAGAAAATATTATTCTGCGCCAAGGGGATAACTTACCCTTTCTGATCGATTTTGGCGCCGTCAAGGAAGCGATCGCCACGGAAATTAGCGAAGATTCTGGTAGCAGCTATTCTGCTTCTATTGGTACTCCTGGCTATATGTCTTCCGAACAAGCCGCGGGTCGTCCCATCTATTCTAGCGATCTTTATAGTTTGGGCTTGACGGCAATTTTTCTACTGACGGGCAAATCTCCCCACGAATTGGAAACCAATCCCCGCGACGGAGAAATAATCTGGCTCGAACACGCTCATAATCTCGATCGCGAATTAACCCAAATAATCGATCGCTCAATACGGTTTCATCCCCGCGATCGCTTCAGCACTGCTCAAGAAATGTTGTCTGCCCTTCTTAATGGAGCAAAAGGAAGCGACGGCACAAAATCCACGGGAATAACCCTAAATGTTGCTCCTGGGGGCAATTCTAACAAAAGCTATAGTGCCAAAAGCGATCGCTACAATACTATTGGTATTAATTCCAAAAAAGCCAACCAGCCTAAAAAACGTAGTTTATTAACCAATCTCAGTCTGTTTGTTCTTATTGCGATCGCCGTAGCAGGAGGAACTTTTGCAGCAGGCTTTGCCATAATTTCTAGTATATTGCGCTCTCCACAATCTCCAACTCAACAAGCAGAGATTAAACCCACACCTAGTCGCCCTGATATCTTTGTCAACCCAGAAATAAACCCAGAAAAACCTAAAGCCAACACTGAAAAAGAAAAACCTGGCAAAGAAGAAAATTTCCAGAAAGCCGAGAAAATTCTCACGAATATTAGAGAAAAAGCCGAACAATTACCCGCAAAAAACGCAAAACAGCCAGAGGGAGATAATAAAACGCCTAAAACTCTCACTAAAATTGATGTCGACTCAAGATCTGAAATCAACATTCCGATCTTGACCACAGGAATATCTGAAAGCCAACTAGTCAGCACCCTAGGCAAACCCAACTCAGAAAGAAAAGGCTTCCGACCCGACAGCCGAGTTTTGGTTTACTATGATGTAGTTCCAGATCGGGTGAATCTGAGTTATGAATCAGATAATACAGGGAAAATTCGTCAAACAGACGTAGTTTTAGATTCATCCGTTAGTTTAGGAACAATGCAACAAACTTTAGCCAAAATGTTGGGCGGAGATACTTCTGCTGATATTAAAGACAAGTTGCGTAGTGTTTATAATCGTCAAACCAACTTTAGTTTTTTTAAAGTCGATAATCTCGAAGGAAAAGTTCAACGAGATAGCAAAGATCGAGTTAGTATTTCTGTTTGGGAAAGAGGTTTTCAATAGTATTTTGCATAATTACCCTTGAAATTAAACATTTATTCTTTAAATTGATATAAATAACCCAAATGTTAATTTGAGATAGCTATCTGGGAAATATAAGCTTATTAAGTTGATTTTAATTCTTTATATGAAAACAACTGAAAGGCTTCGTCCGACAGAATTACTGTCTCAATTAGCTAAAGCAAATAGTTGTGGCTGTCTTGAGATTGAGAGTGAATTATTAGTTTCTTGGAAAATTTATTTACATCAGGGGGAAATACAGTACGTTTATTCTTCCATACAACTACTAGACCAATTAAAATATCATCTACATTATTTTCAATACAAGCAAGCCATCGCTGCGTTGAAACAAGTACCTCCATCTTTACTACAAGTAGAATCATCAATCAAAGATAAATCTGATCCACCCAAGATATATGGCAAAGTTATTTCTTGGCTATTAAAGGAACAGCATTTAGATCTATCCCAAACTCTAAAATTGATCCAAAATATCACCAAGGATGAAATACAATCTTGTCTTTGGTTACAAAATTTTACTTCCTCATGGCGGGATGGAGATTCTCTTCCTATTTGGATTCCAGTCCAAATCAGAGATTCTTTGTTTTGGAACGTAGCAGAATGTTTGAATGAAAATCAAGCAAAGCTGAAACAATGGCAAAACTGTAGTCAAGAACTACTTTCGGTTTATCAGCGTCCTTATTTTCCACCCAGTTGGCAAAACAAGCCTATGCCAGTCTCTGGCTCTCTCAATCATAAGACTCTCGTGGAATTAACCCAAGTGTTGACAGGACGTACTAGCATTCGTCAACTATCAATACTCCTCAAAAAAGATGAGTTACAGGTAGCACAAATTTTATCTCCCTATATTGATGAGAAGATGATTTATTTACATCATCCTCCATCACCTTTAGATCGATTACCCCATATTCCTCGAAATATTCTACAGTCGCCACTTGATGTTAATCGCGATCGCCAAATAACCCAAAGTAATTCTTCTAAGACATCAGTCAAAACTTGGAAAATAGTCTGTATTGATGATAGTCCTACTATCCTGAGTGAAATTAAACGTTTTCTCGATGGAGAGAAATTTGAAATTACAGCTATAGATGACCCCGTACAGGCTGTATCTAAAATTTTCACCATTAAACCAGACTTAATTTTACTAGATATTACTATGCCGAGAATTAATGGCTATAAGCTATGTGGGCTATTAAGAAGTAGTGGTAAATGCGATCTCACTCCCATTATTATGGTGACGGGAAACACAGGCTTAATTGATAAAGCTAGGGCAAAAATATCTGGGGCAACGGACTATTTTCCCAAACCATTTACCAAAGAAGGTTTAAATAATATAGTTGCCAAACATCTCCAGTAAATTTACTTTTAATAATTGTATTAATAGTAACTCAAATTTATACGCCGAGATAAATTTTATCTACAAATAGTAATAAGCAAAAAACCAAAAATCATGAAGACTATTCTTGTTGTTGACGATACCAAATCCCAGTTAGATATGATGGCAAACTATTTGACTAAAGCTGGCTACAGTATTATTCTTGCTAATAACGGAGAAGATGCGATCGCCTTGGCAATAGAAAAAAAACCCGATCTGATTGTTACCGATTGGATGATGCCTAAAATGGGTGGCTTAGATGTATGTCGCAAGTTGAAAAAGAATCCTGAAACAGAGAATATTCCCGTGGTTGCTTGTACGGCAAAAGATCGAGATGTCGATCGGATGTGGGCAATGAAACAAGGAGTAAAAGCCTATGTCACCAAACCCTGTACCCAAGATGAATTGGTGAATGCAGTCGAAGGAGTAATTAATTAAGTATTGATGACCAACAATAATACTACGGCTGATAGTGCAGCTTCAAGAGTACAAGCCGATCTTCAAGGGCTATTTAAAAGTAACCTAGCCCCTGGAAAGGCTTATATTAAATTCCAATTAACATCAGAAGTAGCAGCTTTTCTATCAATGGATCAGGTACAAGAATCGATGATTGTTGAGACAGAACAAGTTACTACTTTGCCTGGAATGCCCAAGTCTACCATTGGCATGATAAGTTCGCGAGATCGGGTATTTTGTGTTTTCGATTTAGCTCAGTTGTTAAATTTATCTTCTAACCTAGTTAATCCTCGACAATATCAGATTATTGTCTTGCAAACTACTGATGAAATGCCAATTTATTTAGGTCTTGCTGTATCTAACTTGCAAGGAATTGTTCGTTTTCAGGCAAAAGAAATTCAACCAGCTACTGCAACTGTTTATTCCGCAATTGCACCTTTTATTTCTGGTGTAATTACGAAACAAACAACTAGCTTTCCGATCTTAAAACTTGAATATATTTTACAAACCATTCGAGAAATTTCCTAATATTGTTTTTGTTTATTTAGTAAAGAGAAAACTTAAACTTACATCGTATTAATTACTTATGGTTCTACTTCCTTGCCCAGCAGCAAATATTCGCTAAAATAACCGACTTAGATCTATGAAATTATCATTGTTTAAAAGCTTACAGTTCCGTTTGCCTTTTCTGGTTTTATTGGGAGTCATTCCCACAACAATCATTGCGATCGCTTTTGCTAATTCTAATGCTAGTAAGATTATTCGCCAAGAAACCCAAGAAAATTTAGCTTTGAAAGCAGAGGCTCTAGACGAAAACGTATCTAGATGGACGCAAATGAATATTTTATCTCTTAAAAATTTAACTTTGCAACCTGGTGTTCGTAGCCTCGATCCTCAACAACAAAAACCTATTTTGGAAACAGTTACTGATACCTACGAGTATATTTATTTAGCTCATACTGCCGATCTAAATGGCTTAAACATAGCTCGTAGCGATGATAAACCTGCTAATAATTACTCAACTAGACTCTGGTTAAAAGAGGTAAAAGCAGGTAACAAAATGTTTTTACAAACTTTGATTGGCAAAACTAGCAAAAAGCCAACTCTGTGTCTAGCCGCACCGATTAATAAACAAACAACTTTATCTGCCGTAGCTGTTATTTGCAGTGTATTAGAAGAACTAACTCAACAAATTGGGGCGGTTAAATTTGGTAAAACTGGCTATGGTTTTATTGTCGATGAACAAGGTCGTATTTTGGGTCATCCCGATCCTAATTTGACTTCTGGCGATGAATTAACTGACTACAGTAATTATCCTCCTGTAGCTAATTTACTTTCAGGAGAAGAAGGCAGCTTTCCTTTTCAAGACGAATCGGGAATAGAATGGATATCTCATGGCAACCGTCTTGATAATGGTTGGGGAGTATTTATCTTGCAACAAAAATCTGAAGCTTTTCTTCAAGAAAAAGAATTCCAGCATTTAGCAACATTGATTGCAGGTGTTTCCATCTTAATGGTAGGTCTGCTAACTTGGTTCTTAGCTAGTCGTCTGACAAAACCCATTAGTAAAATTACCGCAGCAGCCACCAATTTTGCTGAAGGTAATCTTGACCAAAAAGTCGAACTTTCCCAAGACGATGAAATTGGTATTTTGGCAGATTCTTTTAACACGATGGCTCAACAACTACAAGAGTCCATTATCAAAATTGAAAGTAAAGCAGAAGAGCAAAGTCAGGAAAAAAGAAAGTTGGAAGAAGCAATTTATACTCTGCTTGATGAAGTTTCTGATGCCACCGATGGAGATTTAACAGTTCGGGCAAACTTAGATTCGATGGAATTAAGTACCGTCGCCGATTTATTTAATGCCATTATTGATAACCTACAAGATATTGCCATCGAAGCCAAGGAATCATCTAGTCTAGTAGGTTCTTCTCTCCAGCAAAATGAACTAGCTATCCGTTTATTAGCCGAACAAGCGATCGATGAAGCTAAAGAAACTCGTGATACCTTGATGTCTGTAGAACAAATGTCTCAATCGATTCAAGCTGTATCGGAGAATGCCAGCCAAGCCGAAAAAATTACTGATGATACTTACAATACAATTGTCAACAGTACCAAGAATATGGATTTGACTGTAGCTAGTATTTTGGAATTGCGTTCTACTGTTGGTGAGACATCCAAGAAAATGAAGCGTTTGGGAGAATCTTCTCAGAAAATTTCTCAAGCAGTATCATTCATTGAAGAAATTGCACTCAGAACTAATGTATTGGCAATTAATGCCAGTGTGGAAGCTGGACGGGCGGGGGAATATGGTCAAGGCTTTACCATCGTAGCGGAACAGGTGGGGGCGTTGGCAGAACAATCAGCAGCAGCAACCAAAGAGATTGCCAATATTGTGGCAGCCATCCAAGCCGAAACCCAAGAAGTCAACCAAGCAATGGAATCAGGGACAACTCAGGTAGTAGAAACTACTCGCCTAGTCGAAAATACCAAGCAGGGTTTGAATTTGGTATTAGCCAAATCTCAAGAGGTCAATCGGTTGATGGGTTCTATTTCCCAAAGTACTATCTCTCAAGCAGACACGTCTCAGAATATTACCAAGCTAATGCAAAAAATTGCTACTTTGTCTGAAACAACATCCCAGTCTTCTGCTCAAGTAGCTCAGTCAATTGTAGAAACGGCAAAAGTTGCACAAAAGTTAGAGTCTACTGTAGGTCAATTTAAGGTTGCCGAATAAACTAATTATTAATGATAAATATTAATTATATTTTCCAGAAAATTTCCCTGATATTCCTTTGTTCATGATATGGAGTCTATATAATGAGTTTTAAAAATCTTCAACCAAAATTTTACCAAGCAACTAAAATATTGCTGAGCAAAACTAGGTCTCAAATATTATTAATTAGCTGTGGAAGTCTTATTCTACCCGCATTACTTGCCCCGTTAGCACCAATAAGTATCAAACAATTATTATTTACTAATTCAATATCGGCTGTAGCGCAAGCTCAACAATCATCTACAGTCAATTCGACTAAAACTATTTTGAAAATTGGGGTTCTAGCAAAAAGAGGCCCTGAAAAAGTTTTATCTCAATGGCAACCTTTGGCGGAATACCTTTCTAAGAACATTCCCGAATATTCATTTCAAATCGTACCCTTGAACTTTGAAGAAATCTATCAAGAAACAGAAGCAAAAAGTATAGATTTTATTATTGCTAACTCGGGAATGTATGTTGATTTTGAAGCAGAATATGGAGCAAATCGAATTGCTACTTTAAAAAATCTGAGATTGGGCAAACCCTATACTTCTTTCGGCGGTGTAATTTTAGTCAGAGCAGATCGTCAAGACATTAATACCTTAAAAGACCTAAAAGGTAAAACCTTTATGGCAGTTAACCAAACCTCTTTAGGTGGTTGGCAAATGGCTTGGGGAGTCTTGAAACAACAAGGAATTAAACCTGAAAAACATTTTAAAGAATTGAGTTTTGGAGATACTCATGATGCAGTAGTTGAAGCTGTTTTGGAAGGAAAAGTTGATGCGGGTACGGTGCGTACAGATACTTTAGAAAGAATGGCAGCAGAGGGAAAGATTAAACTCGAAGACTTTCGGATTATCAATCAACAACAAGATCCTAGTGGTCAATTCCCATTTGTTCATAGTACTCCTCTATATCCTGAGTGGCCGTTTGCTGTAGCCAAGGGTGTTCCTATAGAAATATCAGAAAAAGTCTCCGCTGCCTTGTTGAGTATGCCCAAAGATAGTCCTGCTGCGATTGCTGCTAAGTCGGAAGGGTGGACAATTCCCTTGAACTATCGTCCAGTACATGAATTATTTTTAGATCTTCAAATTGGTCCTTACGAAGAATTAGGAGTGATCACTGTTTCCCAGTTACTGCGTAGATTTTGGTATATTCCAACCCTGACATTTATTGGTTTGGTCGGAACAATCCTTTACTTTCAACAACGCACTTTAGCTCAAAGACAGAAAAGCGAAGCTGCTTTGGCTGAATTAAATATATCCTTAGAAGAAAGTAATAAATCCTTAGAAGTAAAAGCCGAAGAACAACGTCAAGAAAAAGAAAAGTTGGAAGAAGCAATTTATACGCTTTTGGATGAAGTTTCTGATGCTACCGATGGAGATCTGACAGTTAGGGCGAATTTAGATTCATTAGAACTCAGTACAGTTGCCGATTTATTCAATGCAATTATTAGTAGCCTACAAGAGATTGCAATTGAAGCCAAGCAGTCGTCTGGACAAGTAGGGTCTTCTCTCAAACAAAGTGAAGTAGAAATTTTGGCTTTAGCCGAACAGGCTATTGTTGAAGCTCAAGAAACTCGTAATACTTTGATTTCGGTAGAACAAATGTCGCAATCGATTCAGGTAGTTGCCAAAAATGCCAATCGAGCAGAACAAATTGCTAACGATACTTATATAACGGCTGTGGAAAGTAGTAGCAATATGGACTTGACCGTAAATAGTATTTTAAATCTGAGAACTACAGTTAAAGAAACAGCCAATAAAATGAAGCGTCTGGGGGAATCTTCCTTACAAATATCGCAAATAGTTTCCTTTATTGAAGAAATTGCCTTGAAAACTAACGTTTTAGCCATTAATGCTAGTGCTGAAGCAGATCGTGCAGGAGAATATGGACAAGGATTTATCATCATTGCCGAACAAGTAGGAACATTAGCAAAACAGTCTACCTCAGCTATTCAACAAATTGCCAATATTGCTACAACAATCCAGCATGAGACTCAAGAAGTAAGCAATGTGATGGAATCTGGAAATACCGAAGTAGTTGAATCTGCTCGTCTAGTGAAAGCTAGTAAAGAAAGTTTGAATAAAGTGCTAGAAAAGTCACAAGCAATCAATCAATTAATGGAATCCATCTCAAAAGCAACAATATCTCAAGCAAATACTTCCCAAGATGTAAGTAACCTAATGCAGAAAATAGCGAGTCTATCGGAAAATACTTCTGAATCTTCCAAAAAAGTCGCACAATCGATTGTTGCCACGGCTGAAGTAGCTCAAAAACTTGAATCTACTGTAGCTCAATTTAAAGTAGCCGAATAAATCAATTGTTAATTATTAATTATTAATTAAGCAGCATGGATACAGAACAACAGATTCGCTTAAATTTTCTGGATGAGGCGGTCGAATATTTCGATCTGATGGAGTCTAATCTCCTGGGGTTTGCGAATAGTGCGATCGAGTCTCAGAAAGTAGACCTTATTTTGCGCTCTGCTCACTCAATTAAGGGAGGAGCAGGAATGATGAGCTTTAATACTTTGAGTCAAGTGGCTCATCGTACAGAAGATTTCTTGAAAATTTTGCGAGTCCGCTATGTTGGAGAGAGTATTGAGACAGAAGTAGAAACATTATTATTACAAAGTGTCGATCACTTGCGTCAGATTGCCAGTCTGCACCGTCAAGGAAAGGAAGTTGTCGAGTCTGATATTAGTCAGCAGACTCAACCAATTTTTGACAAACTGCAAGAGTATTTGGGTGAATTGGAAACTGCCGATGAAAATGCTTTATTGTCACAAAATGAAGATTTCGATCCTGCCGTACTGATTTTTGAAGAAGGAGTTGATGGAGTTCTAGATAGCTTTGAAAGTCAATTATCAGAATTAGATATTACTGAGTTAACCGAAGCCTTAACTACCACTGCTCAAGAATTAGTTGGCTTTGGCATGATGGCAAGTCTCGATCCCTTCGTGCAACTTTGCGAATCGATTCAAGCCCAGGTGGCAAGTATATCTCCTGCTGAGATCAAATCTTTAGCAGAACAGGCTCTTAAAACCTGGAGGCGATCGCACGCATTGGTTTTGCGCGGTAGTATTGAAAGATTACCATCTAATCTTGAAGGTTATTCTGATCTAGATTTAGGCGAGGGCGATCGCCAGATTGAACCAGAAATTCCAGATGAGTTTGATCCCTTGGATGCTGATGCGATCGAACTAGGTGGTTTGCAATCGGCATTTGAGCTAAATATTGCCGACACGCAAGAGGAAGCAGAAGAAGAGTTCGATCCTTTAGATATGGATTCGATCGAACTAGGTAGTTTGCAGTCAGCATTTGAGTTAAATATTACCGACACACAAGAGGAAGCAGAAGCAGAGTTAGATCCTTTAGATGTCGATTCTTTAGATTTAAGTAGCTTACAATCCGCATTTGAGCTAGAAAGTTTTCCAGATACCCCTAATAAAATTAGATCGACAACAGAAGACTCGGCAACTGTTCCCAAATCAACTAAAGCACCATCTGTCGAACGATTAGAAAAGATGGTCAGAGTTCCGACCTCTCAACTAAAGCAGTTCAATACTCTATTTGAACAATTAGTTTTAAACCGTAATAGTATTAATTTGCGGTTAGAACAATTACAAAATGTGGTTTCTTTAATGAGTCAAAGAATGTCGCAAATGGAGCGTTCTAATACTCAACTGAAACAATGGTACGATCGCGCTTCTATTGAAGGTATATTGAGCGAAAAAGACCAGCTAGCCTTAACTTCAGTCAATTCCTCAACCCAGCAAAGCGATCGCTTTGATAGCTTAGAAATGGATCGCTACAGCGATATTCATTTAATTTGCCAAGAACAAATAGAAACTATCGTTCAGCTACAAGAAGTGGCAACGGATATTGAGCTTGGAGTACAAGAAGTAAATCAATCAGTAAGAGATCTTCATTACACTACTAAGTCGATGCAGGGTAACGTTACACGAACTCAAATGTTACCTTTTGCTGATGCGGTTAAGCGTTGTCCGAGAATTATTCGCGACCTCAATCTTCAGTTTGGCAAACAAGTAAATCTAAAAATTTTGGGAGATAGAACTCTTTTAGATCGTTCCGTAATCGAAGCTCTGAGCGATCCTTTGATGCACCTATTAAGGAATTCTTTCGACCATGGTATTGAAGATTCAGAAACTCGCCTCAAAAATGGCAAATCAGAATCAGGAACAATTACCATACAAGCCAAAAATCTGGGGACTTACAGTGTAATTACGTTAAGTGATGATGGGGGTGGTATTAATTTAGACAAGATTCGCGATCGCGTCTGTCAAATGGGACTTACCCCCGAAGAGGTGGCACAAATACCCGACACCGAGCTACTCGACTTTATCTTTGAGCCTGGATTTAGTACGGCACAACAAGTTACAGAACTATCTGGTAGAGGAGTTGGGATGGATGTGGTCAAGACCAACTTGGAAGAAGTTCGCGGTGATATTCGAGTAGATACACAACCAGGTAAAGGTACGACTTTTATTCTGCGAATTCCTTTTTCTTTATCTATTTTGCGAGTAGCAATTGTCGAACAAGGTGGTATAGTTTTTGCTTTGCCTGCCAATAATATTAGAGAATTAATCTCTTGTCCTCCAGAAGAAATATTGGCAGAAGATAATCATCAAAATATAGCCTGGAACTTCACGTCTATTCCCTTAGTGGAAATAGACAAAATTCTGCTTTATCGTCGTTCTCACAATGGTATTAGCTTGACTGGTAATCCTACTATTAACCAAATAATGACCTTAGTCGTGGGAGACGATCGCTCTTTTGCTGCATTGAAAATAAATCGTTTTTGGGACGAACAAGAATTGACTACTAGGTCTATTGATAGTCCTATTCCTCTGCCTCCTGGAATAATTAGTTCGGTAGTACTTGGCGATGGGACAGTAATTCCTCTAATCGATCCGATGGTATTAGTTGGTCAAAAAAATAATAATGGTGTCAATAGCGATCGCGCTGATTTGAATTCGCCGAAAATCAATATTTCTGCGATCGAGACTATTCTAGTCGTAGATGATTCGATCAATGTCCGTCGCTATCTCAGTATGACTCTAGAAAAAGCTGGTTATCGAGTGGAACAGGCAAAAGATGGTCGAGAGGCAGTAGATAAGCTGCTGGCTGGACTTATAGTACAGGCTGTTATTTGTGATGTAGAAATGCCCAGATTAGATGGTTATGGGGTGTTAGAAGAGATTAAAGAGCGATCGGAATTCGCCGATCTTCCTATTGCTATGTTGACTTCTCGTAGCAATGAAAAACACCGTAAGTTAGCAATGAACTTGGGCGCGTCAGCCTACTTTTCTAAACCTTACAACGAGCAACAGCTACTAGATAAGCTAGGAGAAATGTTGAATTAAGATTCAATCTTCAGTTCTAAACCAAATTCCAATGGCTCGTAGCCAATATCTATTCCTTCTCCTTTGACTAGGTTTCTAAGTTTGTTAAACATCTCTAAACCATCAGGACGCAAAATAACGATTAGATACTCTTTATCTTTGTTTGCTTTTAAATTGGCAATCATTTTTCTGAAGGAAGATTCCTTGTCATAAAAATCTGCCCTAGGAGCAAATTCTTTATCGGGATAAAGCACAAAACCATCTTCACGACATTCAATATATAAGGGAGTTTTGGTCTTATTTGCTCCCTTACCATCTTCATCTACTTTAGCTACTACCACTGCTTCTTGAGGTTCTAAAGCTTGAGTAGTCATGACAACGATCAATAAAATAAGTGTACCAATGGTACAGGCTAAAACAGAGAGAAACGGAAATAGTTCAACCTCTGTTTGCCTTTTACGATGCATATTACGCCGAGACATATTGCAGTAATTTAATTAGTGGGCAACAGTGTTAATTAAGAATTTTGATGGTTATCTTGCTCGACTATAGTAATCCGACGGGGTTTGTTTAGTTGCTGCAAAATAGGCTGGAGTTGTGCCAAATTATCTTTAACTGCACTCAAGACATTTTCTAGTTGAGCCGTCTTTTCTAAAGAAGTAAAACTACGTTCTAACCCTTGTTGTATATGTTGAAAATCTGACATTTTTTGGGTGGCAATTTCTAAAGATCCGACTTTATTTTCCAGGACTCTAGCTGCGTTTTCTAGCTGTTGACCGATACCTTGAGTTTGGGCATTGAGGTCGTTGGCTGCCTCCATATTTTTACTTCTTATTTCTTCAATTACCGACCTGATTTGCTGGACTAATTCTTGATTTGCTTGTTGTTGTTGGGCGAAGAAATTGAGAAACTCTTGGCGATCGCGATTTGTTTGCTGTTTGATATCGTTAACTTGAGCAATTACCTGAGAACTAACATCCTGCACCTTACTGATTTCGGCAATAAAACCTGTAGATAAGCTTTTTGCTGCTTGTTGGGCGTAGCTGTGGGCTGGTTCGACTAAGTCTCGGGGATTGGGAAAATGTTCTTTAATTGCCCCTTCTATGGCTCGATCTATGGTAGCTGGATCTACCTGTCCGCTTTTTTTTCTGAGGCGGGGTAAGAGTTTATCGTTAACAAAGACATCGATACCTAACAATAGCTTGGATTCGTAGCGTTCGACTAATACTAAAGGAATCATCACCAAGACGCTAAGAAACAGGGCTAATAAAGTAGTATCAAAAGCCAAACCCAAGCTAGTGGTAACGTTCCCAATACCCCCTTTGATGGCTTCTACATCCCCCGAAGATTCTAATACCCCAGAAAAACCACTTACCGCCCCACTAATACCAATTACCGTACCGACAAAGCCTAGTAAAGGAATTGCCCAAACCAGAATGCGGGGTACAGCATAAGAAGATTCTGAAGCTGAGAGATAGAAAGAAGAATCATCTAAAGCAAATTCATTAGCAGTAGCGCGGTCCCCACTTTGAATATAAGCTTTGAGAATACGCCCGCAACGCAATGCAACTAAGTTACCGTCCTTGATTAATCTTTCCTGAAAATAAGCTACTTCGTGTGCATCGGGTCTATCTAAAGGAATATGATCGGCAATCCAGATCTTACCCAAAGCCTCGTATTCTGTTCTTAGAAGGAATATCTTTAAGCCTGTAAACGCAACTACTATTGCCGTCAGCGCAACTACAATAAACTGAACGAATTGAGCTTGTCCTTGATCGTATAATAATTTACCAATATAAGATTGTCTCAATCCTGGTATTATTCCAACAATCAGGTAAATAAGTAAAAAAATTGCTGCTGCGATCGCAAATAGCAATCGAGAATCTACTTCTAATTCTTGGCGTTTGGAATTTCGAGAACGAGGTTTTTTAGGTTTATTAGGTCTAAATTTGCTCATATTGATTTTAAAATTTTCAGTTATGATGGGTTGCGATCTTTTGCTCTAAGGGCTTCTGCTTGTCAGTAATAGCTCATCTGTTAGTCTCTAGTCAATCAATTATCTGAGATTTTACTTAGGGCGTGTAATTCTAACTAAATACGATGAGATTTTTATTTAAGCTTACGTGAAATATATAGGGTGACTAATCCCATATTGTATTTACCAAATTCAAGTAAAAATAAAGAATACGATAGACTCAAGAAGATCGATTTTTCAGTTAACTGAAAACTTTTCTAGCAGTTCTAACTTTAATGGGGTATTATCAAATGCCTTGGTTATTAGTTATTAGTTATTAGTTATTATTTAATAGGAATAAGGAATAAAAAATCAGCGTTTATTATTCCTTATAAAAGCTAAGACTTAGGGAGTCAAAACTAAGGTTTTAGTATCTAACTGTTCTAATGTACCGATTCTTTCCAACTCAATTTCGCGACAAGTTCGTTTGAGCAAACCGCACAACGCTTTTCCTGGGCCAACTTCAATAATATTAGTAATTTCTGCCTCAGAGAATTGCAACATGATTTCTCGCCAACGTACCGAGCCTGTCATCTGTCGAGCTAGTCTTTCTTTTAACTCTTTTTGGCTAGTTGCAGGAGTTGGTTCGACATTTGATAAGACGGGGGTTTTGGCATCATTAAATTCGACTCGATCTAATACTGTTAAGAATTGCTCTGCTGCCGATTGCATCAAAGGAGAATGAAACGCCCCAGAGACATTAAGCATCATTACTCGCTTGGCTTTGACTTTACCTACAACTTCTTCTACTGCTTCGGGAGTACCAGATATAACAACTTGTCCTTTGCTATTATCATTAGCCAAAACTACATTAGGGGTTTGGGCTAATACTTCGGTAAGTTCGTCGCGATCGAATTTCATGAGTGCAGCCATTTTTCCCCCAGCAGCACTATCCATTAATTCTGCTCTTTTTTTGACTAACTTTAGTCCCGACTCAAAATCAAATACTCTAGCTGCATACAAAGCGACGTATTCTCCCAGACTATGACCAGCTACTAACTGGGGTAAACCAGTCCGCTCTGCTAATAAGTCTACTAAAATCGATTCGATAACATATAAAGCAGGTTGAGTGTATAAGGTACGAGCTAAGGTTTTTTCGTCTCCTTGGCAAATATTTAATATAGACCAACCCAATATTTTTTCTGCGGTTTCAAATCTAGTTTTGGCAGTGGGAATATCTTGCAAATCTACCCCCATTCCGACGGTTTGAGAACCTTGTCCTGGAAATACCCATGCTGTCTTTGTCATTGATTAGAATTATATTTTTTTGTGTACTAAAGATTGCTGATACTATAAAAAAAAGGTTTTGGCGAGATATTTTAAGATTTTTTTAATAAACAGCTAATATCCAATTATCTCACTATTTTTACAAATTTGTGAAGAATTTGACTCTACTTTGCGATCGACAGAATCGAATTCTACTAAATTCAAATTATTAAGTTTGAGAAGCTGTGGTGCTATTGATTGCAATAACTTGGGATTCCAAAATACGATTGAGCCAACCCTTGAGATATTTGCGATTAGCAAACTGTTGTTCTGGGTCACTAGTACTTAAAGCGTGGGGTGCTAGTCCTTGGACAGCAGCAGTTGTAACGCAAAACATGGATTTTTGGAAGCTTTCGCAAATCTGAATTCTGAGATCTCCTTCTCCACGAATACTATTTTTCTGATAAAACTGACTTAGGTAGTCGGGTAAAAAATGACGCATATCCTGCATCAAGAGCGTGGGAGGAATGCCCGCACCGCCAATCGGTAGAGGATCGGCGTACAATGCTCCATAGTTAAACATCCCAGGATCGTAAGGAATTTCATAAGCCTGGGCGTTATAGGATACTGTACCCGTAAAAGGAGTGCCTCTAAAGAAGATAGCTTCTACATAGGGGACAGCGGTATCGGCTAGAAAAGTTAATTCTGCCGATTCGGGAAGGATCGCAAATTCTTGTTTTCCTACTTTTACTGTATAAGTAATTGGTCGGGTTGCATCTGCCACCAAACCATCTAAAATAAATTCAACTACGTCGGGGATACATTTAATTTCACCGTGATCGTAACTATCGGACAGATTGATAAATATATCGCTCATGACCCGCCAAAATTGTCCCAATCCGCTATAGTAAGACATTTGGCGCATTTGTTCGGGCAGAAAGTCTTTAAATACTTTGTGTAGCCCCAACATCAGAGGGTTGTATTTATAATAGGCTTCGATCAGCTTGTCCGTCTCGTCTGCAAATTTTGGGCTATCTAAATAAGCATCTAGACCGCCTCCACCATGCCAAAACATAGATTTCATACAGTATTCAGCATATTCGTAATTAATGCGATCGTGCCACAAAAACTGAGCAATCTTCTCGCTGTTTACTTCCCCATTAAAGTATTTAAAGAGAGGAAAAAGCTTGAGAAACTGAGTATTGGCAATGTAGCAAAGATTAACAGAATAGGCATCTAAAACAACGCCATAACTTTTAAGAATCCCCACAACTTCCAGAAGATTTTGCGGAGAATCATCTAGCAAAGCATCGCCTTTTTCTAATCTAGCAATGTATTCGTCAACTAAAAGAGATTTGGAACGTTTAACCGAAGTGCCAACCATTTACTTATTACTTATTACTTATTACTTACGAGCGAGCAGTTTGCTTTTGCGTCTTAACAAATCAATGAACTGCGATCTCTATCCCCCAGTTAACAGAGCGATCGCCTGTACTTCACTCCAATGAGTGACCCAATCTGGTTTAATGCCAAAAGCGACAATCAACAGCAGCAGTACAAAAGCAGGAGCATGTTCTTTCCATTGCACTGGGGGTAATTGGGCTAGATTTTCTGTCAGACGACCAAAAAAGACCTTATTAATTACTAATAAGAAGTAAACAGCCGTTAAACCAGTTCCCACCAAGCACATCAAGGTCGGAATCGGAAAAATCGGAAAGCTGCCTCTAAATACTAGAAATTCGGAAATAAAACCGACCATTCCTGGCAATCCAGAACTTGCCATGACTCCTAAAATCATCAATCCACCTGTAACGGGAAGTCCTCTTTCTGGATTGAGTAAACCTCGTAAGTAATCGACATCTCGCGAGCCTGTTTTTTGGTAAACCATTCCGACTAACAAAAAGAGAAAAGCTGAAATTAATCCGTGACTGACCATTTGAAACACCGCAGCCGTCATACTAAGACGAGTCGTAGCGGTTGCAGCCAATAGAATATATGCCATGTGGGCAATAGAAGAGTATGCCACCACTTTTTTCATATCCCTTTGAGCGATCGCGCAGGATGCTCCATACAAGGCACTGATTCCCGCCAAAACAGCCAACCACGGAGCAAGATAGACCCAACCTTCGAGGAACAAGCCTACACCAAAGCGCAGTAGAGCATATGTTCCTAGTTTTAATAGTACTCCCGCTAGCAAAACGGAAATGGGGGTAGAGGCTTCCACGTGAGCATCGGGTAGCCAAGTATGGAAAGGAAAGATGGGAATTTTGATAAAGACTCCAATCAAAAGAGGTGCGAGTAACCATAGTTGACTGGCTAAAGGAAGAGTATGCGATCGCAATATTTCATAATCAAAGGTAGTTTCTCCTGTCAGCCAAACTAATCCCAGAAAAGACGCCAATACCAAAATTCCCGATAGAGCAGTATAAAGTAAAAACTTCATTGCTGCATAACCTCTTCTTGTTCCTCCCCAAATAGCAATCAGGAAATATAAAGGAACGATTTCTAGCTCGTAAAACAAGAAAAAAAGCAATAAATCTTGAGCCAAAAATGCTCCTACAGCACCAGCGTTGAGCAAAAACAACATTGCATAATACAGTCGAGGTCTCTGAATGGTGGGGCTAGTAGCTAAAATGGCAATTAAAGTTAAAAGACTATTGAGCAAGATCAGAGGAAAAGAAAGACCATCTATTCCAACGTGGTAATTTAAACCAATCCATTCAATCCAAGCAACATCTTGGGCAAATTGAATACCTTGGTGTTGAAAATCAAACTGCAAGCAAACAAAGAGATTGATCGTCAATATAATTGCTGCGGTCAATATGGCAAAATTGCGGGGATTTTTTCCTGACAAGGGTGTCAAGCCAATAATGGCAGCACTCACAAAAGGAATAATAATTAAAGCACTGAGCATGATAAATGATTATCTTGGGGGATTTATCTTGGGGGATTTTATGAAATCGAAAAAATACTGTTTTTATAATTGAAATTTTATATTTATATTTATTGCATAAGTGAAGACCAATAATTGGTAACTATTGACCATTGACTATTGATCATCGACCACAACAATAAGCCCGTGCCAATTACGATAGTTGCAATATAAAACTGCAATTGTCCCGTAGTGTTGTATTTAAGAGCATTACTACTGAAGATGGTAGCGATACTTACCAAATTGACCGCACCATCAACTATGTAGCGATCTAGCCAAGAAGTAATTTTTGCTAAATTGGAAACCGCAGCAATAACAGTCACGTCATAAAGCTTTTCTATATAAAAGTCGTAGGCTAGCAAGTCTTGAATAAATCGAACACCAATATTGCTAGATCTTGCCCAAGCTTTACGCACTTTAATGGTCGAACCTATGATACAACCCAATGCCCCCGAAGCAATTAAAAGGGGAATAGAATACTGACTAACTAATTCGGGTTGTAACAAAGATAGAGGAGTATTGGGACTCAACCATAAAGGCCATTTTATGGGAGCAAAAGTAGTGATTAAAGTAACTACCATCAACGCCACCATCGGGACTGACATTTGCCAAGGTACTTCAGGAGCGCGACGGGTTTTAACCTGGGGCTGTCCGAGAAAGATGACTCTGAACAATCGAGTTAGGTTGATGGCAGAAAAAGTATTGACAAACATCACGATCGCAATCAGCCACCAACTGACATCCCAAGCCCCATTAAACCAACGCCGGTAAGTCCAAAACATCCCTAAAGGAGTAAATGCTAACAGTCCTGCCGATCCGACCAGAAAAGACAAGCTAGTTGCGGGCATTCTCGACCATAAACCGCCCATTTCCGTAACATTTTGATTGTTGGTGGTTAAGATAACTGACCCCGCACTCATGAAAAGTAAGGCTTTGGCGACCGCGTGAGAAAATAATAATAGAAAGGCAATATCAACCTGTCTCAATCCTACAGCAATAAAGACCAATCCCATATAGGCACTGGTGGAATGGGATAACGCTCGCTTAATATCTATTTGGGCGATCGCCATCAAAGACGTACCAATAGCTGTAATTGCACCTATTAAAATTAAGGCGTTAGCAGAAACAGGAGAAAGGGTAGTAGCTGGCTCTAATTTAATTAATACATAAGCCCCCGCAGAAACCACAATTGAGTTTCTCATAATTCCCGCTGGGTTAGGACCTTCCATCGCCTCATCCAACCAAAGATTAAGAGGAAACTGGGCGCATTTACCAATCGGCCCTGCAATTAGAGCTAAACCCAAAAAAGCAGCTGTAGTGGAATCTAACTGATGTCCCGATACCCAACTGTCCAACTGAGAAAAATTAAGTCCCTCCCCATAAGTAGAAAGAGCAACTATACCCATCAACAGGGCAATATCTCCTACTCTTTTTGTGAGAAAAGCATCTCTAGCAGCAGTAACTACCAAAGGTTGGGCATACCAAAAACCTACCAGAAGATAAGTAGATAAGGTTAAAGCTTCTAAAAGGCAATAGCTTAGTAATAACGAATCGCTCAAAGCCAATCCCGCCAAGGCTGCTTCAAAAAATCCCATTAAGGCGAAAAAGCGTGCTAATGACCAGTCTTTCTCCATATATCCCAGAGCATAGATTTGCACCAGCAAGCTAATCCCCGTTACCAACTGTAATGCTCCAAAACTTACTGGAGACAGCTCAATCGAAAGGGTGAGATCTAAATCTGCCACTTGCAACCAGTGAAACACAAACTGTTGCCCCTGTCTTGTCCAAACAAGATTAAAAATAATCGAGCCGTGAACAAACGCCAGCACGGTCATCAGTATGTTGATATATGCTGCTGGACGAGGTCCTGTCTTGCGGATTAATCCTAAAGACCAAGGTAAAGTGATTAATGCACCCACCAAGCTATATACGGGTATTATCCAGGAATAATTTACTAAAAAGTCAGTCATCAAAACTGTTTTGGAACTTACAACACCAATTTTTATATTTATTCAGTCATTAGCAATACAAGCTATCTTAAAATTTTTGATAGTCAAGCTAATTCTTATTTGATTGTTTTCTTAAAACCCCATCTTATCAGCTATGATGCACTCAAATCTTATTTAATTTCCCTCCATAAAATTAGAATATATGATAGGCAATGCCCAATAAAACTTGTTTTCAAGCTCAATCTTGACTATAGTTGGTTCGGTCTATTTTTTTGCGATCGCCTTATTGCTAAAATAATTTAATATATTTTGGAATTATTAATATCAGTTACTTTTTCTCGACTTTCACCCTCTTTACTGATAGTTAGGCTCAATGAAATATCGCCACAGAACATATTAAAAGTTTTTTTGGAGTATATATTTTTAGGAGAATATATGCTTACCTTGTTTGTCTGAGATCTTTACAAAATAAAGGTTATCACTGTAGGTAAACTTACTCAACTGAGTCAGGATGATTTCGTTACTTGACATACTACGAATCAAATACTTGAAAACGCCAAATTTGAGTATAAATAAATTATAAAAAGTAGTTATAAGCCCAATGTCAGTCTACTCATAGCGTAGTCGAGAACGTATGTTTGCCAACAGGTATTAATTCTTATTAACAATCAAATTAAAAAATATAATCATGTTTTATGTTGTCAAAGGAGTCAAGGTTATTTATGCTTGATAATGGATGGTAAATTAGCAAGTGCCAGACTTTATTTAGCCAAATTATTATGACATGGTTGTTAGCTCGACCATGAAAGGTAATTTTGGTCGAGATTAAGAAAACTCATAATTTAATATGAGCCTGGGAAATTGGCTTGTCGACTAGATATAAAGAGTTAATCAACGTAGCAAAGTAGCTCAGGTAAACAAATCTGTCATACCCTGCTTCTCTGCCCCAAGCGTTTTTATATTCGGTTTAAAGAGGAAAATAATAAATGTCGATTGCAGTCGGAATGATTGAAACCCTTGGTTTCCCCGCAGTAGTAGAAGCAGCAGACTCTATGGTCAAAGCTGCTCGCGTAACCTTAGTTGGATACGAAAAAATTGGCACGGGTCGCGTAACAGTAATTGTTCGTGGCGATGTTTCAGAAGTTCAAGCTTCTGTCGCAGCGGGAGTAGAGTCTGTCAAACGCGTCAATGGTGGAGAAGTATTATCCACCCACATTATTGCTCGTCCTCACGAAAACTTAGAATACGTTCTACCTATTCGTTATACCGAAGAAGTAGATCAATTTCGCTTTTAACTATTTAACTATTAGTTTCTAGCTCATAAGCTTATTGTCTCCAGTCTAAAAATCACACATCAGTCAATCAATTTAAAAATAGTTAGCTAGATCGCTAATTGTAAAGGAGTAAAAATATGTCAATTGCAGTCGGAATGATTGAAACCCTTGGTTTCCCTGCGGTAGTAGAAGCGGCAGATGCTATGGTAAAAGCAGCCCGCGTAACCTTAGTTGGATACGAAAAAATTGGCACGGGTCGCGTAACAGTAATCGTTCGTGGCGACGTTTCAGAAGTCCAAGCTTCTGTTGCTGCTGGTACAGAAAACGTCACTAGAGTAAACGGCGGACAGGTTCTTTCCACCCACATTATTGCTCGTCCTCACGAAAACTTAGAATACGTCCTACCCATTCGCTATACCGAAGAAGTAGAGCAGTTTCGCACCTATTAATAATTTTTTACTTAAAAATTATCAGTAACCAATTCAGTAGAAAATTCAGGAGTAAAAATATGTCAATTGCAGTCGGAATGATTGAAACCCTTGGTTTCCCTGCGGTAGTAGAAGCAGCAGATGCTATGGTAAAAGCAGCTCGCGTAACCTTAGTTGGATACGAAAAAATCGGCACAGGTCGCGTAACAGTAATCGTTCGCGGTGACGTTTCAGAAGTCCAAGCTTCCGTTGCTGCTGGGACAGAGAATGTTGCTAGAGTCAATGGCGGACAAGTTCTTTCTACTCACATTATTGCTCGTCCTCATGAGAACCTAGAATACGTCCTACCTATTCGCTATACCGAAGCTGTAGAACAATTTCGTGAGAGCGTAAATCCCCGCCCTTTAAGAAGACCATAAGTTTAGTTTAGGCAAGTATGGTATGCAAATAGCCCAAGTTCGCGGGACGGTAGTTAGCACTCATAAAGTGCCTAGCATGAGGGGAATAAAATTACTTCTTGTTCAATATATAGACGAAGAAGGACAATTGTTGCCTAAATATGAAGTAGCTGGAGATCTCATTGGTGCGGGTGTCAGTGAGTGGGTTCTAATTAGCCGAGGTAGTGCAGCGAGGATTGAGGTTGGTCAAGAGTCCAAACCGTTAGATGCTACAGTAGTGGGCATTATTGATACGGTCAACGTAGAGCGTAATGCTCTTTATAGCAAAAAAGAAGCCGAGCGTTTACTCTAACGTCAAGCCTAGCAAAAGCATACGCTACAAAAGTATCAAAAAGCATAGCCTAACGAAAATTGGTTTGGACAAATGATTGAGTTAATTTAGGAGGAATTTCAATAATGGTAGTCCGCACAAACGCGGCTCCCCCGACTCCGTGGTCGAGCGATCTTGCAACACCACAAGTAGACAGCACTGCTTACGTACATTCCTTTTCTAGATTGATTGGGGATGTCAGAGTAGGTGCAAATGTATTTATTGCTCCTGGTAGCTCAATTAGGGCTGATGAGGGAACGCCTTTCTACATTGGAGAAAGCAGCAATATTCAAGATGGGGTCGTAATTCACGGTCTGGAAAAAGGTCGAGTAGTCGGTGACGATAGTAAAGAGTATTCTGTCTGGATTGGCAACAATACTTGTATTACTCATATGGCACTGATACACGGTCCTGCTTATATTGGGGATGAATGCTTTATTGGTTTTCGCTCTACGGTATTCAATGCCAAGGTAGGAGATGGTTGCATTATCATGATGCACGCTCTGATTCAAGACGTGTCAATTCCTCCTGGCAAATACGTTCCTTCAGGAGCAGTAATTGTCAATCAGCAACAAGCGGAACGCTTACCAAATGTTATAGATAGCGATCGCTCTTTTGCCAATCATGTTGTGGAAATCAACGAAGCTCTTTTGGCTGGTTATCGTTGTGCGGATGATGATGCCTGTGTAAATCCCCAAGCTTACAAGGCTCGCGAACAAGATGAGGTGGATACGAGTCTGACTTCAGATGTCAATAATGAGAATGATTATATAAATTCAGTAGGGAATATGAGTTTAAGTTCAGATATTAGAACCCAAGTGCGATCGCTATTGGCGCAAGGCTGTATCATCAGCACCGAACACGCTAATCAACGTCGTTTTAAAACCAAATCCTGGCTTACTGGCGAGCGAATTGAAAGCCGGAATGAAGGCCATGTAACCGCAGAACTAGATTCTGTGTTACGCGAGTATCAGGGAGAATACGTCAGGCTAATTGGAGTCGATCCAAGAGCCAATCGTCGAGTTATCGAAATGATTATTCAACGACCTGAAGATACTCCAGGAGAAGGTTCAGTTAGAAACATAGCCAATCACAATCGCGGTCGCAATCGCAGTGGTAGAAGTCGTTCTAGCTCCGGTAACCATAGCAGTCGTGATGGTATCTTAGATGGTGATGTTGCAGCACAAATCAATAGCTTAGTCTCTCAAGGCTGTGGTATTGGTATCGAACGTGCCAGCAAACGTCGCTTTAAAACAAAGTCTTGGCTGACAGTAAAGCAAGTTGACGGCAGCAGTAGCAAGGTATTTGGCGCGATCGAACAGGCGATGGCTGAAAATCCCAACGAATACGTGCGTATCGTCGGCGTTGATAATAATGCCAAAAGAAGAATGGCAGAAATTATCGTCCAGCGTCCTGGAGAAAATCCCGTACAGGCTAAAAGGAATTGGAATTCTGGTGGTAGTAGTAGCAGTAACGGTGGTAGCAGATCTAGTTATGGCCGCAATGGTAATGGTGGCGGTTCTTTAGGGGCTGATGTTATTCAACAAATACGCTCTCTATTAGCTGCTGGTTTCAAAATTGGCTCAGAACATACTAGCAAACGACGTTTTAAAACTAAATCTTGGGAAACTTGTTCTCCCATTGAAAGCAATCGCGAATCTGAAGTTATTGCCGCTTTGGAAGATTGTTTGGCAGAACATTCTGGCGAGTACGTTCGTATGTTGGGTATCGATATCCAGGCTAAACGCAGAGTAGCAGAAACTATTATCCAACGACCTGGCAATAGTTCCAATGGTAAAATCAACGGAAATGGTAACGGTCACGGTAACAGAAATGTTAAGGATCGAGGCTACTTTGTAGCTGACTACACAAATGACGATAGCAAAAATGGTCGCGCTGCTCACTACAATGACTTCAGTCAAAGCCAACTCAGCGATGATGCGATTCAAGAAGTACGATCTTTATTAGCTGCTGGCTTCAAAATAGGCACAGAACATGCAGATAAAAGACGCTTTAAAACTAAATCGTGGAAAAGCTGCGCTACTATCGATAGTCGTCATGAGTTAGATGTAGTTGCTTCTTTGAAAGTTTGTTTGGCTGAACACAATGGCGAATACGTTCGCTTATTGGGAATCGACCCTAAAAGTAAAAGAAGAGTAGCTGAAACTATTATTCAGCGACCATAAGCTAGCACTTTAGAGGTTGCGCTCATCCCCTGGAGGACAAAGGAACGGTTGTTCGCCTGATGCTCTATTGTAGCTAGGAGTTGCAATAGCTGTTCCCGCGCCCACGATTCAAATAATATTCTTCATGATTTACTTACCACCCCCGCAACCTGTTTTAAATAAAGATATACGCATTAGCGGTGATGTTGAGATTCATCCTACAGCATCCCTCGCACCAGGAGTGATTTTGCAAGCTGCTCCCGATCGCCGTATTGTCATTGGTGCTGATGTGTGTATTGGTATGGGGGTAATTGTAAATGCTTCTCAAGGTTCGATTGAGATCGGCAGTGGAGCTATTTTAGGTTCTGGAGTTTTACTTATTGGTAGTTGTAAAATTGGCAATAATGCTTGCATTGGAACAGCAGTTACTATTTTTCAAGCGGATGTTGACCCAATGAAGGTAATCGAACCTGGTTCGATTTTGGGCGATGCCTCCCGTAAGCTGAAAATTGAAGCCAAACAACAAGAGGGGCAAGTAAGCAGTTCGCCAAAGTCTCAGTCTCAACCCAATCAAAATTCTCATCATGGAGCAAGTAAAAATAAGAATTACAGCACCAAGTTTCCCAAAGGTAAAACAGTAGTCGAGAATTTTAAACAAAAAAATAGCAGTCCTCCGACTACCGAATCAAAAACAGCAGTAGAGTTTGAAGTTGAGAAAGAGAAAAATCCAGTAGTTGGGCAAGTGTATATTAATCAGCTTTTGGTAACTTTATTTCCCCACAAGAAAGATTTTGATTCTAATGCCCAAAAATTAGAATAATAGTTTAAAAAACTCAGCTTAAAATATTATTTTTGCTTATTAAGTAAAAATATAAAGAAAACTATTAATAAATAATTGAATATTATTTTTCAATCGATGCAATTTTATGCTTGTATCGATTTTTTATTTTTAACTATAGCTATTTTTTCTTTTAAGGCAATACTTTGAGCTTAATTTAGTTTTAAGATAGTAATTAATATTTTATTTTTCAAATAAGCACATATGCTTATTTCACTTGATTATTAGAGCCTAAAAAAATATTCAAAACTAAAGATAATAAAGATAATATTAATAATTCTTAACTTTTTTAATAACAACTTTCAATATTCATTAGTTAAACTAATCTGTCGTAAAAAATAATCCAATCACAGTCAAAGGAAAAATCATTAGAAATGATTAACATCCATGCTATGGTATTAACATAAGAAATTGCGAAAAAAAGTAGCTGATTTAGCTACTCAAAGCAACGAATTTTTTAAAGACCGCGAGATATCTTTCTACTGATTCTTTTTTAAAGGTATAGAGTCTGCAAGATTTAAATGACTCTAAAAGAAAGTAAAAAATTAAGCGTTTTATTTATGGAGGAATGACCGAACATGGCAACTAAAACAGGTGCTGGATTTAAGGCTGGCGTACAAGACTATCGCCTAACTTATTACACCCCAGATTACACTCCCAAGGATACAGACCTCTTGGCTTGTTTCCGTATGACTCCTCAGCCTGGTGTTCCAGCAGAAGAATGTGCGGCTGCGGTAGCTGCTGAGTCATCCACTGGTACTTGGACAACAGTATGGACTGATGGTTTAACCGATCTTGATCGCTATAAAGGTCGTTGTTATGAAGTCGAACCAGTTCCTGGTGAAGACAATCAGTATTTCTGTTTTGTCGCTTATCCAATGGATTTGTTTGAAGAGGGTTCTGTAACTAACATTCTTACTTCTTTGGTAGGTAACGTATTTGGTTTTAAAGCTCTACGTGCATTGCGTCTAGAGGACATACGTTTTCCTGTAGCTTTACTAAAAACTTTCCAAGGACCTCCCCACGGTATCACCGTTGAAAGAGACTTGTTAAACAAATACGGTCGTCCTCTATTGGGTTGTACTATTAAGCCCAAACTAGGTCTATCTGCTAAAAACTACGGTCGTGCAGTTTACGAAGTTCTCCGTGGTGGTCTAGATTTCACCAAAGATGATGAAAACATTAACTCACAGCCTTTCATGCGCTGGCGCGATCGCTTTTTGTTCGTTCAAGAAGCAATTGAGAAGTCTCAAGCAGAAACTAATGAGATGAAAGGTCACTACCTTAACGTGACTGCTGCAACTTGCGAAGACATGATGGAACGTGCTGAATTCGCTAAAGAAATCGGTACTCCTATCGTCATGCACGACTTCTTGACTGGTGGTTTTACCGCTAATACTACCTTAGCTAAGTGGTGTCGCAAAAATGGTGTATTGCTACATATTCACCGTGCAATGCACGCTGTAATTGACCGTCAAAGAAATCACGGTATTCACTTCCGCGTATTAGCTAAGTGCTTGCGTCTATCTGGTGGCGACCACTTACACTCTGGTACTGTTGTAGGTAAACTTGAGGGTGAACGAGATATCACTCTAGGTTTTGTCGACCAAATGCGTGAAGACTATGTAGAAGAAGATCGCTCTCGCGGTAACTTCTTCACTCAAGACTGGGCTTCTCTTCCTGGTGTAATGCCCGTCGCTTCTGGTGGTATCCACGTATGGCATATGCCCGCCCTAGTAGAAATCTTCGGTGATGATTCCTGTCTACAGTTTGGTGGTGGTACTCTAGGACACCCTTGGGGTAATGCTCCTGGTGCAACTGCTAACCGCGTAGCTCTAGAAGCTTGCGTTCAAGCTCGTAATGAAGGACGTAACTTGGCTCGTGAAGGTAACGATGTTATCCGCGAAGCTTGCCGTTGGAGTCCTGAGTTGGCAGCAGCTTGCGAACTATGGAAAGAAATCAAGTTTGAATTCGACGCAGTAGACACTCTATAGATTTAGAGAATAGTTATTCGCGAACAGCAAATAGTTTCGTCTGGGATTAAAAATAAAAAACAAAACTTGTTAAATTTGACATCCCAGAATGGCTATATCCGAACTAAATGCAACCTAAAGATATTGCAAAAGACACGGCAAATATTGTCCAAAATTATCTAACTTATAAAGCGGTGATGTTAGTTATCGATCAGCTAGCAGAAACCAACCCTGGTGAAGCGATCTGGCTGAGGAAATATTCTTCGGGAGGCAAACTGCGAGATGCAGAAGCTTACCTAGAAGAGATTATGTCCGAACCTAGAGGAAAGGAGTTGGCTTTGCGGATCATGACTGTCCGCGACAGCATAGCAGAGCAAACTCTAGAATTTTTGCCAGAAATGGTTACTTCTGGTATTAAGCAAGATAATTTGACTCTTCGTCGTATTCTTTTGGAACGTCTGACGCGATCGCAATCAGAAATAAGTTCTGATTTATCTTCATTAGATGAGGATATAGAACCGCGATCGGCAACTGAAGAATCTTCTGACTAATCATAAATATACGGAAAGATAAACCATGAAAACATTACCTAAAGAGCGTCGTTACGAAACCTTTTCATACTTACCTCCTTTAACAGATCAGCAAATCGCCAAACAAATCGATTTTATGATCGACCAAGGTTACATTCCTGGCGTTGAATTTGAGAAAGATCCCACTCCTCAACTACACCACTGGACTTTATGGAAGCTACCTTTATTTGATGCTCGTAGCGCTCAAGATGTCTTGAATGAAGTACGTGAGTGCCGTTCTGAATATTCCGATTGTTATATTCGTGTTGTTGGATTTGACAACATCAAACAGTGTCAAACTGTAAGTTTCATTGTTTATAAGCCCACTCAGAACCGTTATTAAGTAGCAGTTTGGCTTAGTTGCTTATATGTTCGGACTTCCAGCATCTTATTTTGATGTCTTAAGTCTAATTTCTAAATATTGATCGGGGATGATGATAGAACTCTTTCTAACTTCATCCCTTTTATTTTTGGCAATTATTACCAATTGCCTAGCCAATCATTGGTCACAAGTTAAGGAAATTGGAAAAGAGGCGATAAGCTGCGCTTTCTTTCGGTACGCTTTTTCTTAAACTAAAACGATATTCTCAGACTCAGAACCCTCAATACAGCGATCAATCAATTCTGCCACACCACTAACGGGGAAAATAGGTATTTTAAGCTGATTGCTAACATCTTCAACTGTTAGATCGTCAAGAAACTTAGTATCATCGTGCTTGAGCATTAAGGATGGTAATAAAATCCCCTCGCCTAAGTCTTTTTCCTGTAAACCTTGAAGTAAATCTTGTCCTGTCAACAAACCCGTGACAGTAATTTCTTGTCCCCAATAGTTACTATTTAAAGCCACCAAATTAATTTCCAATCCTTCGACAGTATTTAATTGCTCTACTAAAGGTTGAAAAGCCTGCTCGACAGCATTCCCCACTACCCAAGTAAAACGACGGGGAGTATCTATCCCATCGGGTAACATTTCGTTTGCCGTATTTTGAAACTGTTTTAAAAATAACCGAATCGAACCCACACCATTACCAATTTGGGGATAGTCTTCATAATGAGATTCGGGAGGTATATCCTGGCGCGCAATCAAAAACCATTCATCAGCCAGCCAAACAAAATTACTGCCGAACTGCTGTTTAAATTTTTTCTGTAATTCTTGTACTTGCTTAATCACCTCGATCGCCTTTTCTTGAGAAACAGGAATCAATTCATCTTCTGCTGGACGAAAGCGTGTCAAACCCACGGGAACGACTGCTGCGGAGGCGACGGCAGGAATATCTCCCTCATGGAAAGATGCCACGTCTAATAAAGTACGCTCTAAATGTTCTCCATCATTAATACCAGGACAAACAACTACCTGTGCGTGTATCTGCAAGCGTCGTTCTTGAAACCAAGCAAATTGGGACATAATTAACCCAGCGCGATCGTTTTTCAACAACCTCGTCCTAATTTCTGGTTCGGTAGCGTGTACAGAAACAAATAGGGGAGATAAACGCATTTGTTCGATTCTGCGCCATTCTGGTTCGGTTACATTAGTTAGGGTTAGATAGCTGCCATAAAGAAAGCTCAGACGATAGTCATCATCTTTAAAATAAAGACTTTTTCTTTTGCCTGGGGGTTGCTGATCGATAAAGCAGAAAGGACAATGATTGTTGCACTGCATCAAGCCATCAAACAAAGCCGTTTCAAATTCCAAACCGAGATCTTCGTCGTAGTCTTTTTCAATTTCAATGACGTGAAGCTCCCCCCCAGCATCAATTACTTCCAATTCCAAATATTCTTCGCTACACAAAAAACGGTAGTCAATTAGATCGCGGGGTTTAGTGCGATCGATCGACACGATCGCATCGCCAACTTCAAAGCCAATCTCCTCGGCGATCGAATCTGGCAAAACACGGCTAATTTTAGCTGGCGTAATTGTAGTTTTACTCATAATAGGCTTAGTTTGAAGTTAAAATCAGTATTAATAAATAACAAATAGCTATAAGCTTTAGGCTCTAAGCTCCAAACCTTTGAATTGTTTTTGTAGCAGTAGTAAATATTATTTTAAAATATATCGAATTAAAGAGTTTTGATGATGCGGGCAAATTTATGAGTAAACAGGTTTTAAAAATAACATTGAACCCGTACTTTTTATTTAGCTAATGACTGGTGGGCAATAAAAATCAATTAATACACAAAAATAAAAGTTATCTTATTGCCCACCCTACAGTTTAATTATTCTCGTTCCTTATTTAATCCACCCTAAAGCCACTGCAACTAAGATACCTACTCCGAATATTAAGCGATACCACACAAATAACCAAGTGCTTCTAGTTTTTAAAAATTCCAACAGCCAAGCGATCGCAATATAAGAAAATATCGCAGAAGAAATCAAACCTCCAATCAAGGGAATAAATAATATTGCTTCTCCCTCAACGGGGCTAATTAAATCTTTTAATCCTACCAAACCAGCTAAGGTAATGGCAGGTATGCCCAACAAAAACGAATACCGCGCAGCAGTTTCTCGATCTAGATTGCTAAACAAACCAGCCGTCATCGTCGAACCCGAACGGGATGTTCCTGGTACAATTGCCATAGCTTGAGCCAAACCGATTAAAATACCGTCTTTGACCGTTAAATCTTTAAAATTGCGCTTCTGGTTGCCGATTGATTCTGCCAGAGCAAGTAAAATAGCCATCAAAATCGAAACGATCGCAATAGAAGTCATGCTTCTGAGAGTGTTTTCATAAAAAGCAGGTTCGTAAATTGTGAGCAACAAACCAAAAAAGATAATCGGAATCGAACCCACCCCAATACCCACTGCCATCCAAAATTCTTGAGAATCATAATCAGAGGTGCGAATAGCTTTAATCATTCCCTTAACAATCTGGGCTAAATCAGACCAAAAATAAGATAAAACCGCAGCAATACTCCCAAGTTGGATGACCGCGCTAAAAGATACTCCAGGATCTCCCCAACCAAAAAAGACAGGAATAGCTTTGAGGTGTGCGGTACTGCTGATAGGAATAAATTCCGTCGCCCCTTGAACAAAACCTAAAACGATTGCCTGAAATAAATTCACTTGGGTTGTTTCGCCTACAGCACCTTGAGCGATAATCTCGGCGGAACTGGCGATCGCTGATGAGCTTGCGATTGTAGAAGATAAAACACTTACAATAAGACCCAGACACAAATAACAGATAAAACTAAAATATTTTTTAATCTGCCTGAACATAGTATATTGATTCCAAATCTAAAACATTTGTTAAGTCTCAAGTTTATCTGGGAATATGCCATAACCCAAGCATTTTCGATCGATAAATGAATTCAGATATCATATAAAAGTGGGTACACTTAAAAATTACGAAATAATCAAAGTATTAACCTGATAAACGTATGAGTTATGCAACCTCTTCCGCTAGGGCAGAAATTAATGAATTGCGCCGTCTAAAAACCTTACTTCCCCCCGAATTGCAAAGTTGGGTAATTGTAGAAGGTTCGACAGAAGTCAATCCTCCCTTAATTCGTAGCGAAGAAATTGGCAAAGATGAAATTGAAATTCAAATCGATCTCGCCAAATGGGATAGTCTGGCGATCGATCAGCGCAATTTGCTATTTTGGCACGAGGTTGCAAGGGTACAAAATGATACGATTCCTAAAGAAGGATGGGAAATGGCAGCCCTAGCAATTGGTTTAGGCGGTGCTGTGGGAGAATTATGGGTACAGGATGGGTTATTGTTGTTACTCGCTTTATCTTTGTGCGGTATTTCTGGCTATCGTCTGTGGCAAAAAAATAGTAGCGAAAAAACCATCACCGAATCCATTGAAGCAGACGAAAAAGCGATCGCTTTAGCTACTCGTTTTGGCTATTCTTTACCCAATGCTTATAAGAGTTTGGGCAGTGCCTTGAAAACTTTAATCGAAATGACTCCCAGTCGTCGGAAAAGAAAAAAATACGAAGAACGCTTACAAGCTTTACGTCGCAGTGCTTCTAGAGATAAAGCCCGAAATCAAGAAGGAAGACAACCAATTGGTAGAAGGGATAATCGCCTGTGAATTGGAAATAAATAAAATTTTGGAGTGAGATCCTAGGGAAATTATCAATTCCAAAATTTCCCTTTATGAGTAAAATCTTTTTGTTAATCAATTATTCGCTGTTGATTGAGAAGAGTGTAAAATCGAGTTAAGCAATACTTAATAATTATTAGTGTTTTTCGTTGATCGCAAAACATTATTAAATATACAAGGCACTTTTCTGAAAATTAATAACACGCTTTAATTAACCTTTGATAATCAAACATTGAGAATTAATGATTGACGAGACACCAGCAATTAGGTTTCCGATATCCTTTGATCGGGATAACCCAGTTGTAGAATTGCCAGAACGCTTGACAGTTTTAGAAGCAGTACCTTTTAAACAAGCTGTCAGCCAATTGTTGCAACCAGATATTGCTTATCAACAGATAATTATAAATTTTGCTAAAACTAGATTTATTGATAGTAGTGGCATTGGTGCTTTGATCGCTAGTTTAAAATCTGCTCAAGAAAAAAATATTGAATTAATCTTAGAATCGGTACAACCTCCAGTGATGGCGACTTTGTCGATGACGGGACTAATCGATATCTTAGATATTAGATCTTCAGAAAAGTGGTCTAACAAAGAATCTCCCGAAACCCACCCTTCAGTCCGTTCCCTCGTCAAGCGTACAATAGATATTACAGGTGCTATTGTTGGTTTGGTAATTACTGGTCTTATCTTGATTCCCATCGCTATAGCAATCAAATTAAGCAGTCCTGGTCCGATCTTTTTTAGCCAAACTCGTTGTGGGTGGATGGGAAAAAAATTTCAAATGTGGAAATTTCGTTCCATGTATGCCGATGCAGAAGAAAAGAAAAAGGAAATTGAAAATCAAGCCTGTGGGGCTTTTTTTAAAAATGATAACGATCCTCGCATTACTAAAATCGGTCACTTTTTACGACGCACCAGTTTAGATGAATTTCCTCAATTTCTTAACGTTCTCAAAGGAGATATGAGTCTTGTCGGTACTCGTCCCCCAACTTCTGAAGAGGTGAATTGCTATCAAATACCTGAATGGCAAAGGTTAGATGTCAAGCCAGGAATGACAGGAGAATGGCAAGTGAATGGTCGTTCTCAGGTGCGGAATTTTGAAGATGTAATCAAGTTGGATTTAAAATATCAGCACAGTTGGAGTCTGCTCTACGACCTAAAGCTAATCTGGAAAACAGTTTGGGTGATTTTCAATAAAGATAGCGGTGCAGTCTAAACCAATAGGAAACAGTAATTAGTTCATGAGTCCAAAAAAATCACAAATTACCATCGCTGTAGTAGGAGATGTCCACAATCAGTGGGACGAAAGAGATGAACTAACTTTGCAACATCTTGGGATAGATTTAGTCCTATTTGTGGGAGATTTTGGCAATGAAGCGGTGGAGGTGGTACGTAAAATCGCCGCAGTTAAAACTCCTAAAGCAGCGATCGCAGGAAATCACGATGCCTGGTATAGTGCGTCGTCTTGGGGGCGACAAAAAGCTCCCTACGACCAATCAACCGAAGATCGGGTACAGCAACAGTTAGATTTACTAGGAGATGCTCATGTCGGGTTTTCTCAGCTAGATTTTGCCGATTATGAGCTATCTGTAGTGGGCAGTCGTCCTTTTAGTTGGGGTGGCTCAACCTGGAGAAACTCGCAATTTTATCGCGATCGCTATAATGTAAAAAGCTTTGCTCAATCTGCCGAGCAAATCGTTACCATGGCTCAAAATTGCTCTTTTGAGGACATAATTATTATCGGTCACAATGGCCCCCACGGTCTCGGGAGTAAGACAGAATCAATCTGCGGTCGAGATTGGAAACCCGATGGAGGAGACTATGGCGATCCTGATTTAACCCAGGCGATCGCAGATATTCGCAACATTGGTAAATCTATTCCTCTGGTTACTTTTGGTCACATGCACCACGCCCTCAAACATCCTTCGGGAAAAAGAAGAACTATTGTAGAATTTAAAGACGATACGGTGTATCTCAATGCAGCCTGCGTACCTCGCGTAATTAAAGGCGATGGCAACATTAAGCGTAATTTCTCGCTGGTGTCGTTTGAGGGAGGTGTGGTCAGAGAGATTTCTTTAGTTTGGGTGAATTCAGACTTTACAATTGAAAGCGAAGAAATTCTTTATTGCGAGCAATAATCAAACAAGCTTCGAGCTAATCAATTAAAAACGCATACTTATGATTAGTTACCTCAAGGGTAAAAAAATAGATATTACTAAAACTACCCAAAATCGTCTTTTTTTGGTGTTGGAAGTTAATAAAATTGGTTACGAAATGCAGATTTCTTCTCGTTTTGCCCGTCAGTTAGATGAAACAACCGACGAGGAAATTCAAGTCTTTACCCACCTACAGATTCAAGAAGACAAGCAAATCCTTTATGGTTTTGACTCCGCAGCAGAAAGAGATTTGTTCCGCCAGCTAACCGCAGTTAGTGGTATTGGCATGCAACTGGCGATCGCCTCTATTGATACTCTGGGTATTTCCGAATTAGTCGGTGCAATTGTCACCAGCAATATTACCACCCTAAGCAAAATCCCAGGAGTGGGTAAAAAAACCGCCGAAAGAATTGCTTTGGAATTAAAAACCAAACTGGCTAAATGGCATAAAGTATCGGGAATAAAAGTAGAACAACCCGAAGCTGTTTTTGCTCCCAAACCTGAAATTAAAGAAGATTTAGAAATGACCTTATTAGCTTTAGGTTATAGCAACGAAGAAATTGAGCAGGTTTTAACTGCTCTGAGCCGAGACGAGCAATTACTTAATAATCCCCATGCAGAAGAATGGATTAGAAGTGCGATCGCTTGGTTGAGTGGAGAATAAAATTAATTTCTGCGATTTATTTAATAATTTCTAAAGTTACATTCTCTAAATTATCGCTCAAAAATGATGGTTGTTGATTGGGGTTGTTGATTTTTACTTGACCGTGAATATTTGCCAAGCCGTGTTTGCGAGAGAAATTGGAGGTAAGTAATCCTGGACGCTTGGCATCATCGTAAATAACAAAATTTTTGCCAAAATCGATATTTGCAACTACTCCTGGAGCGTGGGTATTAAATAGCACTACAGGAGCAGACTCTGGAGATTCATTGCCTGTATTGCGGACGGTGATATTTTCAAAATCAATTTTTACTGCCTCGTCAAGATTGACGCGATCGGACTTGATATGAATTCCACTTATCCCTGATGTATCTATATCGCAATCTTTAAAACTTATTTTCCCTCTCACTCCATCGACAGCTCCTGCTTTATTGGTATTGATTTTAATACCAGACTCTTTGTTTCTCATAACTTCACAACCGTCAAAGGAAATACTCACGTCGGTAATGTTCTCTCCGCGATATTTGCCCAACCCAATCTGAATTCCGTTGCGATCGTTGTCGATGAATTGGTTATTTTTGAATTTAATATTAACTAGCTTTTGCCACTCGTGGTCGGGTTCGATATCTACCCCCGACGCTGGTTTCGTACCGCTAGTGTTTTTAAAGATGCTATTCTCTACCGTCAGATCTTGCGCGCTCATGATGCTTAGTCCCAATCTATGATTGTTATCGGCTACCACGTCGCGAATTACCCCCGATGAAAATCTCTGTTGAGGAATAGATTCTCCTTGCGCTTTGGGACCGTGAGAAACAAAAAGACCGTCCCCTCCAGCATCTTTGAGGGTTAATCCTTCAACAACAAAGTTTTTAGCCCCACGAACTACTATGTTATGTCTAAATTCTGATGGTTCGTATAGCTCGGGATTGAGATAGTCAGCTTTTTGCATTTGAAATGTAGCTTTATAACCAGAAAGAGTGACATTATCTGCTTCTATCAGCATAATACTATCATTTATTTTCTGAAATGCTCCTTTTTGGGCTAATACTAGTACTCCTGGTTCAAAAACAATCTTTTGATTCGGTTGTCTGGCACGAATGCGCTTACCTACTACCCAAGGCTCATTCATTTTAGGAATAATTACCGTATCGTCACCAGAATCGATCGCTTTTTGAATATTGCTCGAATTGTCTCCTTCTTGCCATTCCACAACTACATCGGCTGTCGAAGCTTCTGTAAATATGAAAAATCCCGTACCTAGAGCAATAGAAGAAACTAAAATAGAAGAAACTAGATATTTGAAATTCATATTATTTTTAGGGAAAAGAAATTATAAAAAACTATTATTCCCATTTGTAACAAAAAAAGATCGCAGATTGTGTGAAGAGATAGAGCTTCTAGACCGAGCAACTGATGAAGATTGGATGAAGCTAAAAAAAGGGTGAAATGTCGCGTCCCTCAATTCGTGACAAGGTTGATTCAAGAGACTGTCCACCCTAAAAGCAATTATAGCCGTAAAAACTGAGTGGGTTATCGAAAATTTATCGATCTCCCCCTCCCCAAAGCATCCACTGTAAATTCTTGGGTTGGGAGACAAAACCGAGCTTGTGATAGAAATCTACGATATGGGGACTGGCAAACAAAGTAATATCGTTAATTTGAGACTGTTGTAATTGCTCGATTAAAGCCAAAACAATTTTTTTACCCAATCCTCTCTGTTGAAAACGAGGAGCGACTAATATATCTAGTAGTGTGGCGTGAAAAACTCCATCGGAAACTGCTCTAGCAAAGCCAATTAAGGATTCTTTCTCTCCATAGATGTGCCAAGCAGCAACATAACCAAAACTACGATCTAAGGATTGTTTTACTCGATCTAAAGGGCGACGCGACCAACCAACGGTGCTAAATAGATCTTCTAACTGTTCGGGTGAAATAGAGCAATTATGTTGAACAATTATTTCTCCAGGGATATTATCGGGTTTGGCTTGGGCAATAATATTGCTTTGCTGCCTAGTTAATAATTCGCTTTGCAATGTTGACTGATTTGAAGCAATATCTTTTTGTAGTTGGTTTTGCTGCTGCAATAATTCTGCTAACTTAACTAGTATGGCAGGGCGATCGCTTTGAATCTCCAACGCCATGTAATATAGAACGATCCCAGCATGGGTTTGATGTTCGATAACTAAAGCTTCAGCAATGGCGAGTAAGGTTTCTGGATTTGTTTTCAGGTTGCGGTAAATATTATCGCGATCGCCAGATTGAATTAATTGACGATAATCTCGAATCGAGTCTTTTAGACTACCCCGTTGTTTAAAAACCGTACCTAATTTTTGATATACTACCTGGCGATCGCTTTGGAGCATAATAGCCTGGAGGTAAACGGCGATCGCTCGATCCCATTGTTGTAACTTGGTTAAAGCATCCCCTAAATTATGCCAAGACCAAAAAAAATCGGGGTCTATTTCTACTGCACGACGATAAACTAAAACTGCTCGATCCCATTGTTGTAATTTAGTTAAAGCATCCCCTAAATTATGCCAAGACCAAAAAAAATCGGGGTCTATTTCTA
>NZ_JADWDC010000023.1:0-281 GCF_020640915.1 Waterburya agarophytonicola KI4 | reverse complement strand
CTGCACGACGATAAACTAAAACTGCTCGATCCCATTGTTGCAATTTGGTCAAAGCATCTGCTAAATGATGATAAGACCAAAAAAAATCTGGTCGAAGTTGGATCGCTTTGTGAAAAAAAATTGCTGCTTGTTGCCATTGCTGCTGTTGTTGATAACTTTCCCCTAAATCATATACCTTAACCCAATCATCATAATTTGCGATCGCATCATTATTACTCATGATTAAATGAACTACCCCAGCTCATAGGAGGATGCCCTAAAGGATACACCTTCGGATAGGG
>NZ_JADWDC010000122.1 GCF_020640915.1 Waterburya agarophytonicola KI4 | reverse complement strand
AAATAAAAATAATTTTTTACTATACCATAAAAAACTTTTGCAAGAGTTCTATAGTAATGTTTTTTTCTAGTTTTTCATTTATCAGGGCAAAACTTAAGGTATCAAGGACGCTTTTACTTGTTAACTGAGGCAGAATAAATCGAGTGACCATAAAAGTATTTGTTCCAAAATGGCTAAATAATTTACTCTATTTTTGCGTATGCAAAAATAATTAACCATTCCGACAAACAGTTTTATATTTTACTTAAAAGGTATATTTTAGCTGTATTATGGATTGAAATGGATTTAAATCAAAATTCATATTATTCAGATTATTCAGAAAAAAGCTCATTTTGTTGCTATTAGCAAGCTTTTTTGTCAGATATTTAGTTACTTTCTGAAAATGTTAGGTTTTAGCTTTTATTGTTGCTATCTTTATTACTAGAAAGCAACAATAATTATGATTTTCTTCTCCGACCAAAGTGAATAAATCAAATTATGTTGCTGCTTTCAATCTTGTTTTTTTGATAGAGGTATCTCTAATGGACAATTATAGATCAAAGCGAATTGGTGCGGTAGTTGGTGTATTTCTTCTTAGCATTGCTTTAGGAATGCACGATGGTAATCAAGAGCATTTATCAGACCTTGTTACCTATGCCTTGAATAATACGGCTCTTTTTTCTAAGATTCTGGAACAGAAGCTAGACCAAGACTAATTTAGTTATTCAGGTAACTTATGGCAGGGCATCAGCCCTGCTTTTTTTTAGCTTCCGTCTGGGAAGTCCCGCGTTCTGCCGTCAGGCGAACGTCGGGACTGAGCTTAAAAATGCTCGAAAAAAAGAGCTAGTCGCCATCAAATTTTATGGTGACAGGTATAGGAGGCGTTTGAGTAGCAAGTGATACTGCTGACGAACTTAACAAAAGACTCATAGGGCGATCGCGAACTTTAAAAGATCTAACGACCAAAAATGGCGTATGGCAACGATTCGTGAATTTTACTCCCATATCCCCTTCAAATCGTTACGCTGACTAGGTTATGAGGTTTTTATTTAAAAGCTCTTGGAATGCTTGAAGGCTTAAAGATATATAGAACAAGCTTTTTAAGAATTGGATCGCTCTGATTGTTTCATGCTTGTTCAAGACATTGACGAAAATAAACGTTGGGGCATTATATAATAAGTGGCTCAAACTCAATAAAATCGTTATAACGATAAACATTACCTGCAATAGAATCTAAAACTTGGAAATATTCCCATTCTTCCCCTCTAGCATTTAAATTTTTAAGTTCTTCAAGTTTGCATTTAATCTCATTTAAGTCACTCATTGAATCGCTCCTAATGTTTACTATCTAACTTACGCTTATAATTCCCACGATCGATAGTTATTTTTAGCACTACATAAGGCAAGGTAAATGTTTTAGGCGGATATGGGAGTAAAATTCACGAATCGTTGCCATCCCCCTATCTCGGTCGAACCCCAAAAAGATTCGCTCATAACTGCTTGCTTTTTGCTTTAAGTATAAATAGTAATCGCCCTATCACCTCCTTCTTCTTACTCCTGTCTCTCAAAACCTTCAATATATCTTCAACTGGGACTTTTTCAGCGTTCATTTTTTGAATCAGCGATCGCCACTCTACGATAAGATGAGATTAAAAGCGCGATCGCCTAATTAAAATGCCTATTGATACTAGTCTTTACCCTGAAAATTGGAGCAGTCTAGCATTGTCAGTAAAAGAAGCTGCTGACTGGCGATGTCAGTGCTGCGGGAAGAAATGTTACAAACCAGGAGAACGACCTGAGAGTCTATCGCGATCGCAATGGACTGCCGATATTTTGCAGGTACACCATCGCAACCATGACACGACAGACAATCGACTATCTAATTTAATGTCTGTCTGTTCTGCCTGTCATTTGGGTTTGCACAGGAGTAAATATAGTCCTGTTAGTGTTTTCTCGCCCACATCGTCCACAACGTAAGTTTGACAACGCTTGTACTGTTGTTGATATGTCCATATCGATGTTTTTTACACAACATCATTCTAACTCTGTTTCCATTAGTTTTTTGGCTTCGATCCAAGACATTTGACTTTGAGGTAATCCTGATGCGGTTGTCCGATTGACCTTGACTAATAATTCTCCCTTAGTATTTTTAGGTAGCTCTGCGGGGGATTCATTGACAATGAATTTTAAATCTATCGCTTGGATATACCATTCTTCAAACTCTGGCGGAAATATTAATTCATGGGGTTGCGATCGATTTCTTTGTATAGGTTGTGGAAGTTTTTTGGGTTTTTGCCATCCGTCTTTGATTGCCTTTACTAACCAGCCACCAGGGTTTTCGATTTCTTGAGTAGACAGAGCATATTTCAATGCTTCAATAGCTTCTATCACCATCTCTTCTGGCTTTTCACGAATTCTTTTTCTTAAGGTACTATTTATGGATATACCTAAATTGGTTAATTCCATCTTTACTGCATCTGGTGTCGGCGTATAAGAACGCTTTGGCGATGGAGAAATAGAAGTAACTTTCTTCGTAGAACCTAAATTTTGACGAGTGAGCTGATTTTTCAGTGAGCTATTTTCTTCAACGAGTCTTTCTATCTCTGCGCTAAGACGTTGATTTTCTTCTCTGAAGCGATTGACCGCACTTTCATAACTTTCTAACTCAAATGCTCTACCAGCCAGAGATTCATTGGCGAGTCTTAGCTGAGTTACTTCTGCGTCTAAATCTTTAATTCGTTTTTTAAGATGATCGATGATGCGATTTTTGGAGTTATCAGAAGCAGCGGGTATTACTCTCTTTCCACTACGTTTTTGCTCTTCCCTCAGCTTCAGGATGCGGTCTTTTAGCTCTGGATATTTGTAAAGGTAGCTGGTCGATACTTGTGCTTCACGAGCGACAGCTTTAAAGCTAATTACTTTACCTGACTGTTGTAATTTACGAATTGCCTTTTCAGTAGCAGAAGCAGCATTATGTTTTTTCTGTTCTGACGCAGCAGATAGATTAGCTATTCTGGCTTCTCGGTTATTTTTACTCATTATTATCTCTTTCCAAAGTAGTAATAATAAGCTCTAAATTTTGCCTAATTAGTTCATTCTTTTTAACTGGTAATTGCCAGTCATATTTATACGCTTTGGTTAATACTTTTCTGGTTCTTTCTAATTGGTCTTTATGAAGAGCGAGAAAATTCTTATTAGTGCGAAAGTGAGGACAAATATAACAACCAACATCACCAGCAATATCACAATCACCTAATATTTTAGGTCTACCACAATAACCGTTCGGTAAAGCTATAGCAGCGATTTCTCTCGTAAACCACTCTAAATCTTCAGGATTACCTTCTAACTCTAAGGCAACTATTTGACCAGTAATATCAATAGTTTTACTTTCATGAAATAAGAGAAGTTCTTTTCTTAGAGTTTCATCATGAATGTGAGCATAGCGCATGGTCATTTCTGGACTACAATGACCGAGTATTTTCATGATTATGTGTTGAGGAACTCCTTGATTAATCATTTGTGTTCCTACGGTATGTCTAAATTGATGAGATTCAAAGTGCCATAATTTTCCATTCTCATCTTGAATCTTGCATTTCCTAGATAGGTTATTGAGATAATTGATAAAGTTACCAATGCCCATCACTTGATTTTTCATTGGTATAAACACAGCACCACTTGAGCCTACAGCTCTAGCAGTAAATAAATATTCATTGCCGTCATCACAATATTCTCGAATAAATTCTTGTTGCTGTTTAACTATTTCAACTAACTCTAAGCTGATAGGTATGATTCTCTCTCGGTCGAGTTTTTCGTCATAAAATTTGATGCTCCATTGTTCATTTCCTAAAGTATCTTTACCGATATAGACTAAACAATCAAAACCAATTATTCCTAGTGAACTGTACCTCATGCCACACTCTTGGATGACTAAAACCATTCTCATTACTGGTTCTGGCAGTTTGTCTAGATTTTCATTAAGTTGCTTGAGAACAAATGGTGGAATATATCGAGGTAAGCTTAATGAACGTTTTGAGTAATCTTCTGTTGTAATTAAATATCTATCTGTCTTGAACCATTTGTTTTCATTTCCCGTATCGAGAAAAGTTTTTAAGTTGCCAATCAACATATTTTTCCAGCTTGGCTTCAAGCCTCGACTATTTACACAAAAAATGTAATCTAGTACTAACTTTCTATCTAATTGCTCTATGTTGATTATTTCTGGATAATTACTATCTAGAAAATTGGCAAAATCCAGATTAGCTACTAAATAATTTTGAATCGTGCCAAAAGCTCTGGTTGCTGATTTGAATTTAATAAATTTTTTCGCTAGTTCTTTTAGCCAAGGTTGGCTAATTCCAGTAAAGTTTAGTTTTGTATGACTATCAGTTTTTAATGGTTTAAGCCCAAGTGCTTTAGCATCCCAGATATCTTCAGATAATAGCAAATTCTTAGGTCTACGTTTTCTGGTTGAACCAGTCACAAAGCTGGCTCTGCAATCTTTACAGTTATACTTTTGCTTTCCGTCTGAACCAGTAAAACCGCCTTTTACACAGTTGTTACTATGACAAAATCTGCATTGAACTTCTTTTAATGGTATTCCTCTCTCACGCAGTTTTGGGTCGATAAATATTCTCTTACATTCAGGTTCAGAACACCTATATCGTTTTTTTCCATTGCTATTTTTCCCAGCGTTTTTTCCCGAACTCTTTACATTGAGACTTCCACAACGAGGGCAACATAAAACATTCGGGTCAAAATAAATTGCTTCTACATTACTTTTTTGCTCATTTTCATCTGTTGCCTGATGAATAACTACTTCGGCTAAAGAAGGATTAAAACAGTCTGTTTTTTGTTGATTTTTCGCTCTATCTAACATCAGTTTTTTTGGTAGCGATATATTTATCAAATTCTTTTCTTACATCTTCATCACTTAGATGAGTATAAGTATCCATTGTGGTTTGAATATGTTTATGTCCCAATCGTTTCTGAACATAAGCCATTTCCCATCCAGACTTAATTAGTTCTGTAGCGTGAGTATGTCTCAATAAATGTGGTGTTGCTTTTTTTATTCCTGTTCTTCCTTCTAAGCTGCGGAATAAGCCATTTGCCCCGTTGTAGGTCATGGGAGTACCCAATTCTACATTAGAAGAATATAGGTTGATAAAAATGTATACTTCAGACGGTCATAATCTGAGCTTTATTAAAAGTCTGAAATCGTAAGGT
>NZ_JADWDC010000121.1 GCF_020640915.1 Waterburya agarophytonicola KI4 | reverse complement strand
CCTACTTTTCTATTATCTGGTAAGTCATTTAATTCTGAACTTAAAAAATTAATTATTTGTGTGTTTTTAGTTGAAAAACTTATGGTAATTAACCGCCATAAGCTCAAGTATTATCAACAAGGATTAAAAGTTTTAGCGGCAATTAGTTAAGCATCTATTTTAATTAATTATTCTCTAGTTTTAGGCTTAGTTATTATCAAATAGTCTACTTTATTTTGTCTATTTAAGATTAATGTACATATCAATTTGTTGAGAGATTATAAGGTTTCAGTTCCATACGATTTCGGCTACGAATACTCTCATTAACTCATTTTTTTAGCTTAACCGAACAGTATTGAAACGAAATAAATAAACCAGAAACCTTGCTCAAAGTAGTTTAGCCGATTACTCTATCTTTTTTATAATCCCTGAAAAATGGTGCAGCTATTAGTAGCTGCGCCTATCATAATTATTAATTAATTACCTATCTATCCCATCACACCAATTACACCAGCACTAGCCGAGGCGATCGCACTAACCAAACCAGTTATAAACAACCACCAAGAAGCAGTGGCAGCAGCTTTACGAGTTTCTTCTACCTGCATTGCTGCCTGTTTTTTAGCAGATTCTAAACGCATTCCCGCTTCGGTTTGAATACGTTCGGCACGTTGTAAGGCGCGATCGCGAGTTCTTTCGATCTGAGTGATAATTTGATTAGCCTCGGCTGCGGATATATCTTGGCGAGAACTCATAATCGCCAGCATCGTATTGCGATCGACCTTGGAAAAGCGGTCTCTTAAGGCAGTAAAACCAGCTTGAGGATCGTCAAACATCAGATTGATATCTCGTTTGATTCCTGCGTATGCTAGTTCGGGACGGTCTAAACTATCGAGGTATGCCTTGATTTTAGCTAGTAGGCGATCGATGACCGACTGTACTTTATCTTGCACCATCTGTAGTTGAGACATAATGCTATCTCTAACTTCAAGGATTTGGTCTACCACGAGATCGACATCTGCTTGAGATATATCATCTCTTTGAGTTAACAATGCCGTGAGAGTAGAGCGATTGAAGCTAGCTAATCTGTCCTTGAGACTTTCTGCACCAGCACGAGGATCGTTGAGCAAGAGTTTCAGATCCCGTTTAATACCCCCAGGACTTAATTCAGCCTTATCGGTATCACGCAGATAATCGGCGATCGCACTTGAGAAATCTTGAACTTTTTCTTGAGTACGGATAGCTGCACGACGGGGGGCTTTAACAATTTTTCTCAGGGTAGACTGGACATCATTAATAACCCGATCAATATCAGCTTCACTCAAATCTTGACGCTGTGCCAATAGCTGCACTAAGGTGTCTCGATCCATTGCTGCCAAACGCTGACGAATAGCTTTTGAACCCAATTTAGGATTGTTAAATAATAAGGTTAAATCTTGTTCGATACCCCTGGGATTGAGTTCTGGCTTGCCAGTTTTGCGGAGATAGCTAGCAATTTCTGATGTAGCGATATCGTATTGCTCTTTGGCTTTACCCGCTAGTTTTTGGGGTGCATGAGCGATCCGCATCCAACTACCTTCAACAGTATCAATAATATCTTCTACCTGAGATTGCCTTAAGTCTTGACGTTGAGATAGTAACTGAACTAAAGTATCGCGATCGAACTTCTCTAATCTTGCTCTCAATGCCGAACTTCCTGCTTGGGGATCTTTGAACAGTAATTCTAGTTCTCGCTGGATACCATCAGGATTTAATTCACCTTTGCCCGTATTTCTCAGATAGGACTGAATTTGTAACCACTGCCTATCCGCTACAGCTTTGGCTTTGGTAACATTTTGATGACTATTTTTCAAGACTTGATCGCGTGCTATTTCTAATTCTCCAGCGATCGCCGATATTTCGACTTGATTCATGTCGTTACGCAACTCTAGCATTCTTTCTAAGGTAGGGCGATCTAAAACTCCTAAACGAGTGGTTAACTGTTCGTAGGTAGCGTCGAAGTCTTCTAAAATCGGCTTAAATTCAAGCTGAATTGTTTCAGGGGTCAAACTATTTTTAGGAACGCTAGTTAGATATTCTTCTACTTGTACCATTAATTCAATGCTACTTTCTCTAGCTTGTGCAGCCTCCGCAGTGGCAATTACTTCTAAGCGAATAGCATCGAGGATATTAGCGATACTACGAATTTGTGCTTGAGATAGTAATCCTTTTTGGGTTAAAACTTCGACAAAATCTGTACGATTGAGTTGTCTGAGTTCATTGACTACTGCTTGAGGATCGGCAGCAGGATCGTAGATTAAGTCACGAAATTCTCGGTCTAGGTTAACCTGTTTAAGCTGCCAAGGATAAGCATTAGCTAGATAATTATCAATATCTTTCTCGATTGTGGTAGGAGGAGTCTTTTTAATTCCTGCTTTGTAGGCTACTTTGTCAGTTTGTTCTCCTAGTTGTAACCCAGCAGATTTTAGTTGACTGACAATGCGATCAACATCAAAATCAGATAAATCGGCACGTCCTATTACTATGTTGGCTAGACTACTTGCACCAAAAGAAACAGCACTTCTGACTAAAGGATTAGTTTCGTTGGAACTATTATTGGGATTAATTTGGCTGACTACAGAATCTAACTTACTACCAAAATCTGTACCTGTAAGCTGCTCTTTAGTAGCTGTTTTGAGATAGTTAGCAAAATCCGTAACGGGATTACCAGCAGGAGTAAACTTACTGGTAGTCTTGTGCCAAACAGACTCCATCTTGGTAGCAATACGTTCGGCATCTTGTCGAGAGATATCAGAGCGATCGCTAATTAGCTTAATAAAGGTATGGCGATCGATATTATGAATGCGATCGCTATCCACAATTGACTGTAGATTTTCATCATCTAGTAACTGTTCAAAATCTTGCGCGATCTGATTAACATCTATCCCTGCGGGTTTGACAGACTGCAAAAATTCTTCTACATTCTCTTTCATAGATATGGGGTCGATCGCCATTCCTAACTCTCTTTTTACCGCAGCCGTAGCAGCCTCAGCAGTGTTCACCACCTGTTCGCTCGCTGCACCAGCAGCAATCGCAGCCGTAGCTGTTCCCAGAATTGACTGCATCCCAGCAGTGGCAGTGCTAAACACGGAACCTAAGAGCGAGCCAATAGTTCTAGAGCTAAAAAACATCATTAAGGCAAAAAAGGCTGCCCAAATGACTAAACCGACAATTGCCCCAGAAAGAGGTGCGATATACAAACCTAACTTGACTGCTAAAAGGCTAGCAATAAATAAAGCCAAGGAAACACTAATTAGTGTCCCCAAACCCACTGCCATACCAACTTTTTTAATCGTACTGCCCAATCCACCCGAATCACTATCATAATCAGAAGTGCTAGAGCTACTAGAGCTTCCCCCAGCCAGGGATATACCAACAGCTACTCCTAAATTGGTAAATAGTAGTTGGAAGGCAAATGCCAACACTATTCCTGCAATTACGGCTGCAAAAAACTGTGGTCCATTAAAGACAAAAGAAGAATTCTGAATCGCCTCCAAGTCTCTTGACCTTTCTATTATAATTCCTTGCTGCGCTAACAGCGTTACTTTGTTATAAAACATAGTTTTGTTTTCTTTTAATAATTAATTTTTTACAGGAAGAAGAGAAAGCTTTGTATCTGCATATCACAAATTTTCTACTAATTAAACAGAGAGTAATGAATTTTTGAATAATTCCAACTAAAGATACTGCTTATGTATCTGTCAATAGGTTAAAAGAGATTGAACGAAGGATCATCTTTCTTTAGATAGGTAATTTTTACAAGTAGTTATTGCTAGATAATGTCAACATAAGTAGGTTATAAACATCAACGTATTTAGATATATCTAAGGTTATATATCGAGCCACAACATCTTATTTTTAATTAGCTTTCAATGGTTATTACTTTTGGTGGATAAACTAAGAATATTTTTTTATTAGTATGTTTAGTAACGATAAATACCAAAAGTAAATAAAATTAGGAGATCACTCTTATGAGTACACAAGATAGAGTAGAAGCTACAGCTAAAAACATTGAAGGCAAAGCTCAAGAAGCGATGGGTAATGTTACTGGCGATAAAGGCGACCAGGCTGAGGGTAAAGCCAAACAGGCAGAAGCGTCTGCACAACACGCAGTTGAAGATGGCAAAGATGCAGTAAAAGATGCGATTAACTAATTTATAGTTTTTTGGTTTTGTTGGGGAAGATTTCTTTCCCCATTTTTATTGGAAAATATCAACTCGAAACTATCAAGTAAAAGTACATTTTAGGAGCAGCGTTTATGATTCCAAAGTTTAGAAAAATTCGTCACCTTTTCATCACTACCATCTTAATTTTAGTCGTTACGGCTACCACCGCCTGTTCGTCTAGCCCTACGGCAACTATTCCGAGTCCAATATTAGATAAAACAGAAGCTTACACGCAGCTAGAGACAGGAAATAGTCTGGCTGGACAGAAATTTGGTGATTGGGTAATCAGCACCAGTCAAGGGTTAATTAAAGATGCTTATGTACGAGACAACAATAAGTTGGGGGTAGTAATCGCCGAAAGAGTTAAGCCTACAGAAGTTAAAACCCTGGCGAAAGCTTTGACAATGGGTTTTCATCAAAATTTTCCCAATCAAGATTTAACTATTTTGATGTATGCCCCAGATAAAGAGCGAATTTTAACTGCCAAGTACGATGTGCAGTCTAACAATATTGAGTACCAAGGGTAATTCAAAACAGCAATTAGCAAGTATTAAATTAAGGAGCCAAAAATAATGTCTAGTAGCGACAAGTATAAAAGACAAATAATGAACGACCTGGCGGGGGGTAATGTAGAATCTTTGGATGATTCTTCTGTAAAACAAGATTACGATAACTTTGATGATTTTGCTAATCGTTCTAGCAAGGAAGAAAGACATAGTTTATTTAAGAATGCCTTTCACCACGATAAGGTTTCACCTGAGCAAATGGAACCTGAATTGCAACAGGCGATCGCCAAAATTAAGCCTCAAGAAAGAGATGATGTCGCTAGGGAATTTTTCAACCGCCTCAAAAAAAGAGGATTGAGCGATCGCGATTTAGCAAAGCAGTTGGGTTTATCTACTCATCACGCTAGTCGTATGAACGCTGACGATGTGAGTAAATTAGCTAACTTCACCTATCATTCTCATCCTGATATCTTTCAAGAAGTAATGGCAGATCGACCAGCTTTACTTAAATTTTTGAGTAATCCATTAGTAGGTGCAGCTTTAGGTATAGTAGCTTCTAAATGGCTGCGTAGATAACACCCTTATCGTTAGTAACGAGAGACTTAAATTGTAACTAGGAAATGGGCCAATACTTCTTGTTTAAGCCCAGAAGAAAGTAAAATGATGATTATTTTGAAAA
>NZ_JADWDC010000120.1 GCF_020640915.1 Waterburya agarophytonicola KI4 | reverse complement strand
AAGAGCCTACTTTTGCAATTTTTAACTCTGTTTGATACTTAACCGAGAAGTATTGCTTCCTATTGGATGTATCAAGATTGGTCAGGCAATATAAAAGAAGGATTTAGCAAAATTGAATCGGCTTCTAAATTAGTCAATAATGATAACTATCAATTACCTCGAAAATTAACTATTAAAGAGTTAGGAAAATTAAGAGATTGTTTTTTAGAGTGTGACTCAATACAAGATCCTCAAAGTCGCAAAGACATTATTTTGAATTTACGAAAACAAATATCCAGCAAAATAGATATGGGAGACAAAGCTAATAGCGTAGTGTTGAGCATGATTAAAACATCTCGCAGTTATTCAGGCGGACTAGCAGAAGTTTTAGATGTTATGGATATGCTCTACGAAAATAATTCTGCTGAGATGCAAAATCTCAGAAAAATAGCAATTGAAATGTTGTCTGAGGAGTTTGCCGATAGATAATGTTGTTAAAAGTGCCAACAAATTTAACAGATCGTGATTTTAAAATACTTATTGAGGCTTTAGAAAATTGCCCAAGTATTCAAGATCCTCAGAGTAGGAACGAGATTATTGATTTGTTAGGCGATCTTGCTAGACCAGTAAAGAAAATAAACGCACTTCGGGGATCTATTCTGTCCATTCTAAAAGTTTTAAGTGGGTTTCCCAATCAATTCGATCTTTTACTTGAGGCAATTAACTTTTATGAAGAGAACAGTGACTATTATCAAAATTTATTAAAAGTCGTTAAACAAATTGCTATAAATCAACAGAAGCAAGAGAATAACAAATCTCTTTCAGGTGAGTTTGAAAGTGAATTGGAAATTAATAAAAATTTCATTGAGCCAAGCGTTGAAAATATTTGGAAAGCTTTATGTCTAATTTTGAACGAAGTTAAATGGCAAGATATTTGGGACGCTTGTAAAAACATAAAAGAGTTGACTAAAGATGATAAAAAATATCTTAAAAGTTTGTGTTTTACTAAAAATTATGATTTTTTAAAGCAAAAAATTGTTACTCTCTACAATCCTAGTCAAATCATATTAGAATTTGGACAATTATTAAAACCTTATAGTAATAAAATTGATTTTTGGCTGAAACAAGCTAGTCAGGAATTAGCTATTGGTGAAAATAATCAAAGTCAAAATAAATCACAACATGAGAACTCAAATCCCATCTTATTTATTATCGTTGATCGCTGTGGTAATGGAAAAAATCAAGATAAGTGGGAAGTTAAAGCACAATTAAAATGTCAAAATGAGGAGATAATAGATATTCAGCTATCATCGGAGACAATTGGTATATATTGTGATGAATTTCAGGATATCCCTCAAGTTATCAGACAGTACATCGATAAACTAGAACAAGACAGTGAATTTAGAAACAAAGGAATTGGTAATTTAAGAGTAGAAGTTTTTCTACCTATTATAAGCTTAAATACTAGCCTTGAAGAATGGTTGATGGAATCAAAAAATCAAGCTTTTACTAAAAATTTAATTACAAAATATTGTATCTTTCTTAGAAGTAGAGAGCGTTATAAACAAAATAGTCGTATAGATTTGCTAGAAAATGGTTGGAAAAAACTAAGTGATTTTATAGCTAATGATAATCATAAAAAAGTAACTAAAACTATTATCAAGGAAATTATAGATCAAACTCAAAAGCCTAACATCCTTGAAATTTCAGAGAAGGATTGTATAGACAATTGGATTGAATTGCAAATTACCCTACAAGAATGTAGTTTTATTTGGGGAGTAAATTGGAAATCTTCTTTACCCTCCGAAATTGATAAAAGAATAGAGTTATTTGAATTTATTTATAACAGTGGGATACCAATTGTCTTTTGGTATTGGTATTGTGTTCCAGAAAAAGTAAATATTGAAAGTAAATTTGAAGAGTGTCTATCTAAAAACAATTTGAATAATCGCTGTCAGAAATTATTAGAAAAAACTTGGAATATGAGAAGAATACCTTGGGGAACTTCAGATAAAAAGAAACGCAAAACTTATCCAGGATACTATTTTGGGATGCTTCTAGAAGACCCCGAACTAATCCCTGACGACGTTTGTTATTAAAAATTCAAGACAGATATTTACAATGAATGAAACGGAAAAAATACACTGGCATCCATTTAATGGTAATGGCGATCGCATTAAAGAAGAAGAACTAAATCTACCAGAACCGCCTCCTTGGAGAAAATTTAATCGAGACATTCTTGCCGATGACAAAGAACGGTGGATTAACTTGAAACAAGCTACTTCAAAAGAAGATAAGGAGCGGGGAAGTAAATTTCGGCTACAAAAGCCTCAAGAGATGGAGCAAGACAGTTCTGGAGATCGAGAAAAACTTGATCGCCAAAAGAAAAATATTGAATTGGTTATCGCAGGTGTCAATTCTGCCTTATGTTTGCGCCGTCCTTTATTGGTAACTGGTCGTCCTGGTTCTGGTAAAACTTCTTTGGCTTATGCTTTAGCTTATCAGTTAAATTTGGGATCTGTACTTAAATGGTCAATTACGGCTCGAACAACTCTTCAGGATGGTTTGTATCGCTATGATGCGATCGCTCGTTTGCAGGAAGAAAATAAACAAGATATTGGCTCTTATATTACTCTAGGGGCATTGGGAACGGCTTTTTTACCTTCTAAGTTACCTAGGGTTCTCTTAGTGGATGAAGTGGATAAAAGTGACATCAACTTGCCTAATGATTTACTTAATTTATTTGAAGAGGGGGAATATCAAATTCCCGAATTAAAACGTTGGTTTAAGCAAAATCCAGGCGAGCCAGTTACTGTGTTTACCGAAGATAAAGGCAAAGACGAACAAGGTCAAGATATTGACTTTTCTGTGAAATTGAATAGTGGTTTAATTGGCTGCAAGGCTTTTCCGATAGTGGTGATGACCAGTAATGGAGAACGAGATTTTCCTCCTGCTTTCAAACGTCGCTGCATCAGAATCAATATGCCCAATCCCATGAGGGATAATTTGCTTTCAATTGTGAAAGCTCATATGGGAGAAACATATTTTCAGCAGTCTAAAACTGAAATCGAGCCTCTAATTGACAGATTTTTAGCTAAAAAGGACGTGGCAACAGATCAACTTTTGAATAAAATTTATCTGGCAACGGGAGGAGTTTCCTCGGAACTTAGTTCGTCAGATTTAATTGAAGAGTTGCTCTTTAAGAGTTTAAGCGATACTGAGGGTCTAGGATGAGCGATGATTACTCCTTGGCAAAACCTGATCGCTTCGGCAAGTTGTTAGAAACGCTCAATCAATCAGAACTAGCTATGGATAGCTACGAACTGGCTGATATGTGTTGGTTGCTGTTAAATGCGCCTCAAATTGAAGAATCAGCCGAAAATCAAACGGCAGATAATTCTACGCAGCAGCCAAAAAATATAAACAAACCAGGAAAGAAAAAGTCAGGTAATAACCAAACATCAACAAAGCCTTCTATCACTTCTCAGAATGATTCTGGATCAGGAAATAACCAAGAAAACCTAGAAGACAACAAAAAACAAAAAAAACCACAAGGAGAACTTTATCCTCCACAGCCTCAAGGAAAAACGGTAGGAGATGTTTTAACTTTTCCCGTAGATAATCCCACCGATCTGGGTCGTTCTCTTGGTTTAGCCAGAGCATTAAGAGCCTTATTAAAAAGAGTTCCCGCCCAAAGTCGTCCCGAAATTTTAGATGAGATAGAAACAGCAGAAAGCTATGCAGCCACTAATAAAGCAGTTTTAGCTCCTGTATTCAAACCAGTATTAGAGCCTTGGCTGGAAATAGCTTTAGTGGTAGATGGTCATGCTTCCTTAAATATTTGGCATCAAACTATTAAAGATCTAATTCTATTCCTGGGTAACTATGGTATCTTTCGCGATGTTCGAGTCTGGAAATTAGTCGAACAAGATAATAAATTGAGACTTTATAAAGGATTAGAAGTGGATTGTGGAATCATTTCTACTCCCAAAGAGTTACTAAATCCCAATGGTAGGCGAATTATTATTGTTCTGAGCGATTGCGTGGCGGACTATTGGCACAACGGTAAGATTTACTCGCTACTACAACAATGGCAGCAAACTAGCCCTCTAGCTATTCTGCAAATGCTTCCCGAATGGTTGTGGTTAAAAACTGGACTTACAGAAGGAGCAAAAGTTACATTTTTTAGCAGTGAGCCAGGAGTAAAAAATCGACAATTACTCGTTAAAGATATTTTGCTGTGGGAAGATGTGTTTAATAATCCTAATTTAAAAATTCCTGTATTTACTTTAGAAGCCAAAAGTGTAGAACAATGGAGTCATGTTGTTGCAGGGAGAAGCGATCGCAAAGTTGCAGGATTTATATTGCCATCTAAACCAAGCTCAGATGGACAATCATTAAGGCGATCGCCAAAAGATTTAGATGCAAATGCTATAGTCCGTCGTTTTCGCAATAACTCTTCCCCCTTAGCTCAAGAATTAGCTGAATTACTAGCAGCAACTCCCACCATCTTTCTACCAGTAGTCAGATTAATTCGTAGTGAGATATTACCCGAAGCAGGACAAACCCAAATTGCAGAAGTATTTTTAAGCGGAATTTTACAAGTTAGTCAAGACTATCCCCAATCTCAAGATCCCGATCTAGTACTTTATGACTTCATCAGTCCAGAAGTGAGAAACGTCTTACAAACCAGTTCGACAAAATCTCTTAGTCTCAAAGTTTTTGAGCGGGTTTCGCGCTATATAGCAGAGCGCATTGGGATTGAGTTAAGGGACTTTTTAGCCGAGTTAAAGAAACCTCTAGAAGAAATTAATCCAGAATACGGAAATATTATCTATCCTTTTGCCAAAGTAAGTAAGGAAATTCTGCTAAATTTGGGAGGAGATTATGCCCGCTTTGCCAGAGAAGAACTAAAAGCTGCAAAATACAATATTGGTAATTTTCCACCATTGCAAGACCTAGAGTATGAATCGGCAAAAATTGTTCTCCTTCAAGGTATTGAGCTACAAACCGAGGAATTTGAAGTTGCAGAAGTTGTTATTGAGCCAGAAATATATGAAATTTTTGAATTTGTCACTGCCAAACTAGAGCGAAAACCCAAAGGGTTATTACAGAGAATCAATCTCCTCAGTAGAAATGATGAAGAATGGGAAATTAAAAAACAAACAAAGCAAGAAAAACAGCTTGTTGAAAAACTCAGTGATGCGGTAGACCTAGAAATGGTACTCATTCTCCCTGGAAAATTTATGATGGGTGATTCCAAAAATCAGCATCAAGTGAATATTAGATATTCTTTCCTAATGGGAAAATATCCAGTTACTCAAGAACAATGGCAAGCCATTATGGGAAATAATCCTTCAACCCACCTTCCGCACGTCAGAATGCAACATGAAGTAATTCAAGATAATTAAGTC